>NZ_JACSJP010000001.1:1200000-1837930 GCF_018617095.1 Exiguobacterium sp. s83 | reverse complement strand
CCCGCTTTCGCCTCATCGCGGATGGCGATGCGGTCCTCGAGCAGCTTGTTGTAGATGAACCGGGCGCAGCCGATCGTCTTGATGAGGAAATCGGCCTGTGCGGGCGTCGGGTGGAGCCTGTATGTGTAACCTTTCAGCATGTCCGTCCCTCCTCCCTCCAGAAGATCGTGATGTATCCTCCTCGTCCGATACCCGCGGAAGGGGAGGGAGAATCTGACGGAATCACGAACTTTTGTTCGTCATATCTGTCACAGGGGGAAAAGACTTTTGGACCGGGTGATTCATCTCCCACCCACGCTGGGCTACGCCCCGAGACGCTTAGAGGAGGGAGAATTCTCGCCTACTTTTGTTAAAGACGACGTACCTGTTTTGTATGATTTTGTATATATTTGTCGCCATATTGACGATTTCATTCGTGAAGAGTTTGATACAATCGAATCGATTGAATGAAATAGGAGAGAATAAGAATGAGACGACACATGTTAGTTATTATGACGTTATTGATTGGGATGGGTACATGGTATTACATCGCGGGAGCCGCCCCAACGATTAAAGAAGTTCCGACACCATCCTTTACCGGACAATACCCCGGGTTACATTTAACGGTAGAGAGTGAACAAGCGAAAAGATATACGACATCAATCTCAGTTCCGAGAACGGATTATGAAATGCTAAACGAGGAGCTGGATGCATTCATTTTAGAAAAGAAAGAAGCATTTCAACACAACCTCACCCCTAGTCACGGTCAAACGGGTCACTTAAATATTCAGACCGATACATATCAAACGAATGAGGGAGAATATACGCTAGTCGTTCATACTTATGCATTCACTGGTGGTGCGAATGGTCAAACCACTGTCGACGTATTTCGGATGAACCTTTCGGACGGAACGTTCATTGAATGGGATGATGTCTTACGTGATGACCAACATGCATTAGAATGGTTCAAGCATAGCGTCATCACACAATTACAACATCGAGAATACGTGTTTGAGAATCAGTTACGTGAAGCGATTAAACATCCTAAATCGACGAAGTGGATACTGACGTCCTCTGGTCTAGATGTCATATTTGACGAGTATGAAGTGGCAGCGGGAGCGGCAGGTGTGGTAGAAGTTCATATTCCAATGAAGGAAGTTGAGCCGTTTTTGTTATCCAAATTAGATACGCCCACTACACAAGAAGAAGATTCTCCAATCATGAATCCCTCAAATAAGTCGCTTGAACCTAATGGGAAGTATGTTGCACTGACATTTGATGATGGACCACATCCAATCGTGACACCTCACATCCTTGAGACGCTTGAGAAATACCAAGCGCGTGCTACGTTCTTTATGTTAGGGAGTCAGATGGAATTCTATCCTGATGTAGCGAGACAAGTAGCGTTGTCAGGTCATGAGCTAGCAAATCATACTGAACATCACCCGGATTTGACACAATTGTCTGAGAAGGGAGTCAAAGAGGAACTCGAACAGGTTGATGGACGAATTGAGAGGCTTACGGGACAACGCCCATCATTGGTTCGTCCACCATACGGGGCTAAAAATGAAATGATTGAACAGATCATTCAGACAAAGGAGCAGACCCTTGCACTATGGACGGTCGATTCTCTTGATTGGAGTCACCGTAATGCCGATCAAATGTATCGCTTGATTATGGACAATGTCCATCCAAGTGCTGTTGTCTTGATGCATGATATTCATGAGTCCACAGCTGAAGGGTTGCCGAAAGTTCTCGATGCGCTGAAACGTGAAGGGTACACGTTTGTGACGATGAGTGAGCTCTTGACGTTGAAATAGTAAATGAACCCGCCGTGATAAACGGCAGGTTCATTTTTTTATTTCACTTCTTGATCTTTAATTGGGAACCAACCGGCACGTGTCGTGATGGCGTTCCATAGCGGAGCTGGGACAGCGAGTTCGGCTTGTTTGTTCAAGTCGAGTTCTGTCTCGATCTCGTCTTCGCGGTCCGATTTCACTTTTTCGAGCCATTCTGGATCGATGATCAGTTCGCGACCGAGTGCGGCAAAATCGACGACGTCGAGTGCGTCTTCCACTTGGGCCGGACGTTGGAGTTGCCCGACTCCGATGAGTGGGATGGCACCATTGATTCGATTGGCGATGCGGTCTATCGAACGCTCCGTGACATTCTCGTCACGCATGGAAGCTGTGTTGAAGTTCCAGAGAGAAGCGTGAATATAATCGACGCCCTCTTCTAAAATCATATCGAGTAACACATCCGTGTCGTCGAGTGTGATTCCTGGCTCTTCGATTTCTTCCGGTGAGAAACGATAGCCGACTAAGAAGTCTTCTGCATCTGCAGCTGCTTCTTTCACACGACGAATGACTTCGCGTGGGAACGTCAAACGTCCGTGGACATCACCGCCGAAGCGATCTTCACGGCGATTTGAATGCGGTGAGAAGAATTGTTGAATCAAGTAGGTGTTCGCTCCGTGAATCTCAACTCCGTCAAATCCGGCTTCGATGGCCCGACGCGTCGCTTCACCGAACGCCTCAATGATGGCTTCGACTTCTGACGTCTCGAGGGCACGTGGTGTGACGGCACCTTCTCGGACTGGTGCGACGGCACTTGCACTGACAGGTTGTTCGTTCGGGACGAGTTCAGGTGGTGACATCCGTCCAGCGTGGAAAATTTGAAGGATGGCTTTTGCGCCTTCTGCTTTTAAACTTTCCGCCAATTGACGGAGACCTGGGATGAATTTGTCGTCATTGACCCCGAATGCGTTCGGGAATCCTTTCCCGTCTTCTGTCACGTACGCGCAAGCCGTGATGGCGAGCCCGACGTTTTGCGCCCGCTTCCGATAGTAGGCGAGCTCATGCTCGGATACTTCGCCCGTTGGCTCTGATGAGTAATGTGTCATCGGTGCCAATACGAGGCGGTTCGGTACTTCGACGCCATTTTTGAACTGAAAAGGTTGTAACATACGTTTCATCTGAAATCCTCCTTCAACATGATACCTTGAAGTCTAAGCTTCTCGACTCAAAAATGCGAGTCGGATGCTTGTGAATGAACACATTACAGATTGCGCAAGCGTAAGAGATGATTGAACTGAAAAGAATAGGGTATAATACAGGAGAAAAGTTGATATTCGGTTCGAGACAATAGAGAGACCACAACAGAAGGGGGAAGCCTTGTTTTTGTTGTGGTCTCTTTTTCTATTCATTGAACCGTACTTACTATAGGAGGGAATAAGATGGAAATCAGAAATTTCTCAGCGAAAGAACGAGCGAAACGATACGAACAACTGACAAGCGAACGTCATGACGTTCTTGTTGTCGGTGGAGGGATTACCGGAGCGGGGATTGCGCTCGATGCGTCGTCGCGTGGGATGAAGACAGCGGTTCTCGAAATGCAAGACTTTGCGGCCGGGACGTCAAGCCGTTCGACGAAACTTGTTCACGGGGGACTCCGCTATTTGAAACAATTTGAAGTGGCGCTTGTCGCAGAAGTCGGGAAAGAGCGTGCCATCGTGTATGAGAACGGTCCTCATGTCACGACACCGGAACAGATGCTGTTACCGATGCACAAGGGAGGCACGTTTGGTCCCTTCTCAACTTCAATCGGACTCATGGTGTATGACTTCCTTGCAGGCGTCAAACGGGCAGAACGGCGCATGATGCTCAAACCGAATGAAGTCATCAAAAAAGCACCGCTCGTCAAAAAAGATGACTTAGTCGGTGGTGGATACTACGTCGAGTATCGGACGGATGATGCACGATTGACAATCGAAGTGGCGAAAGAGGCCGCGAATCATGGTGCGCTTCTCATGAACTATGCGAAAGTGACCGGACTGATTTATGAGAACGGCAAAGTAGCCGGTGTACACGTCGAAGACCAAATCGATGGGTCGACATATGACGTCTATGCGAAAAAAATCATCAATGCGACTGGTCCATGGGTCGATGAGTTACGGGAAGAAGACAACTCGAAAAAAGGCAAACAGCTTCGTTTGACGAAGGGAATTCACCTCGTCATCGATCAATCGAAATTCCCACTCAAACAGGCAATTTATTTCGACACACCAGACGGGCGCATGGTCTTTGCCATTCCACGCGGAAACAAAGCATATGTCGGAACGACGGATACGTTCTTCGATAAAAACAAAGCGCATCCACGCATGACGACAGAGGACCGCGATTATATTTTGGATGCGATCCATTATATGTTCCCGGACGTCCATGTCACAGCAGACGATGTGGAATCGAGCTGGGCGGGTATTCGTCCGTTGATCTATGAGGAAGGAAAGGACCCTTCTGAAATTTCACGTAAGGACGAAATTTGGCAGTCAGACAGCGGCTTGATCACGATTGCCGGCGGTAAATTGACAGGATATCGGAAGATGTCAGAAACAGTCGTCGACCTCGTCGCCAAATTGTTGAAAGAAGAAGAAGGCGTCGTTTACTTGGCGAGCCGGACGAAGCATATGCCGATGTCAGGTGGTCACGTCGGCGGTTCGAAAGGATTCAAAGACTTCCTTGAGAAGAAAACGAAAGAACTTCAAAATCACGGTCTCGACGCGGGGCACGCGGAAGAACTCGTCCGTCTATACGGTTCGAATATTGACCGCGTCATCGAGCGGATGGACTCGAACGCGTATGACTTGCCAGAGGTCGTCTATGCACAGTTGATTTATGGCATTGAAGAAGAATCGGTCGTTCGTGCCATCGACTTCTTGATTCGTCGGACCGGAGCGATGTTCTTTGATATCGATTTCGTACGTCAACACAAAGACGGTGTCCTTCGCTGCATGGCCGACGTCTTCAAATGGTCGGATGAGCGTTTGAAAGAAGAGCGTGAAGAGGTCGAGAAGGAGATTGAAATCGCAGTTGTGCCTGTGACTGTCGAATCGTAATGCACTGTATCGAAGGAAAGGTTCATTCTAAACAGGATGAACCTTTTTTGTGGCATGGTTTCGTCGATTCGGAATAACGGTATACCTCATAAGTAGTGATTCTTAGATTGAGGGAGAACTTTTTATGAAACGAAATCTCGTTGCCATCCTATTGATTGGCATTCTATTAGTAGTAGGGTGGCGTTATGTCGATCCCAATCGATTATTGGCCGATGTTTATTATGTCAAAGTTCCAAGTGCAGAAGTGGCGACACAAACTTCATCCGGTTATCGCTATGATCTCATCGGATACGACGAGGATGGAAAAAAACGTCCTCTGTCGATTGCCACTTCGGGGTTGTTACCGGAAGGAAACTATCTGCGGGTATTCGTGAAAGAAGAAGATGCGGAAGTGACCGACTACGAGCAGGTGAATGTCCTAGACGTACCTGAACAGTTGAAGGAAGAACAGGAAGAAGACAATTCCGAGCCATCGTTCCCTTGATTTCAAAAGATAGACGTCGCGAAAAAGAGATGAGTTTGGTAAGGTTAAATTGTTTGAATATGGTAAACGATGAATGAAAGAAGGGACATGCATGTCACGGATGTTAATAGCAGATGACCAGGACGGAATTCGTACGATGCTCGCGCAAGTGTTCACGAACATGGGTGTAGACGTGGACACGGCGCAAGACGGCATCAGCGCCTGGGGGTTTTTAGAGCGGGAACAATATGATTTGGTATTGCTCGATATGAATATGCCTCGTATGTTTGGACATGAAGTATTGCGTCGCATGCGCGAGAAACCGTTAGACACACCTGTCATGATCATGACGGCGTTTGGGGAGGAAGCGGTGATTGAAGAAGTGCGCCGTCTCGGAATCACAGCACAATTTGAGAAACCGTTTGATATTTATGGAATGATTGAAAAAGTGAAAGAAGTCTTGAAAATTTGACGTTTCGTCACCAAGATGACATATGTAAACGCTTGCGCTAAGCCATTTCTATGCCCGAATATCATAGGCACATGTTTTACGGTGTGTTATAATGGGAACGAATTGCACGGGGGAACTTTTCCCAAACGTGTATAATAGCGAACAGACAGGAGGATGTCATTATGCCATTAGTATCAATGACAGAAATGCTTAACAAAGCATTCGAAGGCAAGTATGCAGTCGGCCAATTCAACATCAACAACCTCGAGTGGACGCAAGCGATTCTTCGCGCTGCGGAAGACGAGAAATCACCAGTAATCCTCGGTGTATCAGAAGGTGCAGCGAAGTACATGGGTGGCTTCACGACAGTTGTCAAAATGGTTGAAGGTCTTATGCACGACTACAACATCACTGTTCCAGTTGCAATCCACCTTGACCACGGTTCTTCATTCGATAAGTGTAAAGCAGCGATCGACGCTGGTTTCACGTCAGTCATGATCGACGGTTCACACCACCCGATCGATGAAAACATCGAAATGACGAAACAAGTTGTCGAGTACGCGCACGCTAAGGGTGCTTCTGTTGAGGCAGAAGTCGGTACAGTTGGCGGCGAAGAAGACGGCGTTATCGGTGGCGTACAATACGCTGACCTCGATGAGTGTGTACGTGTTGTCAAAGAAGCGAAAGTGGATGCACTTGCTGCAGCACTCGGTTCTGTACACGGTGAATACCAAGGCGAGCCGAAACTTGGCTTCAAAGAGATGGAAGAAATCGCAAACGCGACACAAACTCCACTCGTTCTTCACGGCGGATCAGGTATTCCTGAGCACCAAATCAAAAAAGCAATCGAGCTCGGCCACAGCAAAATCAACGTCAACACTGAGTGCCAACAAGAATGGACTCGTGCGGTACGTGAGAAAATTGCTGCTGATGCAAAAGTATATGACCCACGTAAAATTATCGGACCTGGTATCGAAGCGATTTATAACGTCGTTACTGGCAAGATGCGTGAGTTTGGTTCAAGCAACCAAGCTTAATCCTGTCCTGAAAGGCTGACTCTTTTGTAGAGTCAGCCTTTTTTTGATGATTTAGGGAACGTATACATATATGGTGAAAAAAAGGGGGGAGTCTTTGTGATTTATAACGAGCGACCGACAGAATTGTTTTGGCGAATCTTTTATGTATATGGAGCAATCGTGTTGATTGGTCTTTCTTTAGCATTAGCCGCCGCCCCACTCATTTTAATTTATTATTATCCGGTACCTTGGCTTATTCCATTGTTAGTCTTAGTCGCCATCGGTGGGTTTGGGGTGTATTGGTTTACGAACACATTCCGTCGTTTATTTTGGAAAGAACGGAATCACTCTAGATACGAAATGACCGCAACGAGCATCGAGGGTGTAACGTATCGACATGAACCGGGCGAGTCGGTCGAGCAATCATTTCCAATCTCAGCGATTCGACAAATCGTCTTCTTCCCGGCGATTGTCCGAAAGACACAGCCGTCTCCGACGGTTCGGATTGGTCGGCCTACGGTAGAGTACACTCCGATGCTATCGATTATGACAAAAGATGATGCCATGGAAATCTTGTTCGATCAACGTGATCTGGTTGCCTTTGATCAATGGATAAAATCTTTCCATGAGCAGGGAATTCCGCTATTTTACACACCAAAAGAATTGTATTGGATTGGTGCGAATATCTCGACACGACGTGAGCGATTTGAACGGTTGAGTCGTCCGGAAGAAATCGTTCCATTTGTCTACACCGGCGACCTTGTGGCAGATGAGCAGACGGCAGCAACGAATTGGATTGAAACCCACGGATTGGAACGTTTGAAAGAAGGACCACACCAAGCATACTATGTGAAGCAAAGTAAAATTATGAAATGGTCATTTTTCGGGACGCTCGCTGGGATTGGCCTTGTCGTAGGATCGATGCTTGCAATCGCATCGTTGACGTAAAGGGTATAGCAATTCGACATGACTTTCCTCATAATAGAGATTGTAAGCGATCACAAATTAAGGAGGAGACACATATGCGTTTTTTCATTGACACAGCAAATGTGGAAGACATTAAAAAAGCTCATCAAATGGGCGTCATTGGAGGCGTGACGACGAATCCATCGCTCGTCGCCAAAGAAGGTGTCGATTTCCATACAAGACTTCGTGAAATCTGTGAGATCGTCGGGGATCTCTCGGTCAGCGCCGAAGTTATTGCACTCGATGCGTCGGGTATGGTGGAAGAAGGAAAGGAACTTGCCGCCATCGCGCCGAATATTACGGTAAAGGTACCGATGACACCAGCGGGGATGCAAGCGGTAAAACAGTTCAAGGAGCTTGGAATCAAGACAAACGTCACGCTCATCTTTAACGCCAACCAGGCCTTACTTGCGGCACGTGCCGGGGCATCATACGTTTCTCCATTCATCGGACGCTTGGATGACATCGGACAAGATGGGCTTGATTTAGTTGAGACCATTGCGAACATCTTCGCAATCCATGGCATCGAGACAGAAATTATCGCAGCATCTGTGCGTCATCCGGTTCACGTGACAAAAGCTGCACTCCTTGGGGCTGACATTGCCACAGTCCCTTACAAAGTTATCGAACAAATGATGAAACATCCGCTCACAGACAAAGGCATTGAGCAGTTTTTAGCGGATTGGAACAACGCTCAATCCAAATAAGTCCGTCGTAGAAAGGTTTTGATCAGCGTGGAAATTCTCCATATCGTTGGGCAGCAAAAACTAGAAGGAACCGTCGAGATTAGCGGAGCGAAACAGAGCGCTCTCCCTTGCCTTGTGGCTGCACTTCTCACGGAAGAGTCGGTGACGATTGAAAACGTTCCGATGATTGAAGACGTGGAAGTGATGGTCAATTTGTTAAAAGAGTTAGGGGTTCGAGTAGAGCGGGATGGCGAACGAATGACGATTCATTCGAATGAAGCAGTCGCAATGCCTCTCCTCGGTTCTGAGACGCGCAAAGTCCGTGCCGCTGTCTATTTACTCGGGGTCTTCGCGGCTCGCTTTGGAAAAGGGGCGGTTGGGTTACCTGGAGGATATGCGATTGGTCCACGGCCGATTGACTTACATTTGAAAGCGTTGGAACGTCTCGGCATTCATGTTGAGAATGAATCAGGTCTCTATCATGTCCGGGTCGATGAACTTGTTGGGAATCGAATTTACTTGGACTTGCGGTCGTTTGGGGCAACCGTGAGTGCAATGCTTGCGGCTATTCTAGCGACAGGGACGACGGTCATCGAAAACGCGGCTTGCGATCCGGAAGTCGTCGATGTGGCGACCATGCTCACATCGATGGGTGCACATGTGAGTGGGGCAGGAACGGATGAGATTCGAATTAAAGGGGTGGAACGCCTCCACGGTTGTACGCACACACTCATTCCAGATCGTCTCGAAGCCGGAACGTTCATGATGTTCGGTGCAGTGTCCGGTCGTGTGACCGTCCAACCGGTCATTCCGACACATCTCGAAGGGGTCATTCAAAAACTGTTGGATTTCGGAGCGGACGTCGAGGTCGGTGAGGAGTCAATTACCGTGACGGCGAACCAATTCATGCCAACAGATATTCGGGTATTCCATTACTCGGGGTATCCGAGCGACTTGCAACCGGTGATGACGGCAGCCTTATTAAAAGCTGACGGAACGAGTGTTGTCACCGATAAATTGTATGCGCAACGATTCCGCCACATCGCCGAGATGCGACGGATGAATGCGCAAATTACACTGGAGGATGCATCGGCTGTGATTCGTGGCGGCAATAAGCTGGCGAACGCAGAGATGGAATGCACCGATGCACGGAGTGCCGCGGCCCTGGTACTGTCAGCGCTCCAAGCTTCTGGTGAATCGACGCTACTACATGCGGAACGACTGAATGATTCGTATGTCGACTTTGTCGGCAAATTCAAACAACTCGGTGCGCTCGTTTGGGTGGAGGAACAAACCGAGGTATAAAGGGGAGATTTCGGGTGGAACGAAGTTTATCGATGGAACTGGTTCGGGTGACAGAAGCGGCGGCACTTGCTTCAGCCCGTTGGATGGGACGAGGATTGAAAGTCGAAGCGGATGATGCGGCAACGACGGCCATGCGCGACGTATTTGACACGATTCCGATGAAAGGGATTGTCGTCATCGGTGAAGGGGAGATGGATGAGGCCCCGATGCTATACATCGGAGAAAAAGTCGGAAATGGCTACGGTTCTCGTCTCGATGTCGCAGTCGATCCGTTAGAAGGGACAAACATCGTAGCGACCGGAACGTGGGGAGCACTTGCGGTTCTCGCGGTCGCGGATGCAGGCGATCTCCTTCATGCTCCAGACATGTACATGGATAAAATTGCCGTCGGACCGGAAGCGGCAGGTCTCGTCAGTCTCGACAACTCGATTGAAGAGAACATTGAAATCGTGGCGAAAGCGAAGAAGAAAAACGTGGAAGATGTCGTCGTCACGATTTTACATCGGGACCGTCACGAAGAAACCATTCAACGTGTCCGCGCGACCGGTGCGCGAATCAAATTGATTCCGGACGGGGACGTCGCCGCGGCCATCAACACCGCTTTCCCGAAAACGGGTGTCGATTTGTTGCTCGGTTCAGGCGGGGCGCCAGAAGGTGTCATCGCTGCAGTCGCAATGAAGTGTTTAGGTGGAGACTTCCAAGGGCGTTTGCTCCCGGAAGATGAAGCGCAGAAACAACGTTGCCATGACATGGGAATCGAAGATACGGATCGAATCCTCCTCCTCAATGATTTGGTGAAAGGTGAAGATTGTATCTTTGCGGCGACCGGCGTCACAGATGGTGAGCTGTTACGTGGAGTCCAATTCACGTCACAAGGCGGACAGACCCATTCGGTCGTCATGCGTGCCAAGTCCGGTACCGTTCGTTTCGTCGAAGGGAACCACTCACTTAAGAAAAAACCAAAAATGGTCATGAAACCAGAATGATCAGAAGTCGTGGATGTGAAAACGTCCACGACTTTTTTGTGGTGAAAGCGTCAGAAAACGGGAATGGATAGTCAGGAGGTGGGTGTGATGATTCAGGTTGAAGGACTCGTCAAAACATTCAAGGATGTTCCAGCTGTCGATGACGTGTCATTTTTCGTGAAAGAAGGAGAAATCTTTGCGTTTTTAGGTCCGAACGGTGCGGGTAAATCGACGACGGTGCAAATGTTGACGACACTCGTGAGACCGACATCTGGAGCGGCACGTGTCAATGGATTCGATGTCGTTAAACAAGAAAAAGATGTCCGATTATCGATTGGAGTTGCCTTACAAGAAACAGGAATCGATAAAGTGTTGACGGGACGAGAGCTCCTTGTCTTACAAGGGCGTTTGTTTAAGATGTCGAATGAAGAGGCGCAACGTCGAGCCGATGAGTTACTCGAAGTCGTTTCACTGACGGATGCGGCCGATCGCCGGAGTGGTACCTATTCCGGTGGGATGCGACGACGTCTCGATTTGGCTCTCACACTCGTCCATCGTCCGACGGTCTTGTTTTTAGACGAACCGACGACCGGACTCGATCCGGCGAGCCGAATCGAAATTTGGAATGAAGTACGCCGATTGAACGAGGAATTCGGGACGACGATTTTTTTAACGACCCAATACTTAGAGGAAGCAGATGAGTTGGCTGACCGGATTGCAATCATCAATCACGGGAAGATTGTGAGTGAAGGAACGGCCGAGGAATTGAAACAGCTCGTCGGTGGAGAGACGATTTCGATGGACTTCGCTACAGAATCTGAAGCTACCCTTGCCGCGACGCGATTTCATACATCTTCGAATGGCACACATGTATCGTTTGAGTTACGTGACATGACGTTGACTGAGATTATTCGTTCCTTGGATGAACAAGGGTTGCAGCCTGAACGATTGACTGTCAAGCAACCATCGCTCGATGATGTATTCTTGAAAGTGACAGGCGAATCGTATGAAGGAGGCGAGATCCGTGTGGACTGAGACATGGCTATTCACGAAACGGAGTTTGCTGACGACTATTCGAAATCCGTTTTCATTCATCCCGAACTTGATCATTTCTGTATTCTTTTTACTTGTGTATACGAGTGGCTTGTCGAGCGTGGCCTCGTTGCCTCAGTTCGAAGGGAGCGACTATTTGAATTTCATCTTACCCGTATCCATTGTTTCAGGTGCAGTCGGGGGAGCGGGAGGCACGGGTCAGGCACTTGTCCGAGATATTGAGAGTGGCTATTTCGCAAGGCTCTTGTTGACACCGGCGACCCGTACGGCGATTGTGCTCGGACCGATGATTGCGGGGATGTTGCAGTTACTCGTCCAAACGCTACTTATTTTTGCTGTCGCGTTTCTCCTAGGTCTCACGATTCCAGTCGGGGCAATCGGTTTCTTCTTCACAGTACTGCTCGCGATTGGATTTGGACTTGGTTTCGCAGGATATTCAGTAGGTGTCGCCTTGAAGACACGAAATGCACAAGCGGCACAGGCAGGGACGTTGTTGTTCTTTCCTTTAATTTTCCTGTCGACGACGTTCGTTCCGAAAGAATTGATTGAAGCCGAATGGTTGAAAGTGGCGGCGACGTTCAATCCAACCACGTATATTTTCGAAGGGATGCGAGCGGTTCTGACGCAACCGGAGATTGACTGGGGTGCTTTATCTGCAGGGCTCGCAGTCGCGGGTACGATGAGTGTACTCATGATCGTCTTTGCGGCAACGAACGCGAGAGGGGCATTGAAGCAAAAATAAAAACGACTCGGTTCCGATGAACCGAGTCGTGATATTGTATTAGAGATATGATCCAGCGCCTACATAGCGTGGTGCCCAGTATCCAGAAGTGAAGCTCGCGTATTTAACGCCGCCTGTTTCTGAGTTGATCATTTGTGTTTTGCTAAGTGCCATTCCGACGTGTTGAATCGTTCCGCCTGAATGTGAGAAGAAGACGAGATCGCCTGCTTGGATCGATGACTTCGAGATTTTCTTCGCGCTTGAGTATTGCTGACGTGAAGAACGTGGAAGTGTTTTTCCGATTGCTTTCTTGTACACGTGTCCAGTATATCCTGAGCAGTCAAAACCTGAAGTTGTTGTTCCACCATAGCGATACGGTGTTCCGAGATATTTCTTCGATTCAGCGACGAGTTTCGAACGTTTGCTAGAAGATGACGTTGAAACCGTTGTTGATGTCGACGTGTTCGCTTTCAAGTATGTGTACGTTGAAGAAGCTGAGATGTAACGGTGTGTGCCTTTGTAGTTGATTTTATAGAACGAACCGGATTTACCAAGGTATGTATAGCGTTGACCTTTATCCATTTTCGCGACGACTTTCGATGATGTAAGTGACGGGGCAGTACGGATGTTCAAACCGTTTACTTTCGAGTAAGCAAATGTACCGGTAGCGGCTTCTGCTTGTTCACCTGTTGAGAACATAAGACCCGAGAAAGCGACAGTGGCAGCGACGACGATTGATGCGATACGCTTTAACATTGTATAAATCCCTCCGTTTTTAAAATCAAGACATTCGTATATGACAAATCGAGTAATTTTTAATGGTAGAGCACAAGTTGCGGCATATACCCGGTTTCCTGTGCAAATAAACTATATCATGCGCAAGACCGATAGCATTTTTCAATCGCAAGTCAAAAAAGTGTTTTCTTGTAACAAAAATGAAACAATATGTGGATATAGCACTTATTTTGTTACAAAACTATCTTTTACTGTGTAAGGATTTGTACAAGAGGGAAACGATTGAACAAAAGGTGATTTTTGCACGGTGACGGCACGGGCAAAATGTGGTTAGATGATGGCAGAACAAATGAATCAAGTTGAATTCTTCTTGTAATGAAATGTAGAAAGATAGGTGACTTGAATGAGTCAACAGACAGAACCGACAAAGAACTATACACTTCGTGAACTTGAAACGAAGACGTTGAAAGAATTATATGAGATTGCCAAAGAAGTCAAAGTACCGAACTTCCGAGAAGCACGGAAACGTGAGCTCATGTTTCGTATTTTGAAATCACAGGCTGAATCAAAAGATTTATATTTCCTCGAAGGCATTTTAGAGATCATTCCACCGAATCCACAGTCTCAAAATGATGGCGGGTTTGGATTCCTCCGACCAATCAACTACTCTCAATCTTCCGAAGACATTTATATCGCCGCATCGCAAATTCGTCGCTTCAATCTTCGAAACGGAGACCTCGTCACAGGGAAGGTCCGTAAACCAAAAGAGAATGAGCGATTCCAAGGGTTGTTAAGTGTGGAAGCTGTCAACGGAGAGTCGACGGACTCGACGCGTTCGCGTGATTATTTCCCGGCATTGACACCGATTTATCCAGAACAACAGATGGTGCTCGAGACAGAGCCGACACATCTTTCGGTTCGTGTCATGGATATGATTGCACCAGTCGGGTTTGGCCAACGTGGGTTAATTGTGGCGCCACCAAAAGCGGGGAAAACGTCGCTTTTAAAAGAGATTGCGAATTCGATCACGACGAATCATCCGAACGTCGAATTGATTATTCTTTTAATCGATGAACGACCGGAGGAAGTGACGGATATTCAACGCTCTGTACCGGACGCAGACGTGGCGTTCTCGACCTTTGACGAGACGCCGGAAAACCATGCACGTATTTCAGAACTCGTTCTCGAACGCGCGATGCGTCTCGTGGAACATAAGAAAGACGTTGTCATCCTGCTCGATTCCATCACACGCTTGACGCGTGCGTACAACCTGTCTGTTCCACCGAGCGGACGGACGCTCTCGGGGGGGATCGACCCGGCGGCGTTCCACAAACCGAAAAAGTTCTTCGGAGCGGCGCGGAATATCGAAGATGGGGGCAGCTTGACGATCCTCGCGACAGCGCTTGTTGATACTGGCTCGCGAATGGACGACGTCATCTATGAAGAGTTCAAAGGAACGGGGAACATGGAGCTGCACCTAGACCGGAAATTGGCCGAACGTCGAATCTTCCCAGCAATCGACATTCGTCGCTCGGGAACACGGAAAGAAGAGTTGTTACTCGGGAAGGACGAACTCGATTCGCTCTGGACGATTCGTCGTACGATGAACGAGTCCCCGGACTTCGTCGAACAGTTCTTGCGCCGTGTCCGTGAGACGAAAACAAACCTCGACTTTTTTGCTGCGCTAGAGGCAGATAAGAAAAAAAGACGACCGGTGAAAAAAACGAAAACAGACTTGTAAAACCTATAGTAGGGTGATATTATATTCTAGTGAACTTTCTCTAGGTTGAAAGAATACTTAGGGCCGAAGGAGTTGAAAAGCAATGAAACAAGGAATCCACCCAGAATACCGTAAAGTCGTATTCATGGACTCGACGACAGAATTCAAATTCATCACTGGTTCAACTCGTTACTCTAACGAGACAATCACGATGGAAGATGGAAACGAGTACCCACTCATCCGTGTCGATGTATCTTCTGATTCGCACCCGTTCTACACAGGTCGCCAGAAATTCGCATCTGCAGATGGTCGTATCGAGCGCTTCAACAAGAAATACCAACGTTAATCGTAAAGTTGTATGCTCACCGCCTAGGGATTGCCCTTGGCGGTTTTTTGTTGCATCGACACGGGTAAAGAGACGAAAGACTGTCGTGAGGGGGCCGTTATGGAATTTATACTCATTAGTATCAGCTTGTTGATCGGGGTCGGCATCATGTCCCAATGGTTGGCATGGCGTTATCAAATCCCAGCAATCATCATTATGACGCTCGCTGGAGTATTGGCCGGTCCAATCCTTGGGCTGTTCGACCCACGTGAATTATTAGGAGATTTATATAGTCCCATCATTTCGTTTGCGGTCGCCATCATCTTATTTGAAGGAAGTCTTGGGCTTCATTTTAGCGAAATCAATCAGTTCCGACGGTCGATCGTCCGGATTGTCACGATTGGAGTCGCGCTCTCGTTTGTCGGGATGTCGCTACTCATTCAATATGTTGGAGGATTACATTGGGTCGTTGCCTGGACGATGGGGGCGCTCTTCGTCGTGACGGGTCCGACTGTCGTCATTCCGTTGTTACGTCAGGCACATTTGAAAGATCGGGTCGGAGCGATTTTGAAGTGGGAAGGCATCATTGTCGATCCTGTCGGAGCATTACTCGGACTCTTCGTCGTTCGACTCGGATATATCGTTTATGAAGGTATGGATTTATGGATGCAACTCCTCTTCGCAGGTGCTTGTATCGTAGGAATCGGACTCGGTTACTTGTTCGGCCATCTCTTGATGGGATGGTTTGTGGCAGAAAAAGTACCTCGCTATCTCCGTGCTTCGGTCACGTTGACGGCCGTCCTCATTTTATTCTCACTCAGCGAGCTCATGATGCATGAAGTCGGGCTGCTCGCCGTGACGGCGATGGGGATGACGATGGCCAATACGAAGCATCGGGATGAAGAAATCATCGAAGAACTGCAGTCATTCAAAGAGGATATTTCAATCTTGCTCATCTCGTCTGTCTTCATCTTGTTGACGGCATCTCTGTCCCGGGTCGAGCTGTTGAACATTTTCCAATGGCCGCTCCTCTTGACGATTGCGGGCATTCTGTTCTTGGTTCGCCCAGTTGCGATTTACTTGTCGACCATCGGTGGAGGTTTGCCACTGGCAGAACGAGGATTCATCGGCTGGATTGCGCCACGCGGGATTGTCGCGATGACGGTCGCTGGATTCTTTGCTGAAGAAGTCGCGCATCTCGGGATTGATGATGCGAAACAAATGTTGCCGCTCACACTCGGTCTCGTCTTCATTTCCGTCACACTGCACGGTCTCACGATTCGACCGCTCGCGCGTAAATTGAAATTAATCGATGAACAAAAAGAGGCGAACGCTGACGAATAAAGGACGGAGTTCTTTCAATCAGCATTTAGGAGAAGTCAACCCTTTTCCTCAACTCGAAAGATAGGTATAATCGGAAAGCGATTATCGATGGAGAGGGCGAAGAACAATGATGCATGTGACGAACCGATATGGTTGGATTGAAGTGATTTGTGGGAGTATGTTTTCGGGGAAGTCGGAGGAATTGATTCGCCGAGTCCGCCGTGCTCATTATGGAAAGATTCCGGTCCAAGTGTTCAAACCAGCAATCGACGACCGGTATCATGAAGAGAACGTCGTCTCACACACAGGGAACTCGGTCGTGGCCGTGCCGATCGTATCGAGCCAAGACTTATATGATGCTGTACGTGAAGAAACACAGGTCATCGCGATTGATGAGGTACAATTCTTTGATGAGGGAATTGTGGACGTCATCGAACAACTTGCGAACGAAGACAAACGCGTCATCTGCGCCGGGCTCGACATGGACTTTCGGGGCGAACCGTTCACGATGATGCCTGAACTGTTGTCACGCGCGGAGTTTGTGACGAAACTACAGGCAATCTGTTTGTCATGCGGAGCGCCTGCTTCACGGACACAGCGTCTGATTGACGGGCAGCCGGCTCGGTATGAGGACCCGGTCATCTTGGTCGGGGCTTCCGAGTCTTACGAACCACGATGCCGACATTGTCATGATGTACCGAATAAACCACATCCGGTCCGCCATACTGTGGTAGACTGATGAATCGACGGACCGCCCTCGGCGGTCCGTTTTTTTTGCTATAATAGATAGAGTTTGATTTGACGGAGAAAGGACGGATCATCATGTTTGACCGTTTAAGTGTATTAGAAGATCGTTACATGCAATTGAATGAAATGCTCGCCGATCCTGAGGTGCTCAGTGACTCGACGAAGTTGAGACAATATTCGAAAGAGCAGGCACAACTAGAAGAGACGGTACAGATGTATCGTCAGTATAAAGAGACAAGTCAGGCGTTCAAGGAAGCGAAATCGATGCTTGAAGACCGAACGCTCGACGCCGATATGCGTGAATTGGCAAAAGAAGAGATGAACCTCCTCGAGCCAGAAGTCAAAGAGCTAGAGGCGAAACTGCGGATTTTATTGCTTCCAAAAGACCCGAACGATGACAAGAACGTCATCGTCGAAGTCCGAGGGGCGGCAGGCGGAGACGAAGCGGCGCTCTTTGCGGGAGATTTGTATAAGATGTATACGCGATTTGCTGAACGTCAAAATTGGAAAGTGGAACTGATTGACGCGAACTATACCGAACTCGGTGGATTTAAAGAAGTGACGTTCATGATTAACGGGGCAGGCGCCTATTCAAAGCTCAAGTTTGAGAACGGAGCCCATCGTGTGCAACGGGTCCCGTCGACGGAATCGGGCGGACGAATCCATACGTCCACAGCAACGGTAGCCGTTCTCCCAGAGGCGGAGGATGTCGAAGTGCACATCGATATGAAGGACGTACGGGTCGATACGTTCACTTCATCTGGTCCAGGGGGGCAATCGGTCAACACGACGCAATCGGCTGTCCGTTTGACACACATCCCGTCAGGACTCGTCGTATCGTGCCAGGATGAGAAGTCGCAACATAAAAATAAAGACAAGGCGATGAAAGTCCTTCGGGCACGTCTCTATGACAAGATGCAAAGCGAACATATGGAAGAATTATCGGCACAGCGTAAATCGGCTGTCGGAACAGGTGACCGTTCCGAACGGATTCGCACGTATAACTTCCCGCAAAGTCGTGTCACAGATCATCGGATCGGCTTGACCCTTCAGAAGTTGGACCGTGTCCTAGCAGGCGAACTCGAAGATATTATCGACGCACTCATCATGGACGAACAGGCACGTCTGATGGAGGATGCGGAATGATGCGGATTGCCGCGCTACTTAAACAGACGGAAGAACGGCTAGTTGAAGCTGGGCGCGATCGTGCGGCTGCCGAGTGGTGGTTCATGCATGTGCTACAAGTCGACCGCACGGGTCTCCTCGTTCGTTTGTCGGATGAATTGTCCTCAGATGAAGCGGCACGTTTCGAGGCGGGAATCGAGCGTTTACTGATGGGAGAACCGGTACAGCACGTGATCGGACATGCTCCCTTTTACGGGCGTTCGTTTGAAGTGAACCGGGACGTGTTGATTCCGAGACCAGAAACAGAAGAATTGATTGATTGGGTACTTGGGCAACTTCGTCACGTGAAGGATGATGAGATTGTCGATGTCGGAACGGGAAGCGGAGCAATCGCAATCACGTTGAGCCTTGAGCTCGGAGTACGCGTGCAAACCGTTGATATTTCTCCGGAAGCAATAACGGTTGCAAAGCGGAATGCGACCGCTCTTGGTGCGAATGTACGATTTTATGAAGGCGACGGGCTCGCCCCGATTGCGGACCACTCGATTCGCGTCCTCGTATCAAATCCGCCCTATATCGAGGCGGATGAATTGTTGGATGAGACGGTCGTCGGCTACGAACCGCATCTTGCCCTCTTTGGAGGGAAAGATGGGCTCGACATGTATCGGCAATTGATTGCGGATTCGGTGCGCGTCTTACGTGCCGATTGGCATTTGATTGCGTTTGAAATCGGGTATAACCAAGGACAAGATGTGAAATCATTACTGTCTGAACGTTATCCTGAAGCAGAAACGGGTATTTTAAAAGATATAAACGGCAAGGACCGTATCGTCTATGCCGTAAGGGAAGGGATTGCGTATGGAAACGAAATGGATTAATTCGAATGAGATTGAAGAGGGGGTACGTCTTCTTCAAGCGGGTGAAATCATCGCCATGCCGACAGAAACCGTCTATGGTCTCGCTGGAGATGCCATGAACGATGTGGCAATTCGAAAGATTTTTGAGGCAAAAGGTCGTCCGTCGGATAACCCGCTCATCGTCCATATCGCTTCAATCGAACAAACGAGTTTGTTTGTCGATTCGATTCCTCCTGTTGCCAAACGCTTGATGGATGCGTTTTGGCCAGGCGCTTTGACGATCATCTTGCCTTCAAACGGACGAGCTTCTTCGCTCGTGACCGCGGGCCTCGATTCCATCGGGCTCCGGATGCCGAACCATCCGGCAGCACTCGAGTTGATTCGCAAGTCAGGGTTAGGACTTGCGGCTCCGAGTGCGAATCGTTCCGGACGACCGTCGCCGACGACCGCTCAACACGTCGCGGATGACTTGGACGGACGAATCGCAGGAATCGTGGATGGAGGTCCTACCGGAATCGGAGTCGAGTCAACCGTTGTGGATTGTACGGGTGACACGGTAACGATTTTACGACCAGGTGGTGTGACGCGAGAAGAAATGGAAGCCGTCATCGGACCGGTCGCCTTAGATGCCAATTTGAGTAACGATGAAGCCGCGCCACGATCGCCGGGAATGAAATACACGCACTATGCTCCGACAGCACCTGTTTTTTTAGTCGATGGCACACGTGAAGATCTGGAGCGTGTCATCGAGGAACGGAAGCAAGCGGGGTTGCGAATCGGTGCCCTCGTCTTCGACGAAAACCCGACACCGGCTGAGGTCACGCATTCACTTGGGACCTCGATGGAAGTGGCGGCACAACGCTTATACGATGCGCTTCGTCGATTTGATGAAACAGACGTGGATGAGATTTATGTGAACACGATTGAACCGGTCGGAGTCGCATTAGCCGTCTATAACCGTTTATACAAAGCGGCGGGCGGAAAGGTTGTGCACCCGACGAAAGATGCCTAAAGACATAGAGGAGGACACGCGATGTCAATGAAACGCGTATTATTCATATGTAGTGGCAACACGTGCCGAAGCCCGATGGCGATGGCCTTGCTCCGTTCGAAGATGACCGGGGACGAGTTTGATATTCGCTCAGCCGGTCTACGGACGATGCAAGGATTCGATGCTTCTGAAAATGCACTGCAAGTTCTCAGAGAACGTGGGATTGAGCTCGATCATGTCACCCAGACGTTCGATGAGGTGTTAGGGAATTGGGCGGATATCATCTTGACGATGACACGCGCACACCGTGAACAAATTCGGGATACATACCCGGATTTGTCTGAGCGGACGTACACGCTCTATGAATTCGTGACGGGGCTCGAACGGGACATCAACGATCCGTTCGGCGGTTCGATGAATGTGTATCGCCAGGTGCGAAACGAGCTCGAACCACTCGTGAATCGACTTGTGTTAAAATTAACGAATGATGGGTCAAAGGTGACGAAACCACCGAGACGCCTACCAAAGAAGACGGGGGAATGAACGAATGAAAATTGCAATTGGCGCTGATCATGGCGGCTTCAACTTGAAGAAAGAAATCGTAGCCTTGCTTGAGGAACTCGGACATGAGTATAAAGATTTCGGGACGCACTCAGCGGACTCGATTGACTACCCGGATGTGGCCATCCCGGTCGCAGAAGCGGTAGCGGCAGGTGAATTCGATCGTGGGATTTTGATTTGCGGTACGGGAATCGGAATCGGGATTGCGGCGAACAAAGTCAAAGGGATTCGTGCCGCACTCGTCCATGACTCATTCAGCGCGAAAGCGACACGTCAGCATAACGATTCGAACATCATGACGATGGGCGAGCGTGTCATCGGACCTGGTCTTGCACTCGACTTGGTGACGACGTGGCTCGATACGGACTTTGAAGGCGGTCGCCATTCAAACCGTGTCGACAAGATGAGTGCTTACGAATCGAAGTGAGTCAAATGAAGACGGAACTTCTCGGATTTTTGACGGAGCTTCACGAACGGTTTCCTTTGAATGATGAGCGCATTCTCGTCATCGGATGCTCGACGAGTGAAGTGCTCGGAAAAACGATTGGGAAGGCAGGTTCCATTGATGTCGCAAGCGAATTGATGGAAGCATTCCTTGAATTTAGAAAGAAGACAGGTGTCCATTTGGCGTTTCAAGGGTGTGAGCATATCAATCGTGCCCTCACCGTTGAGCGCCGGACACTCAAACAGTTCGGTCTCACAGAAGTGACGGTCGTCCCGATCCGGTCCGCGGGCGGAGCGATGTCAGAGAAGGCTTATGCCAACTTTGATGAACCATGTGTCGTCGAATCGATTCAAGCAGATGCCGGGATTGATATCGGCTCGACATTGATTGGGATGCATTTGAAACCGGTCGCGATACCGGTTCGGTTATCATCGAAGCATCTCGGAGAGGCGTACGTCACGTTCGCAGTCACGAGACCGAAACTGATTGGTGGGCCACGGGCTCAGTATCCAAATAAATGAAGAAAGCATCGCATTTAGGTTTTTCGACCGAATGCGATGCTTTTTTGTTCAAATTATAAATCTTCTCCAAAAAGATAGGAGATGACCATCGGGAAACGCTCACGCCAGGCGAGCTCGTTGTGAACTCCTTCTTCAATCACTTCGAATCGGATGTGTTCGACCTTGTCTTTTAACAAGTTGTACACGCGTTCGCTCGACTCACGATACATCTCGTTCGTCGGTCCATTTTCGATCGGTTCCTCGACTTCTTTTGCGCCGACGTCCAAGTAAAGACGCTCGACGCCCTTCAAATCGCTCGCTTCAATCAATTGTTCCAGCTCGGTTTGGTTGAACCAAAATGCAGAGGACAGGGAAGCGACGCGCTTGAAGATGTCTGGATACACACAGGCGGCATACACCGAGATGAGTCCACCCATCGAACTCCCCATCATCGCTGTCGCTTCCGGGATCGTCCGATAGTCGGCATCGATTTGAGGTTTCAATTCCTGCGCGATGTATTCGATATAGGCGGAACCTTGCCCGCCGAGCACGATGTCACGACCGAGCAAGCTCTCCCCGATATAAGGGTTTTCCCATGGTCCATACTCATCGAGTCGTTGTTCGCCTGGTGCACTATCGAGGGCGACGACAATCAAGTCACGCTTCGAGGCGTCTAAATATTCACCGACGCGCCAGCTCATGTTGTAGCTCGCATCCTCGTCAGCAAAACAGTTTTGTCCGTCGTGCATGTAGAGGACCGGATATCGTTTTTCGGACGTCTCATAGTCGGCAGGTGTGTAGATTCGGACCGTTCGTGTCCGTTCGAACGGTGTGATCGTCAGTTCTTTTGTCTCAATCATAAGTGGCCTCCTCACAGTTACATTCTTATTAATGATACCCAACTTTTCATCAGATTATTGCGATACCCAAAAAAACAAGCATGTGGTACGATGGGGGTGTTGATTTTTAGACATTTAGAGGGGGTCTTCACATGGTAAACACGACGAAGTTGAAAGTGCAGGATGCGGAATTATTTGAGGCAATGCAACACGAGCTCGGTCGTCAGCGCGACAACATCGAACTCATCGCTTCAGAAAACTTTGTTTCAGAAGCGGTCATGGAAGCGCAAGGAGGCGTATTGACGAACAAATATGCCGAAGGATATCCGGGACGCCGCTATTACGGTGGCTGTGAGTTTGTCGACGTTGCTGAGAACTTGGCGCGTGACCGTGCGAAAGAATTGTTCGGTGCAGAACATGCGAACGTACAACCACACTCGGGTGCACAAGCGAACATGGCGGTCTACTTCACGGTGCTTGAAGCAGGAGATACGGTTCTCGGAATGAACTTGTCTCATGGTGGTCACTTGACGCACGGTAGCCCGGTCAACTTCTCAGGTGTGCAATATAACTTCGTCGAATATGGTGTAGACAAAGAGACAGAACACATCGATTACGACGTCGTCGCTGCACTTGCGAAGGAACATAAGCCGAAATTGATTGTTGCGGGAGCATCGGCATATCCACGTACAATCGACTTCGCGAAGTTCCGTGAGATCGCGGACAGTGTCGATGCTTATCTTATGGTCGATATGGCGCACATCGCCGGACTCGTGGCAGCAGGTCTGCATCCGAACCCGGTCGAACATGCGCATTTCGTCACGACGACGACGCACAAGACGCTCCGTGGACCACGTGGAGGGATGATTCTTTGTAAAGAAGAGTTCGCCAAAGCGATCGATAAGTCGATTTTCCCAGGGATTCAAGGAGGACCGCTCATGCACGTCATCGCGGCAAAAGCGGTCGCGTTCGGTGAGGCACTCCAACCGGAATTCAAAGATTACCAACGTCAAGTCATTGCGAATGCACAAGCACTTGCGGCAGGCCTTGAAGAAGAGGGACTTCGAATCGTATCGGGCGGAACGGACAATCACCTCTTGCTCGTCGATCTTCGAGGAATCGACATCACAGGTAAAGCAGCTGAGCATGCATTGGATGCAGCAGGAATCACGGTCAATAAAAACACGATTCCATTCGACCCGGCATCACCGTTTGTCACAAGCGGAATCCGTCTTGGAACGGCTGCGATGACGACTCGTGGTTTCAAAGAAGCGGATATGAAAGAAGTGGCACGTCTCATCGGGCGTGTGCTCAAACAACATGAAGACGAGGCGGTAATCGCGGAAGCACTTCAAGACGTGCGATCGTTAACGGCGAAGTTCCCGCTTTACCCTGAACGAGGCTGAGTCAATGGATATTCGGACACTAGCAGAACGAGAGCTATCCGAACTTCCATTGTTCGATATGACAGAATGGTTGGCTCGTAAAGGGGAATACGATCCTTCTTTCCGTCTTGTCGCCAGTGAGTTCGGTGTCATCACGACGCTCCTCGACCATGGCTATTATGAAGAAGCGAGCGAACGAATCGTGCCGCTCCTCGGGATGAAAGTGCCTGCTGCTTTCCATCGACTAGGTCTTGCGCTAGAAGTGAAGGCGAACGGAAAAAAAGCGGCCAAGCGCCGCTTTCGTTCGTTCTCGTCGGCTGTCATCCAACATTCGGATTTAGCCGAATGGCGACAGGCGTTCAAGTTCGATAAGAAATGGCTCGGACTCCCGCTTGTCGTTGGTCTTGCAGCTGTAGCGCTCGTATTTTGGCCAGATTCCGAACCGCCGGTCGTCACGCCGGACGAACCGGACGAAGTCGTTGTCGAGACGGTGACAGAAGAAGAAGCGCTCGCGGAACGTCTTGAAGAACTCGAGGCAGAAGTCGCCCGACTCGAAGAAGAGAATGAGAAACTTCAAGATTCGGACGAACAGAAGCCAGAGGAATCGACTGAAGAAGCACCGGACACCTCAACGGATGTCGTACCGCTGGCTGAGGTAGAATCACTCGTCCAAGACAAACAGTATGAAAAAGCCGACCGCCTATTAGACGGGAACGCGAAAGTCGGACAAGAACAAGCAGTTGGATTTTATCGACTTCTTGTCGACAATAAGTTAGGACAAGCAGACATTGCGGACTATGCGGCTTATCTCGAGTCGTATCCGGAATCCGGTTATAAGGCGGATGTCCTTTGGATGAAAGGGATTGCCGAGAAAAAAGCGAATGACCCGGCTTATCGTGAAACATTGACGACCGTTTCAGAGATGGAAGGGACGTATTGGGCACCGATTGCGAAGTCCGTGCTCGAAGAGTAAGGTGCTACATGAGTAGCGCCTTTTCTCATGAAATTCTAATGAAGTACACCACGATTTCTCGTTTTCCTGTCGTATGATTTGAGGTAGGAGGGATGCGTGTATGAAACGTGTAATGAAAACCATTGGAACAACTTTATTGGCGATCGGACTTATGGGAATCGGACTTGCCGGATTTTTATTCTTCACTTCACCTGGACAAGCTAGCCTGTCGCAACTATCGCTAGCGGCGCTGCAAGTCGAACAGCAGATGGAACAAGTCGATACGAAGTGGGATGAATGGGAAGATGATTTAGAAAGACGAATCGAGCAAGCCATTCCGGAAGGCGTTCGTCTGTTTTTTGCGGATTGAATTCGGGAAATGAATAACGGTACGTCGAGCGAACCGCTCGGCGTTTTTTCAAAGGAGTGAGCAGGATGCAGACGATTCTCGTCGTAGAAGATGATTCGAAGATTGCGCGATTACTGGAGTTGGAATTGAAGCATGCGGGATATGCGGTCATGGTGGCGACAGACGGTCGTACCGGTTTGGAACGAGCTCTCGCTGACGATGTCGACCTCGTGTTGCTTGACGTGATGTTACCTCAAATGAGTGGACTCGAGGTGGTCCGTCGTCTGAAAGAAGAGCGACCTTTGTTACCCGTTCTGATGGTGACGGCCCGTGGCGATCGATACGATAAAGTGAGTGGACTCGATCTTGGCGCAGATGATTACATCACAAAACCATTTGAAATAGAAGAAGTGCTCGCACGGATTCGGGCATTTTTACGAATGCGCCAGCTTGTTCGTCAAGACCATTCCGAACAGGTGTTGACATATGAGACATTGACTGTCGACGTGAATCGTCATGAAGTATATTGTGACGGAAAGAAAGTAGAGTTGACTCGACGTGAGTTTGACTTGTTGGTTTTCTTTTTAGAGAATCCGGAGCGAGTTTTGACGCGTGACCAACTCGTCGAACACGTGTGGGGATTCGACTATTATGGGGATACGAACGTCGTGGACGTGTATGTCCGATACGTCAGGAAAAAATTGACCGGCTCTTGGATTCAAACGGTTCGCGGTGTCGGCTATATGTTGAAGCGTGGTGAGTGACCGATGCTACGAACAAAGATTGCGTGGGCGATGACAGGGTTTATGCTGTTGCTTCTTCTCGTCTCCTTTGGCGTGACCTGGTTCGTCGCCAGACAGGAAATTGTCGATTCGCGTTTTGACGTGTTACTGCAGGCGTTGAATCTCTTGGAAGAAGATGTCCGGAATAGCGATGCGGTATTGTCGCTTCATGAGGACAGTGTCGTGTTAGAACGTCAAGAAAACGGCGAATGGGGAATCATCGCAGGAGAAGTGCCAGACGGAACGACGTTTCCCATCAATTACGGGGAACCGGCCCTCATCGATGATTGGTTTGTGGTCGCGACGACGGATGGACTAGCGTTCGGCTTTCAGGATCGAGATGTGAGCAATACGATTCAAGCGCTCGCAACCATTTTTCTCGTCATGTTCTTCCTTGCCGTTCTCTTGACGTTCCTCGGGACGTGGTGGATTTTACGTCAAGGTCTGTCACCGTTACGCCGATTGACAGAAACGATGGAACGGATCACGGAGTCCGGTAAGTTAGAGACAATCGAAGTGGCTGACCGAAAGGATGAAGTGACGACTCTTTCGGACGGATTTAATCATATGATCGAGCGAGTCGAAGGGACGATGGAGCAACAACGTCGTTTCGTCGCCGATGTTTCACATGAACTCAAGACACCGTTGACCGTCATCGAGGGCTATGCGAAGTTATTGCAACGGTGGGGACAAGAAGATGAGAGTGTACGTGCCGAAGCGATTGACCATATTTTAACGGAGTCGCGTCAAATGCGACATGATTTGATTGAACCGATGCTCGAATTGAATCGATTTGCTGCACTCGAACAGGTAGAGCGAGAAGAAATCGATTTAGCTGAACTTGGGGAATCAATAGGGGAACGTTTTTTGCGGTCGCACGGCGTCCATTTACCTATTGAAGCTACAGGAAGCTGGTTTGGTCATCGTGAGTCGTTACAGCGGATTCTTGTCATCCTATTAGACAATAGTTTGAAGTATGCGGAAGAGACGAGCCTTCATTTGAAGAGTGATCGAATTGAGGTACGCGATCGAGGACCCGTTCTAACGGATGATGTGAGGAATCGGCTGTTCGATCGATTCTACCGATTAGATGAAGCGCGCGATCGCAGTGGGAGCGGTCTTGGTCTCGCGATTGCGAAAGAAGTGGCGGACTTGAATGAGTGGACGATAGGAAGTAGATCGAATCATCCGGATGGCAGTATATTTTTCCTGACTCGATGATGAATATTTCGCATTTTCTCATCAACTTCTAATGAAGCCTTAAATATGCTCTCACGGAAGAGGCTTATGATGAAAATAAGAAGAACACATCATGAGGAGGAAACAAACATGAAACGCATCGGTTGGATTATCGGCGCATTATTAGCTGTCATGGCAATTGTTGGAATTGGATTTTACGTAAACGGGAATCAGACGGATACGGTCATTGTTCCACAAGCAATCAATCAAGCGAGTGACGATCGATCGACGGACAACCCAGATGACCCTGCTACATCGGATGGCTCAAGTAGCGCATCAGATGATTCGTCAGCAGCGCGAGTGGGAGATGGAGACGACTATAAACTATACGGGACGCTCGTGAAGTTATCGAAAGAAGATGTCACCATCAGCTTCAACGGAAAAGAGTCGACATACCCTTTAGCGGCGACACATGAAATCGATGACGATACACCGCAAGTGGGTGACCGGGTAAAACTCGAATTGAACCGAGATGATGAAGTGAAGGAAGTGGACCGTGAGAGTGGTGATGATGATGCGTATATTTACGGCACGCTCGTCAAACTCACAAATCAAGAAGTCACGATTAAGATCGATGGGAAAGACAACGTATATCCACTTGCCGCACGTTCTGAAATCGATGATGACACCCCGCGTGTCGGCGACTTTGTCAAACTTGAACTAAATCAAGATGGGGCGGTCATTGAAGTCGACCGTGAATCGGAGGACGACCAGAATGAACAAGATGATTCTTCGCAGGACGACTCATCTCAAGATGACTCACCTGAAGATGAGCGAGAAAACGACTGATGGTGTAACGAAAAGGACTAATCTTTTGATGGATTAGTTCTTTTTTTGTGGCTAGACGTTGAGGCATAAAATGGATTGGACCGCTTTTATCAAATCATCAGAAACGTAATAATTCTGAAATCATCACAAAAATAGGTTATATGTTATGATGTACAAGAAAAATTTAGGTGGTTTCCACCTAATTGGGAATGAGGAGGGACATCAATGCGTACGTATTGGGGAATCTTACTCAGTTGTATCTTGTTGAGTGGATGTGGTGCCGAGACGTTGAACGCAATCGAATTACGTCCTTTGTCTTCCTATCGAGTCGAGCAAGATCCTGAGATACTATTAACGAAACAAACACAAGAGAAACTGCTTACATACTGTGAGCGTCGTCCGACAGATGTCTTGCCCGAGCGACGAGCCATGGTGGCGGAAGTGACGTTTCATCATCCGCTCTATGAAGTACTCGGCTCCAAAACAGTGAAATATTTTGCAGCGGGAGATGAACGGTACCTCACTTGTGCGAACAGCAATGAGTTGATGGAGCGAACATTTGCTGTGGAGCCCATTCAAGCGTATGAAGCGCTTGAGCCAGAGCGGTTTCAAGAGTCGAACGTAGTTTCGACGATTGAGTTTGAGCGTATCGACGAACTTAAAGCGGTGACCAGTACGTTCAACTTGAACGAGACGCATGAAGAAGTGATATCCGATTCAGTTTTTCGTTATAAGACGCCAGATACGGGGGCAATCTATGTGACGTTCGAGACGATTCGAAACGGACGCACACTTGACCCAATCATTGAACCAAAACTATACCCGTTTCAAAGCGGAGAAAATGAAGGGTATGTCTTCTTGACGAGGCGGGCCGATGATCGTCTCACCCTACAAATCGGAGAGGCGTCCTCGCTCAAACAACTCGTCCTACCGAATATATATGAGGCTCCTTATATGAAAGTCGATCCGAAAGAAGAGATTTCACTAAAGGGAAATCATCGCGAACTCATGAAACGCATCATCTTATCGGACCGACCGATTGAAGGGGATGTGGCTGAAGAGACGTCGTTATCGTTATCGAAAACATATGGAACGGTCCTTGAAATTTGGGGACATGTCCGCCGTCCTGTGACAAACAAGATGTCCACTCGCCCCGCCGAAGGGGAAACGCGCTTGGCCGTTTTTGAATCGGATCAAGATACAATCTGGCTAGACGGACCAAAAACGCAAGAGTTGTTTGACGCCTTGTCTCATATTCAGCCGCATGAAAAAACGTCTACAGCTGTCAAAATCGGAGACTTGCATCTGTATGAAGAATTGACCGAGCAATCCTTTGATGTATGGAAAACGGAAACAGAACTCTATTTAGTCAATCAACACACATCACAATCGTATGAACTTCCGGCCAATGACTATTTCCAAATCAATCAGCTATAAATGGCGTCTGACCTTTGAAAAATTAGAAGTTGGCTCTACCCATCTCAACAGACTTAGGGTACAATGCTCGAGAGAGAATGAGAGAGGAGTGAAGCAAGATGGGAAAAGTGCATGTTTATGACCATCCTTTGATTCAGCACAAAATGACGATTATGCGTAAAGTAGAGACGGGGACGAAGCAGTTCCGTGAACTCGTCGACGAAGTTTCTTCACTTATGGCATACGAAATCACGCGCAGCCTACCCCTAACAGACGTAAAAATCGAGACACCGGTCTCTGTTTCCACGCAAAAGATGATTGCCGGCAAGAAATTGGGAATCGTCCCTATTTTACGTGCAGGACTTGGTATGGTGGATGGGTTCCTCAAAATGATGCCGAACGTAAAAGTCGGTCATATCGGTCTTTACCGTGATCCGGAAACGCTTGAGCCACACGAATACTACTTGAAACTTCCGACAGACGTCACAGAACGCGACTTTATCGTCGTTGACCCGATGCTCGCGACTGGTGGTTCTGCTGTTGATGCGATCGCATCACTCAAGAAACATGGAGCGAAGTCAATCAAGTTGGCATGCCTCTGTGCAGCACCAGAAGGCGTAGAACGTGTACAAGCAGAACATCCGGATGTAGAGATTTATCTTGCTGCACTCGATGAAAAATTAAATGACCACGGTTATATCGTTCCTGGACTTGGGGATGCGGGTGACCGTTTGTTTGGTACGAAGTAATGACTTAAAAGCGAGAATCGCCTGTGCGATTTTCGCTTTTTTTGACGAATGACACGAAAAATATTTATCATTTACAGATGTCACAAAATAGACACAAAACGAGAGCGAGAAGAATGACGAACGAGGATGGAATATATCTATTCTTTCTTATTTAAATAGAATTCTGCTATTTCGGATAGGTAACCAGTGGTGAGGAAGCGATTTTGAACCGGATGAGATTCCTCACAAAAAAATGGGCGAAATCGCTCGACATGGTAAAAACATCCTCGGTATACTGATACAGGACGTTGAAAACGATTTCAAAATGAAGTCAACCGACGTTTCGTAATTCTTTGTGAACGTAAGCGTTTACCGATTGAATTTTCCAAAACGTGGGGGTATAACTGAACTATTCTTCATCTGATTCCGTTTGTGAAATGTTATAAAGTCAACATTTTTATTTCAACGTTTCTTCACACTTTCTTTAAAAAGTGCCTCGATCGTTTAGTTTGTGAAGTGCGTAAAACTATTGATACGACTTGATTTAAAGCGCTTTTATAATTGTGAAATTCATTGACTTCTTATGCCATTTCTATTACTCTGAACTTGTGTGACTTTTGATGGTCACGCGAGTGTGAATTCGTAAAGAATAAGGAAGCACGTGAGACTCGAAAGGGGGGGTTGGATGGCGAAAAAAGACAATCGTTATCTATCCTATGCCTCGCTCGCTTCACAAATCTCGACAGCACTTGCTGGACCGATTGTCATCGGTTATCTCGTCGGACAGTACGGCGAAAGACGTGAATTTTGGGGCACGTTTGGTTGGAATGTGTCGATTATCCTTGGACTCGTGTTCGGGGTTACGGCGCTAGTTCTCACCCTTCGGAGTTTATTGACAGGAGAGGACGAATGAATACGATTCAAGCAGACAGAAAAGCACAAAAAGAGTTGATGAAGCGTTATACGAAATGGTTTACCATATGGTTTGCAATTTTGTTAGTTGGCGCCTTCATCGTCCCGATGTACAAAGCCGTTTTTCTCGGATTGTTCATCGGTGGGGTCGGAAGTCTCATCATTCTACATATGCAGAATCGAAGTGTCATACGCATGTATGACGTCATCGAACATGGACGACGACCAAAGTCGCACGGGACCGTTTCAAGAATGGCGGTCGGTGCGTTAGCAGTGATAGTCGGTCTTCTCTACGAGGATCGAGTGTCCGTCATCGCGGTGGTAACTGGTCTAATCGCCGGCCACATCATACAATTTGGCGAGTTTACACTTGCCCAGCTCAGCAGGAAAAGAGGTGAATATTAATGGGTCATGAGTTTCCCACATATTCTCTGCACTTTGGGGACTATACGTTATACGGGAGCTGGACGAACGTCATTACAGTGTTAATAGCAGCGTTACTCGTCTTCGTATTCGCCATCTGGGGAACAAGACGTTTAGCTATGAAGCCGACTGGCAAACAAAACTTCATGGAATTCTTCGCGGAGTTCGTGCGTGGAATCATCGCAAGTGCGATGGACTGGAAGACAGGAGGACGCTTTATCGGATTTGGGATGACGTTGATTTTGTTCATTCTCTTCTCAAACTTGATGGGTCTACCGTTTAACGTCATTTCCGGACACTATCTGTGGTTCAACTCACCGACGGCCGATCCTTACGTAACCTTGGCGTTGTCGACACTCGTCGTTGCAATGTCGCACTATTACGGGGTGAAGCTACACGGGTTCAAGCACTATTCAGCGGAATTCGTAAAACCAGTCTGGTTCTTGCTTCCGATCAAATTGATCGAGGAGTTTGCGAACACGTTGACACTCGGTTTGCGTCTATACGGTAACATCTTTGCCGGTGAAATCATGATTACCATCATCTTGGGACTCGCGATTACAGCCGAAGGCGCACTCAACCCGCTCGGTGCAATCTTTGCGGTCTTCCCAATGATTCTATGGCAAGGTTTCTCAATCTTTATCGGGGTTATCCAATCCTACATTTTCCTGACGCTTGCAATGGTGTACATCGGGCACAAAGCTTCGGCCGAACATTGATTCGGACATCTCGCCAAAGCGTTACAATCAAATTATTTACTTAACTTTTAGGAGGAATATACACAATGGAACAACTTAATCTTCTCGCAACAGCACTTGTTATCGGACTTGGAGCACTCGCAGCTGGTATCGGTAACGGTTTGATCGTATACGGAACAGTACAAGGACAAGCACGTCAACCAGAACTCAAAAACGAACTTCGTCAAACAATGTTCATCGGTATCGGTTTGGTTGAGGCCCTCCCGATCATCGGTGTGGCTGTCGGTTTCCTTCTCCTCAACTCTTGATTCCGAGTTAACGAGAATAGCATGAGAGGGAGCACGTCTCCCTCACTTATTTAGTCAAGAGGAGGGTATGCATGGATACGATGATGATTGCAGCTGGTGCTGGCGGCGAAGGCCTCCGCATTCTGGATATGATCTTTACAATTTTCACATTCCTCGTACTCTTGGCCCTGTTGAAGAAATTTGCTTGGGGACCACTCCTTGGAATGATGAGACAGCGTGAAGAGTATGTAGCGAACGAAATTGAACTCGCTGAAAAGAGCCGCAAAGATGCGGAGCATTATGTCGTTGAACAACGTGACGCACTCAGTGCAGCACGTACTGAGTCAAAAGAAATGCTCGACGCAAGCCGTCGACAAGCAGAAGCAGAACAAGCACGCTTGGTGGAGCAGGCGCGTTTGGAAGCCGAACAAATTAAAATCGAGGCAGAGAAAGCGATTGAGCGTGAGCGTGAGCTTGCGAAACAATCTCTTCAAACGGAAGTCGTCACACAGGCGCTTTCGGCAGCACGCCACGTCCTTCAATCAGACCTTAAAGGCGATGAAGCGAAACAACGTGCCCTCGTCACAGACTTCCTGTCTAAAGCGAAAGGTGCGAACTGATGAACGCATCACTAGCAAAACGCTATGCCAAAGCGCTCTTCGACTTAGCGCGGGAACAAGGCACGCTCGACCAAGTCGAAGCGGAAGTGCGTCTGCTCGATGAAGTGCTCCACGCGACTCCTGAACTCATGGATCTCTTAACGAATCCGGCAGTCAGTGACAGCGAGCTTGCACAGCTTTTAAAAGACAGCTTTGGTGATATGACGGCGATTGTCGTGAACACACTTCTCGTCATGGTCGAAAACGACCGTGCGGCAGAGGTTCGCGCATTGCCACGTTACGTCCGCGAATTGATCAACGACTATCGTGGAATTGCAGAGGGTATTGTCACAAGCGCCTACCCATTGTCGGCAACAGACTTGAAAGACGTCGAACTCGTCTTCGGACAGAAGCTCGGGAAGACGCTCCAATTGAAGAACGTCGTCGATGAAGAAGTCATCGGTGGACTCCGTGTCCAAGTCGGATACACGACGTACGATGATACGATTGAAACGAAATTGACACGCCTTGAGCGTGAATTGTTGAATGCGTAAGAAATAGGGGTGAATTCAATGACAATCAAAGCTGAAGAAATCAGCGCCCTGCTAAAAGAACGAATCGCTTCGTACGGTTCTGAAATCGAAGTCAGCGAGACAGGTACAGTCATTCAAGTAGGTGACGGTATCGCTCGTGCACACGGACTCGATAACGTTATGGCGGGGGAACTCGTAGAGTTCTCTAACGGCGTAATGGGCTTGGCGCAAAACTTAGAAGAAGGTAACGTCGGGATTATCATCCTTGGCGATTACAAAGGGATCAAAGAAGGCGACTCTGTCAAACGTACAGGTCGCATCATGGAAGTACCAGTCGGTGAGGCGCTCCTCGGACGTGTCGTCAACCCACTCGGACAACCAATCGATGGTCTTGGACCAATCGTGACTGACAACTATAACCCGATCGAGCGTAAAGCTTACGGCGTTATGGCTCGTAAATCGGTTCACGAACCACTTCAAACAGGAATTAAGGCGATTGACGCCCTCGTTCCAATCGGTCGTGGTCAGCGTGAGCTCATCATCGGTGACCGTCAGACAGGTAAAACATCTGTTGCCATCGATGCGATCATCAACCAAAAAGAAGAGAACATGATTTGTATCTACGTTGCAATCGGTCAGAAAGAATCGACTGTACGTGGCGTAGTAGAGACGCTTCGTCAAAACGGCGCGCTCGACTATACAATTGTCGTTTCGGCATCGGCATCACAGCCGGCACCACTTCTTTACCTCGCGCCATTCGCTGGGGTATCGATGGGTGAGTACTTCATGGACCGCGGACAACACGTCCTCGTTGTTTATGATGACCTTTCGAAACAAGCGGCAGCTTACCGTGAGCTCTCGCTCCTTCTCCGTCGTCCTCCAGGCCGCGAAGCCTACCCAGGGGATGTCTTCTACCTCCACTCACGCCTTCTTGAGCGTGCAGCGAAGTTGAACGACGAACTCGGTGGTGGTTCATTGACAGCACTTCCGTTCATCGAGACACAAGCATCGGATATCTCAGCATATATTCCGACAAACGTTATCTCGATCACAGACGGTCAGATCTTCCTTCAGTCGGACCTCTTCTTCTCTGGGGTACGCCCAGCGATCAACGCCGGTCTCTCGGTATCGCGTGTTGGTGGTTCGGCTCAGGTGAAAGCGATGAAGAAAGTTGCTGGTACACTTCGTCTTGACCTCGCGTCTTACCGTGAGCTCGAAGCGTTCGCTCAGTTCGGATCAGATCTCGACAAAGCGACACAATCGAAGTTGAACCGTGGTCAGCGTACGGTTGAAGTCTTGAAACAAGACTTGAACGCACCGCTTTCTGTAGACAAGCAAGTCATCATCATCTACGCACTCACGAAAGGTCATCTCGATGACATCCCAGTCACAGACATCCGTCGTTTCGAAACAGAAATGAACGCATGGCTCGACCAAAACCGTAAAGACCTCTGCCGTGAAATCCGTCAAACAGGAAACCTTCCTTCAGACGAGGCAATGGTCGACGCAATTACGGAATTCAAAAAGACGTTCTCGCCATCGGTTTAATCCGGTGACGAGCGTCTATTAAGGTGGTGAATCGAAATGGCATCATTACGTGAGATCCAGATGCGGATCACCTCGACCCAAAGCACGAAGCAAATCACGAAAGCGATGAACATGGTGTCGGCATCGAAGTTGAACCGGGCCCAAGGGAACAACGCCAACTTCAAGCCGTACATGGACAAGTTGCAAGAAGTCATCTCGTCGATCGCCGGTGGTACATCAGGCGCGACACACCCGATGCTTCAAGTACGTCCCGTCAAACGGACTGGTTATATCGTCATCACGTCAGATCGCGGACTCGCAGGTGGATACAACGCCAGCGTCTTGCGTGACGTGTACCGTGAACTCAAAGACAAGCACACATCAACAGATGAGTACCGTCTTTACGTAATCGGAAAAGTCGGCGTCCAGTTCTTCAAGTCACGCAACATTCCGGTGTATAGCGCGATGACAGGGCTAAACGACCAACCAACTTTTGTTGAAGTCGCAGAAATCGTCAAGCAGACGGTTGGTGCCTTCAGCGAGAGCGAGATTGATGAATTGAAGCTTTGCTACAACTCGTTCATCTCGGTCATCAGCCAAGAAGTGAAGATTCAACAATTGCTCCCGCTCGGGGATATCGAACAGTCCGCATCCAATGTGATGTATGAATACGAACCAGAAGAAGAAACGATCTTAGCGGCGCTCCTCCCACGTTATGCGGAAGGACTCATCTATGGTGCATTGCTCGACGCGAAAGTATCAGAGCACGCAGCACGGATGACGGCGATGTCGAGTGCGACAGACAACGCGGATGAACTCATTCGCGGACTCAAGCTCAAATTCAACCGCGCGCGTCAAGCAGCGATCACACAAGAAATCACAGAGATTGTCGGAGGTGCGTCGGCGCTTGAATAAGCGCACGCTCTCTAGATTGTAGGAGGCTAACACGATGAACGAATACGGCATGAAAGGCCGCGTAGTCGCAGTCATGGGCCCAGTTATCGACGTTAAGTTCGACAACCACTTACCGAACATCTACAACGCTCTCAAAGTCACACACGTGGCAGCGACAGCAGACGATGTTAGTGTCGACTTGACGCTTGAAGTAGCTGTTCACCTTGGTGACGACACGGTCCGTACGATTGCGATGGACTCAACTGACGGCGTTCGCCGCGGTATGGAAGTACTTGACTTAGGATCACCGATTTCGGTACCAGTTGGAGAAATGACACTTGGACGTGTCTTCAACGTTCTCGGTAATCCAATCGATGATAAAGAAGTGGCAGCTGACGTGCTTCGTGCACCGATTCACCGTCAAGCGCCAACATTTGACGAATTGTCAACGAAAGTTGAAATCCTTGAAACAGGGATCAAAGTCGTCGACCTTCTCGCACCATACATCAAAGGTGGTAAAATCGGCCTCTTCGGTGGTGCCGGTGTAGGGAAGACCGTCCTCATCCAGGAACTCATCAACAACATCGCGCAAGAGCACAGCGGGATTTCTGTATTCGCAGGAGTCGGTGAGCGTACGCGTGAAGGAAATGACTTGTTCCACGAGATGACGGACTCAGGCGTTATCAAGCAAACAGCGATGGTCTTCGGTCAAATGAACGAACCACCTGGTGCACGTCTCCGTGTTGCCTTGACTGGTTTGACAATGGCAGAATACTTCCGTGACGAGCAAGGACAAGACGTTCTTCTCTTCGTTGATAACATCTTCCGTTTCACACAAGCAGGTTCTGAGGTTTCGGCCCTTCTCGGACGTATGCCATCGGCGGTAGGTTACCAGCCGACACTTGCGACAGAAATGGGTATGCTTCAAGAGCGAATCACATCGACTGCAAAAGGATCGGTTACTTCGATTCAAGCGGTTTATGTACCAGCCGATGACTATACGGACCCGGCTCCGGCAACAACGTTCGCCCACCTTGATGCCACAACAAACCTTGAGCGTCGTCTTTCGGAGATGGGGATTTACCCAGCCGTTGACCCACTCGCATCGACTTCACGCGCCCTCTCTCCTGAAATCGTAGGGAAAGATCACTATGAAGTCGCACGTAACGTTCAACAGACGCTTCAGCGTTACAAAGAACTTCAAGACATCATCGCCATCCTCGGGATGGATGAGTTGTCTGAAGACGACAAACTCACGGTTCACCGTGCACGTCGTATTCAGTTCTTCTTATCACAAAACTTCCACGTGGCTGAGCAGTTCACGGGCCAAAAAGGTTCATACGTGCCAGTCAAAGAGACAGTACGCGGCTTCAAAGAGATCCTCGAAGGTAAACACGACGATCTTCCTGAAGATGCATTCCGTCTCGTCGGTCCAATCGAAGACGTCATCGAAAAAGCGAAGACGTTGGTCTAAGACCTACGCGGAAGGGGGAAACTAGACGATGAATACTGTTCACGTCAACGTCGTCACCCCGGATGGTGCAGCCTTTGAAGGAGACGCACGAATGGTCATCGCCAAATCGGTCACTGGTGAGCTCGGTATCTTACCGAAGCACATCCCGATGGTGACGCCACTCGACGTCTCAGTTCTCAAGCTGCGCCACGAAGATGGTGGACGCACGCTGATCGCAATCAGCGGCGGTTTCATGGAAGTTCGTCCCGACACGGTGACGATCTTAGCTGAAACAGCCGAAATGGCGGATAAGATTGACTATGACCGCGCTTCTGCGGCGAAGGTTCGTGCCGAGCGTCGTCTTCAAGACACGAAGCTCTCGGAACTCGAATTCCGTCGTGCGGAACTTGCGCTCAAAAAAGCGATCAACCGCTTAAGCATTCGCGATATGAAAGAATAAGAATGACTCTCACACGAAAGTGTGGGAGTTTTTGTTTTTTTTTTTTTTTTGAAAAAAATGGGTCTTTTGTCGTGCTTCTAAATGATGGGACTAGTAAAAAATATATGGGAGAAGACCGATAATAAAGGTGGGAACTATCGTAAAGGAGATTAGGGAATGAAAGTTTACGTTGCGCGACAACCAATTTTTGACCAACAGTTACGCGTTTGCGGCTACGAATTGTTATATCGCCGCAGCGAAAATAATATTTTTGAGAACGTAGATGATTCGTTGGCAACGGCTGACGTCATTCATAACGCTTACCTTGTGTTCAATTTTCGGGAATTGACAGAAGGGACGCGTGCGTTCATCAACTTCCCTCAAACGTTGATTGAAGGGGAAGTGCCTTCGTTGCTACCGCGTCAATCGCTCGTCGTCGAAGTGCTCGAACATGTCGAACCGACGGAAAAGCTATTACAGTCTCTCCGCTCTTTGAGACGTCAAGGTTATACGATTGCATTGGATGATTTCGTATTTGAAGAGAAGTATCGCCCATTGATTGGACTCGCCGACATCATCAAAATTGACTATCAAGCGACCCCGGTAGACCAGCAGCAAAAATTGATTGATGCGCTCGGACACCGAATCGAATTTTTGGCGGAAAAAATCGAGACACCCGCAGAGTACGAGATTGCGAAACGACTCGGATATAAGATGTTCCAAGGATACTTCTTTAGTCGTCCCATCGTGGAGCACGGGGCCGAAGTCCATCCGTTGCGTCACACGCTCATTGAAATGTTAAAAGAACTCGATCGTCCGGAACCGAGCTTCCGACGGATTTCAGCGCAAATTGAGCGAAGTGTCGACTTATCCTATAAGATGCTCCGTACGGTCAATACGGTGTATCAAAAAGGTCGACATACCATTCAATCCATCGAGCAAGCCGTCGCACGAATCGGACTAGATGAGTTGAAACGATGGTCGTATTTGATGCTCTTACGGGAGATGCAGACCTCTGAATCGAAAGAACTAATCAAACAGAGTGTCATCCGCGGGAAAATGATGGAGTTGATTGCGGAGGATACATTGACAGATGTATTACCGTTTGATGCATTCATTACAGGAATCTTCTCATCACTCGACGTCATTCTCGATGAGGCGATGCAAACGTTGATTGCAGAGCTTCCGGTGGCGCTCCCTGTAAAGGCAGCGTTACTCGGTGAAAAGAATGGTTTGCGAAAGTTGTTAGAGGATGTGATCGCCTACGAACAGTTGACGATTCCACTCCATAACACAGATTCGGATTGGTCTCAATATTACGTCGAAGCGATTCAATGGTCTCGTAGCCTTGACGAGTCGATTGAATAATGTTTGAAATATGTGAGGGGCGTCAATTACTGTAGTAAAGCCTTACTGCTGATGATGTCCCTTTTGGTGTGCTTGTAGAAAAAGTGAGTTGATCGAATGGTTCAAACCGCTCGAAGCTTAAGACCCTAAGTCTTTTTTTCTCTAACATGTCATGATATGATTGAAAATGGTACGAATTTTAGAAAAGAGGGGAATCGTCGATGGTCAATACCGTATTTTCGCTAGCGATTTATATCATAGCGATCTACGTTGCTTGGTGGGCACTCTTACCCGTCAAATGGGACAAGGTGCTCAATCAAGTGAGGAGTCCGCAAGCTGCTGTCTTGCGCGTCCTCGTAGCGGTTGTCTTCGGTTCGCTGATTGCCCAGTTCTTTTTGGAGTATATTCGACTGGCGCAGGCGCTCGCACCTATACAGTAGTCGCAGAATATTTAACAAACTGTAATCCTGCTGTAACGACTCCTATATGATTATCATGTAGGATAAATTCGTCTGACATGATGTTTTTTCATTCAGTTTGCACTTATTTATTATTCAGCTTGATTGTGAATGAAAACCCATCACGTTTTACAAACCATTCAAATAATCGACATTATCACATCCGGAATCGGATATCGACGCACTATATAAAAAAACAATGAAGTTGGAGGACAAAGAGAGATATGAAGGATTTGATCGTAGTCCGTGGAGGACGTAAACTGTCAGGTACTGTGCGCGTTGAGGGAGCAAAAAACGCCGTACTCAAAACATTGGTTGCCACTCTATTAGCTAGCGAAGGAAAGTCAATCTTACAAAACGTACCACGTCTTGCTGACGTGTACACGATTAACAAAGTACTTCGTCACCTCGGTGCAGAGGTATCGTTCAATGAAGAAAAGAATGAAGTAACTGTCGATGCGTCGGGCGACATCAAAGATGAAGCACCGCTTGAATACGTGCGGAAGATGCGTGCTTCAATCCTCGTCATGGGACCTCTTCTTGCCCGTCTCGGTCACGCTCGTGTAGCGATGCCAGGCGGATGCTCAATCGGATCACGTCCGATTGACCTCCACTTAAAAGGATTCGAAGCGATGGGTGCGAAAACGGTCATCGGAAACGGATTCGTGGAAGCTTCTGTAGAAGGCCGTCTCCAAGGCGCTAAAATCTACTTGGACTTCCCATCTGTTGGTGCGACAGAGAACATCATGATGGCAGCTGTGCTCGCAGAGGGTACGACCATCATCGAGAACGTTGCAAAAGAACCTGAGATCGTCGACCTTGCGAACTTCTTAAACGGAATGGGCGCACACGTCCGCGGGGCAGGTACAGAAACGATCCGTATCGAAGGTGTCGAAACACTTCGCGGTGCAGAACACTCGATCATCCCTGACCGCATCGAAGCAGGCACGTTCCTCGTCGCAGGGGCGATTACAGGTAGTGACATCGAAGTCATCGGTGCGGAACGTGAGCACCTTCGTCCATTGATTTCAAAAATGGAAGAGATGGGTGTCCACTTCGAGGATACGGCAGAAGGCATGCGTGTCACGGCACCAGATGAATTGAAGCCGGTTGATGTGAAGACGATGCCACACCCGGGATTCCCGACAGACATGCAGTCACAAATGATGGCACTCGTCTTGAAAGCGGGCGGTACATCTGTCATCACGGAAACGGTGTTTGAGAATCGCTTTATGCACGTCGAAGAGTTCCGTCGTATGAACGCGGACATTAAGATTGAAGGACGTTCGGCAATCGTCAAAGGTGGCGTACGCCTTCAAGGAGCGGAAGTTGTCGCAACGGACCTTCGTGCCGGAGCAGCACTTATTCTAGCAGGTCTCATCGCGGAAGAAGAGACACGCGTTGGAGATTTATATCATATCGACCGTGGATACGTTGACTTCCACAAGAAACTTCAAGCACTCGGTGCTGACATCGAGCGTATTGAAGGAACTGTCGAAGTTGCTGAAGAAATGGTTCAGAACTAAGAAACGAGCACGAATGAGAGGGCGAGGAGAGACTCTTCTCGCTCTTTTCAATGAAGAATCGAACGGAGGAACCTATACATCATGTTTTCAAAAGATATCGGGATTGATTTAGGGACAGCAAACGTTGTCATTCACGTCAAAGGGAAAGGAATCGTCTTAGACGAACCTTCAGTCGTTGCGATAAAACGCTCTACAGGAAAAGTACTAGCAGTCGGTGCAGAAGCGTATGAGATGGTTGGTCGTACACCTGGTGATATCGTGGCGATCCGTCCTCTCCGTGACGGAGTCATCGCCGATTTCGCCACAACAGAAGAAATGCTCCGTCACTTCATCGAGAAAATTCAAGTCCGAGGCTTCTTCGGAGGCATCCGCATGCTGATTTGTACACCTGCGAACGTCACGCCGGTTGAAGCAAAAGCCATTCGTGAAGCTGCTGAGAAAGCTGGCGCGAAAGAAGTCTTCCTCGCCGTCGAACCAAAAGCTGCGGCAGTCGGTTCAGGCATGGATATTTGGAAGCCGGTTGGTCACATGATCATTGACATCGGTGGTGGGACGACCGACGTCGCCATTTTATCAATGGGAGACATCGTCTGCGGTGAGACTATCAAGATTGCAGGGGATCGCTTCGATACGGACATCCTTCGTGCCATCAAAGAGAAGCACAAGCTGATCATCGGAGAACGTACGGCTGAACAAATCAAGAAAGAAATCGCGACGGTCTTCCCAGGAGGGCGTAACGAATCGATGGATATTCGTGGACGTGACATGGTACGTGGATTGCCTCGTACGGTGACCATTACGTCAGAAGAACTTCGTGAAGCGATGGCTGAATCAGCTAATGAAATCGTCGAAGCAGCGAAGCGTGTCCTTGAACAGACACCACCAGAACTTGCAGCGGATATCATCGACCGCGGAATCATCATGACAGGTGGGGGATCACTCCTTCACGGTCTTGACCAACTCGTCGCAGAGCGTGTCATGTTGCCGGTCATGATGGCCGAGGAGCCGACACTCAGTGTCGCGCACGGAACGGGAATCATGCTCGAAAACTTAGATCGATTGAAATAAACAGACAAGCGACCGCGTGCGGTCGCTTGTTTTTTGTATGTTCAACTCAATATTTCGGAGACGAGTGCCAACACGTTGCCTTCAGAATCTTTGAAGAAACTCATCCACGTTTCTGTCGTCCCCATTTTTGCCACACAGTGTGGTTCATCAATGAAAGTCACTCCTGCATTTTTCAACTGAGCATAAGCATCATCGATGGATGCGATACTCAAATAGAGAATTGGACTTGATTTTGCAAAAACATCATTCTCTGGAGGGGACAACATGAGGCGAACGCCCCCACAGTCGAAAAATGCGAGCAATCCTGCTTGAAAGAGAAAGGGTACCTCAAGCGTGTCACGATAGAATTGAACGGCACGGTCTAACTCTTTGACAGGGATGTAGATTTGTTTGATTTGTTGAATGAGGCTCATGGGATTCATCCTTTCAATATGTATTTAAACAGGAAGGGGTAACTCTGATTCAAGTTGACGTTGGAGACGGTTGGTAAGTCCTGTTGGGTGAGACATTAAGCCGATAGAAATATGTAATGGGAATAGGGTATGTAAGTCGCCAGGATAATATGAGCCATCTCGAGGTAACGTATGATTGACAATCCGAGAGACTCCTGAGGAATGGTCAATGTGTAAGACGATTGGAGCAGATATTCCGGTCCCTCGCTCAAGTTGTTGATGGTTAGGATAATATTCTTGTAGAAGCACCCATACATACACTTCCTGTCGAGTCGTACTCGTCCCGAGGATTTGATAGCTGGCATAAACATCCCCACCGAAATTAGGAGACATGACTTGAGTTGTCAAGTATCGCTCCAACACGTTCTGATTGACGTCGACGGATTGGGTAAGCGTGACAAATGATTCATCCGTCAAGGCAGCATAGAGCAAAGCACTCAATATCCATGTACAAAATGTCGTTATGATCAACTTTTTCAAATAAGCGCCTCCCAATACCGATGTGATGAATCATATATGTCCATCATATCTAAAGAGGATACGAATATATAGGTCATTCGTGGGAAAAATTGTATATAATGAAATCATTAATCAATGTGAGGGGAATCATGATGGCGCCGATTCACTAATAGACTGAACAGAATAATCAAATAGAATCGGAGGACATCATGAACAAACCACTTACACTCATTACGGGCGTCAGCCGCCATCAAGGCATCGGAGCTGCGATTGCACGAAAACTAGCACATGAAGGGCACAACCTTTATTTGACACACTGGAGTCCGTTTGACGCGACCGACGGAATCGGGGAAGAGAGAGACTTCATCGAACGATTCGTTCAAGAGTTGACCGAACAGGGTGCCCGTGTCGAACATGAGGCGTATGACCTAGCCTCGGGTGACGAAGTCAGGCTACTTAATCGGATTGAAGCCAAGCTCGGGATTCCGAGCAGGCTGATTCATAACGCGACCTATGAGCGACATGTCAACGTTGAGAACTTTACAACCGACGTATTGAGAAAACATTACCTGGTGAATAACGAAGGGACACTCGGACTCACCTTTGCGTTTATTGAGCGCTATAAACAAGCGGGACATCAAGATGGGCGAATCCTGTTCTTCGTATCGGGGGGACCGGATGTGAATAACCTGGCCTACATCGCAACGAAAGGTGCATTGATTGCCATCACACCTGCGTTGGCGAATGGATTAGGAGAATACGGCATTTCGGTGAATGCTCTCGATCCGGGACCGACGGATACGGGTTGGATCAATGACGAACTTCGCGAACACTTGCTACCATTATTTCCTTATAAGCGAATGGGGACGCCTGAAGATACGGCTCGCTTCGTCGCTTTCTTGATGGGCCCAGACGGCGCATGGGTGAATGGCCAACATCTTCACGTTGACGGAGGGTTTACTGGGCGCTAATAGAGAACGTTCGATGGATACAATAAAAAGAAGGCATCTCACTTTAAGTGTGAGATGTCTTTTTCAATGCCATGTATAGTCTTTATCAACAAATAAACGATTTTTTAAGTCTGTTTTAGAAATTGAAGGATTTGGTGCATCAAGCCAATCATAATAATCACAGGCACAGGAATCACCAAGTTCGATCGAATAGCCATTATTTATTGTATTAACAGTTATATCGAGTTCATGTTCAGCTAACGTCTTTTTCAATCGATAAATCGTGTTGTATACGTTGTGTAAGGCGCGTTGTGGTTCATCGATGTCCGGGTAAAGGGTTTCGGCAAGTACCCACTTATTAATGACCTGCTTACGATGAAAAACTAAGAAGGCAAATAACTCTTCTGTTTTTTGTGTTGGCCACTTCACAAGATTTCCATCTTGTGTTCGTACCGAAAAACGATCTAGAAATTGTATGCGACAAGATTGATTGAGATTCTTTTGTTGAATCGCCTCATAGCGCTGGATGATACGCGGAATGACGTTATGAATCATCTGCTCTGTGATGGGCTTCAACAAGTAATGCGTGGCATGCAAATTGAACGCTTCAACGGCATACTGTTGATGGGCGGTCGTGAAGACGACTTGTGTCCGTTCTGGCAAATAGGTCGCCAATTCGAGCCCCGTCATTTCAGGCATCTCGATATCTAAAAAGACAAGGTCTACCGGGTGCTCTTGAATAAAAGTGAGAGCTTGAACCGGACTTTGGAATGAACCAACCCACTCAAGAGACGGCTCTTCTTTTACAATCCGCTCCATCATCCCTAAAATATGATGTTCATCTTCAATTAAAATCGTACGCATCTAAATGATTCGTCCTTTCCTGTTTTGGTAAACGCAGGTGAATGGTGGTGCCTTTTTTCAAAGTGGAAGCTAAGTCAAACGTTGCACCATGAAGGTGTTCGATTCGACTTTTAATATTGCAAATCCCAATCCCGGATGTTTTGTTTGATACGTTTGGATCAAAACCACTCCCTGTATCTTGAACATAAATCTCAATCATTCCGTTTCGTTCCTGGATAGAAAGTGTCAATCGCTTTTGTCCTGGGTGTCGATAGAGGCCATGTCGCACGGCATTTTCAACGAGTGGTTGAATTAATAAAGGTGGAATCGAACAGTCGAGAAGAGATTCATCAATTTTTTTCTCGACGTAGAACGAATCACGGAATCGCGTCTGTTCAATGGCGAGATACGAGTCAATCATATCGACTTCTTGGCGAATCGATATCTCGTTTTCGGTTCGACCATTTTCAAAAATGAAGCGGACGTAAGTGCTTAAGTGACTGAGTAGACGAGCCGCATCGGGTGGAGACGTGTAACAGAGTGCAATCACATTCCCGAACGTATTGTAAAGGAAGTGAGGTTTGATTTGAGCGTTGAAGAAGGACAACTCATGCTGGGAAGCCAACACTTCGACTTGTTGTTTTTTTCTTTTGTCGGTAGACAAGTGAATCGGTAGAAGTAAAAACATCAATAGGAAATAAATGATGGTAAACGTATTGGCGTACAGCTGCTGATTGGGCGAAACGATGAACGTTGACGTCATAATTCCGATATACCCAACGAGTTGGGCGAGTGTGAAAGTTAGTAATTCGAGCGGATTGCCGGTCTTATACTTTTCAAGGAGCCATCCGATGTTCAAGCCGACCCAAAAGAACGTGATGAATAGAACGATCATCCATACAAAATATTCGAACACCTCGTAAACGGAAGCGGGCAAGAGGATGGCTAAACCAGTCAATCCGTACAACGGGTACCTCGAAATGGCCAAAAACCGGTCAAACGACACACGTTCCAAACATCTTGAAAACTCAATCAACATGATGATGCTCAGTAAGGCTAAACTCAACGTCAACTTATCACTACCCGAGATCCACATGCCATCTCGGGACATGATGGAAAAACTCGTCAACAAAAAGAAAGCTGTCCCGAAACCGTACAAGCGTTCATTTCGGTGAAAGAGATAGACGATGGCATAGAACATGGCAATCAAAAGTGAAATGAGCAATATGAAAAATTCGTAGCCGGCATAAGCGTTTTGAGTGGTCATGATGGCATGTAACGGTCCGACTAATATACTTTCTTCGATGGGTGCAAAATTACCTGCCTGTCGTTCATGTTGAATCGTCAGTCGGAATTGTTTTGTTTCATCATCGAGCAAGAGCAGAGACGGCTGCTCGACGAGACGATTGTTTCCAATTTGTACCGTTTCAACCATTTTCCCATCTATCAAAATCGTAGAAGAGGAGAGGGACTTTGGAATGAGCAAGGCATACGTACCGTTCGGCAACGCGAGATCGAGTTCATAGGTGGATTCACGATAAGGGGTTGTAAACGGAATGGTTCGATAGGAGCGGCGATCAACTTGGGTGACAATCCCTGACTCATAGCGCCATGAGCCGTCTAGTCGCAAAATCTCTTCGTCGACAGTAGAAGAGAGAAGAGAAGCTTCGCCCTTGTTAACGGTGACGATCGGATTGATCGACTGATGTCGAATCAATAAAGTGAGACTGACACCAACCAACAACACAAGGATGAAGATAAACGTCATTCGATTACGCGTCATGAGCACATTCCCTTCAATCTTTGTGAGTTTCTTGTGAGGTCATTCCGTTATTCTTCCTAATAGGTGAATGAATTTTTGAAGTGACTCTCCGTCTCATCATCGTACCCGAACTTTTTTTGTTTGAACAGAAAAAGTCATTCACCGTACGAAGTGAGGCATTCTAAGAGTGAAGGAAGAAGGCATTCCATGAAACGTTGGATTGAACAACGCATTAGTCGACAAGTTATGACGATTTTTTATATATTGATTGCCTTAGTGACACTCACATCGATTGGGACCTATTTTTATACACAGCAATCGATTCAAGAGACGACCGTAAAATTAGAACGAATTAGTGAGCAACGTGCACGGGCGACAGATCTGTTTGAAACGTGGCAATCGATGCAATATGAATTACGAGGGCACGTCCTGTTAGGAGAACGTGCGCTATTAGAAGAAGTAAGAACAGCTCAAACGAATATCGACGAGCAAACGACATGGTTCGAAGAACAGGCAAGAAACGCGGAAGAAGTACAGTTCGCAGAGGATGCGAGACTTCTCTTCTCGATCTATACGACACGCGTCATGCCGGCACTTGAGCAGTATGTGATTGCGAAGCAGGCAGGAGAAATCGATGAATCGTTCCTGCAGATGCGCACCGTAGGGCAATTCATGCCGAAAAATGAAACATCGACTCAGACACGATTTAAACTGAACTCAAGTAGTGCTGCCGATATGAGTGCGAGCATCGTCGATATGGAGTCGGTCTTTACCGACTATCGACAAAATCTTGATTTTCAAGAAAGTGAATTGCGAGATGCGCTGTCAAAACAGTTAGTGAAAGCCCAATGGATGTGGCTTTTGATTCTACTCGGGGCATTGTTCATATTGTTTGTCGGGTTGCAGCCATATATTTTAAGGTTGACCAATCAACTGCAGACGCTGATGGTAAACAGTGAGCGTCTCGCGAGCAACCCGAGCGCGACACTCATCCCGATTAAACCGCTACAAAACGAAGTCGGACAGTTGTCGAAAGCGTTTAATGAGATGGCGACCTCACTTCGGACCCAACAAGATCAAGTCGATCGTGAACGAGAGAAGACCGCTCGAATTTTGCACACGATGCGCGATTCTATCGTCTATACGGAACTCGAGACGAATGAACGATTCGTGAATAGTGCACTCTTTGACTTGTATGAGCATCCACTTCCATCAACGGAACGGGGCAGTCTATACCCGATTGCGATGTACTATCCGATGTTCATGAACCAGATTGACGATCCGGAGAGGTTGAATCAATTCACAAAACGTGCAAAAGAAGAAGGTATATTCGATGAAACGTATACGTATACGATGCAGGAAGGTCAGAAAACGATTCGCATGTACGCCGAACCGATTGATCTGCAAAATGAACGCGTGGGTGTCATCTTCGTCTCACGAGATATTACCCAGGAAACAGAAATCAATCGCTTGAAGACAGAACTTGTGGCGACAGTATCCCATGAGCTTCGGACGCCCCTTACCTCGATTCTCGGTTTTTCAGAACTGCTCAAAAGGCGTCAATTGGAAAACACGAAGCGAGAGCGCTATTTAGACATGATTGCGAGTGAGACAAAGCGGCTCGAACGTCTCGTGAGTGACTTGCTAGATGTTCAAAAAATGGAGGCGGGTATGAGCGTACCAGACTTTAAAGTAGAGAGTCTATATGATTTATTATCAGATCTACTCGAAATCCATGCAGGATCGACGGAGCATCATTTCTTCCACTTTGATTGTGACGAATCGTTATTTGTCGCAGGAGATCCGGCCCAATTACGTCAAGTCTTCTCAAACATCCTGAACAATGCCATCAAATATTCACCGAACGGTGGGAATGTGACGGTTGATGTCACGTGTGAGGGTGACACGATTCAAATCGGGATATCGGACGAAGGATTAGGTATTTCGGAAGAAGATGCGACGCGAATCTTTGATAAATTTTATCGTTCGGCCTCGGAAGAAAGTAAACGCATCGGTGGAACCGGCTTAGGTTTAGCGATCTGTAAAGAGATCGTTCAACTGCACGGTGGTACCATCTCTGTTCAATCTCAACTAGGAGAAGGAACGACGATGATTGTTGAGTTACCGATGGTCGACCATGTCAATGAAGAGAGTTCATCCTAATTTATGGGATGAACTTTTTTGAAAAAACGGTGAATGTCACGCTCGTTTGGTACGATATAGAGAGTGAATCATGTTATAGGATGAAAGGAAGACGATTATGCTACGCGGATTATATACAGCAGCGGGAGCGATGAATGCCCTGCAGCGCCAACAAGAGATTTTGAGCAACAACCTTGGTAACGTGAGAACACCAGGCTTCAAAGCGTCTGATGGCGTGGTACGTTCGTTTCCGGAGATGCTTCTTGCACAAGTCAGCAATCCGGATAACGCGAAATCGCGCGTGAAGGGAGAAGTAGGTACCCTATCAATGGGCGTCTATCTTCAAGAAACAATGCCCCGTTTCTCAGCTGGAAGTATCACAGAATCCGGTAGCCCGACCGACCTGTATTTAAAGGCACCTACTAATTTTGCGGGAGCCCCGATGTTTGCGGTCGAACAAGGCGGCGAGACGTTGTATACGACAAATGGACGCTTCTCGATCGATGAGGCGCTCTTCCTTCGTTCTGCGGACGGCGGATATATCCTTTCTGATGAAGGGGAACGAATCCAACTGCCATCGAGCGAGTTTCAAGTAGGGAAAGATGGTGTCATCACATCGCTTGGACAAAACGTGGCGACTCTTGGTGCCTACCAAATCGATGACTTGACGACTCTTGAACAAGTCGGCAATGACTGGCGTGTGACGGGTGATGCCCCGGCGCAGGCCCAGGTCGAAGTACTACAAGGATTTATTGAAGAAGCGAACGTCAACCTCGACCAGACGATGGCAGACTTGATGATGACGTATCGTCAGTTTGAGGCGAATCAAAAGGTCGTCCAAGCGTATGATAAAAGTGCCGAGCGAGCAATCGAAATCGCTCGTATTCGTTAAGGAGGAACACCATGCAGTCCATTTATAACTCGGTCAACTCTCTGTCTCAACTTCAGCGTCAATTAGATGTGACAGGTCACAATATCGCAAACGTCGATACGGTCGGCTTTAAGCGTCAACAGGGGCATTTTGCTTCGCTATTGTCGCAGGCGTATAACAACCAACCGCGTCCTGAATTCGAAGTCGGTCGAGACACACCGAACGGGATTCGGATTGGAGTCGGGGGACATGTCGCCGATATTACACAGCAGTTCAATATCGGACAAGTACGTACGACAGATCGTGGATTGGACGTCTTTTTAAAGGCGAGCCGTCAATTTTTTGTCGTGGACACGCCGAACGGTGTCGGGGTGACTCGAAGTGGAAACATGCAATTGTCAGTCGGTGACGAGACGACGCTCGTTGATGTGAACGGGAATCCGCTTCTTGGAGATGACGGTAATCCAATCACGATGCCGAACGATGCGACGAATCAGCGCATTCGTCAAGACGGTGTGGTCGTTGCGAGTGTGAATGGCGTTGAACAAGAATTCGGACGTCTCGACATCGTAGAAGTCCGCAATACGTCGGAATTACGTCCGCTCGGAGATAACGTGTTCGCAGCGGATTTGGAGACCGAAGTCGATCGTCCACTCGGAAATCTATTGATTGAAGGGACACTCGAGTCATCGAACGTTGATTTGACGAAAGAGATGACTGATATGACAATCACACAACGAGCATATCAAATGAACTCACGGGCGATGTCGATGAGCGATCAGATGATGGGGCTTGTCACGGCGTTACGTCCATAACGCCTACCGCTTCTCGAGCCGAGAAGCGGTTTTTTTATAGACAAAGGGGGAGAAGCATCAATGCGGATTGTAGTCGCGATGGATTCATTCAAAGGCTCACTTTCGAGTATGGAAGCAAATCAAGCGGTCCTTCGTGCGCTTGAAGGGCATGAGGTCACCATCATACCGATCTCTGACGGAGGAGAAGGTTTTTTGGATGCTTGGATTGCGACACATGCGGATGGGACCATTATAGAAGAAAATGTCGTGTGCTTGGATGGAATACAGCGCGTTGCACGTTTTGGTTTCGAGCCGTCAACGAGGCACGCGGTAATCGAAGTGGCGGAAACAGCAGGATTGACACTCCTCGCTCATGTCGATCCGTGGCGCTACAGTTCAGTCGGAGTCGGTGAACAGATCGTTCAAGCGCTAGAGCGTGGGGCGAGGATCATCACCGTCGGGCTCGGAGGGAGCGGGACGATGGATGGTGGAAAAGGATTGCTTGAGGCGTTAGGTGTTCGTTTTCTCGATGCGAACGGTGCTGTGCTATCGACCATCCCCCATCGAGTAGAAGAAGTGGCATCAATTGATTGGTCCGGTCTTCATCCGCGTGCGCGCGAGGTCGTATGGAGAATGTCTTCCGATGTACAGAACCCATTGATTGGTGAAAGCGGAGCAGCCTATGTGTTCGGCCCCCAGAAAGGATTGGCGGCAGATGTAGTGAAGCGATATGACCGGATCCTGGATCACTACGCGAACTGTTTTGAAGTGGATAGAAGAGCACTTCCTGGAGCAGGGGCGGCTGGCGGCATCGGCTTTGCGCTATTGCAGCTTGGTGCAATCTACGTGAGTGGCGTCGAAGAAGTGGTCAGTTGGTCTAAGCTCGAAGAACAGTTAGAAAAAGCAGATTGGCTGATTACAGGAGAGGGTAAATTTGACGCGCAAAGCTTTGAGGGAAAGGCACCGTATGGGTTGGCACGCCTTGCGAATACGCATGGGGTCCCGACCCTCGTCTTCACCGGACAGTCCGATTACACATCGCATATGGAGTCCGGCATCGTCGCCATTTTTCCGATCGTGTCTCGGATCATGACGTTAGAAGAAGCGATTTGGGAAGCAGCTCCACTATTGACGAATGCGGTCCAACGCGTGCGTCATGTCATTGAAAAGGCGCCACGACAGTAGTCGGGCGCCTTCGCATTCATAAAGAACGATTTTTTAGCAGATCACGAATCTCTGTCAACAGTTGCTCTTCTTTCGTTGGGGTCGGAATAGCAGCTTCCTCCACTTCTTTTTCACGCTGTAAACGATTGATGACTTTGACAACCAAGAAGAGGGCGATGGCGATCAAGAAGAAGGACACAATCTGTTGAATAAAATTGCCATATAACACATCCACTCCGAGTACACTTGCTTTTAAGCCAGAAAAATCGATTCCTCCAATAATGATTCCGAGAAGCGGCATAAAGATATCATTGACGAGTGAGTTCACGATGGCAGTGAACGCTGCACCAAGTACGACAGCAATCGCCAAGTCGATGACATTCCCGCGCATCGCGAATTTTTTAAATTCTTTCCACATAAACAAACCTCCTGACGTTGAATAATTTAAGCGTAGCATATTTGAAAGGAAGAAATAAATAAATCGTTCGACTTCTATAAGGGAAGGATGCTTGTTCGACTTTTCTGCATAGGGTACACTAAAAAGGTAGCAATTTACGCATTTTAATACCAGGTACTAATATGATATAATCATTTTAGCTGAAAGGATGGTTGGACGTGTCGAACGATGAACAGACGAGTTCGGAAGAACAAAAAGGTTCACCAGAACAAGAGACGAAGCAGACAAAGCAATCGCGATTATCGAATCATCGTCGATTCCCGATTTTACTGCGCGTGCTCGTTGTTTTAGTGTTGGCAATCGCGATGCTCGCCCTCGGAGCGGTCATCGGATATAGCGTCATTGGCGGAGGCGATTGGAAAGATGTATTTGACATCGAGACCTGGCGCCATATCACCGATTTTTGGCTAACCTCTTAAAGGCGGTGGATGGATGTATACAATTGAGCAAATCAAAGAAGTAATCCCACACAGATACCCGTTTCTGTTAATTGATCGAATTATCGAAGTCGAGGAAAAGAAGCGTGCTGTTGGATTAAAAAATGTCACGGCGAATGAAGAGTTCTTTAACGGGCATTTCCCAGACTATAATGTCATGCCAGGTGTCTTGATTGTTGAAGCACTCGCACAAGTCGGTGCTTTTGCAATGTTGAAAGACGAATCGAATCGAGGCAAGCTCGCCTTTTTTGCAGGGATTGACAACTGCCGTTTCAAACGCCAAGTCGTCCCGGGTGATCAACTTCGCCTCGAGGTAGAAATCATGAAAATTCGTGGACCAATCGGTAAAGGACGTGCCGTGGCCACGGTCGATGGAGAAGTTGCTTGTGAAGCAGAACTCACTTTCGCCTTGAAGTAAGGAGAAATGGGATGCGTGCTTTAGTTATTGTCTTACTAGTCGGCTTAATGACGATTGTGGGTTGTCAGCAACTCCAGACAGAAGAGTCGAGTGAGGAAAATGTCGTTTACGAGCAAAATGTGGATGAAACGATGATTGATAAACGTGCAGGACAGTCCGATGCAATCGCCGTTTCTCTTGAACGAACGAATAACACGACGATGCTCTTCACGATTCGAATGCTCGAAAATCGTCGTCTTGATCCGACGACGGTCATGAGTTATGAGGTCGAAGGCGAACGCGTTGCGATTCCATTTGGTGAACTGATTGCAGAGCGTGAAGAGGATATTCGGACGTATGAGTATCAGACGGACGTAGACCCGGATCTGTTCGTATCAGAGACACTTCCACTCTTCCATCTCGTTGAAGAAGGTGAATCGGAAGTCACGATACCACTCGAAGTCATTAATTCGACAAATGGTGAATAAGAAACAGGCGATGTTGTCGAAAATCGCCTGTTTTTTTGTGGAGATAAATCTATTCTATCCGATAAAAAGAGTAAGGAGAGAATGGAGGAATTTTGAGATGAAACAGAAATCACAGTCGTTACAGACGCGCATTCTAGCATCAATGTTGGTCTTCGTCACGTTGCTCATCATTTTGTTTGGAGTAGTGCAATACTTCAGTACGAAGCATTCCGTACTCAGTACGTTACATGCGACGTTAATTGAAGATGGTGAACGGATTAGTGAATCGTTGGATGTCGATGCCTATGCATCCTTCGTAGCGAATCCGTCAAAAAATGAGCAGTATGAGCAGTTTCGTGAATACTTAGATGCATATCGTCAGCAAATCGGTGCGATGTATGTCTACACGATTGCCACAGAGGGCGAGGAAGTCCAAATCATCGTAGATGGTTTGAACGAGGCAGATGCCGCAGAAATCGGTTCTCCGACTACAGCGATGACGTATGAAGGAGCAAAGCCCGCATTCCAAGGTGAGACCGTCGCAACCGATGTCATCGATGATCCGGAGTACGGGAAGTATGTGACGGTGCTTGTCCCGATTAAACAAGGGAACGAGGTAGTTGGGGTACTCGGAATTGATAAAGCTGCTACTGAGGTCTCCGCGATTACAGGAGATGTCTTAAAAGAGAGTCTAGTTCCAATCTTAATCGGTTTACTCGTGCTCCTTGTCGTTTCGGGAATCATCATCTGGCGTTATCTTGGCTGGAAATTGCGTCCGCTCCAAGCATTAGAGCGTGTGGCCACATCCATTGCTGAAGGTGATTTGGCGACAGCGACGACTGCGGTTGAAGGTATTAAGTTAAAATCTAATGACGAAATCAAACGTCTGACGGTGTCGATGGAGAAGATGACACATATGTTAAAAGATTTGATTTCCGGCATTCAAACGTCGGCACAGACGGTACGGGATGAGAGTGGCAACGTTTCAGGTATCTCAGAAGAGGTAAATGATGCCTCTCGCCAAATTGCCTATACGATGGAAGAAATCGCAAGCGGTGTTGAGAATCAAAGTGTCTTGACGATGCGTCTTTACGGACATATGAATGAATTTTCGACACTTGTCGAGCAAACGACATCAGACGGAGAACAAGTGAGTGAACAGGCGGAAGTCGTCAGTCGGGTGACGATGGATGGTCTACGTTACATGGAGAGTGCCGTCAATCAAATGACTCACATTCATGCGCAAGTAAAAACATCACAAGGACAAGTCCGCGACTTTGAACAACAAGCGGACGAGGTGACGGAACTGGTCACGATGATTCGTCAAATTTCACAACAGACAAACTTGCTTGCACTCAATGCAGCGATTGAAGCGGCTCGGGCCGGTGAACACGGAAAAGGGTTTGCCGTCGTCGCCTCGGAGATTCGGAAACTTTCGGATAGTGTCGCTGAGTCTGTCAGTGAAATTTCGGAAATCGTCGGAAGCGTCAAACAAAACTCGATTGCGCTCGGTCAAACCTTTACAGAGAGCATGACGGCTGCAGAGGAAGGGAAAGCGACACTTGAATCGACGAAGCTTGCATTCACTGAAATCGAACAGAGCGTTCGTCACATGCAACAGTTGACGAGTTCGATGCGTGGCCAACTCGATCGAGTGAAGACGAACCAGGATCACATTCAACATGGACTGTCTGAAATTGCTTCGATTTCAGAAGAAAGTACAGCCGGAAATGAGGAAGTGGCTGCTTCGACGGAACAGATGTCGGCGACGAGTGAGACGATGAATCGTCTCGTAAAAGATTTGTCGAGCACGGCAGAGGACATGCAACGAATGAGTCAACAGTTCAAGTTATAAACAGTCTCACTTCAGACAGACCTCTCGTGCGTCCGCTATAATGGGCGCAAGGGAGGTTTTTTCATGCAACAATTCTCTAGTGAACTGACACAGTTTCGGGGAAGTCATTATGACTTCGGACGATTTCAAGGAAAATATATTAAGCGCAGTCAATTGCTCGAAAATCGGACGGATCAGTGGAAACTACGCGTTCCGCGATTTGAGATTGATGCGACTGAGGCGAAGGCTGCCTTCGATGAATTTGCTCCAAAGATTTGGGAGGAGTTGATTGGGTTACAAGATGAGCTGAAGCTGTCGCTCAATGACACGTTACTTCATTTCGGACATTTTCGAGTCAACAATCCAATCAGCGGCTGTTCGATTTTGACGGGGGATAACTTTCTCGTTCGGAATTACGATTATCACCCGATGACGTATGACGGTCGATACAACGTCTTTCAACCGGATGACGGGTATGCGGTCATCGGACCGGTCTCTCGTGTCACCGGACGTATGGACGGAATGAATGAAAAAGGACTTGCCATGGGCTACAATTTCATCAATCGTCGTCGACCCGGGGACGGATTTGTCTGTCAAATGATTGGACGAATCATTCTAGAAACATGTGCGACGGTGGAAGAAGCAGTCGATTTATTAAAAGAGATTCCGCATCGCGGGTCATTCACATACGTCGTCCATGACAAATCATCGAAAACACGTGTAATCGAGGCGACGCCTCGAGACATCCAAGTACGGGAATCGAATATCTGTACGAACCATTTTGAACTACTCCAACACGAGAATCGCTATCATCTTGATGATTCGACTCGTCGCATGATGGAAATCAAAGTCGTGCAACACTTGATTCAAGATGCGGAGAGCGCATTCCGTCTCATGAACGACACCGACAAGGGCGTCTTTTCAGAATTGTACAGGAGTTGGGCGGGAACGATTCATACGGCTGCTTATTTCCCTGAAACGCTCGAGACCTGGTTTGCGCTCGGTGGAGACCGTGACCCGGTCATCTTCGACTTCCAAAAATGGCTCGATGGGGAAGATTTCGATCTTCATGCACTTGACGGTGAATTGGCGACAGATATCGAGTTTGCGAATACGGTTCAACTTTGGCGCTGACGTTTGTCAGTGCTTTTTTTAGGAGAAACGGGAATACCCATTATAGGAGGGATGAAAGATGAAACGATTTGGAATCATACTCATCATGCTGACACTTGTTACACTACTCGGAGGTTGTGTTCCGGGTGACGGGACTTACACGACGGATCCGGCAGGTTTTTTCTGGGGCATCTGGCATGGATGGATTGCACCAGTGTCACTCATTTTAGGATTGTTCAATGACACATATCGCGTGTATGAAGTGAACAATACCGGTTGGTTCTATGATTTAGGATTTTACATCGCTGTCATCAGTGGATTTGGTGGATTGACGTTGACACGGAAGAGTCGGGGATGAGTCTGATTATATGAAAATGCCTCATGACGTAGGGGTTCCAATCCGCGTCCGAGGTATTTTTTTATGTTGTTCGATGTAAGTAAAGGAAACGGTTGAAGAGTTCGATATAATGAGTATGGATGATTTTTTTCGAGTGGAGGTGCCATATGCACTCATATGAGTTTCAAATGTATCGGAATTTTGATGAGCTAGCGATTGACTTGATTGAGTTAGCAAAAGAAATAGTACCAGATAAACTAGTCTATCTCACGTCAATTGAGAATGACACCCAACATATACTCAAACTATCCTCACAAGATTCTCCTATCCTACTTGAAGAAGGCATGTCCTTTGATTTGAAGGATACGGTATGTAATCGAATCGATTTCAATCAACGAGAAGTTTTGATGTATGAAGACATCGAATCGCAGATTGAATCGACGCGACTTCAGTCATTACTGCGCGAAGTGAACATCAAGTCGTATTTGGGAATCCCGATTCTGACGAAGAACGGGGATATTTTCGGTACGCTCTGTGTCGCCAATCATAAAAGCGCCCAGTACGATTCAAAAAGTGTCCGCTTGTTGAAGCGCGTGGTTCGTATGTTCAGTTACTATTTAGAACTTGAACGTCGTGCCTCACGGGATGAATTGACGGATCTTTATAACCGACATTACTTGTCTAACTATTTTGAGACGAATCCGAATCAAGGTGGGGCACTGTTTTTAATTGATTTAGATGGGTTCAAATGGGTGAATGACACATTCGGTCATGATGAAGGGGACCTCGTCTTGAAAGAAGTGGCGCTTCGTCTGAGACGTTTGATGGAGCCGATACCTGATTCGAGAGTGTATCGTTTAGGTGGGGATGAATTCCTTATTAAAATCGCACATGCGTTATCCAAAGAGACTGTCATTGGGTATGCTGAACAGATCTTGTATGTATTGAAAGAATGGGACGACCATCTCCCGTTATCAGCGAGCATCGGCATCGCTCAATATGATTCCAACGAACAGGCGGACCTCGGTCGATTATTGAAAGAGGCAGACATTGCACTGTATCAATCTAAATCGAGCGGGAAGAACACGTACAAGTTTTATAAATAACGTCAGAAGGCTAAACCGATGGATTGCGATTGGTTTAGCCTTCTGTTTTCGCATTCAGCACCAACGAACCGATTGGCGTGAAAGGATCGAATGAAAAACGGGTAGTGATTAAGAGTTCGGTGTGCATCCCGTAACGGCGACCGTATGATAATCACGGGAGTCCGGTCCACGTTGTACCGATACGTCCTTGAATCCGAGGTTCACCGCCGCGGGGATGAATTGATTCCGAACCATCTCGGAGATGTCGTTCCATTCGACATCACCTTTCCCGTCACAGTAGGTGATGACAAAGGTGCCATTCGGTTTCAAGACGCGTTCGATTTCAGACAGAACGGTCGTGACATCTCTCCAGAAATATAGTGTGTGAATGCTGAACACGTGATCGATGGATGCGTCCGTCACCTCGAGCTGATGCAAATCTCCTTGGATCAAGTTGGCCCGTTTTGTATGAATCGAAGCCTGATTGCGCTGTCTTGCTGAATCGATGATTGTTTTAGATCGGTCGAGACCCATGACATGTACGTCAGGATGTCGTTGAAGGATGGTTGCCATCGCATCGCCGGCCCCGCACCCGAGCTCTAGAACGGTTGTACCGGGTTGAATGTCTAACTGTTCAATCGTCCATTCGACTTCGACCCGGTGTTGGCGTACCATCTTTTCCCCGATATACTTTCCGACGGGACCCCTTGGATTCTCGTATTGACTGTCAATCCATTTCAGTAGCACTTGTGGTAACACATCATCACCTCACTTCGAAAGTAGCTCGATTGTAGCACATCGATGAGACAAAGGAGTCAACAACATGCGTTCATTTTGGATACTCGGCAACCAACTCTCGCACGAACTTGCGATGCTGAAGGATATGAAAGAAGATGATGTCATCGTCATGATTGAGGCGACGTCGCGCGCGACGTGGCGTCCGTACCATAAACAAAAGCTCGTCCTCATCTTCTCTGCGATGCGACACTTTGCTGAAGAATTGCGCGATAAAGGATACACCGTGGATTATCATGAGGCGGATTCGTTCCAAGAGGCATGGGACAATCATGTGAAACAGTACACTCCGGACGAAATTCATGTCACCGCCGTCACGGACGAACCGATGGCGAAAAAACTGAAACAATTTGGGAAGAAGCATAAACTGATCGAACATACGGATGTCCCGCTCTTCTACTTATCAAAAGAGGAAGCGACCGAGACGCTCGGGAATGAGCCGTGGCGGATGGATCGTTTTTATCGTCACATGCGGAAGCGATTCGATGTCTTGCTCGAAGAGGGGAAGCCACGTGGCGGGAAATGGTCGTTTGATGCGGATAACCGAAAACCGCCGAACGAAGGACTATCGTTTCCATCTGCCATCCATTTCCGTCCAGATTCGATCACGAAAGACGTTATCGAAAAAGTCGAGTCGACGTTCTCGGAACATCCGGGGGAGGTGACCTCGTTCCATTGGCCGGTCACACATGCCGAGGCGAGACGTGCGCTAAAACAGTTCGTAGAAGAACGACTTGAAACGTTCGGTCCGTATCAAGATGCAATGATGACGGATGAACCCGAGATGTCACACAGCCTGTTGTCGGCTGCCATCAATATCGGTTTACTGACACCGCGAGAAGTTGTTGATGCGGCATGTCAGGCGGATGCACCGCTATCGTCGATTGAAGGATTCGTCCGGCAAATCCTCGGTTGGCGAGAGTACATGCGCGCCGTCTATCTTTCTGTCATGCCCGGTTATGAAGACGTGAACACGTTCAAGCATGAACGCGACTTACCGTCCTTCTTCTGGGATGCGAAGACGGAGTTGAACTGTCTGCATCAAAGTTTGAAACCGGTTGTCGCACATGCCCACAATCATCATATCCAGCGACTGATGGTGCTCGGAAACTATGCGACATTGTTTGAAATCAATCCGAAGCAGACGAGCGACTGGTTTAACGAGATGTATATCGATGCCTATGACTGGGTCGTCTTACCGAACGTACTCGGGATGGCTCTTCATGCGGACGGCGGAAAGCTCGCCACAAAACCGTATGTCGCTTCCGGAAAATATATCGACCGGATGAGTGACTACTGTCGGGATTGCCCATACAACCCAAAACATACAACAGAAGACGACGCCTGTCCGTTCAACGCCCTCTATTGGCGGTTCATCGATCGTCACGAAGAACGATTCTCGAAAAACCAGCGGATGAAGATGATGGTCCGTAATTGGCAGGGACGGGATAATGACGTGAAAGCCGACATCTTAGCGAAAGCCGAACAGACATTGACCGACTCCCCGTGAATCGGTTTTTTTACGTTCTCTTCATGAAACTTAGCAATTCCTTTATCATAGCTTTACAATCATTCGTTACGATAAGAGCTGTGAGACCCCCTCACTCCAAGTGAATAGTTACCGGTAGAACCTTTGAGAGACCAACAGAAGCCCGTACGTTGATGACGTGTCGTTTCTGTTGGTCCTTTTTTGAAGAGAGGATGATTCAAGTGAATGATGCGATTGCACGGATCGGACAAGAACGGATGATTGCCTCCATCAAAAGTCCAAAACAAATCGAGGCGTTTTTACGGACGGATGTGACGACGACGTTTCTCATGATGGGAACGCTCAGTACGCTCGACCGCTATGTGGCGCACTTAAAGCGAGAGAATCGAACGGTCTTCCTCCACGCGGAGCGAATCAATGGAATCAGTCTCGATCGGGACGGGATCGATTATCTTGCCAAACGTGTCGGTGCCGATGGGATTGTCACGACGAAAGCATCCGTGCTCCAGCATGCGAAGCGAGCGGGGCTCTTGACGGTACAACGACTCTTTCTCGTCGACTCGGACGCGGTCACGAGCGGACTCAAGCTCGCAGAGGCGCAACAACCGGATGCGATTGAACTTATGCCGGGTCTGATTCCGAGCGTGGTCGAGAAGATTTCCCAGGAAGTCTCCTTTCCGATTGTGACGGGTGGCATGATTCGTCAACCGATTGATGTGCATCGCGCCCTCGATCATGGGGCATTCGCCGTATCGACCGGGGATGAACGACTTTGGAACGTACAAAGTCAGAAGGAGGAATTAGCATGAAATCGATTCAACTACAACAACTGACAAAATCATTCGGGGAGACGGAAGTCATTCGAGGGATTGACGTGACGATTGAAGCAGGAGAGTTCTTCGCACTCGTCGGTCCGTCCGGCTGCGGGAAGAGTACGATGCTTCGGATGATAGCCGGGCTCGAATCCATCACAAGCGGAACGCTTCGCATCGACGGTGTGGCGGCGAACGGGATGAAGCCGAGTGAGCGTCACTTGTCGATGGTGTTCCAAAACTACGCCCTTTACCCACATATGACGGTGGAGAAAAATATCACGTTCGGTCTACATACGAAAGGACTGACGAAGCTTGAACAGCGGGAGCGTTGCCTACAGGCAGCGGAAACACTCGGGCTCACCGATTACCTGAAACGGAAACCGCGTGAGCTATCTGGAGGTCAGCGACAGCGTGTCGCCTTGGCACGTGCCATCGTGACTGAGGCACCGATTTGCCTGATGGATGAGCCGCTCTCGAACTTAGATGCGAAGCTACGGGCAAAGATGCGTTCAGAGATTCGCCAGTTACAGCGAAAACTCGGATTGACGATGATTTATGTCACTCACGACCAAGTCGAGGCGATGACGATGGCGGACCGCATCATGCTCCTCAATGAGGGGGAAGTGCAACAAGTCGGAAAGCCGCTCGACTTATATAACAAACCGGCGAATACGTTCGTCGCTTCCTTCATCGGGTCACCTCCAATGAACCTAGTTGAGGTCACGCGACAAGAAAAAGGCTGGATGGCATCGGACGGTCGCATCTTCCACCCAAATGCCTTGACGGAAGTATCACAGGCGACACTCGGTGTCCGTCCTGAGCAAATCAAGCCAGCGGACAAAGATGTGACATTTTACGCAGAACTGAAAAATATTGAAGTGCTCGGGACCGAGACGATTCTCGCCTTTGACGTCGGAGGGAACGAATGGTTGGCAAAATGGCCGGGACAATGGCCGCTCACGGTCGGCGAAAAAGTAGCGTGTTATGTGGATTCGAAACAGATGTCGCTATTTGATACGAACGGACAGCGCATCGAGCCACGACAACCGAAACTATTTGAGGCGTTGGAGGTGTTCCAATGACGGTCGCCTTACCGAGAGAGAAAGCCCGGACACGGCTATCTGACGCGGCGAGCGGTCTGTTGTACTTGTCTCCGTCCATCATCTTGTTCGGTGTCTTTCTCGTCTATCCGCTGTTGCGAACGATCTATTTAAGCTTTTTCCGGACCGACACACAGGGGACACCACTCGAATTTGTCGGAGTCGGTCATTACAGCACGCTGTTCACGAGTGCCGCATTTTGGCAAAGCATTCAGGCGACAGTCGGATTCGTCCTTTTGACGGTCCCGCTCACGATTCTCATTGCGCTCGGTCTCGCACTCCTCGCCAATGAGAAACTGAAGGGCATTGGCATCTTTCGAACAGCGTTCTCGGCGACGATGGGGATGAGCGTCGCGGCGTCATCGGTCATTTGGATGTTCATGTACAATCCGTCAATCGGTATTTTCAACCGGTTCCTCGAGGCTGTGGGGGCAAGCGGTGTACAGTGGCTCCTCGATCCACAATATGCGCTCCTTTCCGTGTCACTTGCGACCGTTTGGATGAACATCGGCTTTACGTTCTTGATTCTACTTGGCGGTCTGCAAAACATCGATCGGACGTTATATGAGAGTGCGGACATTGCCGGAACGAGTTATTGGACACAGCTTCGGGCGATCACCATCCCGATGTTGTCGCCGACACTTTTCTTTGTCGGGATCATCTCGCTGATCAACGCCTTCCAGACGTTTGGACAGATTGATTTATTGACGAAAGGTGGACCGACGAATGCGACGAATGTCATCGTCTATGCCATCTACAAAGATGCGTTCATCAACTATAACGTCGGCAGTGCCAGTGCCCAGGCCGTGCTCCTATTCATCGCCGTCCTTTTGTTGACATGGATCCAATTTAAATTGGTTGAAAGGAAGGTGCATTACCAATGAGACTACGGAATGTTGGCGTCTATGTCTTACTCGTCTTGAGCGCCATCGTCATGCTGTTTCCAATCGCCTATGCGTTTTCGATCAGTCTGATGGACGGGAAGGAGGTGCTCCAGGGACATCTCCTTCCACGTGAACCTTCATTGGAAAACTATGTGGCCGCGTTCGAACGCATCCCGATGATGACGTACCTGCTCAACAGTTTGATTGTCGCGCTCCTCGTGATGGTCGGACAGGTCGTATTATCGAGTCTTGCAGCATTCGCGTTCGTCTTCATCGACTTTAAAGGAAAAGGGCTCATCTTTATGCTCTTCTTGGCGACGATGATGGTGCCATGGGAAGCGACGATGGTCCCGAACTTTTTGACGATCCAGTCGCTCGGCTGGCTGAATAGCGTCTGGGGACTGTCTGTGCCGTTCTTCGCACTTGCGTTCGGGACGTTCTTACTTCGGCAACAGTTCAAAACGATTCCGTATGAAATGTACGAGGCGTCCCAAATTGCCGGGATCAGTCGCTTCCGATTCTTTTGGAACGTCGTCTTGCCGGTATCGAAGACACCGCTCGTCACATTGTCGGTGTACAGCTTTTTGACGACTTGGAATATGTACTTATGGCCGCTTCTCGTCACGAACACGGAACAGGCGCGGACGGTCCAAATCGGCATCAAACAGATGCAGTCGAACGAAGTCGCCTCGGATTGGGGCGTCGTCATGGCAGCAGTCATCTTGATTATCATTCCGACACTTGTATTGTTGTTCGCAGGACAAAAGCACTTGCAAGAAGGATTGACGCAAGGCGCTATCAAATAATAGGGGGATATGACAAATGAAAAAGTTAGGATTATTCGCAGGGTTGGCAAGTTCGGTGTTATTACTCGGGGCATGTGGCAGTGAAGAAGCGGCACCAGTCGCGGCGACGACAGAAGACGGAAAGACAGAGGTCGTCTTTTGGCATGCGATGAGTGGGGACTTGGAGACGGCTTTAAACAGTCAAGTCGATGCGTTCAACGCTTCGCAAGACGACTATGAAGTCAAACCGGTCTTCCAAGGAACATATGAGGAAGCGTTGACGAAATTCAATGCGGTCGCCGGTTCGGAAGACGCGCCAGCCATCATGCAGACGTTCGAGGTCGGGACGAAATACATGATCGATTCGAACAAAATCACACCAGTTCAAGAGTTCATCGACAAAGAGGATTTTGACACGAGCGTATGGGAAGAGAACATCTTGAGTTATTATCAGGTCGATGGGAAGCAATACTCGATGCCGTTCAACTCTTCGACACCGATCCTCATCTATAACAAAGAGGCGTTTGAAAAAGCAGGGCTCGATCCAGAGAAAGCACCACGCACATATGACGAGTTGAAAGAGGCGGCGAAGAAGTTGACAACGGACGGTCAGACCGGCTTCACGATGCTCAACTACGGTTGGTTCTTTGAACAGCTCTTGGCCGCACAAGGTGGACTGTATGTCGACAATGACAATGGACGAAGCGGAGACCCGACGAAAGCCGTGTTTGATGGCGAAGAAGGACAGAACGCGTTCAATCTCATCAAAGAGATGTACGATGAGAAGACATTCCTAAACGTCGGTCAAAACTGGGACGACATGCGCGCGGCATTCCAATCTGGAAAAGTTGCCATGTACCTTGATTCGTCAGCAGGAATCCGTACGGTAGCAGACAACGCGGACTTTGAAATCGGCGCATCGTACTTACCGGTACCGACTGAAGCGGAGCGTCAAGGCGTCGTCATCGGCGGGGCATCGCTCTGGATGGGTGATGGCATTGCCGAAGAGACGAAAGAAGGCGCATGGGAGTTCATGAAGTATGTCGCTTCAACGGAAGCGCAAGCACAGTGGCATGTTGACACAGGCTACTTCGCCATCAATCCGGAAGCATACAATGAACCGATCGTAAAAGAAATGTGGGCGAAATATCCACAACTGAAAGTGACGGTCGACCAACTCAGTGAGACGAAACCATCACCTGCGACACAAGGAGCGCTCATCTCGACGTTCCCGCAATCACGTCAAAGTGTCGTCAACGCGATGGAAAGTTTGTATCAAGGGGTGTCGGTCGAAGAAGCATTGAAGCGTGCGGCCGATGAGACAACTTCCACCTTGGGGCAGTGACATGTTGATTTACGCACATCGCGGCTATAGCGCCAATTACCCGGAAAATACATTGTCCGCGTTCGAGGCAGCTCTTCCCTATGTGGACGGAATCGAGCTGGACGTACAGCTATCGAAGGACGGGCGTCTCGTCGTCATTCATGACGAAACCGTCGACCGGACGACAAATGGAACGGGATGGGTGAAAGACATGACGCTTCAGGAGTTGCGCCAGTTGAAGATTGACGGCTATGAACGCATCCCAACGTTAGAAGAGGTGCTCGGACTGATTGAACGAAGCAACGTCACCCTGAACATCGAATTGAAGACGGATCAATATGCGTATCCAGGGATCGAACGTCTCGCTTGGTTTGCTGTTGACGAGTTTGAACTCGGTGACCGTGTCGTGTTCTCCTCATTCAATCGTGAAACGCTCGTCCGAATGCGAGATGTGGCACCAGTCGCCCGGCTTGCAGTGTTGACACTCACGGGTGAGTCGGACACCGTCTCGTTCGCTGAAACGATTCGGGCCGAGGCGATTCACGCCCAGCCTGCATTTATCGGTTCGAAAGCATGGGATCAGATACAACAGACGACGCTCGAGACACGGCTCTACACGATTAACGATGTGAAGGACCTGCCCCTGATAGCGGTTTCGGCCATCATGACAGATGAGGTTGAACGGTTTACAAAATGAGTACAACAAACCCCGCTTTCACTTGAAGCGGGGTTTGTTCATGTCATGATCGGTTGTGGTGTGTCATAGGTCGAGACAACAACTTGATTGCGCCCTTCATGTTTTGCTTGATAGAGCGCCGAATCCGCAAGATCGACCATCCGCTTGATGGGAAGCGAGGTCCCGTGTGCGACCCCGACAGACGTCGTGATTTGAATCGGTGGAAAATCGTTCAAGTGGAATAGTTCAGCAGCAATCCGTTCTCGTATCCGGTTGGCCACTTTGTCTACCTTCTCTGGCGTCAAATCGTACATCAAGATGACGAATTCTTCGCCACCGATTCGTGCGACAGTGTCATGGGCACGCGTCTCGACTTTTAAGATGTTGGCGAACTGTTGTAAGACGAGATCACCGTTTCCGTGACCATATGTATCGTTCACATGTTTAAAATGATCGATATCGAGCGCGAGTACATTGTACGTCCGATTCTCTTGCCCGATGGAAGCCGTATATCGATCCCACACACGTCGATTGTATAGACCGGTCAAATGGTCTCGTTCAGACGACTGTTTGTACTCGATGGCACGGCGGGTCGTCTGTTCTAAATCGATGGTGAGGATACTCGAGAGTAGACCGACGAGCATGCCAATCATCCAAATGGACAAGACGAGGGATACATAGGCTGTGCTCCAACCCATATTGATATAGACGGCAATCGAAATAATGAAGAGCGCCCATACGTTCAAAAAGATACTCTGTAAGAAGAGTCGCTCCCGAAGCAGCCGATGAATCCAGAGCATCCCGATGCTGACGATGAACGTCGCGATAAACGCAATCACGGCCTGCTCGGTCATTCCGAACAAAAATCGTGTACTGGCGATGACAAGTGTCGCAATGAATAAAGGAAAACGAGCACCATAAAAAGCAAGCAACACGAGCGGTAAGTGACGTAAATCCACACGGACCATATCGTTAGCTTCTACGGCGTTATACATCAAAAACAGACCGAGTGCACCGGCGAGTATTCCAATCACAGAACTACGAAGACGGTACGAATTAAAAAGCGAAGAATGATAAATCTTCGAGATGATATAAAATCCGGTGAATGCGACACAAGCATTGAGCAACAAGACGGTGAGCGTCATTCCTTCACGACCTTTTCGATAGACTATACATTAACGGTAGCAGTCTTCAAATAATTGTCAATCTGAAGGTGTGTAAATGTTCATTATCTTTTCACGCTTTCTTCTTTGTTCCTCGAAACGCAAAAAACATAGCGATGCCAATTCCAATGCCGAGCCACCAATTATCGAGGGTGAGCCCGAAAACGACGGCGAATACAACGGCGACGGGAATCGATAAGTAGCCACGTTGTTTCATCTTCATTTCCTCCTCTCTTCGACACTTCTTTATTCCCAAAAGGTAGACACTTCATTCTCAAATTGAGGTAAGACAAAAACGTTCGACCGAGTGAACTACTCACCACTTATTTGCTTCACAAATTGAAGTGGGAGCTTCTTGGGAAGACCGTACTTTTATTAGCCACGATTGTTTACCAAGCTCGTCGGGTGGTTCCCACCCTGAAGGAATTCGTTTTAGTTTGCCAACATCAACAGGTTGATGCTCGCGTTGATGTCACGGTCATGATGCGCGCCACAGGCACACGTCCATTCACGGACATCCATCGCCTTCTTCTCGCCTTTTACACCGCAAGTGGAACAGATTTGAGTGGATGCGAACCATTGATCCGCCTTGATGAGCGTCCGTCCGTAGAAGTTTGATTTGTATTCGAGTTGCCGGACGAACTCGTACCAACTGACATCTGCAATCGATTTGGCGAGCTTATGGTTTTGCATCATGTCCTCCGACTTCAATGTCTCCACGACGATGACTTGGTTCTCGTCAACGATCCGTCTCGACAGTTTGTGAAGGAAGTCCTTGCGTTGGTTGGCGATCTTTTCGTGTTTCTTGGCCAAAAGTAATTTGGCTTTTTCACGATTCTTGCTTCCGATCTTCTTTCGCGACAGCGCCCGTTGCGCCTTCTTGACCTTCGCCTCGGACTTACGAAGGAGACGTGGGTTTTCGATTTTCTCCGAGACCATCGCATCGTTCGTCATGACGGCGAAGTGCTCCAAACCGAGATCGATCCCGACCTTGTTCTCGGCTGGGATCCATGGTGCATCGTCCTGTTTGACGAGGAGGGAGATGAAGAACTTGCCCGTCTTGGTCATCGACACCGTCGCCGACCGGATGACGCCCTCAAACGAGCGATGTTGTTCGAACTTCACGAAGCCGATTTTAGGAAGTCTCACCTTGCCGTCCTCGATGCGGATCGTGCCGTGCTGGTTGTTCGTCGTGTAGGAGGCGCGCGACCGCCGTCTCGATTTGAAGGCCGGGAAGCCGCCCGTCCCGGCGAAGAACTTCGCGAACGCGGTGTCGAGATTCAGCTTCGCGTTCGCGAGCGCGAGACTGTCCACCTCGGCGAGGAACGGGAACAGGGGCTTGTAGGAGGCGGGTGTCGCCGGTTTCCGTCTCGTTCCACTCCCCGCTTTCGCCTCCTCGCGGATGGCGATGCGGTCCTCGAGCAGCTTGTTGTAGATGAACCGGGCGCAGCCGATCGTCTTGATGAGGAACTCGGCCTGTGCCGGCGTTGGGTGGAGCCTATATTTATAGCCTTTCAGCATGTCCGTCCATCCTCCCTTCAGAAGATCATGATGTGTCCTCCTCATCCAATACCCATGGAAGGAAGGGAGAATCTGACGGAATCACGAACTTTTGTTCGTCACATCTGTCACAGGGGGAGAAGAGTTTTGGACCGGGCGATTCATCTCCCACCTACGCTGGGCTACGCCCCGAGACGCTTAGAGGAGGGAAAATTCTCGCCTGATTTAGTTAAATCAGTCGAACGAAACCGAATGTTTAGGGGATGGCAGCAATGGACAGCTCTGTCTGGTATGAAGCTCGATTGTAAAGGTGGTGCCTTCTCCGTATACCGAGTCCGCATGAATTACCCAACCGTGGGCTTCGGCAATTCGTTTGCAGATTCGTAGACCGAGACCTGTTCCTTTTATGGCTTGGTGGGCGGCGGATTCGACACGGTAATATTCATCAAATACGTAGGGAAGTGCTTCTTCTGGAATCCCAATCCCGGTATCGGATACAGATAAAGTTACCGTGCCAGCACTTTCAAATACGCTCGTATGGACCGTCCCGCCATCAGGAGAGTACTTGATGGCGTTACCAATGAGGTTATGGAGCAATTGCCGTAACTTTTCTTCATCTGCTTGAATCAAGACATCATTCGTTTCAAACGTCACCGTATGAAGCGAGGAGGTCGTCTGATAGCTCGACATGACATCCTCCAAAAGAGGACGGAGTGCGAACGTCGTCACGGTCAGTTGATCAGCCGTGTATCGTTCTTTTTGATAATCGAGGAAGTTATCGACGAGCCGCTCCAGCCGTTCCGATTCTTGTTTGACTTGTGTTAGCATCTGATACGATTTTTCCGAACCTTGATGGCGTGTCATGAGTAGCTCCGTATATCCATGGATGGCAGTCAATGGCGTGCGGAAATCATGAGACAGTTCGGCAAGGAAACTGTCTTTACGTTCTTCAAAGCGGACGGCTTCCGTTTGGTCGCGCCACATGATGAAAACGCCACGTGGTGTCCGCGTGAAGTTGAAAATCAAATGTAGCGTCTTGTCATTAGAACGCAGACGACGTGAAGTCATCCTTGGATCCGTTTCGGTCGCACATTCGAGCAATTCCTGGATGAGGTGCATGACTTGTGCGGAATCCGCCCCATGCCGTTCCAACATGGTATATACATAACGAGTCAATGTTTCCAATGTGTCAAAAGATTGTGTTGTCATAGAAGGGTACCATTGCCGAAGAGAATCATTCGAATACAGACGACATCTTGAGAAATCGATATAACACATCGCATCCTGTACTTCTTCCACGATGGAAGCGATGGAGAACGTATGGCGTTGCTGTTTTTGACGAGCGGAGCGTTTCTGCCTAATCCTATGGAATCGGCGCATGGACCTACCTCCTCGCGAACATTTGTACATGCATTCACAACTAGTATACGACATTTGAGAAGGAATCCCTATACAGGCAATAGTCCTAGCAGAAACGTATCGAAATCAGGACGGATACAAAACACCTCTCCGCTGATAGAACAGAGAGGTGTCGGTCATTCGGTCACGTTTACTTGTCCCATCATCCCATTTTCTTCATGCTCGAGGATGTGACAATGATACATAAATGTGCCGGTTTTCGTGAAGGTGATTTCAATCTTTACTCGTTCATCCGGAGCGACGGCTACCGTATCTTTCCACCCTTTTTCCTGATCGGATGGTGGGTTGCCGTCTCGACTAATGACTCGGAACTGGACGCCGTGGATGTGGAAAGGATGTGTCATCCCACCCATCATATCCGGCTTATTTTCAATTTCCCATACCTCGGTGTCTCCGCGTTTCGCTTCGATGTCGATACGCTCCGGATCATAGGTCTTTCCGTTGATTGAAACCATGTTACCCATTCCAAAAAGGGTGAGGCGGCGGTCTGCTGTCTCATCTGTCAAGCGCTCCATCGTTTCGGTCACCGGAATCTTAATGGACGCCTTGTCAAGTTCACCGACACGAAACGTGGTGAATGTCACCCCGTCCGCTTTTAAGGCGGCGACATCTTCAACTTGTGAAAAATCAATCAGTACCTCGGCCCGTTCACCTGGTGTCAACGTGAGGGTCTCTAAGGGAATCGGGCGTTCTAACGGCCCTCCGTCTGTCGCAATCTGCGTCATCTCGGCCTCGTTAGATAACGTAAAATCAAAATCGCGCGCATTCGAACCGTTGACTAGTCGCACTCGTAACGTCTCGGTTTGAACGTCGAACGTCGTGTTGATGGCTCCATTCGCAAGAATGGTATCCCCCGTCGTTCCATCAACGTTCATATGGGCATCATAATCCAACTCACCGTTCGGCGTGAAGAGTCGATCTTGTACGATGAGCGGGATGTCGTCGACTCCATATTCATTCGGGAGACCGTTCTGTGCATCGTCGGTCACATAAAGAAGACCGGCGAGCCCTTTATAAACTTGTTCGGCTGTCAATCCCATCGGATGGGGGTGGAACCACAGTGTACTAGGTTCTTGATCGATGTCGAGTCGAACTTGTGCCTGTTCACCTGGTGCGACGGTCTGATGAGGTCCCCCGTCCATGTCGGCAGGGATGACGAGTCCGTGCCAGTGGAACGTTGTCGGTTCATCCAATCGATTGATGGTATCGATTACGACTGTTTTTCCTTTCGGTAACTCGATCATTGGTCCGAGTAAGTCTCCATTATAGCCGAACGTTTCCGATTTCTTGCCGTCTTTGAAAAATTGTGACGTGCCTTTAGTTGCTTCCACCGTATAGTAGACCGTGTCTCCCGTGACACGATTTGGCTGTAAGGCAGTCGGAATCGGAAGCGGCTGTGTCGGTTCATCCGTTGCTTGGAGCTCTTGCATCGCTCCGTGTCCCATCGGTCCGTTATTGCCACCCATTCCATTATCACCCATCATGTGATCATCCATCTGACCCGTTGCCGAATCGTTTCCCATCATATGATCTTGGTCCATATTGTTGTTATGGTTCCATGTCCCGTTGAAAAGGACGATTAGTAAAACGAGGATGCCTCCAATTAAAATCCCCGTCAACAGAAACCATATTCCTTTCGATTTCATGCTATAACACTCCTTCATTGTTCAGTCCTCACTTTGTTGTACCACCTAATTGTGAAAGAAACATGAAAGTCCAAATCTGTTTAATCGCATACCGAATAGAGGTATACAATCCGTGTAAAGGAGAGGATGAATGATGGAACATGCACACGATCAACACCATGGACATCATGAGGAGAGTCACGAGTCTCATCATGGCGGACACGGACACGAGCATATGATTGACGATTTCAAACGACGTTTCTTCGTATCGCTCGGGCTGATGATTCCGATTTTATTGTTATCGGACATGATTCAAGAATGGCTGCGGTTTGAACTCGATTTTCCGTTTGAAAAGACAATCTTATTTGTATTGGCGACGATTGTGTATGTATACGGCGGGTGGCCGTTCTTAAAAGGAAGTGTGGAAGAGTTAAGAGAGCGTAGCCCGGGCATGATGATGCTTATTAGCTTGGCGATCAGCGTCGCTTACTTTTATAGTGCAGCTGTCGTCTTTGGCTATGGAAGCGGACATGACTTCTTTTGGGAACTCGCTTCATTGATTGTGATCATGCTACTCGGCCATTGGATTGAGATGCGTTCTGTCATGGGAGCGTCGAACGCGTTGGAACAACTCGTGCAGCTTCTACCGAACGAAGCGCATCGCATCAATGGGGAAGAAACGGAAGACGTTCCTATCTCTGAACTGAAGGAAGGAGACCGAATCCTCGTCAAACCGGGGGAGCAGGTACCCGTGGACGGGAAAATCATCAAAGGACGAACAACCATCGACGAGTCGATGTTAACCGGCGAATCGGTACCGGTCGAAAAAACAGAAGGTGAAGATGTCATTGCGGGTTCGATCAACCAAGAAGGGAGTTTGACGATTGAAACGATTGGTACGGGAGAAAGTACGTACTTGTCAAAAGTGGTTGAATTGGTGAGTGAGGCACAAAAATCGAAGTCGCGGGCTCAAAATCTGGCGAACCGGGCGGCAAAATATTTGTTCTATATCGCAATTGCCGCTGGGGTCATCACGTTCACCATCTGGTTCATGCTCGGCTACTCAGTCGGGACAGCGATCGAACGGATGGTAACGGTCATGGTCATCTCATGTCCCCATGCACTTGGACTGGCGACACCCCTGGTCGTCGCCGTCTCGACAGCATTATCGGCAAAACAAGGTCTTCTCATCCGCAATCGGACTCAATTTGAAGAGGCGCGTCGACTCGATGCCGTCATTTTCGATAAGACCGGTACGCTGACGGAAGGGAATTTCGGCGTCACGGACATACAGGCGAACTCGCCTTATAAGGAGGAAGACGTGTTGCAACTCGCAGGAGCAGTTGAGCGTGAGTCGCAACATCCTCTCGCGCAAGGGATTTTAAGAGAAGCCGAGAGACGGGAATTGAAACTGGCGGCTGTCGACGACTTCGGTTCGATGACAGGTGTCGGATTGGAAGGAACGGTTGACGGTGCGCATATACAAGTCGTCAGTCCGCGACATATCCGCGATCAACACATTCAAATTGATGAGGAGACGTTTGCACGACTCTCGGAAGAAGGAAAGACCGTCGTCTTTGTTTTGAAAGACGGAGAATGGGTCGGGATGATTGCGATGGCCGATCTGGTGAGGGAAGAAGCGAAAGAGACCGTCGAGGCACTTCATGAAAAAGGCATTCGCTCGATCATGTTGACGGGTGACAACGAGAAGGTCGCGCATTGGGTCGCGGGTCAGCTCGGTATCGATGACGTGTATGCCGAAGTATTACCGGACGACAAGGCGAACCAAGTGAAAGACGTCCAAAAAGATGGCAGCAAAGTAGCGATGGTCGGAGATGGAATCAATGACGCACCTGCCTTAGCACAAGCGGATGTCGGCATCGCAATCGGGAGCGGGACAGACGTTGCCGTCGAAACGGCAGATATTGTCCTCGTCCGCAGTAATCCGAAAGATGTCCTATCGATTTTGGAGCTTTCACAGAACACGTATCGTAAGATGATTCAAAACTTGTGGTGGGCAGCCGGGTATAACATCGTCGCCATCCCGCTTGCTGCAGGCGTTCTGGCTCCGATTGGAATCATCTTGTCCCCAGCCATCGGTGCCGTCTTGATGAGTTTAAGCACAGTTATTGTCGCAATCAACGCTCGACTTTTGAAGATTTAACATTTCTTTCACCTTTAGTCAGTATGCTAGATGGGATGCTAATGATGGAGGGATCGAGATGAAACGAACGTTAATGCTATCACTATTCCTGACTCCACTGCTCCTGTCGGCGTGTGGAACAGAAGACGCACCGTCGGACACGAGTCAATCCGAGAATGTGACGACAACTACAAAAGACGAGTGGCAACGTGTGGGATCCGATGAAACGGTCTCCCACATCCACGGAGCTGGATTTTGGCAAGACGACGAACGTCTTGTCATCGCGACGCATGCCGGATTAATGGAATATCGTGAAGATGGCTGGTATACACTTCCGACGAATCGTCATGACTATATGGGATTCGAACTCGTCGAGGATGGATTTTATGCAAGTGGTCATCCCGACCGACGTACCGACTTCCAAAATCCACTCGGTGTGTTATACGGGAAAGACCATGGCATGACATTAGACGTACGGGCACTGGAGGGAGAGGCAGACTTTCATTACATGAGTGCGGGTTATGCGACGGAAATGTTGTACGTCTACCTTGAGGAAGCGACGTCAGAGCTAGAACCTGGATTCTATCGTTCGGACGATGGCGGAAGATCGTTCGAGTCGATGCGAGGATCTGGGGTAGAGGGTGAGCAGGTGGCAGGGATTGTCGCCGACGCGACGGAAGCGGAGCGGGTCTTCTTATACGGACCGTCCGGTATCCTCGTTTCGAAGGACTTTGGAGATTCGTTCGAGCCACTCGTTGAATCAGAACAGGTGATTACGGTCGGAGCGGATGAGGGGCAGTTGGCATACGTACGACAGACAGATGGTTCTTTCGAAGGGGTTCGTTTCAATCTAGACGATGAGTCTACAGAGACGTTCGATCTTCCAGAGTTTGAAGCGGATGCTGTGCCGATTAAATTGGCGATCAAAGAGGAGCGCATGCTGCTCATCACATCTGACAATAGCGTATATGAGCTCATAGACGAGAAGTGGCAGACACAACTTGATGCAGGTGAACTCGACTGACGAAAGACGCCTTTCCATTACTGGAGAGGCGTCTTTTTGCTGAGTGGTAGGGCGACGGTGAACGAGGTACCTGTTGTATCCGAAGATACCGTCAACGTCCCACCATGCCGTGTGACGATTTGCTTGGCGATGGCGAGTCCGAGTCCGCTTCCACCAGTTTGACGAGATCGTGATTTTTCAACACGGTACAGACGGTCGAAAATGTGTGGGAGATCTTCTTCAGGAATTCCCTTTCCGTCGTCAGTGATGGTCAAGACGAGATAAGCGTCTGAAGTATTAGAATGAAGTGAAACATGTGTCGCCTCACTATGCTGAATCGCGTTGTGGGCAATGGACCGGAAGACCTGAAGCATGCGATGTCGATCCAATGTGAGCGTGATGTCTACTTGTTCTATGTTCGGAGAAGCAGCGAACCGAATCGTCGTCATTCGGAACATCGTATCGAGCATTCGTCGTAAATCCTCACAAAACGTCGTGACAGAAACTTCTTCTCGATGTAACAAGAACGTGTTTTCGTCGAGTTGAGCCAATTGAAACGCATTTTCCACCAGTTCTGTGAGCGAACGACTCTCATCTAAAATTGTCTGGATGGATTGATTGCGTAGCGGTTCGGGTGTGCTTTCTTTCGAAGCAATCTCGGCATATCCCCTCAAATAAGTGAGAGGGGTCTTGATTTCATGTGAGAGATCGGACAAAAATTGATGTCGTTCGCGACGTAAGCGAGCCAACTCCACGGACATGGCCTCGATGGAGCGAGCCAACTCACCGATTTCGTCAACGCGATTCGTTGGTAGCTGTAGGTTATCGGGATTCGTCAGTACGTTCTCGGTCGCTTGTTTCAGTGACTGAATTGGTTTCGAAATGAGGCGGCTCAGCAGGATGAAGGTCAGCACGGTCGTCACCAGTGCGATGGTCGTGATATACAGAAATCGCAACTGAAGGCGATGACTGATTCCATGAATGATCTCAGTCGGTAAAAACATGTAGACGTACCCATACCGTGTATCGAGATCATCCGTGATCGGCGTACGAACGCTTAAATACGGCTCGTTTTCCCAGTCGTCCTCTAGAACAGTCGTATCATCGAATGGACCTGCACGTCGTTTCGTTTCGACGGTATCGACCAGTACCTGTGGAAAAGAACGGGACGTTTGAAGAAGATCATGTGCTGGGTCAGTGATGGCAACTTTTGTGTCCGTCTCACTTTCCATGGTAGCCACATGACCGATTGTCTCTTCGGAAAAGTTCATCGCCAATACATTCGCATGACTCTCAGCCCGTGATTCTAATCGATGGACTTCTTCTGTCACGCGTTCCCCAAGTAGTGTGTGGTAAAGGAGCAAGAATAAGACTCCTTCTATCAACAACGTAGACAACAGGAAGACGAGGCTGATTCGGAACGGTAAGCTATTACGACTGCGTCTCATCCGGAACGCTCCTCGGTCCATCGATACCCACGTCCCCATACCGTCTTCAAATAATCATCGATTGGAAAGCCTGCGTCCCCTAACTTTTCTCGAATCATGCGTATGTGTGCATCGACTGTACGGGGGTCAGATTCGGCAGAGTACGGCCAGACGAGATCATACAAATCTAAGCGATTGAACAAACGATTCGGGTGCTGAAGAAATAGCTTCAAGATGGCTGTTGCTTTTGGCGTCAGAATGATTTCCTGTTCTTCATATAAGATGCGCCCACTCTCTTCATCGTAACGGAGTGGACCGTATTGTAGGTTAACGACCCGACTTCTTCGCAGGACGGCTCGAATTCGAGCGAGAAACACATTTCCATCGAACGGTTTGGTGACGTAGTCATCCGCTCCGGCATCTAGCCCTTGAATGGTGGTCTCGTTGTCTGAACGTGCCGTCAACAAGACGATGGGTAATGCCGGATCCATCGTTTTCAACTGACGACAAAGTGAGATGCCGTCCACTTCCGGCATCATAATATCTAAAAGGATGAGGTCCGGTCGCTCTTCAATCTTATCGAGTGCGGAATCGGCATCATTTGCCTCGATGCAAGCATACCCATCGCTCTCAAGAAACAAACGAATCAAATGTCTCATTTTTTCTTCATCGTCTACGATGAGAATCTTCATCTTGTATTCCTCCTTCCTCTTATTATTATCGTTCCGTGTGCTTTGCGTGATTTCCTTCCATGGCGAAAAGAGTCTGTAGTTGTTCACGTGCGCGTTCGACGTCTCGACAGTAAATGACGGGTACTCTCGCGTCAATCGGTCGATCCGTGACGATGGCTACTGCACCATTTCGGATGGCGGCCCTCACTAAATCGACGCCACGTTCATTGATTGGGCGCTTGCATATATATAAAAACATTTTATTTATTTTTTCTGGTGTCGTTCCGATTCCGCGAATTGTCATTTCTTCCGGGTGATCGAGATAAGACCAAGATAAAACAGAATCAAGTGTTGCCAGTACGTCACGCAATGTCCGCTCTTGCATCATCGTTCTCCTTCCTTGCATGAACTCAATTTCACTAGTGTACCCGATGTTTGTGAAAAAGAAGTGAAAAGCGTTAAGAGTACGATTAGACCGAGAAATAGGCGGGTTTGAGTATAGAAGAAGTAGGTAAAAGAGTTTTTATACGCACAATAAGAAAGGATGAATAAGATGAAACAGTACGGTAAATTTGGAATCATGATTGCGGTCTCGACATTCATTATGTATTGGCTCATGTATTTGAACGTGTTTCAGTTCAATCATATCTTCTTTAGTCAGACGAGGTTGTACATGGCACTCATCATGGGATCGGTCATGGCGTTCGTCATGCTTCTCTTCATGTGGGGGATGTATAAGAACAAAACAGTTAACTTTATCATCCTAGGGGTCAGTGCTCTCGTCTTCAGTGCCTCGCTTTGGCTCGTACGTAGCCAGACGACCGTCGATGATGTCAGTTGGATGAAAGCGATGATCCCTCACCACTCGATTGCCATTTTGACAAGTGAACGCGCTGAAATTGAAGACCCACGCGTGAAAGAATTGTCTGAAGAAATCATCAAGGCACAGCGCCGTGAAATTGAAGAGATGAAGCGATTGATTGAAGATTTAGAGGATGAAGAGGAGAACGCCGAGGAAAATCGTGAGTAACAGACATGCACAGTCGAAAACGGCTGTGCATTTTTTGTATGTTGAAAAGGAAAAATAAAGAAAGTAAGTTATAATTTGTCTTCCTTTATTTGAAATATAAATGACATATTTGTCGGTTCGTTTTGGTGGTAAAATTTTTTCAGTTAGATAATATAAAAAAATAAAAATTTAAATACATAATTGAAAGGATTTACCACATCATGAAACGAAAGATGCTTTCTCTCTTCTGTGCCGTTCTTCTCACAGTCGGAATCTTCACTCCGACAGGTACCCCGGCTGAAGCTGCTACCACGTATTATGTCAAAGTCACGACTAACAGTTTAAACGTCCGTTCGGGTCCGGGCACGACGTATGCAATCGTCGGCAGTGCGAAGTTGGGACAATCCTTCAAATATCTCGGCGTGAGCGGGGGATGGACAAAAATCAATTTCAACGGGACATCCCGCTACGTATCCAGTACATATGTGAAGAAGTACAGTGTCTCCACGCTTTCAACCACATCGGCTGCGAAAATGATCATCCCGACAAAAGGGACGTTGACACAAAAGTATGGTCCGGCGAGCGGGCAGTACGGTTATACGTTCCATAACGGTATCGACTTGGCTGCTCCAAGAGGAACACCGGTCGTGTCAGCCGCTTATGGAAAAGTCATCGTTTCTCGGAACTATGGGGCTTACGGTAACCACATCATGATGAGCCACCAGTTGAACGGACAAACATACATCACAGTATATGCACACCTCGATCGTCTCAATGTCGTCACAGGACAGACGCTAGCAAAAGGAGCAACGATTGGAACGGTGGGGAATACCGGTAACTCGTTCGGGAATCATCTCCACTTCGAAGTGCATCGGAACAGCTATGTGTATAGCAGTTCATCTCCTGCTAACAGTATCAATCCGTATACAATGTTTTGACATAAAAGCACGCGCTCTCAAACAATGGGAGCGCGTGCTTTTTGATTAATGCCATGTTGTTTGTTTGTTTCGTTCGATTTGGTTGGCGGCGATGAAGCTGACACCAAGGACGATACCGAACACCAATCCGAATAGATTATTGAAAAGTAACATAAGGATGATCCCGAAGACGAGACCGATACTCATGAGGCCAATCCGATCAAACATATTGAATCCCCTTTTCTGTAGTTGTGCACCTCAATGATTACCCGATTTTCAAAGAAAGAACACCGACGAAATGGACTGATTGATTCATTATACGTGTTTAGACGAACCAGGTTTCGTTTTGTAGAAACTATAGAGGACGCTAATCAGGATGACGAGAACGATGGTTCCAAGAGACATCCAAATCGGCATTTTGTACACATCACCGAAAATCATCTTCGCCCCGATGAAGACGAGCATGAAGCTGAGACCGTGTTTCAAATAGTAGAAGCGGTCGATCAAGTTGGCGAGGACGAAGTAGAGGCTACGAAGTCCGAGAATCGCCATGATGTTCGCATAGAAGATGATATAGGGGTCACGTGAATACGCGAAACTTGCAGCGACCGAATCGACAGCGAAGACGATATCCGACAATTCGATAAAGATGAGCGCGATGAAGAGTGGCGTGAAGAACAACTTCCCATTGATGCGCTTCGTGAACTTCCCGGATGAGATATCCTGTGTGATGGGCAGGCGTCGCTCGAGCCAACGAATCGTCTTGTTTTCTTCAAGTGACTCGTCTTTCCCGATATTCTTATACATCATCCACCCTGTATAAACGAGAAACGCTCCGAACACGTAGTAGACCCAACCGAAGTTTTCTAAAAGGGATACGCCAGCGACGATGAAGACAGCGCGGAAGAAAATCGCTCCGAGAATCCCCCAGAACAGTACCTTGTGTTGATACTTGAGTGGGATGGCGAAATAGGCAAAAACAAGTGAAAAGACGAAGACATTATCAATCGCGAGTGCCTTTTCGATAAAGTAGACGCTCGCATATTCCGTTGCGGCTGTACTTCCTTGCGTGAAGAACAACCATCCTCCGAATGCGATGGCAATCCCAATCCAGACAAACGTCCATGTCCATGCTTCGCGGAGCGAGACTTCGTGCGCTTTACGGTGGAACACCCCGAGGTCAAGTGCGAGCATGAAGATGACGATGAGTAAGAACCCGATGAGTAGGGTCAACAACAACTCCTCCTTTTAAGGTCATATGAACTTCTATATATTTAATTTAAGTTCATAAGAACTCAAAGTCAAGCGTAAAAATAAACAACCACTCGAAAAGGAGTGGTTGTTTATTCCTCAATCTATACTTTGTTCAATGTTTTGTACAACATCTGCAAGCATAACTTGCTCTAGGACTCGTTCCATGGCGGATTGAGCTGTTATAAAAATGGGCTCAATCGTTGCTTGGATGTTTCTTCCGACCGGGCAAGCCGGATTTGGTTGATCATGAATTCCGAACAGTTCATTTGGTTCGACGACAGCAACGGCTTGATAAATTTCAAGAAGTGAAATGGTGTTTAGTGGTTTAGTAAGAATTGCACCAGCAACACCTGGTTTAACTTGAATCAATTCTGCTTTTTTTAACATGGCCATGATTTTTCGAATAAGAGCAGGGTTTGTATTTACGCTCCGCGCTAAAAAATCTGATGAAATCACTTCTGGTGGTGAAAGCGCAACAAGAGTCAGCATGTGGATGGCAACCGAAAAACGACTACTGATTGTCATAAATATCTCCCTTTCGGTTTTTATAGATGTAAACAACTTTGTTACATGCTTAGTATAACAGGGAAAGAATAATTGACAAATCAGTTACCTGTAATTATCATAATTACAGGTAACTGATTCGATTACAGGTTAGGGGAGGAAAAAGAATGAAATATTTAGTCACAGGAGCAACGGGGAAACTCGGCTCGAAAATTGTAGAGGAACTACTCAAGTCGATTGATGCGAGTGAGCTCGCTGTAAGTGTACGGAATCCGGAGAAGGCGGCGTCTCTTAAAGAGCGTGGCGTTGATGTGCGACATGGTGATTTTGATCAGCCGGACACACTCGATGAAGCGTTCAAAGGTGTTGAGCGTCTTTTGATCATCTCGGCAGATGGCGATAACGATACGCGGATTCGTCAACATACGAACGCGGTTGAGGCGGCGAAACGGGCAGGTGTTTCATTCATTGCCTACACGAGTCTAGCCGATGCGACAGACAGTGAGAACTTGATGGCACCTCCACATGTCGTCACAGAGGAAGCGATTGTCGAGTCCGGTATTCCACATGCGTTCTTACGGAACAACTGGTACTTAGAAAACGAGTTATCAAGCATTCAAGCGGTAATTGACGGGGCGCCATGGATCACGGCGGCTCGGGACGGTAAAGTCGGTTGGGCTCTACAACAAGATTATGCGGAAGCCGCAGCGAATGTTCTGTTGAAAGAACAACAGGATCATGTGATCTACGAACTATCAGGACCACTTCATACCCAGCAAGATCTTGTAGACGCACTCAGTGAAGTGTTAGGTCGTGAAGTGATGATGCAGGAGTTGAGTCTCGAGGCATACGAAGAGACGATGCGCGGGGCTGGGTTGCCAGAGGAAGTCGTTGCGATTCTTGTGGGGATTCAGCGAAGCATTCGTCAAGGAACGCTCGAAATTCATGAGAGTGACTTCGAATCGGTTCTCGGACGCCCGGTCACACCTCTTCAAGAAGGAATTCGTCAATTGCTCGGCCGATAAGGAAAATGCCCTCGACCAAGTGGTCGAGGGCATTTGTGTTAGGCGCGAGTGGCGTGATCCTCGAGTTGAGAAGTCACGTTTTCAAGCGAATTCGCGGTTAGCGCGAGTCGGTCCGACATCGAGCTGAGTTCTTTTTGGATGGCGACTTGCTCTTCCGTTGCTGCGGCAACATGATGAATCTGTTGTTGAAGTTCATTCGCCGCATATTTCGTCGATTCAAGTCGTGTTTCGAGTGTTTCCATCTGTGTCGTGACCCGCTGGCGCGTCTCTTGAATTGAAGCGATTTGTTCGTCGATTTCTGATACATCTTCTGTAAGACGGCCAAAGACAGCCGTCACATCGTTCGTGACCGTTTGACAGTTTTCGGTCGCTTGTTTGAAAAGATGCGCTGATTTGGATACGACGGTCGTATCTTCCATCAATCCACCGAGGACTCGGGTCATCTCGAATGCATATTCACGCGATTGGACAGCGAGTTTCCCGACTTCGGAGGCGACAACAGCGAATCCTCGTCCAGCCTCACCGGCACGAGCCGCTTCAATAGATGCATTCAAGGCGAGCATGTTCGTCTGTTCACTGATTGAACCGACTTGTTGCAAGATTTCTTGGATTTCGGTTGAACGATTCGACATTGTCGCGACAATCCGGTCGAGCTGTTCCGACTCGGTGATGATTTCTTGTACTTTTGCTTCCATCAGTCGCATGTCTTTGTTCCCGGCAAGGGCATCTTTGGCGATACGCGAGGACGCTGCGGCCGTCTGAGCCATTCGTTCTTGAATGAGCGCTGTCAAAGAACGGATTGAGTGAATTTCATCTGCGCCTTGTACCATGGAGGCTTGTTGAGATGAAGCATGCGCGACAATCGGATCGACCGTGACAGCGATTTGCTCACCAGATTCAAGAGACTGGTTAGCAGCGGATTCAAGCTCTTCGGCGTGACTGTTTAACGATTGAACGAGGGCGCTGACATCATGAATCGCTTGTTGTAACAACTGTCGTGTTTCTTGCTCCTGTGTTTCGGCATGTTGCGTCTCTTTGTTACGGAGGTGGATTTGCGCGACAAGCACAACACTCAGAAGAATCAAGTACACGGCATGGACGAGTAGTAAACTGAACGGATAGTCGCTCGTTCCACAAATCATCTCAGGGATTAAAAAGTATCCGACTAGATGTTGCACAGCAAAGATTCCGGCACTATACAAAATCAAGTCGATGCGACGCATAAACGACAAAATCGCCAAGACGACAAAAATGGAGAAGTGATATTCAACAAGTCCTTGTCCTCCAGCAACGGTCGAGATGCTTGCGAAGGTGAGTGTCAGCATCATCCAATAAGGAAATGCTACGGATTCTCGCTTCGAGGTGACGATCATCATCCCAAAGAAGAGGATTGGAAGGGCGAACAAGACCCATGTTACTCCGGAGTACACGTAACCGTCCGCACCGTTTCGCAGAATCGTATACGCATAGGCAAAGTCCGTGAAACGATGTAGCAAATGGACAACAACCGACGTCATCACAATCAATAACGTCGTCAACAACATCAACTGATTTCTTTTAATCAAACTCATCATTCTTTCCTCACATTCTCGTGTTCATTTGTTGTAGCTCTATACATATCGGATGAATAGTATAGAAGTTTATACGGATTACATGTTCAAGGCACAAAAAAAGAGCATAAAGCTCTCCCTCATAAAATTTCAATTCAATCCAAGCCATTTTTTAACCGGTTCTCGGAAGATGTACGTCACAACAATCAAGCCGACGAAGACGAGCGCGGCGATGAAAATCGTAGTGACACTGCCTGAGGCGAGGCTCGCCCCGAGGAAGCTGTAGGCGAACGTACCTGGAATCATGCCGAGCACGGTCGCCGGTACGAAGGCACGGAAGCGAACACGTGAGATTCCGCCGGCATAACTGAGTAAGTCGAAACTGACGAGCGGGATGAGCCGGAGGACAAATACATATAAAAAGCCACGACGTTCCATTTGAGTGAACAGTTTCTCTGACCATGGATAGCGGTCGACATTGATGACCGATCGACCGAAAAAGCGCCCCATCACGTACCCGGTCGTCGCGGCAGCAGTCGCGCCGATGATGATATAGAGGACACCTGGCCACACGCCGAATGCGAGTCCGGCTCCGAGTGACAGCACGGATGTTGGTAAAAATGCGACCGGACCGATGGCATAAAGGAAAATAAAGAAGAGTGGCCCCAAAAATCCGAATGACAAGACGATGTCCCGGATGTCAGACGGACGCAATTTATAGTGGAAATGGGTGATATAGAACAAAGATCCAAACACTAGAAGAAAGAGTGTGAGTTTGAGTGGTCGTGGCAAGTTGTCCGCTCCTTTCGTAACCGTAATTATCTGATGTTAGTATACTGCATCTCAACGCAATACAAATGCGAGCCGGCTTACAAAAGGTGTAACGAGCTGGAGCAAAGAGGCAGCTATTCGAATTGAAACTTAGGTCAATACATTTTAAGTATTTCTTCATTATTCACAAATTCGATTCGATAAAAAGAATAGGAGGGAAAATGATGAAAAAATTTAAGCATGTCTAAGAAGTTTACTGTATTGATTTCATTATTCGTTGTGACACTCGTCATGATTTCAATGTTAAGCCATGTGTTGATTGGAAGAATGGCTGATGCCGGAGAAAAGATATACGAAGAGAGATTGATTCCGATTCGTGCCATTGGACAGTTGAGAACCGATAATCGTGCAATCGACAGTCACTTGTTAGAACTAATGTTGACGACCGAAAGTGCTCGAAATGAAGAGTTACAAAAAAATATTGAAGAGCGTCGAGAGAGTATGGTTACCGATCTCGAAGTATTAAATGATTCGATTTCGACAGAAGATCCTGAATTAATGAGTCGAATCGAAAAGTTGAATGAGGAGACGAACGCATATTTGGAAAGCATAGACGTCGTATTGCAACCTGCATTACGAAATGAAAATGAATCTGCTTACCGACAATATGGAACAGAATTACGACCAATTCGACTTGCGCTTGTTGAGACAGCGAAAGAAGTTATGGATCAGTTGAATGTGGATGCGGAAACGGCCAGTGATACGATGCGGTCTGATCGAGAGCGTGCTGTGTTTATCTTTTGGGGTCTTGTCATTTTGGGAGCTGCGCTTTCAATTGGATTAGGCATCTACATCACGCGCCTTGTGGTTGGTCCGGTGAAAGAATTGAACGTATTGATGAGTCGTGCCGGTGAAGGGGATTTGACAGTCAATAGCACATACACATCACGCGATGAAATCGGGGCGCTCGCACAGTCATTCAATCAGATGAAAGAAAGTTTACGAGAGTTGATTGGTGGAGTGACTTCGACTGCTGGGCGTGTGGCGACTTCATCGGACGATTTGAAAAATAACGTAGAAGAAACGACAAAAGCGACAGAGATGGTAGCTGTGACGATGGAAGAAATCGCTTCGGGTTCACTCCATCAGTTGAAACGGGTCAAGTCTTCAAATGGTACCCTTTCAGAATTGACGAATGGCATTCACCAAGTCTCTGATCGTGCTCAACAGATGACTGTATTATCGGAAGGGGCATTGGACAAAGTACAATCAGGGAATGAGCTAATCGAAACGCTTGAACATCAGCTTGAAGCGATGAATGAAAAAGTGAAGACGTTGCAACAAGTCATTGAGCAGCTTAATACTCGTTCTCAAGAGATTGGTACAATCAGTGGGACCATTTCAGGAATTGCAGAGCAAACGAACTTACTTGCATTAAATGCAGCAATCGAGGCAGCGCGCGCAGGAGATCAGGGACGTGGGTTTGCAGTCGTTGCTGCAGAAGTACGAAAACTTGCGGAAGAATCAGCCGATGCGACCAAACAAATTTCCTCTCTAATTCATCACACACAGACAGAAACAAAGCATGCCGTAGAGACGATGCATGTCGTAGAAGGTGATATGGGACAGAGTGTGACGAACGTGCGGCAGACAGGTGTTGCGTTTGATGAAATTAAAGTGGCCATTGAAGAAGTCGGGCAACAAATAGAAGAAGTGTCCAGTGCTGTACAAGAAATGGCGGCGGGAGCGACAGAAGTGTTGAACTCTGTGAATGAGATTCAAGGAATTACTGAATCGACTGCCACAGAAACGGAGAACACATCAGCAGCTACTGAAGAACAGATGGCATCAATGGAAGAAATTACGGCAGCCGCTCAAGAATTATCGAATATGGCGGATGAGATGCGAGAGATGACGAATCGATTTACTGTGTAAATGAAAAGAGTCCGAAAATTAGTCGGACTCTTTTTTATTATCTCGTTGTCCTTCGTAGTGCTGAATCCATTCCTCGACAGTCATCTTCTTGACGAGTTCTCCGACCAAGTCAAACGGGATTCGCTGCACGTTATTGAAACGGATACAGCTTTTCCCCATATCAAGTTTCGTCGGGACACGACTCGCATACTCCCGTTCGAACCAAGCGAGTAATTCAGGGTCGGCGTAAATGCCCATGTGATACAGTCCGACATGGCGCTTTTGCGCGATTACACTGATAAACGGTAGTGGCGTCCCCGGTGTGACATGATACCCGGACGGATATCGATCGAGTGGAACGACGTAATGGACACCATGTCCGTCCGTCGTTTTTTCAAATCCGCCAGGTAAATGATCATCGATGACCTCGAGCAGATGAATAAATGAATCGAGCCGTGCCTCGTCGACGAGTGCTGTCACATCCATCATGATTCACCTCCTCGTAAAATCTTCTCCATTTTCTTTCCTTTTGCCAACTCATCGATGAGTTTGTCCAAATAACGAATCTCACGCATGAGTGGTTCTTCAACGTTCTCGACACGGACCCCACAGACGACACCTTTGATGAGGGCGCGGTCTTCATTCAGACGAGGTGCTGAAGCGAAAAACGTATCAAAATCGACTTGATTGGCTATCTGACGTTCGAGTCCGGTCTCATCGTAACCGGTCAACCATTCGATGATGGTATCGACTTCTTCCTTCGTCCGTCCTTTGCGTTCGGCTTTGGCGACGTAGAGTGGATAAACGCTCGCGAAACTCGTCGTATAGATTCGGTGACCCATCTCTCATTCATCTCCTTCTTAGCGAAAATTCTTACTTCCATTCTCTCACAAATTACGATACGCTTATATAAAGTGTTTTGTTGCATTTGCAACAAAGAGATAGAGGTGTCTCATAATGCATGACCATTTACGAGAAATCGGGATGATTGCGCGTGCCCTCGATTCAATCAGCAACATTGAATTTAAGGCACTCGGTTTAGAAAAAGGGAAGTACTTGTACGTCGTTAGGATTTTTGAACACCCAGGTATCATTCAAGAGCGGCTGGCAGAGTTGATTAAGGTAGACAGGACGACCGCCGCACGTGCCATCAAGAAACTGGAGCAAGAGGGATGGATTGAGAGACGGTCAGATTTAGAGAACCAGAAAATCAAACGGTTATACGTGACGCAGAAGGGCGAGACATTGTACCCGCTCATCATTCGGGAACATGAATATTCTACATCGGTCGCGTTATCAGGACTCGACGAGCAAGAAAGTGAAGAGTTGTTACGCCTCTTGAAAAAAGTACGAAACAATGTGGAGATAGATTGGGCCGAAGTGAAGAAAGGCAAGCATCGAGAATACTGAGAGGAGCGAGACCACATGATTGAAATCTCGAAGGTGACAGACGTAAAAGCCTTACGTCACATTAGCATCCAGACGTTTACGGAGACGTTCGCACGTCACAACACAGAAGAGCATTTGAACGCTTACTTAGAAAAAACGTACGCGACTGAGCAGTTGAAGCGAGAGTTGGCACACCCTGACTCTCATTTCTACTTTGCGTATGTAGATGGCGAGTTGGCAGGGTATTTGAAAGTGAACGTACGCGATGCTCAATCTGAACCGATGGGCGCCGATACGATTGAAATCGAACGGATTTACGTATTCGAAGCGTTTCAAGGTCACGGGGTGGGGAAAGCGTTATTTACTAAGGCGACTGAATTGGCGAAGGAGCTACACAAGCGAAAGATGTGGCTCGGCGTATGGGAACGTAATGAGAGAGCGATTCGATTCTATCGACGAAACGGGTTCGAACAGACGGGGGTGCACACCTTTTTCATGGGGGAAGATGCACAAAACGACCTCATTTTCATGAAGTCGTTCACGGACTAAAGCCATTCTGACAAGTTGTTTAAGTTCGGATAGATGGCATCTGGTTCTATATCAAATGCTTCAAATGGTAAGTCATTCCGATTGATCCAGGCCGCATGAAAGCCAAAGTTTTTCGCCCCGGCGATGTCCCAACCGTTCGACGATAAAAAGAGCACCTCGTCACGACGAAGACCAGACGTCTTGAACCAGTGCATATAGGCGGCAGGCGTCGGTTTCGGTTGTTTGATGCCGTCGACGCTGACAACCTCATCGAAGTAATCGCTAAGACCGGCGTTGTGAAGCAGTGCCTTAAGCATCTCGTCCGTCCCGTTTGAGAGAATGACGGTCTTCACGTCATTCATCTCTTTTAGGACCGATTCGATCTCCTTATACGGGGTGAGGTGCGCATACGATGCAGTCAGACGTTGTTCGATTTCCTTTGTGAATGGTGCGTCATGCACGGCTAATGCGTAACGGAGTGCGTCCTGGGTCACTGTATCGAAATCTTCATAGCGTCCCATCATGTGCCGCCAAAAGAAATACTCAAGTTGTTTCGTCCGCCACACTTGACTGATGGCTGCTCCCTTTTCAGGGAACTCTTGTTCACAGGCATCCTTCACCGAATGGACGTCGAATAAGGTGCCGTATACGTCAAAGACGATGGCTTTAATCGTTGGTTTCATAAATAACATCCCTCCTTCTGTGTCGTTATACCCGTCTTGTTCAGAATATAATAGGAGAAAGGGGGTTCGACATGTATATTCCAACTCAATATTCCGTCACAGAGCGAGCTGAGATTTACGCGTTTCTCCATGCCCATCCGTTCGGTACGATCGTGACACATGATGGGGACAAACCGATTGCGACACATGTCCCGTTACGATTCGATGAGGCGAATGGTCAACTGACGACGCATATTGCGAAAGCGAATCCGCAGTGGCGAACGATTGAAAATCAAACCGTTCTCGTCATCTTTCAAGGACCAAACGCTTACGTGTCGGCGTCCTGGTACGGCCATGAGGACGTTTCGACATGGAACTATCAAGCCGTACACGTGTACGGACGTGCGACGATTCTCAATGAGAAAGAATTAGTGGAGGAACTTTCAGGATTGCTCCAAGAGCATGAAGGGGAACGCGAGCATGCGGTGCGTTGGGATGCATTATCCGAACCGGTGAAGCGACAAATGAACGGCGTCGTCGGGTTTCGGATCGACATCACCGATATGCAGGCGACGTTCAAGTTAAGCCAAAACCGAAACGACGTGGACCATGAACGGATCGTATCGGAGCTTGAAAAACAAGATGAACCGATCGCGGACGTCATGCGACAACATCGAAAGTCCTAATAAACCTGTCCTAAAACGACAGGTTTTTTCATTTTTCTATATCGAATAGCAGTTGACACGAAGGAATAGCAAGTCTATACTCATAACTGATAATGATTATCAGTATCGAGAAAATAGAGAAGTTGAAAAAGGAGAAGAAACACGTGAACAAGACAATGAAGAAGTGGTTACATATGTTTATTTTTGCTTCAGCGTTTGCACTCATCTTAGCCGGCTGTGGTTCGGAAGAAGCTGAGAACGCTTCCACGAACGAAGGGACGGAAGAATCAGCAGAAGGTTACCCCATCACGATCGAGCATGCGTTCGGTGAGACTGTCATCGAAGAAAAACCAGAGCGTGTCGCAACGATTTCGTGGGGAAACCATGACGTCGCACTTGCACTCGATGTCGTACCGGTCGGATTCTCAGCTGCGAACTACGGTGTACAAGATGATAGCGGGATGCTTCCATGGACAGCAGAGAAGTTGACAGCGCTTGGCGAAGAGAACCCGAACATCTATCAAGATACGGACGGATTAGACTTTGAAGCAATCGCAGATTCAAATCCCGATGTCATCTTGGCCGCCTACTCAGGCATCACGCAAGAAGACTATGACACGCTTAGCCAAATCGCACCGGTCGTGGCATATCAAGAAACACCTTGGGTCACCTCATGGCAAGACATGGTTCGTTATGACTCACTCGCAATGGGACTTGGTGAAGAAGGCGAACAGTTAATCAAAGACACGGAGCAGTTGATTACTGACAAAGCGACAGCCGTTCCTGAGATTGCTGGAAAGAAAGCCGCTTTCGTCTCGATGAGCGCAGAAGATCTTTCAAAATTCTATATCTATACAACAGGTGATCCTCGTGGTGCCTTCATCGAAGAACTCGGCATGGAGTACCCACAAAACATTGTCGACGAAGCTGAAAAAGCAAATAGCTTCTATCTCGAGCTCAGCAAAGAGAACGCCGACATTTTGAACGACGTCGACATCTTCGTCACATACGGAAATGAAGACACGTTGAAGGCGCTTCAAGCAGACCCGCTCTACAGTAAAGTACCAGCCATCGAACGCGGATCGGTCGTATTGATTGAAGACAACACGCCACTCGCAGCGGCTGGAACACCGACGCCACTCTCGATTGAATATACGATTGATGAGTACGTTTCACGCGTATCGGATGCACTTGCGAAAGTAAAATGATGCAAAATCAGGTGAAACAGATGCATACCCCGAAGTACTTCCCGCTCCTGTTAGTTGGGACGCTCGTACTGACGGTGCTATGCATCGTGGCATCCCTTGCCTTCGGCTCTCGAACAGTCGGGTGGAATGAACTGCTGGACGGTTTATTCCGTCCGGCTGTTCAGTCGTATGAGGCAGACATTGTCCGGGAGCGGGTCGTCCGGACAATTTTCAGTTTTATGTGTGGCGCAGCACTCGGTGTGGCGGGTGCACTCATGCAGTCGGTGACGCGTAACCCAATCGCTGACCCGAGTATTCTTGGGGTCAACACGGGAGCAGCGCTCGCCGTCGTCATTGGCATCGCATTCTTCAACATCGCGACGGCGAGTGCGTTCATCTGGTTTGCGCTCGTCGGGGCGCTATTGACGGCCATTTTCGTTTTCGGCATCGGTTCACTCGGAAGGGGAGGGGCGACCCCGCTCAAACTCGTCTTAGCGGGAGCGGCGACAAGTGCAGCACTATCGTCGCTCGTCATGGCTCTTATGATTCCACGCTCGAACGTCATGGATCAATTCCGTTTTTGGCAAGTAGGGAGTGTCGGTGCGGGAAATCTGGATTCGATTTATACCTTTTTACCGTTTCTTCTAATCGGTCTCGTGATTGCGGTCGTGACCGCACCTTCCTTGAACGCACTTGCGCTCGGGGAGGAGATGGCGAAGAGTCTTGGTGTTCGGACGGGGACATTGAAGTTGACCGCCTCGTTCGCAGGCGTGATTCTGTGTGGGGCGGCGACTGCACTCGCTGGACCGATTGGGTTTATCGGACTTCTCGCCCCACATTTGATTCGACTCGTGCTCGGTCCTGACCAACGCTACCTCATGCCGATGTCTGCCTTAGCAGGTGCCATCATCTTGACTTTCTCGGACGTCATCGGACGTTTGCTCGGAAGTCCAGGTGAACTTGAGGTCGGGATTGTGACGGCGTTCATCGGGGCACCGATCTTGATTCTATTGACAATGAAAGTGAAAGTAAGAGGACTATGATGCAACCAGCGATTGAACAAATCAGACAAGGTCGCATGAAGCGACGCCGTCGTTATGTCGGGATGACGATTCTTTTGACCATCATAGCGGTAGCATTGAGCGGGTTGATGCTCATGTTGGGCAATACGATTTATCCGGTTCAGGATGTCATCCGCGTCTTGCTCGGGGAAGACGTAAAAGGGGCGACGTTCGCCATTGAAGTATTGCGTCTACCACGTATGCTCGCTGGTGTCTTTGCCGGTGCAGCATTTGGTGCTGCGGGAACGATTTTCCAAACGATGCTTCGAAATCCGCTTGCCAATCCAAATGTCATCGGGATCACAACGGGGTCCAGTGCGGCGGCTGTCTTCTGTATCGTCGTCCTACAATCGAGTGAAGCGATAATCTCGATCGCTTCGATTATCGGAGGGCTCGTCACCGTGCTGGTCATCTATTTCCTATCAAAAGGGGCGGCTTTCTCCATCGGTCGTTTGGTGTTAGTTGGAATTGGGATTCAAGCGATGTTAACAGCCGTCATCAACTATTTACTGCTCATCAGCCGACAAAACGATGTCGCGATGGCGATGCGGTGGTTGACAGGAAGTTTAAATGGGGCGAAACTTGAAGAGTTGCCACCTTTAATCATCACGGTACTTATCTGTTTACCGATTGTACTGTTACTCACTCGTCAGCTTGAAATGCTCGAGCTCGGAGAAATGGCGGCGACAGGTCTTGGAATCAACACGAACCAGACCAGACTTCTGCTCATTGTGGCGGCAGTATTCATGCTCGCCCTTGCAACAGCGACAACGGGACCGATTGCGTTTATTGCCTTCTTGGCAGGGCCGATTGCCAAACGGCTCGTCGGAACGAGCCACGCGGGAATCTTGCCGGCAGCGCTTGTCGGAATCATTTTAGTACTAGCGGCCGACCTTGTCGGACAATTCGCCTTCACGGCACGCTATCCGGTCGGTGTCATCACCGGCATCATCGGCGCGCCTTATCTCTTATACTTGTTGATTCGGATGAACCAGAAAGGGGACTTCTAAATGGCATCCATTATGAAAGTGGAACATCTCACCTCGGGATACGAGGACAAGATGATTTTGAACGATATCAGCCTTGAAATTCCGAGCAATCAGATTAGCATCATCATCGGTGCGAACGGTTGCGGGAAGTCGACGCTTTTGAAGACGATGGCACGCCTTATCAAACCGAGTGCCGGTCAAGTGACGCTTTACGATAAGCCGATTTCGAAGATGGCACCGAAAAAGCTAGCGCGTGTCCTCGGGATGTTGCCACAGTCCCCGGTCGTACCAGAAGGGATTACGGTCGCCGATCTCGTCGGTCGTGGTCGTTACCCGCATCAATCCTTTTTAAAGGGCTGGACGAAAGCCGATTACGAAGCTGTCGCCGAGGCGATGGAGATGATGAATATCACGGAGTTCGCGGACCGTCCCATCGACGAGTTGTCAGGTGGACAGCGCCAACGTGTCTGGATTGCGATGGCACTTGCTCAACAGACAGACGTCCTCTTTTTAGACGAACCCACGACGTATCTCGATATCACATACCAGGTCGAGATTCTCGACTTGTTGACGGATTTGAACCGAAAGTACGGCACGACGATTGTCATGGTGCTTCACGATATCAATTTGTCGGCACGTTATGCGGACTATATCTTCGCACTTGATAAAGGGAAGTTGATCGCAGAAGGAAAGCCGTCGGACGTCATCACGTGTGATTTGATCCATCGTGTGTTCAACCTTCGCTGTTCGGTCATGTGTGATCCGGTATCCGGTTCACCGTCCGTGATTCCGATTGGTCGCCATCACGTGCAGACGGAAACGGAAGAAGCGCCCGTCGCACAGCTTGAATTGGTATAACTGCGTATAGACAGTCAAGAAGGGATGAGCGCTCCTTCTTTTTTGTTTATTCATGAAAGCGTTTGTAAAAAGTCATTGACTTCTCTTTGGGGTGGGTGTATGCTAAAAATCCTGCCCAAAATGAGAGGCATGGGGACTGGCATCAGTTCATTCGATATTTGAGAGGAATGACTTAAGATGAACCAACAACAATTAGTCGAGCGCGCACGCCAATTGAAGGACAATGCGTATTCACCATATTCGAAGTTCCGCGTCGGGGCGGCACTTCTCATGAAGGATGGTACGGTCATCGACGGCGTCAACGTCGAGAACGTCTCGTTCGGAGCAACGAACTGTGCAGAGCGCACAGCCATTTTCACAGCGGTCGCAAAAGGATACAAAAAAGGTGACTTCGAAGCGGTTGCCGTGTCTGGGGACACGGAAGACTTCTTGCCACCATGTAGTATCTGCCGTCAGGTCATGGTCGAGTTTGGCGATCCTGACTTCAAAGTACTTCTCACAAACGGCAACGCCGATGTGAAAGAAGTGACGCTTGGGGAGCTCGTCCCACTTGCGTTCACCGATTTGGATATGTGATGTTGGGCCCCTCAGATTTCTGAGGGGTTTTCTTATCCAAAAAAGCGAAAAAATAATCGCGGAATGGCTTGAACAATGTAAAGAAGCAGTTCTGAAAAATCGAGGGCTGCAATTCCATACGACCATCCCTCTTCCTCACGAGAGGTGACTACTTTTCCACGCACAGGTCGCAATCGACCTTTCCATCGAATCGGGAGGGCGGTCGCGCTGTCCACATCTGGGTGATTCATGACACGCATATGCAAGCGTGGCTCAGGTGTAATTCCGGAACGCCCACAGCGCCCAATCAACTGTTTGGTTTTGACCGTATCTCCCACATTCACGGCAATGGAACCATTCTCTAGATGGGCGAGAAGGCAATATTCATCGTTCGCATGTTGAATGATGACGTGATTACCGAATGGATGATCAGCATCTAGTTCGTCTGACAACCCATCCACGACTTGATGAATTGTCCCGTGTAATGGAGCAATCACTCGTTCTCCAAACGCATACGAGCCATCCATCCCGATTTTTCTACGATTGTAAGGTTGTTGCTCTTGTGTTTTCAAAAAGTCATAGCCATCACGCTTTTTTCGGGTTGGATCATGATGATACATTCCGAGGGTTGTCCCTTCTGAGACGACGAACCACTGCTCTTTGAATGGAAGGTGGTATTTGTTTTTCGTGAAAGGATTGGTCTCTTTTGAAGAGGATGTGACCGTCATCTGAATGGATTCAACCTGATTCACGCGATTGAATTGAACGGACAATAACTTTTCTTTTCGGAAATCCGACCACAATGCATACCGATTCCCGTTCAACATCATCTCATTGAGCAGACGATAGCGCCGAATTCCATGATGAAACGAAGACGCTTCGTGATGAAACATGGCCATGGAACAATGAGATTTGCAAGAATCGGTCATTTGATGATAAATGTCATCGAACTGACCGTCTTTGAATAAGTGAATGAACTGTTTGTTCTGGTGATGCATGTGCATACCGCCTTTGTTGATGATTGATTGGTCTTTTATACGGATGTAGAAACATAGATGTTTCGTCATTCATAAAAAATCATAATATAATGGACATAAATGAGGAGTGATGTGAATGTCTACGGTTCCATACCGGAAAGCGAAAAAAAGTTGAACCACTTGCTTCATCAAGTATGTGAAAATGACGAGACGATTTTCATCTCGAAAGAAGGCAGGAAGAATGCTGTTATCATTTCTGAACGAGAATATAATAGCTTGTTAGAAACCATTTACCTGACGAGCAGTCCAAAAAATGCTGAGCGTCTATTTGAATCCCTAAGGCAGCTTGAATAGCATTAGTCTAATGTTGAAACATATGAGTTTGCATTAACAAACACCCAGTGAATCGTTGAATTCACTGGGTGTTTGTTGTTTCATGTCTTCGACCGGCACGGATGATAAATCGATACTCTTCACTCTTGAAATACGTTTCGGTGAACTCAAAGCGATTGCCATCCATGAGAAACGAATAGAGTTCGACTTTGAGTATCGGTGTTCGATCGCTCACCTCGAGCATTTCAGCAATTTCTTTCGTCGGCAAGACCGGGATAAATTCCTGAACACTGTCTGCAATCTTCAGGTTTTTGACATTTTCAATGTAATCATACTTCGACCGTGTCATTACCTCATACGTTAAATCGGGAAATAATTGGAGTGGAAGATACGTATCTTCGACGATGAGCGGTTCTCCGTTTGCAAAGCGTAACCGGCGAATATAGTAGACAAGAGCGTCTTCATCAAGCTCGAGTATTTCCTTTATTTTTTCAGTCGGAGGTTGAACGGTGAAAGTAAGTACTTTACTCGTGACGTCCTTTCCTTCCCGTTTCATGTCTTCAGTGAAACTTTTTAATTCGTACATATTATGTTCAATCTTTTCGGATTGTACATATGTGCCGCTCCCTTGTCGTTTCCAAAGCAATCCTTCTTCTTGAAGTAGTTTGACGGCTTGTCGAACGGTGACTCGACTCGCTTTAAATTTCTCGACGAGTTGTGCTTCTGTCGGAATTGCTTCACCGGGCGCCCAATCGCCGGTCTCGATAAACGTGCGCATCTCCTGAGCAATCCGCTGGTATAGCGGAGATTTAGCTTTCATGTAGATAACCTCCTGATTGTATGCGTTCCTTACTCATAGTATACAAAAATAAAACGTTTTAAAAAAGGTGTTGACGGTTCAGATAATATGTATTAGATTTGTATTGTAATCAATTAGATATGTATTGAAAGGGGAACGCACACATGAAAACACCACAGCGTCTCGTAGTCGTCGGTGGAGGTAGTACGTACACAATCGGCATGATCATGAGTTTGATTAAGGAAAAAGAACACTTCCCACTTCGTTCTATCACGTTTTACGATACAGATGAATTACGTCAAGAACGTGTCGCGAAAGCGAGTGAAATCATCTTGCGTGAGCATTATCCAGAACTCGAGTCGTTCGAATATACGACGGACAAAGAATATGCTTTTAAAGATAAAGATTTCTTCTTCGTCCAAATTCGGACAGGTGGTTTGGAAATGCGCGAAAAAGATGAGCAGATTCCGCTTCGACATGGCGTGGTGGGACAAGAGACGTGTGGACCGGGCGGAATGTCATACGGGATGCGCTCAATCGGAGATATGATTGAACTCGTCTCTGACATTCGCACCGGCTCACCGAATGGCTGGATCTTAAACTATACAAACCCGGCTGCAATTGTCGCCGAGGCGCTCAAACGTGCATACCCGGACGATCAAAAAATATTAAACATTTGCGACATGCCGGCAGCAATCATGGTGAGCTATGCGAAGATTCTCGGTAAAGAGATTTGGGATCTCGTTCCGGAATATTTCGGACTCAACCACTTTGGTTGGTTCACAGGTATCTTCGATAAAGAAGGAAATGAATTGACTGAAGATATCAAACGCGCCATTTTAGAAGACGGTTTCATCCCGGAAGATTCGGAGATTGCGAATGACCCATCGTGGATCAAGACGTTTAAACAAGTAGAGAAGATGCTGACGGATTTCCCGGAGTACTTACCGAACACGTACCTTCAATATTATTTATATCCATCTGACATGGCAGAAAAAGAAGATGTCACGAACACACGGGCACGGCAAGTAATCAATGGACGTCAAGAGCGTGTCTTCTCGATGTGTGATCAGATTATTCAAGATGACTCGCTCGAAAATGTTCACCTTGAGGTCGATATCCACGGCTGCTATATGATTCGGGTCGCTGCTTCGCTAGCCTATAATAACGGTGATATTTTCATCGTCATGGTGAAAAATGAAGGGATTATTTCGAACCTGCCGGACGATGCGATGGTTGAAGTGCCTGCGATGCTTACCAATCGTGGACCGAAACCATTCGCAGTCGGAAAGATTCCTCGTTTTTACAAAGGAATGATTGAAGGACAGCTTGCTTACGAGCAACTTGTCGTCGACGCATACTTCGAAAACAGTTATGAGAAGGCACTTCAGGCGTTGACACTAAATCGTACAGTCATCGATGCACCAATAGCTCGTCGAATCTTAGATGATTTGATTGAGGAAAACAGAACGTACTGGCCGGAATTAAAATCGGGCGAGACAGTAGCAATACGGTAACTAGAGAGGGGAGGCAATCCCCTTTCTCATTGTTCAGATTGATAACGCTTACAAGATGAGGAGTGAATCGAATGAGTCAATAGTTTGGAGTTTTTCAAAAGTTCGGAAAGGCGCTCATGGTACCGGTCGCTTTATTACCGGCTGCCGGAATTTTGCTAGGACTAGGTGCGGCACTCACGGGACCATTAGCCGATAGCTGGACGTTTTTACAGAATGGAACAGTAGAAGCGATCAGTGCTGGAATGTTACAAATTGGTCTTAGTATTTTTGCGAACTTACCAATCATTTTTGCAATCGGGGTCGCAGTTGGTTTGTCAGGAGGATCAGGGATTGCCGCACTCGCAGCACTCGTCGGATATGTCATTATGAATAAGACAATTTCAATCTCCCTCGGCATCACGGCAGAAATGGCTGCCGAGAGTGGAGAATATGGCATGTTACTCGGTATTCCTTCCCTTGAAACCGGTGTACTCGGAGGGATTGCGGTCGGATTGCTCGCAGTATGGGTGTATAAAAAGTTCCATACGTTCAATCCACCAGAAGTGTTGGGATTCTTTGCAGGTGATCGTTCTGTCGGAATTGTAATGGTCTTCTTCTCGATTTTACTTGGATTTGTCATGATGCTCATCTAGCCGCCAATCCAATCGACACTCACTTCAATGGCAAACGTCATCGCGAGTGATACGACCAATCCTGCATATGTTGGGTTATATGGAATGTTGGAACGATTATTGATTCCGACAGGATTACACCACATTTGCTATGCCCCGTTCCTCTGGACATCTCTCGGTGGAACGGCAACGGTCGGTGATGCGGTCGTGAACGGTGATCAGTATATTTTCCTTGCTCAAATCGCGGAAGGTGTCGAAGTGACGGCGGGACGTTTCATGTCTGGTAAGTTCCCAATCATTATGTTCGGTTTACTCGGGGCGGCGCTTGCGATGTATCGTCAGGCCGATCCGCACAAACGTCCTGTCGTTCGAGGCTTATTGATTGCAGCAGCCGGTACAGCTTTTCTAACAGGAATCACAGAACTGATTGAATTCACTTTCTTATTCGTGGCACCTGTCCTGTATGTCATTCATAGTGTATTGACGGGAATTTCTTTCGCGCTCATGTATGCGCTCGATACACATATCGGTTGGGCTGGAGGATCAGGGTTGATTGACTATATTTTAGTGAACGTTTTACCAGGTACACCACGCTGGTGGATGAATATCGTCGTCGGCATTGGTTTCTTCATCGTTTACTATAGTATCTTTACTTTCGCTATCAAGAAGTGGAATTTGGCAACACCAGGGCGTGGCGGACAAGAAGCGAAACTGTTTACGCGTAAAGACTACAATGATAAAAAGTCAGGTCAATCAGTGATTCAAACGACAGCACTTGCGATTGAAGAGGCACTTGGGGGACGAGAGAACATCCGTGATATCGATGCATGCTTCACACGACTTCGTGTTGAAGTAAGTGATGTTTCTCAAATCAATGAGGATGAACTAAAAGCACTCGGAGCAGCTGGAGTCGTCAAAGTGAAAAATAACATTCAAGCGATTTTTGGAGGTCGCTCTGATTTATACAAAAACGAATTGCTACGTATTCATAAGGAAATGGATGAAGCAAATTGAAATCGGGCTCAACCGCATGGGTTGAGCCTTTTCAGTTTTCATACGTATAATGTTACAAGACGTTCCGCATGCTCCTTCATCATCTCCCGCAACGCATGCGGTGCCTTGACCTTCACTTCGGCTCCGGCCTTCAACAGCTGTCTCGACAAAAACGGCAGCTCTTCTTTAGGTACGTCCCATTCATTCTTCTCTTCGATATCGGGTAATACATCTTCAAGTAAACGACGACCGAGTGACGTCAGCTCGAGTTGAACGGTCACACCGCCCCGTTCATCACTTCTCTGAAGCAAGGTCACCAAATCCTCGGACTCGAACGATTCCTCGAGCACTTGGACCGCTTCGATGCGATCAATCCGATATTGACGGAATCCGAGTTCGGAGAGCCCGAAGACATACCACTTTAAGTCAAGGAGTGCCATACCGACCGGTGCGATGGGGAACGTACGTGATCCGTTCGTCGATCGATACGTCATCTCGATCTTGTTTTTGCGCTCGACCGCCTGATAGATGTCCTTTGTGAACGGCGCTTTTGGAATTTGTTTGTTTCCAAGCCAGAGAATGTTTCGCTCCAATCGTCGAATTTTCGACTCTACGTCATGTGGTAACTCATTCACGTACCAATCGGACAACGTACTTCGTATGTCCCCGAACGGCACATCAGGAATGTGTTCCATCCATTTGAGCGTGAGATAGAGTGCGACGGCTTCTTGTTCGCGGAGATGGAGCGGGGGCAATAAACGATTCGGCAACATTTCATAGCCGCCCCCAGTTCCAGGAACACTCCAAATCGGATAACCGAGTTCTTCGAGCGAGAGCATATCCCGTTGAATCGTCCTAATGGAGGCGCCTGTCTCTTGGGCCAGTTCTTCCGCCGTGAAACGTCGTCCGCGATTGAGTAGCCGAATCAGTTGCAAGTGTCGTTTTTTCATATCTACCATTCCCGTCATCTTTTGTCGTGTTTGTTCGTTAAGCTGAATGTATCACGAATCAAGGAGGAACACATGATGCCGAATGTTGTGTTATATATTGCGATGAGTTTAGACGGAAAGATTGCCCGGTCGAACGACCAACTCGATTGGTTGTTCGCTGTAGAGGGGGATGGGGACAACGGCTATGCTGATTTTTTCAAGACCGTTGGTGCTGTCATCATGGGACGGAAGACGTATGAGGAAGTATTGAAGTTAGAACAAGGAGAGTATCCGTATCCAGACATCCCGAACTACATTTTGACACGTCAGGCTGACCGTGAGGCCGAGCATGTCACATTCACGGACGAACCAATCAAAGAACTCATCAATCGGTTAAAGCAAGAAGTTGATCAAGATATTTGGCTCATCGGCGGGGGAGAAGTCATCAAAGCCGCGATGGAACATGATTTGATTGACCGCTATGAGATTGCGATTGCGCCGGTCGTGTTAGGAGGGGGAATCCCTCTTTTCCTAGAAGGCACGAAAGAAACGAAGCTTCGACTGACGAGTCACCACGCCTCCGGTCAATTTGTGATGGTGACCTATGAACGACAAATGAGCATCGAGTCCACATAAGGGCTCGATTTTTTATAATTCATCTCATTGTATAAAAACTGCAGACCATTAAGATGATCTGCAGTCATGGGGTCGCTCGTTCGCTTAAATGCGGTTCCCATACATCAGAAAAGTTGTGAACCGGTTGGACACCCTCTAACGTACGGAATTCATAATCTCGTTCTTTCGCATAACGAATGATTGTATCGAGTGCTTTCGGCGTCATCGAGTGATCGTGCGCTAAAATAATCGAAGCAATATTGGCGGCGCGATTCGCTTCGAGTCGGTCGAATACACGTTGCTCGACACGGGCATTGTCTTTCTTATACACATGGTCGAGACTACCGACGTTCCAGTCCCAAATCTCAAAACCGGCATCGGTCATCGCCTGCCAGTGTGCGGGTGACATGCCGGCGTCGCTCCCATAAATGGTGCGGGCCATGTTCGTATGAATGCCGGTCACTTCATAGATAAGTGCTTGTACTTCCTGCATCTGAAGCACGGCCGTCAACGGTGTTTCATAAAATTCATCCCGGTCGTGTCGCATCCCGTGTAAGGCAATCAAATGACCTTCCGCAATGATGCGGTGAAGCAGATGCTCATTTCCTTCGATGTTCTTTCCGAGGATGAAGAAGGTTGCCTTCACTTGATGTTTCTTCAAGACATCGAGTAGCTTTCCCGTTTTCCAGTTCGGTCCATCATCGAGCGTCAAATAGATGAGACTCGGGTCGTTATAGGCCTTCGGCTCCGGAATCGCAGCCTGTGACAAAGACCCAATCAGTAGAAAGATCGACATGAGCAAAAGAACGCGTTTCATCATTCCATTCAAAACTCCCTCAAATCAAAACCAAGCGACATGTGATACATACTTTATCATATGTTGGAGACATCGAGACGATAAATCTGTTCGTCAAGCTCTGTCTCGAAAAAGGTGAAGTTCAATTTCTTCAATAGCGCGATGGATGCCGCGTTCGTCCCAAGCACACCGGCTTTGAACTCTTTCGCTCCTTGGTAAGTCAAGTGACGAATCAATTCCGACATCACTTCAAATGCATAGCCTTGCCGAGCGCGCGTAGGGGTAATCGTGTAGCCGATCCAATGCGTCATACCTTCTTGCTGGATATACACGTCCCCAATCAATTCATCGGTCGCTTGGTCGATGATGGCGAGTTGCATGCCGTGTTGAAGTGATTGTGCGCCGATTAGGGCGTTCTCGTATTCTTCAAAGCTGAGTCCTTTGAATGACTGATCTTTCATCCAATCCAAGTCATTCCGGTAAATCATGAATGATTCGATGTCTTGGCGTTCGAATGGGCGGATGAGGCAACGGGTTGTCGTGATCATGGTTGTCTTACCATTCAAACCAACTTCTTTTCTTTTTTGAAAAGACCAATCAATAGCAACGCCAGACCACTCAAGAAAATCACAGGGAAAATAAACCACATGATCAATCCAGCCCATCCGTTCTGTACACTGATTGCGTACGAAAGGCCGATGGAAAACGCTAAGGCTGGTGATATAGGAATCATAAGAGCGATTCCCCATATTTTCAATTTTGTGTTTCGTGCTTCGCCGGTACTGAACCAATATGCCACGAATGCACCTAGACCTGCGATGAGATATCCGATTGCAATCGCCATTTAATCAATCCATTCTTCGATACGATGATTGTTTGACCTCGTCCTTAATTTCCGTGTATATCACGAAAAATCCTGTCATAAATCAAAAAGACCGAGCCCTTCAAGGACTCGGTTTGACATCATACATGCTTCCGCTGAAACGCTGAAATCGCTTCATACTCTTCAGACAAATGGCGCGATAAGCGAATGTAGATCGGCAAAAGTTCACGATACACATTCGTCGCTTCCATGTCCGGTGTATGCTCATGGGTCACTTGCGGTACTTCTTGGAACTCCTCGATGTCCCCGAAAGCGTATTCCCCGAGCATGACAGCCCCGAGACATGAACTTTCATGACTCTCCGGCACGACGACCGGTGTATCAAAGATGTCTGCCATCATTTGACGCCAGAGACTCGACTGGGCAAACCCCCCCGTCGCATGGATGCGGTTCGGGGCGCCCGTCAACTCATCGAGTGCGAGCATGACCGTATAGAGGTTAAAGATGACTCCTTCCAATACGGCACGGATGAAATGTTCGCGCTTATGGTGAATGCTGAGCCCGAAAAATGAACCGCGGGCGTTTGAATCCCAGAGCGGAGCCCGTTCACCCATCAAATACGGATGGAACAACAGTCCGTCGGCACCCGGTTTGACCGTCTCGGCGATTCGTGTCAACACATCGTACGCGTCGATCCCGAGTCGTTTCGCCGTCTCGACCTCACTTGCTGCGAACTCGTCACGGAGCCAGCGGAGGATGATGCCGCCGTTATTGACCGGTCCACCAATCACCCAATGCTTGTCCGTCAGCGCATAACAGAAGATGCGACCTTTCGGATCTTCGACCGGTTCCGAGACGACCGTCCGGATGGCGCCGCTCGTCCCGATGGTCACGGCGACGACGCCTTGTTCGAAGGCGCCGACCCCGAGGTTCGAGAGCACGCCGTCGCTTGCCCCGATGACGAGCGGGAAGTCCCAGCCGAGCGTCTCGGTCACCTCAGGTGTCACCGGTAAAATCTCTGTCGTCGGCACGAGTTCAGACAAGCGCTCTGGTGTCACACCGGCGACATCAAGTGCTTCCGTGTCCCAGTCTCGTTGCTTTAAATTGAAGAGTCCGGTCGCCGAGGCGATGGAGTAGTCAACGACGAAGCGACCCGTCAAGCGATAGAAGACATACTCTTTGATGGAGACGAACTTGGCTGTCTGTTCAAAGACGTCAGGATGTTCTTTTTTCAACCAGCGCAGTTTCGACAGCGGTGCCATCGGATGGACCGGGGTGCCCGTGCGCATATGGAGCGCACTCGCATCAACATCGCGTTTGATTTCTTGCGTATATGGATTCGCGCGACTGTCGGCCCACGTGATGCTGTTCGTGAGCGGACGTCCTGATGCATCGAGCGCGATTAAACTGTGCATCGCCGAACTGAACGATGCGAAGCGAATCGGACCGTCCGCTTTGGCGCGGACCGCCGAGACAGCTTCGAGCACGGCCCCATAGATGACGACCGGGTCTTGCTCGGCCGTCTCCGTATCGGGCGTGAGAAGCGGATACAACACGTTATGTACCGCCAGTTGTTGATGACCGTTGAACAGGACGGCTTTCGTACTCGTCGTCCCGATATCGACCCCAATCGTAAACACACAATCACTTCCTAACTTAGATGATGAATAGGCTAATCAAGAACACGACGGCGAAGCCGGTGAGTCCGATAATCGTTTCCATGATCGTCCATGACTTGAGCGTGTCTTTCACGTCGAGACCGAAGTACCGGTTGACGAGCCAGAAGCCCGAGTCGTTGACGTGCGAGAGGACGGTCGCCCCTGAAGCGATGGCGATGACGATCAAACCGAGTGCCGCGCCCGTGATGTTTTGGATTTCAAGTAATGGCGTGATGAGTCCTGCTGCCGTAACCATCGAGACCGTTGCCGACCCTTGGGCGACACGGACGACCGTCGCGATCAAGAAGGCGAGGACGATTGCCGGAAGTGGTGAACCGGCCATCATTTCACCGAGGACGTCACCGACACCTGAGTCGATGAGGACTTGTTTAAATACACCACCGGCCCCTGTGACAAGGATGATGATTCCGGCTGGTTCGAGTGCTTTCGTTGCAATCTCTTGTACTTCGTCACGTGAATAGCCACGACGTGTCCCGAGGAAAACGAATGTGAGAAGCGTCGCAATCGTCAAGGCGACGAATGGATGTCCGAGGAACGTCAAGAAATCACGGACGGCGTTGCCTTCGTTCAAGAGAACCGCCGAGAGCGTGTTCGCCAAGATCAACACGAGCGGGATCAAGATGAGCGACAAGATCATTTTGAAGCTTGGTAGTTCTTTCGATGTATCGATTTCTTTGAATTCCATGTAATCCGGAATCGTCACATGAATTTTCTTAGCAATATACTTCCCAAAAACCGGACCGGCTAAAATCATGGCCGGAATCCCAGCGAGGACACCGAACAAGATGACCCAACCGAGGTCGGCACCGATCAAGTTCGCAACAGCGATCGGACCAGGTGTCGGTGGGATGAAGCTGTGTGTGACCGCGAGACCCGCAAGGAGTGGTATACCGTAGTAAAGAAGCGAGCGTCCCGTCTTTTTGGCGAGACCGTATACGATTGGAACGAGAATGATAAAACCGACATCGAAGAAGACCGGGACGGCGACGATGAATCCGGTAATCCCGAGCGCCCATTGTGCCTTGTCTTCACCGAACTTGCTGACGAGTGTTTGGGCAAGACGTTCCGCGCCACCCGATACTTCAAGCATCTTCCCGAACATCGCGCCAAGACCGACGACGACGGCGACGAAGCCGAGCGTTCCGCCCATCCCGTTTTGGATGGAGGCAATGACATCACCGAGTGGCATGCCGGCTGCGACCCCGACAATTAAACTGACAAGTAACAACGAAACGAATGCGTGAAGCTTTGTGCGAATGACTAAAAATAAGAGTAAGAAGATTCCGGCTAAGGCAATCAAAATAAGTGTTGAGCCAGACATTGAGTATTCCCCCTAAATTCCAAATATGTAACCGTTTACAGTTCCTAGCAAAGGAAAAGGCCATATCCCCGTGACCTTTTCCACAGATATTACTTCTTGACGACCGCGTGGCCACCGAACTCGTTGCGGAGCGCGGCGACGACTTTTCCTGAGAACGTGTCGTCTTCGAGTGAACGATAGCGCATCATGAGCGACAGGGCGATGACCGGTGCCGCGGCTTGAAGGTCGAGCGCCGTCTCAATCGTCCATTTACCTTCACCGGATGAATGCATGACCCCGCGAATCTCATCGAGCTTCGCATCTTTCTTGAAGGCATTCTCTGTGAGTTCCATGAGCCAAGAACGTACGACCGACCCGTGATTCCAGACGCGTGCGACTTGTTCATAGTCGTAATCGAACGGGCTCTTCTCCAAAATGTCGAACCCTTCCGCAATCGCCTGCATCATCCCATACTCGATCCCGTTATGGATCATCTTTAAGAAGTGACCGCTTCCGGCAGGACCCGTGTACAGGTAGCCGTTCTCGACAGACAAGTCTTTGAAGATTGGTTCGATTGTCGGCCACGCGTCTGCGTCACCCCCGACCATCGTACAGGCCCCGTTCCGCGCCCCGTCCGTGCCTCCGCTCGTTCCGCAATCGAAGAACTTGATCTCTTTCTCAGCAAAGTGTTCGGCGCGTGCGACCGATAATTTGTAGTTCGAGTTTCCTCCGTCAATCACGATGTCGCCCGGTTCGAGTCGCTCATACAATTCGGCGAGCACGGATTCTGTGACGTCTCCGGCCGGGACCATCGCCCAGATGACACGTGGCGTCGACAGTTGATTGACGACATCCTCGAGTGTCGGCACGATGGTGAACGCGTCCGATGTGACGTCCCCGACGTCCGTCCCGACGACCGTGTGTCCGTGGTCGCTCAAGTTGAGTGCCAAGTTGTAACCCATCTTACCTAAACCAATCAAACCAATTTCCATATTGTCACCCCTGAAAAAGAATTTTTTTCCGTCTCTAGATTTATCATATCAAAATAAATTCGATTTACAAGTCTAATGACGGAATTTTTTTCGAGTAATGCAAAAAGAGCGTCCCGGCTTAATTCGTAGGCGGGACGACGGACAGACACTCTTATATAGATACAAGAACGAACGATCAATCTTTGAGAGTGAATAAAATTCCCGAAATGCGATACAAGCATTGATTAGTAACAAAGTGATTGCGGTAACCTTAAGACGAAACTTTCATTTGGTTCAGCCTGTCAAATAGCTTCGCATACAGCCCCATACCGATGAGTGCCGACAGCAAGATGAGTGTGAACACAGCGAGCGGGGAGAGAAATCCTGATGCAAATACCGTCACCGGTGCGAGGAACTTGCCGATTGTGTTTTGGAGCGTATCGGTCGCGAGGTATTGTCCACGTGACTCGATTGGTGCATAGTGACTAACGAAACTCTGACTGACGGGAGAACGAATCAGCTCCCCGAACGTGAACATGGTCGTGACGATGAGCAAGTACCAGATATTTGATGAGAAGGCGACGAGAAACGTCCCGAAACCTCCTAGGAAAGTCGACAATAGTAAAACACGCCGTTCGTCCCACGCCCGAAACACACGTGTGACAGGAATGATGAAGACGACGAACAAGAGGCCGTTATATGCAACGAGCCAGCCGAATAAGACTGTATTCGAGACGTTGAACGTGGCCGGAGTTTGTTCAATCAAATAGACAGGTAAATACACGTCTAGTTGCATGATTGGGATTAAGGCGAATACGCCAGCAATCAGATAGAGGCGGAAAAGCGGGTCAATCAAAATCGTCGCATACGACCGCCCTTGGGTGAAAAATGTCGTTGCGACCGTCTTCTCGGTCGAGACCGGTCGTGTCTCACTGGTTAGAACCGCGAGCAAACCCCCGTAACCAAAAAGAACAAGGGCGCAGCCGAGGAGGAGCGCCTGACGATACTCGAAAAAGAGGACCGCACCAAGAAGCGGACCGAGAACAGCACCGATATTGTTCGAAGCCATAAACGTCGCGAATACATTCCGTAAATGTTCAGTCGGAACGAGGTCGGCGACCATCGCCGAGCTGGCCGGTTTGTAGATGGCACCCATAAAACCGATGCTGATGTAGGTGATGTAATCGACATAGGCGTTCGTTGATAAAGCGAAAACGAGGAATAGGAAACCTTGTGAGAACGTCCCGGCGAGCATGACGGGGCGGCGACCAATCTCATCTGCAAGCGAACCGCCAATCAAGCTGCCGACTAGCAGGAACAACGGTGGCACGGCCATGAGTAGTCCGGCTAGCTCGACACCGAGCGTCCGGGCGAAATAGACGGTGATGAATGGAAAGTACATCCAAAACAAGAGGTTGAATAAGCCTTCGCCGAATAAGCGAACTTTCAGATTGAGGTCCCAACGGTATAATTCCATAGATATGCTCCTTTCAAGAGTCTCTCTTTAATGTAAGAGGTCGTGGAGAGAAAGAATAGACTTATGTTGCGGGATTTGCTAGACTAAAAATAGAAAAAGCGAATATATAGGCGCTTGTTTGCGTTGTACTATAAAACGAACGTATGTTTGTAAAATGACCTCCGATATAATCATCGGAGGTCATTTTTATTGTGTCGTCTTCATCGATTTAAAGCTATGGGCGAAAGATCACTCAAATAGTTCGTCATTTTCAGGCAACAATTTTCCAATCATTGAGAGGTGTCGGGTAACCTTTGCGCATTGCTCGGTGTGACTCAGCGATCGTCAAAATCCTAATAAAAAATCGACCCCCGTCACGGAGGTCGAACGAATTAACTTGATGATGCTTTCTTATATTGTTGGAAGAAGACTTCGATTTCTTCCGCCGGCAAAGGACGATTGTAGAAATATCCTTGTGCCTGGTTACATGATTCGGCTTTCAGAAAAGCGACTTGATTCTCGGTCTCGACCCCTTCCGCAATGACGTTCAAATCGAGCTCGTGCGCCATGCGGATGATCGTTTTAACGAGGGCAGCGTCTTTCTCGTCACTTTCGATGTTCTTCGTGAAGTGCTGGTCGATCTTCAGCGTATCAATCGGGAACAGCTTCAAGTAACTGAGTGATGAATAACCGGTCCCGAAGTCGTCGATGGAGAGGTGGACGCCGAGGGCGACGAGCTCATGCATCGTCTCGATGGCGCGGTCTGCACTTTGGATGACGCTCTCGGTCAACTCGAGTTCTAAATACTGCGCGTCGAGACCTGATGAGTCGAGTGCGCGGCTGACGACTTCCGGCAAGTCTTTTTGAGCGAACTGAATGGCCGAGATGTTGACGGCGACCCGAAACGGGGGAATGCCCGCATCTTGCCACGCCTTGTTTTGGCGACACGCCTCATTCAAGACGAACTCGCCGAGGCGATGGATGCTTCCCGTCTCTTCGGCAATCGGAATGAACTCGCCAGGCGAAATCATCCCGAGGTCTGGATGATTCCAGCGGACGAGTGCTTCCATACCAATGACCATTTCTGTCTCTAGCTGGATCTGCGGTTGATAGTGGACGGTGAACTCGCCACGTCCAATCCCTTTCCGGAGTGCCATCGACAAGTTCGAACGACGGGAAACGGACTCGTTCAGTTCGTTCGTGAAGAACTGATAGCCGTTCTTGCCGTCGGCCTTCGCCCGGTACATAGCGATGTCAGCGTTTTTGATTAAATCCTCTGCCGTATCCCCGTCGGATGGATGGAGACTGATCCCAATCGAGGCACCGGTGAACACTTCCTCGTTCTCGAGTTCGAACGGAGGATGGAGGATGTTGATGAGCTCCTGCGCACGATGGGCCGCGAGGTTACTTTTCGTATGTGGGGACAAGATGATAAACTCATCTCCGCCGAGACGGGCGAGCGTGTCCGACTTTTGAATCGTCGATTGGATGCGGGTCGTCACTTGTTTCAAGAATTGGTCGCCGATCGAGTGGCCGAACCGGTCGTTGATGACCTTGAAGTTGTCCAAGTCGATATAGTATAAGGCGAACGATTCTTGCTGGGACTGACCGAGTAGCGCGTCGAGTCGGTCGCTGAATAGACGACGGTTCGGGAGACCGGTGAGCGGGTCCAAATAGACGAGGTCGTTGATTTGAGCCTCGATTCGTTTCCGTTCACTGATGTCACGGATAATGCTACTGAAGAAGATGCCCTTGTCCGTCTTCCACGTTCCGAGTGACATCTCGATTGGCACTTCGACACCGTCTTTTCGTAATCCGATGAGCTCGACCGTTTGACCGATGACGCGTTTTTCACCTGTCGCTTCATAACGCTTCATCCCGCGCTCGTGCGCATCTCGGAATCGTTCCGGAATGATGGCGACAATCGATTGCCCGATCATCTCGTCATACGTATATCCGAACAAGTCGGTCGCCCCTTGGTTCCACTGAAGGATGGTGCGATTGTGATCGGCGACAATGATGGCATCCGAGGCAGATTCGATGATGGATTCGAATTTTAATTCTAGTTCTTCCGACTGTGCCTCGAGTTGTGATGCCGTCCGGAGCGAGATGTACATCAAGATGAATAGTGTCATGACGCTCGCCGCAATGACATAGGCGAGTAGGGTGCTGTCGACGGCATAGTCGCTGACCGGTTTGGCCGCACCTTCCATCGGGGTGAAACGGGCTGCGCCCATCCCGACATAATGCATACTAGAAACGGCAACCCCAATCAAGACCGAACTGACCAGACGGCGCCAATGGAACCGCGAGACGTTCGGGATATAGAAGAGGATGTACAATCCGACGAGTGACGCGACGAAGGCAACGATGGCAGATGCAATCCACATGATGGGGTCGTATGTGAGGATGGCGTTCATTTGCATCGCTTCCATCCCGATGTAATGCATGGAGACGATGCCGACGCTAATCAAGAAGGCACCGAAGACGAGCTGAATGGGTCGCGTCTCCGGATGGCTGATCATCCAAAAGGCAAGTCCGGAAGCGACGACGGCCGGCACGATGGATAATAGTACGATGCCGAGATGGTACGTCACATCATCGTGCAAGTGAAACGCCAGCATACCGATGAAGTGCATGGCCCAAATGCCGAGACCGAGGCTGAAGGCACCAGCGACGACCCACCTGAGTCGCGAGGCGTGCTTCGCATATTTCAAACGACTGCTAATATCGAGAGCGACACCGGCAGCGAAGATGGCGACAGCGATGGAAAGAATGACGAGTGTGAAGTTATATGAGCTACTCAGGTGATGTTCGATGAGAAACAGTCCTTTCAATTTCAAATGGTACAAAGAATGAATGAAAAAGTGCTTTATTAGAGTAGCACACTCGGGAATCACGCTTCTTGCCTACTTTTGTAAGGTGGGTCAATCATTTGCATGAATCACACATTGCGGAATTTTTTTCGAAACGGTATCGTTAGATGAAGAAGAGAAAGGGTGATGCTTGATGGAAACGATGAACGGGACGGCCCGCATCCGTGGTGCCTATTCGACACTGAGCAAGAAAGAACAACGTATTGCCGACTATATTTTGAAGCAACCAGAAAAAATCATTCATCATACGATCAATCAGGTGGCAGATGACCTCGATGTGGCAGAGTCGACTGTGTTTCGTTTTTGTCAGCGTGTCGGATTCAAAGGCTATCAGGCGCTAAAAATCGCACTCGCCTCAGATGTCGTCGCACCGCTTCAAGATATTCATGAAGATATTATCGAGACGGATACGGCACTCGAAATCGCAGAGAAAATTTTTTCGACGAACGGGAAGACGATTGAGTCAACGCGTCAGATTTTAGAGGATGCCTCTCTTGAGAAAACCATTGAGCTGTTTCTTGGGGCGCGCCGTATCGAATTTTTCGGAAGCGGCGGGTCGGCCGTCATCGCGTTAGATGCCTATCATAAGTTTGTCCGGAGCGGGCTTCAAGTGAGCGCGATTCTCGAGTCGCATATGCAGCTCATGTCGGCCTCACAATTGACGACCGCAGACGTCGCCGTCGTCATCTCGCATTCCGGTGCCTCGAAAGAGACACTCGATATCGCCAAACTCTTAAAAGAGAAGGGCGTGCCGATGATTGCCATCACCAACTATGCGAAGTCCCCTCTCTCGAAACTGGCGGATGTGTCGCTCTATACCGTATCTCAAGAGACGGCATTTCGCTCGGAGGCGCTCGCTTCCCGGATTGCTGAATTGAGTCTGATTGATGCGTTGTTCACAGCCGTCATGATGCGCCGAGGCGAGGCAGCCCGGGCGTCGCTTCAACAGATGCGTGAGGCGATTTCGCTGCGCCGAATCTGAGCGAAAGAGGGTTAGTTTCTACAAAAAGGTGGAAATTATAAACCTTGAGAGCAAAGCATGGCTTAGAGAGAGAAGGTGGACCGATGAACCATATTGATTTTTTATCTTCCGACCATTACAACGAGTTCAAACGGTTGGCACAACGGCTCACGGATCCGGGGAGTACCGGTCGAGAATATTTCGCCGCGCTGTATGTGATTGCGGGAAATGAACATATACGTGAATGCCTACTTCCTTATATGGATCTTGAATCAGGTAAGATTCGCACTTCGACGATTATCGATGACAATACGTTTGATAAACGAGAGTTTGTGCTCGCCAAGCTCGTCATCCATCTGTATAACTCAAAAGAATGGGTCCTTCCGACCGAGTTGATTGCCTTGCCGGAAGAAGACTATAAGTTGGCGATGCAAGCAATCACGCTATGCCGCAATGAACAATTTGACGGGGTCACGATCCCGAACGACTGATGACACCCTGTTTTGTTGGAAACAGGGTGTTTTTCGTCGAGCCATAGAGGAGGGAATTCCGTGTCACTCACCACATCGATGTTAACCATTTTACTGATGCTCATGTTGCTCATCATGATCACGCCACCGCTCTTGATTTTTTATCTGTGGCGGCGTGACCGGAACCAACGCGAACACTCCGTCCTCCGGAACTTCCCGATTCTCGGAAAGTTGCGCTATATATTTGAGAAGATGGGACCCGAACTTCGGCAATACTTGTTCCTGAATGACAATGAGGCGAAGCCGTTCTCACGGAATGATTATGAGTCGGCCGTCATCGCAGGGAAGTATAAGTCGCGCATCATCGGATTCGGCTCGGAGCGAGATTTTGACGCGGGTGGGTTCTATCTTCAAAATGCATTGTACCCGACAAATCGGAACGAGTTACGAATCGACAATTCAACGAAAGTGTCGACATGGGTGTATGAACTCGATGAAGACAATCTGTTCACCCGAAAAGAACATCTCGTCGAACGAGACATCTCCCCGTACTTATTAACAGAAGAAGATACCGTCATCATAGGCGAACAGACGTGCCGGGAACCGTTCTACGTTCGGGGGCTTGTCGGTCAGTCTGCCATGAGTTTCGGGTCGCTCGGAGACAGGGCCATCACAGCGCTTTCGATTGGGCTCGGTCGTGCGGGTGGCACGTGGATGAATACTGGGGAGGGTGGACTATCCGACTATCATTTAAAAGGGGACGTCGATCTCATCTGTCAAATTGGACCGGCGCTCTTCGGTGTCCGGGATGAAGACGGTAGGTTTTCAGTCGAGGCATTCAAACAAAAGAGTGACCTTCCGCAAGTGAAAGCGTTCGAACTGAAACTTGCCCAAGGCGCGAAGACACGTGGTGGACATATCGACGGATCGAAAGTGACCGAGGAGATTGCCCGAATCCGTCGTGTACGAGTCGGGGAAACCATTGACAGCCCGAACCGCTTCTCTGAATTTCACACCCATGTGGAATTGTTGGCATTTGTTGAGAGGTTACGTGAAATCGGTGGGAAGCCCGTCGGCATCAAACTTGTAGTTGGGAAGTTGCAAGACATCGACTCGCTCGTCCGAGAGATGGCGAGATCTCAAATTGTACCTGACTTCATCACCATCGACGGGAGTGAAGGGGGTACGGGTGCGACGTATCAAGAGCTTGCGGATACAGTCGGTTTACCGCTGAAGGCGGCGCTCCCTTACGTGCATCACCTTCTCATCGAGCACGGTTTGAGAGACCGAGTCAAACTGTTCGCCTCTGGGAAACTCATCACGGCGGATAAAGTCGCCATCGCACTCGCGCTCGGCGCAGACCTCGTCAATATCGCTCGCGGACTTATGTTCAATGTCGGGTGCATTCAGGCACAGGTTTGCCACACGAACCGCTGCCCGGTCGGTGTCGCAACGACCGATGCGAAACTGCAGCGTGCTCTCGTTGTCGACGAAAAGAGCTATCGGGTGACGAACTATATCATCTCGCTTCGGGAAGGACTATACAATATGGCGGCTGCGGCAGGCGTTCGCTCGCCGACGGAACTGTCACAAGAGCATGTGGTCTATCAGGAACCGGACGGCCAGATAAAATCGATTATAGACAGATATGATTAATACGATTTTATAGATTTTGTGATATAGATTTGAAACATTTGACGAACGGGAACACCTAATGGAACATCATTTTACTTAGGAGGGATCGAATGAAAGCCTTGTTTTTGAACTGTACGTTAAAAGGTGGCGACATGACGTCGCATACGGAAGGGTTGATTCGTGATATCATCCCGCACTTCGATGCGCTCGATGTTGAATCTGAGATCGTTCGAATCGTCGATTACAACGTCACGTTCGGTGTGACGGAAGATGAAGGGGATGGGGACGAGTGGCCACAGATTTTTGAAAAAGTGAAGGCCGCGAACATTGTCGTGATCGGGACACCACTCTGGCTCGGGGAGAAGAGTAGCGTCGCCACCCAAGTGATTGAACGTCTATACGGCGGTAGCGGGCTGACGAATAAATCGGGACAGGCGATCTACTACAACAAGGTCGGAGGAGTCGTCGTCACGGGGAATGAGGACGGGGCGAAACACGCCTGTGCTTCGATTCTATATGGATTGTCCCACATCGGTTTCACCGTGCCGCCGAACGTCGATACTTATTGGGTCGGGGAAGCGGGACCGGGTGACTCGTACCTCGATGCTGGACGAGAAAATGAATTCACGAAGTCTCATGGCAAGACGATGGCATATAACCTCGTTCATTTTGCGAGAATGCTTAAAAACCATCCCATTCCGGCAGAAGGGAATACGATGGAATGAATCAAGGTCTCGACCGATGTTGGTCGAGACCTTGATGATTTACTCTTTCTTCTCCACCGCATGCCCACCAAACTCATTTCGTAATGCGGCAACGACTTTACCTGAGAACGTATCGTCTTGAAGCGAACGTTGACGCATCATAAGGGAGAGCGCGATGACGGGCGTCGGGACGTCGTACTCGAGTGCCGTCTCGACCGTCCACTTGCCTTCACCGGACGCATGCATGACCCCACGGATGTCGTCGAGCTTCGCATCTTTCGAGAAGGCACTCTCCGTCAGTTCCATGAGCCACGAGCGAATGACCGAGCCGTGATTCCACACACGTGCGACATCTTCATAGTCATAGTCGAACGGACTCTTCTCAAGCACTTCGAACCCTTCTGCGATCGCCTGCATCATCCCATACTCAATCCCATTATGCACCATCTTCAAAAAGTGACCACTTCCACTTGGTCCCGCATACAGATAACCGTGGTCGGTCGAGACGTCTTGGAAGAGCTGTTCGATTTTTCCGAACGCTTCCAAGTCGCCTCCAATCATCGTACACGCTCCGTGACGGGCACCTTCCATCCCACCACTCGTCCCGACATCGAAGAAATAGATTAGTTTTTCTTTAAAGTGCTCGGAACGTCGCATTGACTCCTTGTAGTTCGAGTTTCCTCCATCGATGACGATGTCACCTGGGGAGAGAAGATGGTGCAAGTCGTTCAAGACGTGCTCGGTCACGTCACCCGCCGGCACCATCACCCAGACGACGCGAGGGGCCAGAAGCGTGGAAACGACCTCCTGCAAAGAGTCTTTCGTCTCAAATTGACTCGTCGATACGTTTCCCGGGTCATACCCGACGACACGATGCCCATTGTCTGTCAAATTCAGAGCCAAATTGAGGCCCATTTTACCAAGTCCGATCATACCGATTTCCATTCGTTCCACCCCATTTGTAAGATTTAGTCCTCTATAGGGCATACCCGAAATAACGATTGCTCAAAAGGACAGGTTGCCCGAGATGTAGAATGATATAAGAGAAGAAGTGATGAGAGGAGGGTGGCGATGTTTGAAAGTATGTTTCGACTGGCCGTGGACGTCAGGCATCGATTCAAAGACCATCATATTAACGATTATAGTGCCACACTGGCGTTTTTTTGGTTTTTAGCCATCTTTCCGACGTTTGTCGTCCTCTTCGCCGTGATGGCATGGTTTCAAATCGATGACGCGCTTCTCATCGAGCAGATTGAAACGCTCATTCCCGGTTCAAGTGTGCGTGAGCTGTTATCTATCGTCTATGATGTGAGCGGAAACTTGAACGGCGGACTGTTATCGGTCAGTGCCATCATCGCGTTTTGGTCCGCTTCGAACGGGACGGCACGACTCGTCAAGCTGACGGTGTTCGCATATGGGGAGACGGAAGCGCGTGGCTATATCTTCCGACGGTTGATCGGGTTGCTCGTGATTTTAGCAGGGAGTATCGGAGCGGTCATCTTGATCGTGTTTCATCTATTCGGTCAAGAGTTTGTCGAACTGATTTATGCCCTCTATCCACAAGTTGAGGAATTCGACCGCTTGTCGACGGTGACGCGTTATACGGTCTCGACCATCATTTTGATCATCGCGTTCTCGCTCTTTTATAAAATCGCGCCACAGCAGCGAGTGCGCTTCATCGAAACACTTCCCGGAGCCGTGTTTGCGGTCATCTCGTGGCAATTGCTGTCGACCGGATACAGCGTCTATGTCGAACGTTTCTCGATTCTCGGGGATACGTATGGCACGATCGGTGCGGTCATCCTGCTACAGATTTGGCTCTATCTGACGGCGGCGACGATGCTGATCGGGGCAGAAATCAATGCAGCCTGGCCCTACCATATGACCCGTCAACCGATCCGGACCCATTTCCCATAACAAAAAAAGGGATATCGTGATTATTCTTTGTGAACATGCTTTAAAACAACCCGTGGCATGGGAATAAACTAGTACTATTTCACGGAAGAAGGTGTGGCCACATGGCGAAACATCGTAAACCATCAAAGTGGAAAATCGTACTAGGGGTTGTAGCAGGCGTCATGGCCTTGGTGCTCATCACAGGTGGCGCGTTCGTCTGGTCAATGGTAAAAGAAGTCGATGACACCGTCGCACAAGTGAATGACAACTTGAACATCAGCAAAGAGCGTAAACAGGTCGAGACCATTGAACGCAAAGAGTCGGTTTCCATTCTCTTGCTTGGAATCGACCGACGCGGGACCGAACAGGGACGAAGTGACTCGATCATCGTGCTGACACTCAATCCGGAACTGGATGAAGGCGCGATGCTCTCGATTCCTCGGGATACATTGACCGAAATCGTTGGGAAAGGGACGCGCGATAAGATCAATCATGCCTATGCGTTCGGTGGAGCCGAAATGGCTATGAATACGGTCGAGAATTTCCTCGACATCCCAATCGATTATGTCATCGAGACGGATATGGAGGCATTCAGCGACGTGGTGGATGCACTCGGAGGCATCACGGTCATGAATAAATTCGCGTTCTCGACAGAAGATTACACGTTTCCCGTCGGTGAAGTGACGCTAGACGGAGAAGCGGCACTCGATTATACGCGGATGCGCTATAACGATCCAAACGGTGACTTCGGTCGTCAAGAACGTCAGCGGGATGTCGTCGCCGCCATCATCGAAAAAGGACGGACGGACTTCTCGCTCGACAAGGTCACCGCGTTACTCGAGGTGGTCGGCGATCAGGCGAAGACGAATATCGAACTAAATGAATTCGTCTCATTGTCGACAGACTATATGAACGCGTTCCGCAATGCGAGTGTGTTGCGGCTCGAGGGTGCGGGCGGATTAGAGGGGGACGGCATCTACTATTGGAATCCGGAATCATCTTCCTTGAATGGCGTTCGGGAAGAGTTGAAACGATTGATGGAGTAAGCTGTCTGACCCGAGTCGGACAGTTTTTTTGTGTTTCAAAGGGAACGGAAAGTGGGAGAAATAAAGAGATGCCAAGGAGGGATGAGCCATGAAATGGGAAACGATTGAAGAGGTGCTCCACGAACTCGGGGAGACCTCGCAAGAAAAGTGGGGGCGGTTGTTTGAGAAGTGGTCGGATCATCATTGGCACGACCATGAACGCCCTTCTGAAAAAACAAACGTCTTGTTGGTGGATGCCGGTTTTATCCTGACGGACGGACGAGCGAATCTCGAGGCGCTCCATCAATGGTTAGCCGATCATGTCCAAACGACGGTGAGTGATCTCTATCTCGTCTCCCTGTTTCCGTATCAAACGAAACAACAGGACACGGCGATCGACTCGCGGGTGCAACTGTTCGAAGACTTGGGACGTTTCAAAGACGCGTTCGATTTGATTTACGAGATGACGCCTGAAGCATGGAATGAGGCGCAATTCGACCTTGTCACCGTAACGGATGAACTGATCGAACGTCTAGCGTACGGAGCGACGAAAATCCGCGTCCATGTCGAGTCGTTTCGTGGAATGGAGCCGGAACGAGTCAAACACATCCTCAAGCTATGGCGGACGGTCATGCATACGTATAAGCCGAATGCGCAGCTGATTATCGCCAATGAGCGTGTGGATTCTGCCCTCATCTATGAGGCGGAGGCGGACGTCGTCTGCCATTTCGACTTATCCAGCCATGTGATTTTAGCGTTTGCGCAGGCGGATGTGACACGTTTGAGTGATTGGGCGAGTCAGGTGCATCCGCTGAGAGCCGATCAAACCTATTTCAATTTCCTCTCTTCGGCGGAACGTGATCCGTTTGAGAAAAATCTGATGGACACTAACCCAGATGTGATTCTCGCAGCCCACAGTGTATTGTTGTCGCTTCAAGGGATTCCGTTGATTGATTACCGAACTTTATTTGGGGTGTCGCAACCGGTTGAACAGGAAGATCTCGTCCGAGCATTGAAGCGCGATCCAGATCGACTTCGTGTTTATGAAGGGATATTGAGCCAATTGAATGTGAAACGACTCCAACCTGCCTTGTCACCGTATACCGACCAAGAGATCGTACGTCTCGACCGCCGCTTATTCGCCGTCAAGCGGAAGCACCAAGAAGAGACCCTCCTGTTATTGACGAACATGAGTGAGGAGACGGTGCAGACGGATTGCGAAGGAACGAGTCTCTTTACAGAAGAATGGATGAGCCATGTGACGCTTCGCCCATATGAATACGTTTGGCTAAAACAAACACACACTGGAGAGTGAATCCTCATGATTGATATACATTGTCATTTGTTGCCTGAGGTAGACGACGGACCACGCACGATGGAAGCGTCCCTGCAACTCGCAAGGCGTGCAGTCGAAGAAGGGGTGACGTCGATTGTCGTGACCCCACACGCGTATCATCCGTACTTCGAGACGGAGCATCATGACATCACAAAAGAAGTCGCGCATCTACAACAACAACTCGATGAGGAACAGATTCCCTTGACCTTGTATGTCGGACAAGAGATTCGAATCTTTGGGGAGTTGATTGATGCGCTCGAGTCTGGGGAGGCACATTCGCTCGCCGGGTCCCGCTATGTCCTGGTGGAACTGCCGAGTCAAAGTCTGCCTGCTTATACGGAATCCTTATTCTTTCAACTGCAGGCGGCTGGATACGTTCCGGTCATTGCGCATCCAGAGCGGAATCGAGAGTTTGCACTCCATCCCGAAAAATTGTACCATCTCGTATCAGCGGGTGCGCTGTCGCAAGTGACGACAAGCAGTTTGACAGGGCAGTTTGGAAGACAGGTCCGGGAACTCGCGCTCACGTTCATCAGTAACGGGTTGAGTCACATCGTCGCCTCCGATGCCCATAACGTGGAACATCGTGATTTCAATTGGTTAGCAGCAAGACAGGAAGTCATCAACGAACTAGGAGAAGAGATGTGGCAACAGCAGCTCCACTTTACGGAGGCGATATTAGCCGATGAACCGATTGCAGTGAATCCGCCTCATTTGCCAGAAAAAAACTGGCGAGGGCGCTGGAAGTGGTAAAGACGGGGTAGAAAGGTGATGGCATGAAACAAGCGACGATTCAAAACGCCAACGGCATGATCCTATCCGCCATTGACTATGGTTGCGCGATGACGGAACTGACGGCCCCGGACCGGAACGGCAAGCTCGACTCGGTCATATTAAAATATGGGGACGTCTCTCAATACTTAGAAAACCCGGTCTATCTCGGATCGGTCGTCGGACGGATCGCCGGACGAATTCGCAACGCGGAGATTGATGGCGTCGCCTTGACCCCAAGCGAGGCGCCCCATCATATCCACGGAGGCGACAAAGGCATCACGGCCCGTCACTGGGAGATGGACGCCGACGGACAGTGCATCCAGTTCACATATCTCAGTCCGAATGGGGAAGAAGGATACCCGGGGAACGTCTTCTTCAAAGTGTTGTATGAACTGACAGATGACAATGAACTCATCGTCACGATGACGGCGGAGACGGACCAACGGACGTGGGTCAACCTGAACCATCACAACTATTTCAATCTTGGCGGACGCCCGACCATCCACGACCATGAACTGACGCTACCAGCCGATTCGGTCGGGGTGCTCGACGCGGATTCGCTGCCGACAGGGGCGTTGCGTGATGTGAGCGGGACACCGTTTGACTTCCGAGACGGAAAAGCGGTCCGAGAGGCGCTCGTGTCAGGAGACGAGGCGATTGAACGGGCGAGCGGTCTTGACCATCCGTTTATCTTGAAGGATGGACCGATTCGATTGCACGACCCGATTAGCGGACGGACGATGACGGTCGAGACGAATCAACCGGTCATGGTCGTCTACACAGGGAATTTCTTGAGTGAAGAGACACCGGTGACGCTCGACGGTCGACAGAAACATAGCGCAATTTGTCTCGAAGCCCAGGCGTTCCCAGATGCCCCGAACTATCCAGACATCGCAACCTCAATCGAACTGAAACCGGGTGAGTTGTATCACTCGCGGACGGTGTATCGGTTTGGGGTGGAGCAATAAGAAAGGTCATCTCTTTGTTCTAAACGAAGGAGATGACCTTTCTTATACTTTGCATATCTATTAAGCGGTACGTAATAAAGGATTAAGGTGTTTTTTTATTGCGTCTCATATAGAAGAGAATGGCAATAATGAAGACGATTAACACAATGAAACCAACAAAATACCATGTAGAGTCTATTGAAGTAGAAGACTCGTCATTAGATGTTGCTTGGTTATTCGAAAGTTCATTCGCGATACTTGAACTATTTGTAAAAATAGCGCCATTTTGATTCTTCACTGCCACGCTAAATGTTTCATTTGGAAAAGCCAACGTTTCAATAAGTGTTGAATCAATCGAATTTTGAGTTGACACAACAATCATTGCTTTTTCATCGTTCCAAGGAGAGGGTTGTATCCAGGCATATTCCGAAGAAGTTTCTGGGACGAACCCGTACTGAGACAAATCAATTTGATTGTCTGTTGTAACAATCCAATCTTTCTTTTGTTCGTTGAAGAGAGGACTTTGCTCTGGATTTCCAATAAAGAATACAGAACGGTTTGTTACCATTTCTTCAGTAACTTGGCTAGAACGAACAAACTCGACTTGTCCTGTTAAGGGAGTGACGGGTAATCCATTCATCACACTGGCCATATTTTGAAGTGATTGTTCGCTCATATCGTCAGGAATCACGAATAAGACACCTGAATCCGTTGCAAAAAGACTAGCCATGTTTGAGAATACTTCATTATTCGCTTGCCCATTGTTCGTTGGTAACGTTACTTGGCTCTCACTAGAAATAAAAATCCAGCGATCTAAATCACTCGCATTGCACGGAGCTTCTGAGCGGAGTCCATTTGCTTCAAAAGATACATCTAAAAATGAAGATTTTTGGAGCGTGGAAGCATCGACTTGAATAGTATGTTGCTGCCATTCACTATGATCTTCTTCCGTGTCTGTCAAAGGAATAGAGTGGGGTACCCCGTTTATCAAAGCAATCAATTCAGGAGGAAGTCCCCCTTCTTGTTCAGGCACTAGATTCTCAGACGCTTTAAAACGTAAATCTAGTTTTACTTGAGATTGTTTATCGATGACAGGCAACGGATAAAAGTAGTTCGGACTAACCGCTTGGCTACCGCTCAACATCAAGTCTGATGCACCGAGAGCACGTAAATCAACAATGTTGTCATTTTTTTGCATTACGGGTGCACTCGTTAGAGTCAATCGTTCGCCATTCAATTGTTGTCGCTGTGGGACGAGTAGCAAATGGTCTAGTGTCCCTTCAAACGCATCTGCGTTCTCAGCGAGAACGAACATGGCTTCGGTAGATGTTCCGTTATTCACGAGACGGACTTGCTCTAGCAAAATTTCATCGCCTGTTGGGAGTTCGTTCAATTCTTGAATGAAGTTTTTTACAGGACCTGTGAAAGAATCAGTCTGTCCTACGAAAACATACCGGCCATCCAATGATTTTAATTGTTGTTCATATTGAAGCGATACATTATCTGAATCGGCCGCATCTCCTTTTAACTGTCTGTATAGAAGAAGTCCTGCCTCTATTGATGCTGCGCTCGGCGAACTTGGAAGCACAACGGTCAATTTTTGACTTGTTGTTTGTGTAAACGGATTCGGGTAATCCTTCAATGAGAGTTCTGCTTTGTTTCCGGCAGCGACAAAACTCGAAGGGCGGACAGTTAACCAGCTTCCGGATGTATTTCCTGTGTCACACATTCTCCCTTCGATAATTCCCGTGAATCTTACCGTGACCTCATGTGTACCCTTCGTTAAATGTTTGTTTTGGAGCGGCACTTTCACGTTTCCCTGAGATGATTTTTTTGTCAAAGCGACTGATTTGATGGGCTCACCATCAATATCGATTGTAAGTGCTGAAGGCGGAATCAATAACTCCGAATGTAACCAGTCAAGCGACAGATACTTAGACGAATTAGCTTGCTCATCTCCGACCATCGTATACGTATACGTACGGGCGGACGTTTCTCCAGGTAGGACGTCATCTTCCGTCGTTAATATACGCTCTCCTTCACCATTTTCAGAATCAATGGATAACGACGAACGAAGTTCAGTGGCAGCTTGAACCGAAGTTGTAGATAAAATCAGGAATGAACTTAGTAAGTAGGGCAAGTAAGGTTTCATAATATCCTCCTCTTCAGTCGAATCGGTCTGTTTTGTACCATTTGACTTCTTGATTAAATAAGACGCGTTTTATTTCGAGATAAAGCGAGTAGATGACAAGCACAATCCACAATTGGCTGTACGTGAAGTACATCAGAATAACGGTAAAAAAGTTCTGCACATTAAATTCGGAGCGTTCGATACTGAGTGTGACGAACACTTCGGTCACAAATAGTAAAAATGCGAGAATCCATAAGATGAGTGTGATATTTCCAACTTCTAGACCGATATCCACAAACAAATTAATCACAAATAAACTATTCGACAGAATCACGCCGAAGAAGAATAAAAAATAAGTGAAAAAAAAGTAAATGATATCGAACACGATTTTCTTTCGTTTCAGTGAAAATAATTGACGCATGAATTTGAGAACAACGTATTGATTTCCGCGTGCCCAACGCGTCCGTTGTTTCCACCAAACTTTTAACGTTTGAGGTTCTTGTTCCCATGTGATTGCGGCAGGAAAGAATCGGATATGCCAACCAAGTTCATAGACCCGAATCGTGAGTTCGGTATCTTCTGCTAGCGCTGCTTCATCCCAACCGCCAAGCTCTTCAATAATGGAACGACGGATGGCAAAGTTGGTTCCAGGAATTGTGGCAATGTTAAACCACTTCCATCTCCCTGCTTGTGCCATCCATTGAAAACAGATGGTTTCGATATTGATCAAACGCGTAAGCAACGTTTCATATGCATTTGTGACACGAAATTTTCCTACGACCGCTCCTGCTTTTGGGTCATTCAAAAGACCCATAACCAGATAATAGACACTGTCTTTTTCAGGTGTGTTATCCGCATCATATACAACCAGTACATCTCCCGTTGATTGGGTCAGACCATAGTTCAAAGCAGACGATTTTCCTTTTCCTGCATATGCAGGTGTCGTTTGTACGACATGGATAAATGAAAACTTCTCTTCAAACTGTTTGGCAATTTCTCCGGTCTGATCTGAGGAGTTGTCATTAATTAAAATAACTTCGAGTTTGTCATGGGGATAGTCAATTCGAGACATTGCTCGAAGTGTTGCTGCTATGACAACTGCTTCATTGTGAGCTGGAATTAGAACAGACACTTTTGGTAAGTCTTTCATATGTTTCGTCCATTCTGGGATTGGATCACGAAACGTCATGAAGTGCCAGAACCCGCCTTGCATCAAAAACATGTGGTATAGAAGCATCGTCCAAATCATGACGAGTGAGAACAGAAAGAGTAGATTTGCCATGATTAACCACGCTCCTTAAATAGTCGTTTTTTACGTTGCGTGCGAAGATAGAGGGTATAGGTCAAAAACATCAGAACGGCAGTGAATGTGATGATCACCAGAGCCCATAGTGATTTTTCAAGAAACGAGTTTGGCATGTTCAACTCTAACTGACTCCATAGAGGAGAACGATTGTCTTGAAGTGATATCGTTCCATTTGAGGCTTGAATTGACACATCCTCTGTACGAACCCACTCATCTTGATCACGTAAATCTAACCACTGGAAGCCAGGTGTAGATTCCATCATATCTACAAGATCTGCCAAATGTTCCATGCCGATATATGGGTGATAGAATCCTCCAATCATTGATTCTCGAACGATCAGTAATTCATCGCGAGCCCGACGCATTTCTTCAACTGGCCGTGGTAAGTCGGTTCTGACATACCCGATAGTTTCAGGGTACAACGTCATCCCATGTAATAAAGAAGGTTTTGATACGTAAGGGGTTGTCCCCATAACTTCCCATTCCGTATTGCTCCATTGAATTTGACCGAATACGTTTGAAAAATAAGTTGCCGTTAGCTGATATCCTGAATGCGACATCGTATAATGCGGTGCTTCAAAGGCTAGCGGATGAAGCCCTAAAGAAACTAGCTCGTGAACAGATTTCGTTAATTTTGATTGAATGTAGGATGCCTCTCCTTCTAAAACATCACGTAAATAGGTGTTGTAGTCCTTTGTATTACTGAAAGTTTCTTCTGGTTTTAAAATAATTGACTGCTCATCTGAAGGGGTGAGAACGGGTTGATTGTTCTCAACATCCCAGAATTCAAAACCTTCACCAGTTTCAGAGGAACGATATTGGTGAGTGTATCCATGGGCGATGACCGAGGCTCCACGCTTTTCAAGGTTCTTTATCACATTCAGTAATTTGGGACGATCATTGAAGTGAATGGCTTGCCCACTATCTGGATCTACATATACCGGAATGACTGCTAATAGAACTGGGATGTTACGATCAAGTAAGTAGTTCCCGGTTTTTTCGAGTAATTTTGGATCCGTGCTTGGGTTAACATCTTCTAGACGTATATACCCGAGGTGTTCTGGTTTTGCTTCTTCTTTAAAAAAGTCGTACAAACTATCGGCGAAGAGTAAAGAAGAACGATTTAATAAGTTATAAATACCAGAATAAAAATGCTCGTTGAGTTGGATGATTGTCGGGTACTCTTTGTCTTTTTGTGCAATACGTGCATGTACATTCTTCATTTGATGATTTACAGAGAAAACCGTATCCGCTAACGCGAATGTCAAACTTGTATTAGTCCGTTCTTGATAAAACTTTGAAACACCTTGTATGCGAGTGACGTCAATTTTTTCGAATGCTCTGAGTTGATTTGCATTAAACCCAATTCCATAAAGGGCAGCATTCGACTCATTGATTAGTTTACGAGTAGACGCTGGAATCGTTGCAGCATTTAAACCAAAGTAGAAAAGATGACTCGTTTTTTTAAAAGAAGTTTCTGTCACTTCTGTATCTCGAAGAATGTGAATGTCTTCAGAAAAACGAGAGACCAGTGCATCAAGTTTATAAATTTCAGGAGGTACATCGTTTGAGGTTGAACTATAAACAATCGTGACGTTTGGACTGTTTGCGAGTGCAACATGCGGAAAACCAATCAACGCGAACAGGAGGATGAGCACTTTATAGCGCATAACTTTTCAACTCATTTCTCATTAAACCGAGAACATCATCCGGGGATTGAATGCTTGCCTCTTTTGTAACAGTGTAGTGAGCAATATGATTTGTGAAAGAGACCGTTTTACCGTTCTTGATCACATAATCTCCAATCATATGTTTAAATCGATTTAATATAACCTGCATGTTTTCTTCAGAAGCATAGGGCAAAATTAGTGCGAATTCTTCGGTAGACAGTCTGAATTTTTTATCTGTTGTTCGAGTTGATTGATGTAAACGTTCGCTAAAGAACTTTAAGAAACGAGTGGACTCATCGGCTCCATATAGTTTTCTGAATTCAGTGAAGTGGTCAATTTGGTATAGGAGGACGGTAAACGATTCATCGTGACGGTTCGTTCGATCAATTTCTAACTGAAGTTCAAGTTCGAATCGATCTTTATTATCCAGTCCTGTCTCATCATCGATGGCGACAAGACGTCTTATTTTTTCTTGTAATACAAGATTGTTTTGAACCAATTGCTTGACTCGTTCATAAATACTGCCACTTAAAATAACAAGACCAATTAACCAAAGACCGAAATAGAAGAGCGTTGCCTCTGAAAAAAGGAAAGATTGGTCTTCAGGTCTAAAAAACATATTCCAAAAATATAGACTTCCAAACACGAATAGGATGAACAATGCAGAAAATAAACCAGCACGGATACCTGCAAATAAACTTATAAAAACGGCCGATGCGAGTAGCAGAATTCCTTCAGTCTGTACATTTCCTAGATCAGGAGTGTAAGTAAATAATATAGCGACAGCAATCAATAACATACCGACTTGTAAACTGATGAGACTTGTTTTACGGAATGACGTATCCATCTAAAAGTCCTCCTTCTGCTAATAAAGGTAATAAATTATCAAATGAATGGGTTTCTTTATTCGATACGTCAATGTATCCACCGTAGTATTCGGATGACGAATCGGAAATCATGAACGTCTTTAAATGTTTCATGATTGTTTCAGCAAACTCCTTCTCGTCACGTTCAAGTAAATAAAAAATAGCTAATGCGTATACGGCCTGCGATTCATAATTGACAGCAGGTTCTTTGGAATCAAGATCGTATCGCCCGTAAACAAGACCTTGATTGAACTGTTCTTTAAAAAAATCATAAAAAACGTCAGTTTCCAGATTGAATTGTTCATATCGAATGGCAACATAAAGTTGGTCAATCATATTGATTTCATCATCGAAGTGATATTTTTGGTCAGATATCGAGTATGACTTGGCGAAAAAAGGTCCTTGTAAAGGTGCCTCTTCAAGGAGTTGTTTGCTATTAAGATACAAATTATTCGAAGAAGGCATATAGCGTAAAGCTGCTTCATCCAAATAACTAAGTGTCAACACATCCCCCGTTTCATTCGTTGTTAAATCCACATAATCAACGGGGAGACCATCTTTCACGCCTTTAGTCGTAAGGGCTGTCGAGATCTTTTCAGCTAACTTTGTGTAAGTAGGTTCATTAAACACTTCTGCTGCTTTCGATAATGCGTGAATGATGCGCGCGTCATCAATCCAAGCGTTGACCGGACTTGCTGTGATGTCATCCCCTGTTTGTTCAAGGCGCCAACTGACTAAATTGGATTCATCTAAAAAATAGTGTTTAAAAATATCGATTTGATTGGCGAATTCGTCTTCTCGCTTTTGGTCTACTAAAAAGAGTAGATAAAGACCGATGGATTCAGATAAAAATTCATGTTGTCGATCCGAAATATTTGTCCGAATGAGCCCTTCTTTGGTCAATAAATGTTTTCGAACGAATGATTCGGTTGCGAATGTACTTTCATATGACTTCAGAGGTGGAGTTTCATTGGAACATCCACTTAATGTTAAAAATAATGCTGCTGAAAGCAAAACAAGTTGTCGCATAAGTAGCCCCTTTGAAATTAGCATATATACTATTAATGTAAATTACCCATTTTATTGATGGATATATACACTTAAATGAATGAGATAATTTAATATATGTCTTTTTTAGGTATTTGAATATTATTTTCATAAAAATATTAATGGTCGATGATTATATTAGATATCGGCAGGTCTTCCATCAGTTTTAAGTAAGAAAACAAAGAATGAGTACTCATTGGAATTTCGTCCCTTTGACATAGTATTTCATACAAAGAAGATAATTACATCACGTATGTCGTATCAGCGATGAATTTAAAAAGTGAGGGGCTAACCCTCACTTTTTTGTTTTATCTTCAAGACTGCAACGTAAAAGAAGAAAGCGGAACGGCATCATGACATGATGTTGCGAAAAAATGATAAATCCTTCTTTTCAATTATCAAGATGAAGGGGGTAAGAAGGTACTACAGTTAACCTGCGCCTGATTTCGGTCATTTAATCTGTCTGTAGGGAGGAAACCAACATGAAGGAACAAACGACGATCGTGGGCGATCTCGTGGAAGTTCTAAAGAAAAGTAAGAAATGGATGTTCGTGAGTATGGTTCTCGTCGGACTCTTAGCTTACTATTTGAGCACTTCATTCATCCAGCCGAAATATGAGGCGTCCACACAAGTGCTACTCGTTACACAACAAGAAGACAACCGCGTAGACAGTTCGGAAGTGTTATCCTCGCTCTCACTCGTCAATACGTATCGCGTCATCATGAAGAGCCCGGCTGTTCTTGAAAAAGTCAAAGAACAGGTGCCGAGCGCACCAGACCCGCTCTCAGATGCGCTCACCGTAGAAAGTGAAGAGGAATCGCAAGTCATCAATGTGTTCGTCACCGCGAACGATCCGGTCGTGGCAGCGGAAACGGCCAATGTGATCAGTGAAGTGTTCGTTTCTGAAATCCCGGATTTGATGAACATCGACAACGTTCGAATTTTATCTCCAGCCGAAATTCCGGAAGCTCCTGTCTCACCGAACGTGCTGCTCAACACGGCAATCGGTCTATTCGCCGGATTCTTGTTAGGTGGATTCATCGGTCTGTTACGCCACGTCTTTGATAAACGCATCCGGAACGAGCAAGAAGCGGAACGGTTGCTGGACTTGCCGGTCATCGGGTCGATTCCGACAATCGAACGTCGGGATTTGAAAACGAAAAATGTGAAGGAAGCGACACCCCAAGTGAAAGGAGACGTTTCGCATGTTCGGTCGAAAAAAGAACGCCAATCGTCTTGATTATAAAAAACGGGATCTCGTCACGTTGGCGAATCCGAAGTCACCGATCTCTGAACAATATCGGACGATTCGAACCAATCTGGAGTTCACGTCCGTCGGTCATAAATTACAGATGATCACCATCACCTCCGCCTCGTCTGGGGAAGGGAAGTCGACCACGGCGGCGAACCTAGGGGTCGTCTATGCGCAACTCGGAAAAAATGTCGTCATCCTCGATTGTGATATGCGCAAACCGACGGCACACCAAACGTTCCAGTTGTCAGCCCATGCGGGACTATCTACCGTATTGGCCGGTCGGGTCACCCTCGAACATGCGCTTCAAAAAACGGATATCCCGCGCCTGACTTTGCTTGCGGCCGGTCCAATCCCACCGAATCCGACCGAGTTGATCGCCTCGTCACGCATGACGGACCTCCTCAGTGATTTGCGTGAGCAGTTTGACATCGTGATCGTCGATACGCCTCCGATGATGCACGTCGCCGATGCTCGACTGTTGGCCAACGTATCCGACGGGACGATTCTCGTGATCGGCTGCGAGAACTCAGATCGTCAGCTCGTCCTGAAGGCGAAAGAACAACTTGAACGGACCGGGTCACAACTTCTCGGACTCGTGCTCAACAAGCGTTCTTCTCGTAATACGAACACCTACTACGCATACGAGTGAGGTGTCGGACATGAATATTCTTCACATCAATGCCATCAACGAAGTGAAAAGCACCGGTCGGATGTGTAAAGAGCTTGCATCCGTTCATGCCTCTTCTGGACACCACGTCCGAATCGCCCATGCGACCGGACCAGTGACCGAGACGAGTGTGGTGGTTGGACAGGCGTGGGAAACGAAGCGACATGCGCTCCACGCCCGCGTGACGGGGCGTCAAGGATATACGTCCAAACGGTCGACCGCTGACTTGATTGCCTTCATGGACAGCTTTCGACCGGACGTGGTTCATCTTCATAATCTTCACGCCAATTACCTTCATCTTCAAACGTTGTTTGAGTATTTGGCGAAGCAGGACATCGCCACCGTCATGACGCTTCACGACTGCTGGCTATTCACCGGGAAATGTACCCACTATACGGCGGTCGGGTGTGAGCGCTGGAAGGACGGGTGTGGACAGTGTCCACTCTTAAAAGAAGACATCCCGAGCTGGTTTTTAGACCGGACCGGCGAGATGTTGACGGACAAGCGTAAATGGTACGACGCCATTCCACGCTTGGCAATAGTGGGAGTGTCGGATTGGATCACGATGGAAGCCCACTTCTCGATTCTGCAACATGCGTCCATCATTCGTCGCATCCACAACTGGGTCGATTTGGAGACGTTCATGCCGAAAGAGCCAGGCCCACTTCGGGCACGCCTCGGGTTGACGGGACAACACATTCTTCTCGGGGTGGCAAGCCATTGGACCGAGGCGAAAGGATTGTCTGCATTCATAGAGTTGGCCAAGGCCAGACCGTCCGACCAAATCGTCTTAGTCGGACAGATGCCAGAACAACATGATCTGCCGGCGAATGTGCTTCACATTCAAGAGACACATGACCCGAGCGAATTGGCTTCGTACTATGCCGCGGCAGACGTCTTGTTGAACCTGTCAGAGGAAGAATCATTTGGAAATGTGACGGCAGAGGCACTCGCCTGTGGCACGCCAGTCCTCGTCCTCGATTCCACGGCCAGTCCGGAACTCGTGACCGAACGAACCGGCGTCGTCGTCGCCACACGATCGGTCAACGATGTGATGGACGGACTCGATCGTCTTCATCACGCCTCGATCTCACGAATCGCTTGTGCGAACGAAGCGCGTCAACGGTTCGACTTGTTCGACCGGGCACAGGATTACCTGCACGTGTACGAGGAGCTGCAAACCGAGAAAGTGAGGAACGCTTTATGACACCACTCGTATCCATCATCATCCCTGTCTATAACGGGAGCGATTATTTACGGACATGTATCGACAGCGCCTTGGCCCAGACGCATCCTTCGATTGAAGTGATCGTCGTCAACGACGGTTCGACTGATGACGGGAAAACGGCGGCGATTGCGACAAGTTACGGTAAGCGAATTCGCTACGTGGAAAAGGAGAATGGGGGCGTCTCGAGTGCGTTGAATCGTGGAATTGAAGAGATGAACGGAGACTATTTCTCTTGGCTCAGCCACGATGACGTGTATGCGCCGACAAAGATCGAACGACAGCTCGCCGTATTGCGCGAGCAACATCTCCCGATGAACCAGACTATCGTCGTCACAGGGACGGCGTTCATTGACGAAAATGGGGAGGCGATCCGACGGGTGCAACGGAAAGTGAGCGGATTCTATTCGAGTCAGGACATGTTCCGTCATTTGTTGTTGTCGTCGACTTTGAACGGATGCGCGCTCTTGATTCCGCGACAAGCGTTCGAACATCGGCGTTTTTCGTTAGAGGACCGCTTCATTCAAGACTGGATCTGCTGGGTCGAGTTGGCGCTCGATGGGTTCGACTTTTACGTGATGCGTGAGCCGCTCGTCTATTCACGGATTCACGGCGAGCAACAGACGAAAAAAATCGCACATCGAGCCACGATGGAATCGAATCGCTATTTGAAGCGGCTACTCCAGGACGTCGAGGTGCGTGATAACGGAGAGGAATTGACCGCCATCATTCTGAAACACACGTTCAAGGAAAATGCGGCGGACGTACGGGAACAGTACTTAACGACACATGATGTGAATCGTTACTTTGGACCGATGGAATATCGGTGGCTTCGCTGGAACGGCATCTTGTTTTCAAACCTGCTGTCTCTATATCGGGGGATGACCAATCTGATCTATCGCTAGAAAGGAGGGATGGAGATGACGATCTATTTAGTCAATATGGCGCTGTTGGTCGGTTGGGGAATGTTGTTGATCCGTCACGAGATTCCGAGTCGCCGGGCTTGGTTCGTATCGTTCGCCACGATTCAATGGATCGTCTTGTCAGGCTTCCGAGACGTCACGGTCGGGGCCGATACGGCGCAGTACAAGGCACTCTTCCTGCAGTCGCAAACGTTGCCGCTCGGTGCGTTCACCGACCGTTTCTTTGAAATCGTCTTCACGGAGAGCGAGGACCCGGGGTTCTACCTGTTCCAACGTCTCATCCAGTACGTGATCACGGACTATCAAGTGTATCTCGTTCTCATCGCGATGATCTTCATGATCCCGCTCGGCTATTTCATCTACAAATACTCGAGCGAACCGCTCATCAGCTTCCTGCTCTTTTCGGTCCTCTTCTACGAATTCTTCGCCGTCACCGGGTTACGGCAAACGGTGGCGACCGCGCTCGTCGTGCTCGTCGGCTACCATTTCGTGCGGGCGCGGAAGTTGGGCTGGTTCCTCCTGCTCGTATGCATCGCCATGACGATTCATAAATCTTCGCTCATCTTCGTCCCGTTCTACTTTTTAGCGAACAAGCAACTGACCAAGGCGTATGTGATGACCATGTTCGGGGTCATCGTCGGATTGTTCGTCTTCCGGAATCCATTCTTCGACCTGCTCGTCCAAGTGTCTGGCTACGATACGTACAGCGCCATGGACGGCGCCGGGGCGGTCAACTTCAGTCTGATGTTGCTCTCCGTCCTCTTCGTGGCATTATGGCGAAAAGATCAAATTCTGGCGAACAATCCATCTGCCATCCATTTCTTCAATGCGCTGTTACTCGCCGCCTGTCTCTTGCCGTTGACGTTCTTGAACCCATCCATGATGAGGCTCGTCCAATACTTCTCGCTCTTCCTGCTGTTGATGATTCCGGAGATTGTCGGCACGTTCGAGCGGCGGGAACGACTCGTCGTCTATTACTCGGCGGTCATGTTGCTCGGTCTCTTGTTCATTCGCGAAGCGCCGGTGTATTCGTTCTTTTGGTAACACGAGGAGGTGAAGCATATGTCGACACGCATGACGCTAGACGAGGCAGCCAGTAACCGCAAAATCAAGATCGGGGCGGTCATGTCCTACACGCAAATCTTTTTCGGCATCTTATCCGGTCTCATCTATACGCCGTGGATGATTCATGAGATCGGGCAGGCGAGTTACGGGTTGTATATGCTGACCATCTCGCTCATCAGTATGTTTGCGATGGACTTCGGGCTCGATGCAGCCGTCTCACGATTCATGAGCAAGTATATGGCGGAGGGGGACCACGAGCGGGCGGGACGATTTTTAGGCATCGCCTATAAACTGTTCATCGCCATCTCGCTCGTCCTCTTCCTCATCCTCACCGTCGTCTACTTCTTCTTGGACTCGATTTACTCGAGTCTGACGGCGACCGAGCTCGAACAGTTGAAAGTCCTCTATGTGATCGCGGGACTGTTCATCGTCGTCTCGTTCCCGACGAAGCCATTCTCTGGCATTCTCGTATCCCATGAACAATTCCTCTTCTCGAGTGCCCTGCATCTCGCTGAGAAGGTCGGGACGGTCGCTTTGATGGTCACCGCGCTTCTTCTCGGCTATGGGTTGTATGCCCTCGTCATCGTCAATGCGTTGGTCGGCACGATCGTCTTACTCATCGAGTACGTCTTCATTCGGCGCAAGACTCTCGTCCGTGCCAACTTTCAGAATCGAGAGAAGGGGATTTATCGGGACATCTTTAGCTTCACGTCCTGGAGCACGATCACGCTCGTCGCCCAACGCTTCGTGTTGAACATCACCCCGAGCCTACTGGGGATTCTAGCAGGCAGTGCCTCGATCGCCCTCTTTTCCGTCGGGATGGTCATCGAAGGGTATGTCTGGACCATCGCGGCCTCGCTCGGTTACTTATTCCTTCCGAAGGTCAGTCGGATGTTGTCCCGAAACGATCGTGAGGCCATCAGTTATCTCTTCGTCCGCATCGGTCGGATTCAGCTATATATCGTCGGACTCATTCTCGCTTCGTTCTTCATCCTCGGGCGCGAGTTCATGCACCTATGGGTCGGACCAGACTTCACCGACTCCTACGTCATCGCGCTTCTCTTGATCGCACCGAGTGTGATCACGTTGACGCAAGACATCGGCAATACGACACTCATTGCCGAGAACAAAGTGAAGTATCGGGCGTTCGCCGCCCTCATCGTGGCCGCCATCAGTATGACGCTCTCACCACTGTTGATTCCACACTTTGGTCCGATCGGTGCGGCCATCGCCATTTGTATCGGCAACATCGTCGGGCTCGTCTTCTATATGAACGTGATTTACCATCGGGTCCTCGGTCTCGACATCCTCAACTTTTTCCGCAAGTGCCATCTGAAGCTCTTGCCCGGTATTCTCCTGTACACGCTCATCGGCTGGGGGATCCAGTTCTTCTTCCCGTCCTCGAATTGGTTCGGCTTCGGGGTGAAGGGAATCGTGCTCATCAGTATTTACACAGTGATCATGTGGGGACTCGCATTTGATGAGACGGAGAAAGCCATGTTCCGCCAAGTGTTCGCTCAATTGAAACTACGCATCCTATCCATTCACCACACATCCTAGGAGGGAACAAGATGAAACGACTCAAGGTCATGACGATTGTTGGGACCAGACCCGAAATCATTCGATTGTCCGCCGTGATGGCACGTCTCGAAGCCTCCGAGGCAATCGATCATGTGCTCGTTCATACGGGACAAAACTATGACTATGAATTGAATGAGATTTTCTTTGAAGACTTCGGACTCCGGACACCGGATTATGTGTTAGACGCCTCGGCGGATGGTCCGATGGCGACGATTGGGAATATCCTCATCACCATCGATCCCGTGCTCGCATCTGTTCGTCCGGACGCGGTCTTGTTACTCGGGGACACGAACAGCTGTCTCGCAGCCATCGCCGCAAAACGCCACCACATCCCCATCTTTCACATGGAGGCGGGGAATCGTTGTTTTGACGAACGGGTCCCGGAGGAAACGAATCGTCGCATCGTCGACCATATCGCCGACATCAACCTGACCTATAGCGATATCGCACGCGAGTATCTACTTCGTGAAGGGTTACCGGCGGACCGCATCATCAAGACGGGGAGCCCGATGTACGAGGTACTCCACCGTCAACGGGATAAGATTGAGCGGTCAGACGTGCTCGAGCAGCTCGACTTGGAGCGAGATGCCTATTTCGTCGTATCGGCCCATCGCGATGAAAACATCAGTGATGACGAGAACTTCTTCGATCTCGTCGACACGCTCAATGCGGTCGCGACCACGTACCAGCTTCCACTCATCGTCAGCACCCACCCCCGGACGGCAAAACGTATTCGTGAGAGCGGGGTGCGTCTCCATCCGAACATTCGTACCCTCAAACCGCTCGGCTTCAGTGACTACGTCCACCTGCAACTCCATGCGAAGGCCGTGTTGTCAGACAGCGGCACGATTAGTGAAGAGAGTTCGATTCTTGGAATCAAAGGATTGAATATCCGCCAAGCGCATGAACGTCCGGAGGCGATGGAGGAAGGGGCGGCGATGATGGTCGGATTGAAGCGGGAGCGAGTGCTGCAGGCGCTTCGAATCTTAGAAGAGACGGATGGCTCGATGCGACTCGTGAGCGATTACGCCATGCCGAACGTCTCTGATAAGGTGCTGCGCATCTTGTTGTCCTACACGGACTATGTGATGCGAGAGGTGTGGAAACAGCACACGGTGTCGACCGAGAAGAAAGAGGTGTGAGCCATGGACTATATGACGTTCAAACGAATCTTCGACGGGACGCTCAGCGGAGTGGCGCTCCTTCTTCTCGCACCGTTCCTGCTCCTCATCGCCCTCTTGATCAAAATCGATTCGCCGGGTCCCGTTTTCTTCAAACAAAAGCGCATCGGGTTACGGGAGACACGCTTTTGGATGTATAAGTTCCGGACGATGCATCAGGACACCCCGAACGATGTCCCGACACATCTGTTTAACGACTCCACGAAACACATCACGCGCGTCGGGGCGTTTCTTCGCAAGACGAGTCTCGATGAATTGCCACAGCTCGTCAACATTTTAAAAGGCGAGATGGCCATCGTCGGACCGAGACCCGCACTGTGGAATCAAGATGACTTGGTCGAGGCCCGTCGACAAGTGGGCGCGACAGAAGCGCTACCGGGGCTGACCGGGTGGGCACAGGTGAAGGGTCGAGATGAGCTTCCGATTGAGGTGAAGGCGAAACTTGACGGGGAGTACGTGCGCCAGATGAGCTTTTGGTTCGACCTGCGCTGTATCGCCTTGACCGTTCGGAACGTCTTGCTCCGGGACGGAATCGTGGAAGGGGCGCCCCAACCGAGCCCGTCGTCTGAAGAAAAGAAGATGATGCATGTTGCGAAAAAATGATAACGGTTTCCATTAAGTTACCAATTTAAGTGAGACCAACCGGGTAAATGATGACATACCGCTCTTCCTACATCTGAGACTAGACATCTACGAAAGGAGCCTTCTTATGTTTTCCAACAAAACATTGCTCATCACGGGTGGGACGGGATCGTTCGGCAACGCCGTGATGGAGCGATTCCTCGATACGAACATCAAAGAGATTCGCATCTTTTCACGGGATGAGAAGAAACAAGAAGACATTCGCAATCGCTATCATCATGACAAGTTAAAATTCTACATTGGTGATGTAAGGGACCCGAACAGCATCAAAAATGCCATGTATGGCGTCGATTACGTCTTCCATGCGGCGGCACTGAAACAAGTTCCCTCATGTGAGTTTTTCCCGATTGAAGCGGTGAAGACGAATATTCTCGGTACGGAAAACGTCTTGAATGCCGCCGTCGAAGCGGGGGTGGAGAAGGTCATCTGTCTCTCGACGGATAAGGCGGCCTACCCAATCAATGCGATGGGAATCTCCAAAGCGATGATGGAAAAAGTCTTCGTCGCCAAGGCCCGTGCGGTCGGACCAGACCGGACGCTCATCTGCGGGACCCGTTACGGGAACGTGATGGCCTCGCGTGGGTCGGTCATCCCATTATTCGTTGAACAAATTAAAAAAGGGGAGCCGCTCACCGTGACCGATCCGCTCATGACACGTTTTTTGATGAGCCTGGCCGATGCGGTCGAGCTCGTCGTCTTCGCATTCCATCATGCGCATGCCGGTGACATCATGGTCCAAAAATCACCGGCTTCGACGATCGGTGTACTCGTGGAAGCCGTGAAACAACTGTTCGGGGTCGATCTTCCCATCAAAGTCATCGGGACCCGCCACGGCGAGAAAGCGTTCGAGACGTTGATGACCCGAGAAGAGAAAGTCGTCTCCGAGGACATGGGGGGATTCTTCCGCGTCCCGGCCGACAATCGAGACTTGAACTACGAGAAGTACTTCAGTGAAGGCAGCCAGGAGCTGACGGCTCAAGGTGAGTACAACTCGAACAATACGAGACAGCTCGATGTGGAAGAAGTGAAGGAACTCTTGTTGACGTTACCTTACATCCAGGAAGAACTCGCGAAATGGACGATTCCTGCTTCCGCAAAACGAATCGGGTGAGTGTGATGACCAGACAACGACTCGTCTTCTTATCCAATATCGCTTCCCCGTATCAAGTGAAATTTGCTGATGTGCTTCATGAGCATATGGATACCGAGTTTTGGTTTTATAAACAAATCACCAATCAGCGACCTGACTGGTGGGTCATCCCACTCGGTAAACGCTGTCGCGTCTTGAAAGGCTCCTATTTCTCGAAAAAGACGAACTATCTGTCGCTCGACGTCTTTCTCCAACTCATCCGATTTCGACCGCATATCTTGCTACTGGGTGGTTTTACCCCGTTCCATGCCCTGCTCTTACAGATCGTCAAACTGTTCGGGGTGCGCGTCGTCGTCATGAGCGAGCCGATTCGAAACGTACGGGGCGAGACGAGCGGAGAATCGACGTTATTGACAAGCGAGAACGGCTTGCACAAGGCGACACGGATTCATCATTTGTTCCAGCGGGCTGATTTGATTTTTGGAATGGGAAACGTCGCATGCAATCAATTTATCAAGGAACTCGGTTTTCCTTCTGCGAAAGTCGTTTCGGTCCCTTATCCAATCGATATCGAGACGCACATGTTGCACCCGTTACGTCAGAAAGGACCAAACGACCCGATTCATCTGTTGTTTGCCAATCGCTTAATTGAACGTTATCAACCGCTCGTCGCCTTAGAAGCGTATCGAATCTTGAAAGAAGAATATCCGAACCTTTCCATGTCGCTCAATCGCGACGGACATCTCGCGGATGCATGTCGTCGATATATCGAGGATGAGCAATTGACGGACGTCACGTTCCTTGACGAAATCGAGTCGTGGAACGGGTTGAATCTCGTTTACCGAAGTTCAGATATTCTCGTGTTGCCGGCGACCTATTCGAACGGAAATCTCAGCATCATTGAAGCCTGCGCGTCCGGGATGGGTATCGTCGTCAGCCATGACGTTAACAACGTCGCGCGTCATCTTCACGAAGGAATCAACTGTTACAAATGCGAACCGACCGTGGCATCACTCGTGACCGAACTGAAACACTATCTCGACCATCCCGAACGATTGACAGATCACGGACAGCAATCAAAAGAACTCGTGACGCCAAGACTGAACGCCAACACGGCTGCCGTCTACGTCGACTTACTCCAACCACTCTATCGCAAAGGAGATTCTCACCATGCTGAAGCTGCTGTTGCTCGGGGGAGCGATGCATCAAGTTCCCATCATCCAAAAAGCGAAACAACAAGGGATATTCACCGTTCTCTGTGACTATCTACCGGATAATCCGGGTCGCCTCGTGGCCGACCGTTATTACTGTACGAGCACCCTTGATCGGGAGGCGGTCCTCGCCATCGCGAGAGAGGAAGGCATCGATGGGATTGTCGCCTATGCCTCCGATCCGGCGGCACGAACGGCCGCCTATGTCGGGGAGGCACTCGGATTGGCGACGAACTCGCTTGAAACGGTCGAAACGTTGACGAATAAAGCGAAGTTTCGAACATTCCTACAGCGATATGACTTTGCCGTCCCGGAAGCCTTTGCGTTCACCGAACTGGAAACGGCGATCGACACGTTACGGGAGCGAGCAGGTGAATATATCATCAAACCGGCCGACGCCTCTGGGAGTAAAGGGATCAGCAAGTGGAGTCGGGGGCACGGGATTGATCAGCTTCGTCGCCATCTCCAAGTGGCATTTACGATGTCATTCAATCAGGAAGTGGTCGTGGAGGAGTTTATCACGCGAGATGGCTATCAAATAGGTGGTGATGGATTTGTCGTCGACGGGGAGTTGGTGTTTCGTTGTTTCGGAAACGGACACTTCAATGTGAACGGAGTCAACCCGTTCGCCCCAATCAGTGCGAGTTTCCCGAGTGTACATCCGCCTCACGTGCTTGAGCGAGTCCATCAGACGTTGCAACGCATGTTGACTGAAGTCGGCTTCAAGCAAGGCGCGTTCAACTTTGACATCTTCGTCAAAGGAGAAGACGTCTATCTGATGGATATCGGTCCACGGAACGGAGGGAATTACATCCCACAAATCATCGAACAAGCGACAGGCGTCGACTTGGTCCAAGCGACGATTGATGTCGCACTCGGGATGCCGGTGACGCTCGAGATGAAACCAGTGACCGTGCCGTCCTCCTATTTCATCATCGGCAGTCAAGAAACGGGGCGATTCATGGGCGTCCATTTCGATGAGGACGCATATACGATTCGACAAGCGAACATCTATTACAACGTCGGAGATGTGGTCCCGCGCTTCGAAGGGGCAAATCAAGCACTCGGTAGTTTGATTCTGGAGTTTGAAGACGTCGAGACGATGCTTCGACTCGTCGAACATCCCGGGCGATGGCTGACCTTACACATCAAGTCAACCGAAGAAACGGAGGGAGAATCATGGACATCGTCGTCACCGGTGCGAACGGTTTTTTAGGCAGACACCTCGTTCACGCCTTGGAGCGGGCTGGGCATCTCGTCCTCCCGATCACCCGTTCGACCTCATTCATGGAACGAAGCAGCTATCTGCGTCGAGCGGACGCCGTCTATCATGTGGCCGGAGTGAACCGTCCCGAACGAGTCGAAGAATTCACGACGGGAAACGTCGACTTGACCGAGGCGATCGCCACCGAATTGCTGTCCTATAATCCGGTCCCCGTCTTTTTTGCCTCGTCGATTCAAGCGACTCAAGACAATCCTTACGGAAACAGTAAACGAGAAGCGGAGGACATTTTGCGGCTGTACGGTCAACGGAGCGGGGCACCGGTTCACATATATCGGCTCCCGAACCTGTTCGGCAAATGGGGGAGACCATTCTATAACAGTGCGGTTACGACGTTTTGTTATCAGATTGCACGAGGAGAGGACGTCACGGTCACGCATCCCAATCATGTGTTGACGCTCGCCCATGTCGATGACGTCGTCGCATCGTTTGTAGGGGTGCTGCATAAATCAGAAAGCACTGATTCAGACGTCCCGACACGCCAGATCACATTATTCGACCTCGCCCGAATGATTGAATCGTTCGAAGCGGTCCGTATGGCTAGAGGAGTACCGGATGTATCGGATCCTTTTACGAAAAAGCTATACAGCACGTACTTAAGTTACTTGCCGAAAGAACGGATGGTCACGCCTCTCTTGATGCATCAGGACGTGCGGGGATCGTTCACAGAACTGTTTAAGACGCCTGATCGTGGTCAAGTCTCCGTCAACGTGGCCAAACCCGGAATCACAAAAGGGGAGCACTGGCATGAGTCGAAACATGAACAATTCATCGTCGTCAGCGGTGAAGGCGTGATTCGGCTCCGGTTGATGGACCAAGATCAGATCATCTCGTTCCATGTCAGTGAAGAACAGCTTGAAGTCATCGAGATTCCGCCAGGTTACGTCCATCATATCGAAAACACGGGCGTGAAAGATTTGGTGACGGTGATGTGGGTGAACGAGCCGTTCGACGCGAGTCAACCGGACACCTATCCAGTCACTGTCGCACAAGACGCGGAAGTCTCATAAAGGAGGGATTCATCATGGTCATGGTGAGCATCAACTGCATCACATACAATCACGAGAAGTACATCGCTCAGGCGATTGAAGGCTTTTTGTCACAGCGCACGAACTTCGAGGTCGAGATTCTCATCCATGATGACGCCTCGACGGATCGGACGGCAGACATCATCCGGGAATACGTTCAGAAATATCCTGAAAAATTCAATGTCATCTATCAGACGGAGAATCAATATTCAAAAGGTGTATTCATCGGTCGAATGAACGAGGAGCGGGCACGCGGCAAATACATCGCAACATGTGACGGGGACGATTATTGGACGGACCCTTACAAACTGCAAAAACAAGTCGACTACATGGAAGCCCATCCGGACTGTACGCTTTGTTTCCACGATGCGTATGTCGAGACAGGTGGGAAGCTCCACACGAATTGGCACGTCATTCCATGGATGCCGGAAAATCGAAAGCTCGCCTCATCCGTGTCCCGGACGTATGACGCCGGTGAGTTGCAGTTACTCGGGTTCGTTCCGACGATGTCCATGTTGTATGTGAACGATTTCCGTGACGCCCCGCGATGGCTCGAAGAGACGCCGGCGCGAGATGCATCGATTCGCTTGTATATCACGAGCAGGGGATACGCCTACTACATGCCGGAAGTGATGAGTGTCTATCGCTACGAGGTCGAAGGGTCGGCGACGACCATTTGGAACGAGGGGAATGTCGAACGTGACGTGAAGCGACATGAGGAGTTCATTCGGTTCATCAACTTATTTGATGCCTATACCGATGGGAAATACCATCAAGAGCTGGAGTTGTCACGGATTTCCTTTGAGGTGGGGCTCCACCGATTGAAGGGAGAGTATGATGCGTTACGTTCTACTCGATATGACGCGTATCTGAATCGGTTCGTCGGAATCGATCGAATCCGACCTTACCTGATGATCAAGCAGCCACATGTAACAGAATGGCTCATTAAAATACGAAATTGGGCATTCGCGTGAACGAAAGGAAAAGGGGCGATTTCACCATGAGTGGTTCAAATGTAGAAACAGATGCCATCATTCCCGTCACGCGACCGAGTATGCCGGATTTTGAGACGTATGTCGAGATGATTCGCCCCCTTTGGGAATCGCGTCACTTGAGCAATCGTGGCGAGCATGTGCGAGCGTTAGAAGAAGAGTTAGAGCAGCGTCTAAACGTCCCGCACGTCTCCTTATTGACGAACGGTCACCTGGCCCTCGAGACGGCGATTGATGTGCTCGGGTTAACGGGTGAGGTCATCACGACACCGTTCACGTTCGCCTCGACGACGCATGCGCTCATCCGAAAACAGATCACTCCTGTCTTTTGTGACATCAACCCGATAAACTACACGATTGACGTCAACAAAATCGAGGCGTTGATCACGGAACGGACGACGGCTATCCTACCCGTTCATGTGTATGGGAACGTATGTGACGTGGAGGCGATCGAACAACTCGCAAAACGCCATGGACTTCATGTCCTCTACGATGCGGCGCACGCGTTCGGTGTCCGGCAAGACGGGCGCGACGTCTCGACGTTCGGCGACCTGACGATGTTCAGCTTTCATGCGACAAAAGTGTTTCACACGATTGAGGGTGGTGCGCTCACGTTCCGGGATGCCCGTTACGTCGAAGCGATTCATCAAGCCGTCAACTTTGGGATTACCGGACCAGAATCCGTCGAATCGGTCGGGGGCAACGCCAAGATGAACGAGTTTCAGGCGGCGATGGGACGGTGCAACCTCCCACGGATCGATGCCGACATTGAAAAGCGAAAACGTTTGGTCGAGCGATACGACACCCGTTTAGCGGACGCTTCATTTCTACGCTTGAACCTTCGGGATGAACGGACGGAGTCCAACTATGCGTACTATCCAGTTCTCGTCAAGAAAGGGAGAGCGGCACGCGATGACATGATGGCATCCTTAGCGCAGCATGGGATTCTCGCCCGGAAGTACTTTTATCCACTCGTGACCGATTTTTCCTGCTACGCATTCGACGCATCCGTACCGAACGCCACGTACGTCTCGGATCGGGTGATCACGTTACCGCTCTATCCGGACATGACAATGGAGATGATCGACCGCATTTGTGACGTAATCCTTGAAGGAGGGAATGAACGATGAAAGGAATCATTCTAGCGGGTGGGAACGGGACGCGTCTCTACCCGATGACGAAAGCAGTCTCGAAACAGCTGTTGCCGATCTATGACAAGCCCCTCATCTATTATCCGATGTCGGTGCTGATGCTCGCCGGCATCAAGGAGATTTTATTGATCTCGACCCCGAAAGACATCTCCGGGTATGAGCGACTGTTCGGTGACGGGCATCAACTTGGAATCTCGATTACGTACCAAGTACAAGAGCGTCCGGTCGGTCTCGCGGATGCCTTCATTCTAGGAGAATCGTTCATCGGGGACGACTCCGTTTGCCTCATCTTAGGGGATAACGTCTTCTATGGGCCGAACTTGACGCGCTTTTTACAGGATGCGAAAGAGCGACAGTCAGGCGCGACGGTGTTCGGATATCCGGTCAAGGACCCACGGGCATTCGGTGTCGTCGAGTTCGATGCGGATCGACGCGTCTTGTCCATCGAAGAGAAGCCGGCGGTCCCGAAATCCAATTATGCGGTACCGGGGCTTTACTTTTATGACAATCAAGTCGTCGAGTTTGCGAAACAAGTGAAGCCGTCGCCACGCGGCGAGCTCGAGATCACGTCGATCAATCAAATGTATTTGGAACGAGGCGAGTTGAACGTCGTCTTGTTCGGTCGCGGGATGGCATGGCTCGATACCGGGACACCTGAAGGGATGATTAAAGCTTCCATTTTCGTACAGACAGTACAGGAACGGCAAGGTTATTACATCGCATGTCTGGAGGAGATTGCATGGCGTCGTGGGTTCATCACGCGAGAGCAATTGGCCGACATCGGTCAGACGCTCAAGATGACCGATTACGGACAGTATTTGATATCGCTTCTAGAGGAAGGAGAACAGACCAATGCATACGATCCTAGTGACTGGCGGAGCCGGGTTCATCGGTTCAAATTTCATAAAACACTTTCGGGACAAACATCCAACGTCACGCATCCTTAACGTCGACGCGTTGACCTATGCCGGCAATTTAGAGAACGTCCAAGCGTTCGAGCACGACCCGCTCTACGTGTTTCGGAAAGTAGACATCCGCGACCGTCCGGCGATTGACGAACTGTTCTCTCTCTTTGAGATTGACGAAGTCGTGCATTTTGCGGCGGAATCGCATGTCGACCGAAGTATCCTTGAGCCGGAGTTGTTCCTCTCGACGAATATCCTGGGCACACAAGTGTTGCTCGACGCGGCCATGCGTCATTGGAAACGGGATCCGGACGATAAATACAGTCGAGAATACCGAGATGACGTCTGTTTCGTCCATGTCTCGACAGATGAGGTATACGGGTCGCTCGGGGAGACGGGGTTCTTTACAGAAGCGACACCACTTTCCCCGAACAGTCCTTATTCCGCCTCGAAGGCCGGGTCTGATTTGCTCGTTCGTTCCTATCATGAGACGTACGGCTTACCGATTAAGATCACCCGTTGTAGCAACAATTACGGTCCGTATCAATTCCCTGAGAAATTGATTCCGCTCATGGTACACCATTGTATGACCGATCAACTACTCCCAGTATATGGGGACGGAGGACATATCCGAGATTGGTTACATGTGCAGGACCACTGTGAAGCCATCGATCTCGTTCGACAAAAGGGACGAGTCGGAGAAGTCTATAACATCGGCGGACATAACGAGAAGACGAACCTCGAGCTCGTCCGAACGATTTTACAGACGTTTGACTTACCCAATGACCGCATCCAATTCGTGACGGATCGCCCTGGTCACGACCGTCGTTATGCCATTGACGCGAAGAAAATGCAAGACGAACTCGGGTGGGTGCCACGCTACAGTTTTGAACAAGGAATCGAAGAGACGATTGAATGGTACCGATCACATCCGGAATGGGTCGAGCGCATCGTTTCGGGAGCGTACAAAACCTATTATCAAGACATGTATTCTTCCTAAATCGGAGCCGTTCTATCATCCCGGGGAAAGGAGGGAATCGACATGGTGATGGTCAGCATCGACTGCATCACGTATAACCACGAAACGTACATCGCTAAAACGATTGAAGGATTTTTGATGCAGGAAACGGATTTTGAATTTGAAATCCTCATTCATGAGGATGCCTCAACGGATCGGACGGCGGATATCGTGCGCGAATATGAAAAACAACATCCGGACCGGATTCGGGTCATCTATCAAACGGAAAACCAATATTCTCAAGGGGTCATGGTGAATCTGTTAAACGAAGAGAGGGCGCGTGGCAAGTACATCGCCCTTTGTGACGGGGACGACTACTGGACCGACCCACACAAGTTGCAGAAACAAGTCGACTATATGGAAGCCCATCCGGACTGTACGCTCTGTTTTCATGATGCGTATGTCGAAACGGACGACACACTCCATACCGGATGGCGCGTCATCCCGTGGATGCCTGAAAACAGAAAGTATGCCTCGACGGAGCCACGGACCTATCATGCCGGGGAGTTACAGCTACTCGGTTTCATTCCGACGATGTCCATGCTGTACCGGAATGGACTGACAGACGATCTGTTAGATTGGATCGGCGATACGCCCGCCTTCGACGGCGCGCTCAAACTGCACGTCGCAAGCCAAGGTTACGCCTACTACATGCCTGAGGTGATGAGCGTATATCGATTCGGTGTGTCCGGGTCGGTCACCACCAAGTGGCGTCAACGAAACAGGGAGCGCGATATTGAGCGGATGGAGGCATTCATCCGAATGATGGATGCATTCGATTCCTATACGGATGGCAGATTTCATCAAGAAATCGAAATCTCTCGCTTATCGTTCGAAGTCGGCTTGCATCGGCTCCGACGAGATTTTCAAGCGCTGAAGTCTCCCCGGTATGACCGATATGTGGAGCGTTTCGTCGGGAGAGAGCGGCTACGTCCCTACTTGATGGTACGACATCCGCACTTGATGGAGTGGTTGATTCGCATGCGCTCGTTCCAGCTGGGCTAAGGGAGGCGGCTCAAATGAAATTAGGGATTATGCAGCCGTACTACTTCCCATACCTCGGTTATATTCAATTGATGAACGCGGTGGACCAGTTCGTCATCTTGGACCATGTGCAATTTGCGAAACGAGGATGGATTCATCGAAACCGCATTTTGGTCGAGGGACATATCAAACCGATCCATCTGAAAATCGATCATATGACACAACATCGTACGATCCGTGAGCATGAGCGGATTCTCGATCCAGTTCATGAGAGCTATCAACTGCGCTTATTACACCATGCATATCAACGCGCACCAAGTTATGCCGACGTCATGCCGATGGTGGAACGAATCATTCAAAATGAGGAACGCAATGTCGCCACTTATCTAGAAACGTTATTGACGGAAGTGCGTGACTATCTCGAGATGGATACGGAGTTATTGGTCGCCTCTTCGCTCGACTACGACAAGTCGCTGAAGTGTGAACAACTGGTGCTCGAGATTTGTCATCACTTGCGTACCTCGCATTATATCAATGCGATCGGCGGGCAGGAACTTTATGACAAACAGCGGTTTGCGGAATCCGGGGTGCCGCTTGATTTTATCCAGATGGATGCGGTGGAATATGCTCAATTTGGTCATCCGTTCACGCCCAACTTGTCCATTATCGATGTCTTGATGTTCAATTCGAAGACGAAAGTGCGTGAATTGCTCCACGCCTATACGCTCGTCTAATCGGACGAGATAGTGGACGCAACGATTAGAGGAAAGGGGATGAACACGTTGAACACATCATTTGAATGGACCAATCGACGTCTATTCTTCAGCCCTCAGCGAGACGCATCACTCGACTGGATGGATGCGTTCGCACAAGGACCTTGTGTGTTGGAACGCGATACCTATTTGCGGATCTACTTCAGCTGTCGACCGAAGCCGATTGATGGACGATACGTCAGTCACAGCGGGTATGTGGATGTCGCAAAAGAAGATTTCTCGATTCTTCGGGTGAGTGAACGACCGATATTGGAGCTCGGTGCACGTGGGACGTTCGACGAGTTTGGTGTCTATCCGTTTTCGGCGATTGAGGTCGGGGATGAGGTACATGCCTATTACGGGGGCTGGACGCGTACGGTGTCCGTTCCATTTAATGTGAATATCGGAAAAGCCATCAGTCGAGACGGCGGACGTACGTTCGAGCGCGTCGGTCCAGGACCGATCCTATCGTATACGATCGACGAACCCTTCATCTTGAGCGGACCGAAGATTCGGCGTTTTCAGGACACGTGGGTGTTGTTCTATATCGCCGGACGAGAGTGGATCATGGATGGTGAACGTCCGGAACCGGTGTATAAGATTCGGCTGGCCACGTCGAAGGACGGGGTCACGTGGGTGAAAGCGGGACGCGATTTGATTGAAAGCGTACTTCCGAATGAGGCGCAGGCTAGTCCAGACGTCTTTTATGAGGATGGACGCTATCATATGTTTTTCTGTTACCGCGACGCGACCGATTATCGGAAAAATCCCGAGCGGACGTATCGAATCGGATATGCCTCTTCTCCGGATTTCCTCCATTGGACGCGTGACGATGACGTGATGAAGTTCTCGCGGACAGAATCAGGATTCGATGACGAGATGGTCGCCTACCCCCATACGTTCACGTTGAACGGGAAACGGTATTTACTTTACTTGGGGAATGAAGTCGGACGAGAAGGATTCGGCATCGCGGAGCGCAAGGAGGGAGCGAGATGAAGTGGAAGAAACTCGGACACATCTTCGACCCGGAGCCGTACGGATTTTTCGGGAAGTACTCCTCGTTCGCCCAGTCCCCTCAGGCGCTCGTCTTCGAGGATTTTGTGCGCATCTATTTCTCGACCCGTGAACCGGATGGTGACATGTTCAAGAGCCACGTCCGATACGTGGACATGACACGTGATTTCAACATCATCGACGTGTCCACAGATGAGATCATCCCCCTTGGAAAACGGGGGACGTTCGACGAACACGGGATTTTCCCATTTCACGTCACACGGACACGTGATGGGCTTTATGGCTATACGAGTGGCTGGAGCCGTCGTGACTCGGTAGCTGTCGAAACGGGGATTGGCCTCTCTGTCAGTCGGGACGAGGGAGAGACGTTCGAACGGCTCGGAGACGGACCAGTATTATCGGCGAGCATCGAGGAACCGTTTCTCGTCGGCGACCCCTTTGTCGTCACACGGGAACAATACTATATGTATTACATTTACGGGACGACATGGAAAGAGGGGCCGGATGGCGTCCAGGAACGAACGTATAAGATTGCGCTCGCCACGTCAGAAGATGGACAGACGTTCAAGCGTCACGGAAGAATCGTTTCGGATACGATTGCGGACGAGAGTCAGGCGCTTCCGACCGTGTTCGAAGCGGACGGACGCTACCATATGATCTTCTGTTTTCGAGACACATTCGGCTTTCGGACCGACCCGTTACGCGGATATCGATTAGGTTACGCCTATTCGGAAAATCTGTTGGACTGGACGCGGGATGATGCGGCGCTCGGATTCGAGCGAAGTTCCGACGGGTGGGACGCGGACATGGAGTGTTATCCGCATGTCTTCGAGTGGGGAGGTCGGCACTATCTTCTCTATAACGGGAACGAGTTTGGGCGACATGGATTTGGTGTCGCAATTTTGGAGGACGTATGATGACTCGCGACCAAGGGACGGTCTCTGACTATGTGGCGCATCTTGAGGCGTGTGATCACCTGTTCCCGACCAAGCTGTCGGAGCGGGTGGCGCTAGAGCCATACGCTTTGAAGCTCTACGAACGGGCGACGTCATATGAAATTTGGAATGACGGGTGTCTCGTCGGGCTAATCGCAGCATACATGGATACGGACATCGTCTTCATCAGCCATATTTGCGTGTTGCCGAAAGCGCCGTCCGGTAGTGGGCACGCCTTATTGGAAGCGTTATGCGAAGAAGCAATCGAGACGAACAAAAGGAAGATTCACTTGCACGTCGAGACAACGAACGAACGGGCGATTGCCTTCTACATGCGACACGGCTTCAGCGAGCTCGACCGAATCGATGATGTGCTCGTCATGGAGAGTGTATTATGAAACGCATCTCTCTCGTATTTTAGAATAAGAAAGTTAAATACAAACCGAAGCTGATCCTCGTCCATCGTACGAGGATTTTTTGATGAATGCAGGAAACTGATAAGCTTTATCGAATACGACAAAAAGAAAAAGCGCCTGACCGAGGTCAAACACTTTTCTTGAGCTCTCGTTTCCGGTCGCGTTGTACTTTCCAAATCATCGATCCAACGATGATCAGGATTGGCGCGATGACCCATGGACGGGCTTCGAGAATCGAGACGAGTTCAAAAATGGAGAGCCATCCGCTCACCATGATCAAGACTAGCAAAAAGGTTTTCAGTCCCCCCCGGACCGGAAGCCAAAAATAAACGAATAATGTCACTAAGAAGAAAGCGATTAAGCCCATGCGGTTTGTCCTTTCACCCATCATTTTGACTCATTATAGCAAAGAACATCGAGAGAGTGTTAGAAGCTTCACTTCTTCGGCGTGTTTCGGTACGCTTATAAAAGATGATTGAAGGAGGAACTGATGTGAAATTTGGAATTATTGGTTTAGGATACGTTGGATTGGCTACACTTTGTGGTTTGGCAAAAGCCGGTCATCACGTCATCGGGGTTGAAGCGGACGAAGAGAAGCTACGTCTTCTCATGAGTGGACACCCGCCATTCCATGAACCAGGCATGGCAGAGGTGTTGCAAGAGCACGCCGACCAGATCACCCTGACAAGCCGAATCGCGGATACGGAGCAGGTCGACTATTTGATTCTTGCGGTCGGGACACCGAGCAAGTCGGATGGAAGCTGTGACTTATCTTATATCGAAGCAGTCTTGTCGGAACTAAACACGAAGCATAAAATCGTCATTCGTAGCTCGGTCCCGCCCGGCACGACAGACTTACTGAACATCATGTATCCCTCTCATACGTTTGCGATCGTACCGGAATTTTTACAAGAAGGACGCGCGCTCGCAGATGTCATGAAACCACACCGTGTCGTCATCGGGTGTGTAAATCTCGAAGTTGCAGAAGACTTGGCAGGAATCTACGGACGCCTTGGCGTTCCGCTCATCTGTACGACACCGATCAATGCAGAACTCATCAAATACGCCTCGAACGCCTTTTTGGCCACGAAAATTAGCTTCATGAACGACTTGTCGCGTCTAGCCGATCAAGCTGGCGCTGACATTTCGACGATTGCGGACGGGATGGGACTCGATCCGCGAATTGGGCGTTCGTTCTTGAACGCGGGCATCGGGTACGGAGGTTCGTGCTTCCCGAAAGACATGAACGCACTCCTACACGTCGCGAGTGAAAATGAGATCGACCTACGTGTCATCCGGGCGGCGACAAAAGTGAATGAGACGCAAATCGAGTACGTGCTCTCAAAATTGAACGTTGAACCGAATATGCGCGTGGCTATCCTTGGTTTGGCATTTAAACCAGGAACGGACGATATGCGAGATGCCCCATCAATTCTACTCGCTCACCACATGGTGGCCCGTAACGTGGACGTCATCGGGTATGATCCGATTGCGACGTGGGACTATCCACAAGCGACGACGGTTGAAGAGGCGCTGAAGGGAGCCGATTATGCCATTCTCGTCACAGAATGGGATGAGATTGTGAACTTGGCACCGGATGCTTTCAACGGCATGCGCCAGCGTCGATTGATCGATGCACGAAACGCATGGAAGTTCGCACGCGATCCGGGCGATGTGTCATACGAAGGAATCGGACGGATGCAACGTCCGTCGAACACACCGACTTCAAACTAAAACTGTTCAGGACCGCTCATATAGGCGGTCCTGTTTTTGCGAGACGTGAATCTTTTGTAGCAGTCATGACGTATAGAAAGGAGAGGAGGCGAGGCATATGTGGATTCTCATTCTAGCAGCAGGAATCGTCATCGCGTTAGGCTTCGCGGTTGACAGGCTCGGTTGGTATCACTTGATCTCTGGATACAATACAATGTCGAAAGAGAAACAGGAGCGGGTCGACATCAAAAAAGTGGCGCGACTGATTGCCTGGATGTGTTACGGGATTAGTGCGCTTTTTCTCATCATTGCGCTCATCGAACTGTCTGGTTGGAACGTTCCGCTCGAGCCGTTCTTTCTCGCCCTGATGGTATTCATTGTCGGGATGCTTTGGCGGATGCAGCGCTATGACGGTAACATCTACGATGGAGCGGGGCGCTTGAGGCCAGATGGGAAAAAACGTCTCGTTCCAATCATCATCGTCTCTGTCGTATTACTCGTCGGTGTGCCGGCGCTCATGTTTTGGTTCAGTCAACCGACTGAAGTGATCGTGACGGATGAAGCGATCGTGATTGAAGGCAGTTATGGTCGTGAGGTCCCGTTTGATGAAGTGGAAGACGTGACATGGACGACATTGCCGGATATCGCGCGTCGAACGAACGGAGCAGATACGGGAACGCGTCTGACCGGACATTTTCGGACGGAAGCAGGGGAGGATGTACTCCTCTTTATCGACCGTGATGTCGAGCCGGTGATCCGACTCGATTGGTCAGACAAAACAATCTATCTCAATCAGTCTTCGTTTAAAGAAACGAGGCAGTTATATGAGGACATTCGTTCACGCTGAAAAAAGGGACACTCAACGCGAGTGTCCCTTTGTGTTGACCCATGATTCGAATGAGGCTGCGTCCAGGGCGGGTGAGAAGTAGAAGCCCTGTCCGAGTTCGACCCCTTCACGAAGCATGCGTGACAGGTCGCTTTCGGTCTCAATCCCTTCGGCGAGAGCGGTTAGTTGTTGCTCGTTCGCAAAGCGAGAGACGGCACGTAAGAAGGACGTACTTTCTTTCGCCTTTCCACTCACATACATCCGGTCAATTTTCACTTCTTGAATCGGTAGGTGCCAAATCGCTTCGAATGAGGCGTATCCGGTCCCGAAGTCGTCGATTGATAGGCAATAGCCGAGGTCAGCGATATCTTCTAATCGTTCGAGTTCACTCGCATACGACATGATGTCAGAGGACTCGGTCAATTCAATCTTCAATCGGTCAGGTAGCCACGGGTATACCTCAATCGAATCCCGAAGCTTCGCCACGATGGAAGGGTCGACCGAATGGGCCGACAAGTTGAACGACAAGGAGATGTCTTCAAATGAAGTCCCTTGCCATGCGACGAGCTGGGCAATCGTCTGATCGAGAATATTGTGTGAGAGCCATAAGATTTGATCGGAACGTTCCGCGATGCGAATGAACTCGTTCGGTGGGATGACTCCGATGTCAGGATGTGTCCAGCGAGCGAGCACTTCCGCGCCAACGACGCGACCTGTTTTCAATTCGACTTGCGGTTGATACGCGACCGTCAATTCTCCTTTTCGGATGGCATCCGGGAGCGCTTGTTCAATCAGTGCGGCGAGTTGCATCTGGGCTAAAATTTCCGAGTCATACCAAACCGAAGGGGTACGTGTCTCTTTGGCGTGCTGTAACGCCTTCATCGCCTTGAACAGACAGTCGTTGTATGCCCCTTCCGTTTCGGTCGCCCCGATTTGAATATGTACGTTTTGGCGTTTATGGTTGATTGTCACTTCAGTCGGGAAGAGCTCCAACAGCTCATGCTCGTCCTCGTATGAGAAGCCTCGGACATACAACATAAACGTGTCGTCTCGGTATCGACCGAAGAGATGTTGGGCATATTTCGAAAGACGGGACTCGACGGCTCGCGCAAACTCAATCATGAGCAAATCAGCATACGCAGGGTCGTACCAATCAACGAGATGATGATAGTCATGAATCCGGATAAGGATAAATGCACCGTCAATCTCTTGCTTTTCCCACTTGCGAACAAAGCCATATTCATTATAGAGGTTGGTCGCCAAGTCGAAACGGACGAGACGGTCGACCTTCCGTTCCCGTTCGACCCGGTCCGTCTCATCTTCGACGATGAGGTAATACGTCAACTTTTCCTCACGCTTGAGCGGCGTCAGTTTCACATTCAGATAACGGAGATGTTCCCCTTTCAGATGAATGATGAACTGCGCACTCGTCCCATGTTCAGTCACACCTTCGAGCGCTTGCTCGAACAAGCGGCGACCCGTCTCGGTGAACAATTGGTTGATCTCATATAAGTTCCGATCACCGAAAAACTGCCGGAACATCTCGTTGCGCTCAATCAGGTTATACGAGTCATCCATGAGGGCGATGGCGAGTCCCGTCTCAGAGAAGAGAGACGACCAGCGCTCATGGTAACGCACGAGGTCTTGTGAACGATTCTCTAGTTCGTGAACGGTCGAATGGACACTCGTGGCAATCTCGCGTAACTCGTCCTCGATCCCTCGGAAATCATGTGTTTTCGGAAACATCGCTTCGACAGGTTCTAGGCTAGGGTCGATGGCGAGTGCGCGTGCCTTGAGATGCGCCAAATCGTGATTGTAGCGATTGCGTGTATAGTAGAGCAGAAATAGGAGTCCGAGCGATAACAGCAACGTCACCACGAATGAAGTGGTGGCTAAGACTTGATAATGCTTACTTTCTTCTTGAAGCATCGTCTCAGAACTCGAACGGATGGAACGAAGGGCACCATAGGCGTCCTCGTAGACATTCGTTGAATTGACGTAACGAGCTTCTAGAGACGCCTCGCGATTCGCCATATTCGCAAAGGACTGTCCGCTTTCCGCCACGTCGATGACCGCTTTCGACTGCAGTGTCTCATTCGATTCAATGATGGTTTGAACAAGTTTTGCTTCGCCGACAATCAGATCCACGGTGTTTGTGAGTTGACCCGCATCAATCGGGTTACGGAAGAGGGCTTCACGATTCCGCATAAGAATCGATTGCATTCGCATGATGGCATCAGTCAGTTCGTATGCCGCATTCGATTGATTCGTTTGCTCGAGTGCTTGATATAGCCAGCGTCGATTGATGGAACTGATGACATCGGTTGGGACCGCCTCGAATTGTTCAGCCTCGAGAATTTGATTCAACTCATTTGAGAACGTCTGGAGCGTCTCCCGTTCCCGTTCGTTCACACCGTCCTCAAAGTCGTTCAATAAACGCTCATTGTATTGGAGTGCCCGTTCTTTGTACGGTGTGGAGAGGAAGGATGTCGTCGGATTCGACTGCTCCTCATACCGGGTCGCCGCTTCGAAAAGAGAGACGTATGCTTCGACACCAGCTAGGTTTGCCGCTTGATTCAAATTCGTAATCGTCTGGTCGATGGCTTCTTGTTTTTCATGCCAATAAAAACTCGTGCCAAGTCCAAACAACAGGACACCGATGAGACAAGCAATCGCGAGCGCCATCGTGTAGGTACGGTATGGAATTTTTGCAAAACGGGGTTGGCCCATCCGGCACCTCCTTTTTTCCTTCATCATACTTCCGAATTCGGGTCAAGCGATAAAAATCCTGCAATACGAAAGAAAAACCCGACTTTTGTCGGGTTTTTTGGCGTGACCAAAGTCACGGTCGCTTATAACCGATTAAGCGTGACTGCCAATACGGTTCTTTACTGATTTGGTTGTATCCTAATCCAGATGAACCGGCATGGATGAACGTATCGGAATTGATCATGATACCCATGTGCGATGGCCCGGCGGTATATGTGTTTTCGAAGAAGACGAGGTCACCGGCTTGCGGGACGAATGACTTGGGCAATTGAGGTCCGAAATAAGCACCACCCCAATAATTAGCCACGTTTGTCCGTGGGATGCTGACGCCGGATTGATTGAATACATAATAGATGAGTCCTGAGCAATCGAATCCACCATTTGCCGGGCTTGATGATGCCCATACGTACGGTGTGCCGACGAAGCGTTTTGCCACATCGATGGTCGAAAGCCTAGTAGCTTGGGCACTTTGCCCTTTGATTTCAGCGACGGCTGATTTTGCGACGAATCCTGATGCGAGACGATAGTGGGTCGATGTCTCCCCGATTACGTTCAAGAGTTCTCCCCGAAGTGTCGAGCCGACCGTGCTACTCGACTCGTTCGCCTGTGACCGAATCGATGTTGGATAGTACGTATAATATGAATTCGAATCATAAGAACCTTCAACCCAAGACGGGCCGTCTGCCGAACCTTTCGGGATGGTTTTCACATAAGCCGAGGCGACAAATCCTACCGTATTCCCGTAATAGATTTGAAGCCAGCCTTTTGACGACTGGACGACGCGCAACGTCTGTCCTGCTTTGACACTCCCGATGATGGTCGCGCTCGTCGATGCGCTCGAACGTACGTTCAAGGACGGTGTGTTGACGATATAATCGACAGCCGCATTACCAGCACCGGCATCGCCTTCGTTCGGAGCCGGGTCACTCGGTGTCGTGGACGTCTCTTTCAAATAGCCGGCACTCACGTATCCCGACTTCCCGTTATATGTGACATAGTACCAGCTACCGGACTGCTTCGTCGCCTTGACGACGGTGCCGTTCGGGATGGTCGTGACGAGGGCGTAACCGATGCCCGCACCTTGCCGAACGTTCAAGTTCGCGGTCGTGACGAATGATTGGTTCATGGTTTGTTCTGTACTCGGTGTTGTCGGTGTCGCCACTCCTGATGTTGTTAAATATGTATTGGCGACATATCCTGTTTTCGACCCATACTTCACTTTCGACCATGACCCTTCGACAGATAAGACGGTCACGGTTTTGCCTTTTGGAATCGTGAGCAATACGGTCGTCTTCGTCGACTTCGACGAACGCAGATTCAAGTTGGCTTTCGTTTGAGCTGTAGTCGAGCTCGGTGTGACCGTTGTTGGTTTGTCGGTACTGCTCGACATAGATGCCTTTTGCAAATAATCGTTATGCACCCAACCGGTCTGTCCGCCGTAACTGACTTTCGTCCATGAACCGTTTGATTGGATCGGTGTGAGCGCCGTACCTTTTGGAATCGTCAAGAGGACACGATGCCACGTTCCCCCGGCGACCCGCATGTTCAATGCGTGTGTCGTCGTGACGCGGTTCGTACTCGCCGTGGTTAACGAGGAACCACCTGTCGCAGCAGAGGGACTGCCTGTGAGCTTTAGTTTTTGACCGATGCGAATGTGATCGGAAGAGAGACCGTTCAACGATTTAATCGTCGCAACGGACACATCATAGGACCGACTGATCGACCATAACGTATCACCCGAACGCACCGTATGTGTGCTCGCCGCTGCTGCTTCGTCTGCGTGGGCAAGCACGCTGACCGCTGCGAGTGCCGCGAATGAATAGGTGAGACCAGACTTTGGATTCATAGCGTCACATCCTTTCAAAGAGTGAGAACGAAACAATTTAACAATTGAAACAATACAAGTTCATTGTACGGTGCAAAGAAATAGGCAAGCAATGGGACAAAAGGTCAATTCGCGTCTCTTTCTTAAAAAGAAGGTCAATAATTTAGAAGTGGGAATAAATCCCTGTTTCATCACTTGAAAAAAGAAGGAAGTATTGACTTTCTGTTGAATTTTGAAAACCGTTGAATCGGTTGATTCGTGCTATCATTAGGTCAAATTTAAATGGGTGAGGTAGCAGACTGATGATCGAGAACAACTTTTCAAACCGAGTATATCGTAAACATCAAGAGAAACTGTTCGCGCTCGTACGGATGCCGATTGTAACGGAAGAAACGGTGCAGGAGGCAATTCTGTATATGTGTGAGATTGTCGCCGATATGTTGGCAGTCGATACAGTCTCGATCTGGCATTTTGATACATCGTATCGATCTATTTCATGTCAAGTCGCTTATTCTCACGAATCAGGGACACATCATCCGAAGTTGACGGTCCAGCGTGAACTTGCGCCTGACTATTTTGATGCGCTTCAAACAGAGCGAATCCTTTCGTTTGAGGATGTTCGCAGTCATCCATGGGTGAAGGACTTGTACAAAGAGTACTTTGTAGAAGGAAAGCGTGTGTACTCCATGCTAGATGCTCCGATTTATGCAAACAATCGTGCCACAGGTGTGATTTGTTGCGAGACGTTTCTGCCTCGGGAGTGGAACTATCTTGAGGAATTGATTGTGAGTACACTTGCGGATTTTATTGCCATCCTGTACTTCCGGCTTGACCGGCAGCTTGTGGATGAACGGATTCATCAGTTAGCCTACACGGACGAACTGACAGGTTTGATGAACAAATATGCATTTGTCGAGGAAGTCGATCAATTACGTCAACAAGCGAGAGGGTTTTTAGGAGCAGTTTTATATATTCGAGCAGACGATTTTCGGTCTATTGAGGATGCGATTGGAACCGAAACATCGAATTTGATTGTGAAAGAAATGGCGAAACGACTACGAGCAGTAATCGATGAATCTAGGATGGCACGTACCTCGCAATCGGGATTTGTCATTTGGGTACCTTACGGGGAACGGAGGAAAATACGTTCGTTTGCAGAACATTTATGCGAGCAAGTGACGCGTGCGCCATATCGAGTCAATGAATTAGACGTTGTACTGACGACGAGCGCATTCATCTCTATTGAACATGAAAGTCGATCTACTTTGGATATGATTCATACAACACGTGTCGTTGCAGGTCAATCAGATGAGAAACGTGGGGTCATCAAGTTTTTTGAAGAGGCCATGGCGCAAGAAGCATCTGAGAGACTCTTGTTAGAGATGAATTTACGTACTGGTGTGATATCAGGTCAGTTTGAACTGTATTTCCAACCGAAAGTGAATGCTTCCTCAGGTAAACTGAAAGGGTTTGAAGGGTTGATGCGCTGGAATCACCCAGAGCGAGGTCTTGTGCCGCCGCTCGACTTCATTCCGCTTGCCGAATCAACGGGTATCATCATCGACTTAGAGGAATGGGCGTTCGTGACGGCCTGTCGCCAGCTCAAACGTTGGCATGAACGGGGAGACCGGTACGAACTCGCCCTCAATTTATCGGCGCGTCACTTCTTATCCGAAGGGGTCGTCGAAAAGTTTGCCCAAATCGCACGAGAAGAAGGGGTCAGTACGAGTTATTTGACCTTAGAAATCACGGAGAGCGTCGGGATGGAGAACCAGCAACACGTCATCGATCGTTTCGTCGCATTCCGTGAAGAAGGTTTTTCCATCTCGATCGACGACTTCGGGACCGGGTTCTCGGCGTTCGTCTACTTGAAGCACTATCCGATTCATGAGATCAAAATCGATCGCCAGTTCATTCAAGTGACCGAGAATGACCCGACCGGAAACGTCATCGTCGAATCGATTGTCGATCTGGCACGTGGTTTGAATTTGAAGACGGTGTGCGAAGGCGTCGAGACGCTTGAACAGTGGAACGCGTTACGCGAACTCGGCTGTGACGAGATGCAAGGGTATTACTTCTCTAGACCATTGCCGCTCGAAGAACTGGAAGCATGGATTGCTGACTATACGGTAAAATGATCGGACATTCCTTTTGGATATGGTGTCGGAGGGAAGTAAATAAAGGGTTGCCTTCTGTGGCAACCCTTTATTTGTATTGCAATATCAGGGGGCACTGAGACGTGTGATGTTTGAATCGGACAAAAAGACGAGAGAGTAGTAATTGAAGTGTGAACCGATTATCGTCCGTCTTTTGAAAAACAATCCAAGAAATGGAGTAAATCATTTTTTAGCATCTTTATCTTTGGTTAAGGTAAACTGAATCTAATCCATTTCAAGCAAGGGGGCGAATCGATGTATCGGACGATATTGATAGTTTATGCAGTTGAATACATAGGCGATCGCCTGAATACCGAACCTGCGCTCATTTGAGTCGGCTCAATTTTTGGAACGAGTTAGTAATCGAACCTAAAGGAGAGCCTACTTCATGAACAATATTCATATTCAAAATAAAGAGAGTCTTACCTATTCCCCAAAAATCATTCTTCTCATTTGCCTGGCGCTTGCGTTTGCTGTGATGAACGGAACTATGTTTAATATCGCACTGCCGGATGTCGCAGAAACATTTGCCTTACGTACAACGCAAGTCAGCTGGATGGTCACGAGCTTTATCACCGTGTTTGCACTAGGTACGTTGATTTATGGAAGACTCGCCGACCTTTTCCCGATTCGGACACTTTATACTACAGGAATCGCACTATTGGCTTTGGGTGGGTTAATTGGCTTTTTAGCCATTTCTTATGAGATGTTGATTATCGGAAGGATTGTTCAAGCAATGGGGGCGGTAGCAATCCCGTCTCTGTCGTTCATCATTCCAGTACGCTATTTTCCTGAACATCGTGGACAAGTATTTGGGTATCTTGCAGCCACAATCGCTTTTGCATCGGGAATTGGACCGATTGTTGGGGGATTCGTAGGAGGGATACTCAGCTGGCGATTTATCTTTTTAATTTCTGTGATAAGCGCTTTGGCCATTCCGATTTTCAGAAAGTCACTTCCTGTCGGGAGTAGACGACCAGGAAAAATTGACTACATCGGTGCACTTTTAGTTGGTCTCTTGGTCATTTGTCTGCTTTTCGCGTTAACTAAATTAATAGTATTACCGCTATTCATGGCAGGATGCGTCTTCATTCTTCTTGTGTGGAGGATAAAGGCAGTGCCGGATCCGTTCATTAATCCCAAAATGTTGAAGCATGCTTCTTATAGTCGTATCTTGCTTACAAGCTTTTTCGGGACATTTATTATTTCTGGTGTTTTATTCACGATGCCTCTTTTGTTACGTGAGCTATACCGGTCTTCGACAATGGAAATCGGACTGATTATGTTTCCAGGCGCACTAGCTGCAGGGTTGTTAGGAAAGTATGTTGGTAAATCGATTATGTATAAAGGTGGGGAGCGATTCACGCTTTTCGGGCTGATGTTCGTTACCTGTGGAACGCTCATTCTTTCATATGTTATTGGTTCAAGTGTTTGGATTGTGACGATTGCGTTATTTATCGCCTATATCGGTTTCCCGTTTATTCAAAGTGCGACAGCAGATTTGATTAGCCAATGTCTAGATGAAAAAGAGAGTGGTACGGGGTTGGGTCTATTCAATCTCGTCAACTTCTTTGCGGGAGCATTTAGTAGTGCCTTTTTAGCAAAGTTAATTGAAATGGATGAGATGTTCGCTTTTCATCCTTTGAGAACAGACCAAGCAAACGTAGTTTACAATGGAATTTATCTTATTTTGGGTATTCTAGGGTTGCTGACGACAATCAGTTTTTTAATCGGACTCAAAAAGATAATGCAGAAGCGCTGAACAAGATTTTCTGTATTGTTCCCACAACGTATTTGAACATTCTTTTATCAATAGGAAAGGGACGCCTGAGCGTCCCTTTTTCTTATGCAGTGAATGTGATTTGAATCGTGGTACCGTATCCCGGTGCACTTTCGACTTCGACCTTCCCGCCGTGGGCTTCGATGATGTCCCGTGAGATGGCCATGCCGAGACCACTCCCGCGTGCGTCATCTGTATTCGTGCCTCGGTAATAGCGTTCAAAGATATAAGGCGATTCGGATTCGGTAATCCCATTTCCATCATCTACAATCGTCACGATGTCACCGTCGACTCGAACGGTCACCTCATATGAGGAAGTGTCCCGTGCGGACGTGCCGCAGTCGATTACGAAAAAGTGAGTAAAAAAAGCCATTCGTCATGACCTTCATGGCGGATGGCTTTTGCCTGTTCAGACGACAGGCGCCTCATAAGCGTTTAGTTCGAGTTTTAATATGTACGTTAGTTCATGATGCACCAATTCGGAGAAGTTCGTCTTTTTGACGTGTGTTCGTGGGCGCAATCCGCATTCCAATGCGATGTCGACAATGGTACGAATCTGATTTTCCGTATAGAATCGCTTCCGACCAAACGTGAACGGGGTCGGCGGCAAGACGCCATCGGTCTCCCACTTGATCAATTGCTGTTGGCTGCGTGGGATGCCGGCCACACTAAAGGCGCGGCTCAATTCTTTGAGCGGATAGACAATCAAATGTTGCTCTTTATACGAAATTGGTTTTCCTTGTTCCGGCCGGTATGTATCCCATTCGGTCGCTGAAAACGTCAGGTCGGCTTGGTCGAAGTCGTGTTGAGCGGAAGGAATTGAGGCAAAGCTTGCGAGGTCTAGGCTGTTCATCGTGTATGTCTCCTTCTTCAAGACTGACTAGTAAAATTCAAAAAATGCCCTCCTACGTATCGTACCCCATTTACAAGAATTTAACTTACAGTTTTTTCAAATATGGGGAATAAATCATGGTACTTTTGACGTATTTTTGAATGCTGTCTGCCGAAGATTAAGATACCCTAATTGGTATGAAAACTCAAGAAAAGCAGTCAACATTTGAAAAATGAATAAAAATTCAGAGGTTTTGGGACTATCGTCACTCATTGTTATAGAAAAATAGAATGAGCACTTTGACCTTGTAAGCGGTTAATAAGGGCGAAGGAGGTGAGACAGATGGCAGCATATCGAGAAACAGCGACGATACTTTATTTGGATACCCGGCGACAACTCGACGGCAAAGAGAAAAAGCAACTCGTTCGCTATGGACCGCTTGGAAGTCGGATGGATGAGGCACGGATGAAACAGTTTGGTGACTTGATCAAGGCACTGATTGATGTGGAATCCGCCAACTACATCGTGGCCCAAGAATTTCTAGTGTATTAACAGGGAGGACTTATGAAGAACCGCACTCGTCCCGCCGCCGATCCTCGGCACGATGAGCAGGTGGTCACATGAGTTGGCCCGAACTCATCTCCAATCTGGGGTTCCCCATCGTCGTCTCACTCTATTTGCTTCATCGGATTGAGACGAAGCTCGATCGCATGATCCAGCTGCTCGAACGAATGGATACCTCGACCGTATCAGAAACCTAATTCCCTATTGAAAGGAGCCATCCCCCCATGGCTGTCTTAACAGAGAAGAAAGCAACGTTCGTGTTGACGACGCATCATGACGTACAAACAGCAAAACCGACGAAAAAAGCACAACGGTTCGGTCCGATTCGTGCCGACCTGACGGCAGATACGATTGACGCGTTCGGTCGTCTCTTGATCGACCTCGTCATTCAAGAGGAAGCAGACCTCGGCATCGTCCGTGAATACGATTTAGTCTAACCCATACACTAAGGAGGAGAATCACCCATGACTGACACAAAACTTGAAATCTCATTTTTAGATGCATTCCATAAGGTCGTACGCTTCCGCTTGAACAACGTGAAACAACCGGTCGACGCCCAAAAAGTAGAAGCGCTTGCTGACTTCATGGTCGCCAACGATCCGCTCGCGAAGAATGTGATGGAGTGGACCGAAATCAAGATGATTGAAGGTACGCAGACGGTATTGAGTGAGAAATAATCGATGGAAAGGTGACTCTTGCAGTTTGAGTCACCTTTTTTTAAGTTTGGTCAATCCTCTTCATTATTTTCTGAAAATTGTCGATAGTATAGGAAACACTGCATGATTGAGAGGGGAATACATAGATGGCATGGAAATCAACATGGTCTAAAGCACTGAACCGGATCAAACGAAAACCGACATGGACGTGGAAACCGACACTCAAGTGGAAACGCGGAGAGAAGCGTGAACGGACCACATCTTTCGGGGCGAACATCGGGAGGAATTTAACGATTCGTCAAAAATTATGGGGTCTCGTCATCGTATCGCTCGTCATGGTCATTGGCGTCGGCGGCTACGCGCTATTTTCAATGAGTGGCGCGAACCGTCAGGTGGACGACATCGTCAACAACTGGAACAAAGGACTCGACTACGCGCACGAACTCAATACGCTCGCTGCGAATTATCGGACGCTTGAGCTCGATCATATCGTGACGGAGGATGCGGCACAAAAAGAAGAACTCATGACACGAATGAAAGAGATTCGTGACGAAATCAATACGATCGCACCAAAGTATGAAGGACGAGCCGTAAACGCAGAAGACAAGGAACTTTTTACGAATTTCTCGCGTCAATGGGAGATGTATCAACGTGTCTCGGACAACATGTTGACGTTCAGCTCAACGGGTAACACAGGGATGGCCCGCTCATACTATGATGCGCAGTCCAAATCTACGTATGACAACTTCACACAAAAACTAGCAGACCTTGTCGCCTACAACTCAGAAGGGTCGCAACGTGTCGGTCAGAACATGGAAAGTGAATTCATGCAGTCTCTCATGGCGTTGATTGCCGTGACGGTTGGGGCCGTGGTGATTCTCTTGTTCCTCGGACTCAGCCTGTTACGCTCGATTATTCGACCGATGCAAACGCTCCAGACACGCTTTGATGAACTTGCGACACAAGGTGGGGATTTGACGATGACGATTCCCGTCACGTCGAACGACGAGATCGCACAAGTCAGTCGTTCGTTCAACACGTTCCTCGCCACACTTCGTGAGATTATGATCGATGTCGACGAGACGGCGAAAGTCGTTCTCTCGTCTTCAAAAGATGTATCCGCTGAAGTGACGCGACTCAGCCACTATATGGAAGAGACGTCGGGTACGGTCGAAGAATTGACGGCTGGTATGGAAGAAACGGCAGCCTCTTCACAAGAAATGAGCGCCTCGACGACCGAGATGGGTAGCTCGATTGACTCGATTGTCGATCTATCAAACGAGAGTGCCGATACGGCGAACCGAGTCGAGACACGAGCACACCAAATGCGTGAACAAGCCGTTGTTTCGAAAACAGAAGCAGTGGCAATTATCGAGAAGAAACAAGTCGAGCTCGCAGAAGCCATCAAAGGGGCCAAGTCGGTTGAAGAGATTCGTGTCTTGACGACAGCTATTCTTGCGATCGCCGACCAGACGAACTTGCTCGCCTTGAACGCATCGATTGAAGCGGCACGGGCAGGTGAAGCGGGTCGCGGATTCGCGGTCGTCGCATCCGAGATTCGCAAACTGGCGGAAAACTCACGTCAGACGGTCAACGAGATTCGTGACGTGTCAAACACGGTCATCGATTCGGTCGAACGACTCAATACGAGTTCGGCAGACATGTTGACGTTCCTCAATACGAAAGTCATGGCCGACTACGACCGACTCGAAGATGCCGCAACGCAATACGAACAGGATGCGACAGTATTCGGTGAGACGGCGAAGACGTTCGAAGGTAACGCGCTTCAACTTCGTCATATGACGGACAACATTCTTGGGGTCATTCAAGAAGTAGCGACGACCGTGACAGAGGGCGCGGACGGAACGCAGTCGATCTCAGAGAAAGTTCAGCTCTCGGTCGAGCGCTTCAACGACGTTCAAGCGAAGATGAGCGAAACGGAAAAACGGGCGATCGAACTCTCAAATCGCGTGGCGCAATTCAAACTATAAGCAAGTCTCAGAACCAGGCAGCTGTCTGGTTCTTTTTTGTGCCCAGTACAAAAAATAAAAAGATAGGTCAATACATAAATGAATTTCAAATTGTTGGTACAAATAAGGCTGTTGTATCCGATAAAGAAAAAGGCAATACATAAAAATAGAGAGAAATAGAGGTGGAAGAGGAGATTACTCCTCGTAGTACGTGAAAAAGATACGGAACACATGGACGTTATCAAGAAAAATCATGACGAGTATCGGTTTGATTCTAATTTTGACAATCGTTGGAATGGGATACAATCTGTGGACGCTCGACCGGATGACGAGTCAATATGAACACATGATTTCAAACGATGTCATGAAGATGAAAGCGGCAGACGACTTGGCGCTCGGGATGGTCCGTCAAGCGTATGGTGTCCGCGGGTATGTGCTTCTACAGGATGATGAGCGCAAACAACAAATCAGCCGGGGCGGAGAAGAGAAGAAAGCCGCCATCGAATCGTTGATTGAACTCGCGGACAATGAGACCGAACGAAAGGAATATGAATCGTTACTCGGATACGTGACAGGATATGATGAGTTGGCGACTCAAGCCATCACGGCAATCGACTCAAAAGATCAAGAAGCGATTGATCGTTTGACACTACGTCTCATGCCAGACGTGACGAAATCGATCGCATCGACCGGAGACGCATTGCAGGCCGAGACGGAAGAGAAGATGTTGGCGATGCAGATGGAGCTCCAAGAAGCGAGTCAGCGTGCCTTCTGGTACTCGGTCTTCATCGCCATCGTCAGTTTCGTCCTGACGATGGGCGCAGGATATGCCATCAGCCGTATGGTGACGACACCGCTCCGTTTCTTAGCGAAAGAAGTAGAAGTAGTCGCGGAAGGTGATTTGACACGTGAGGATCTTCAGGCGCTCACACAAGATGAAATCGGACAATTGATGACCGGCTTCAACCGCATGAAGGGTAATTTGCGTGAACTCATTGACCGCGTCACCCAAAACGCACAGGAAATCACAGCACAATCGGAAGAACTGTATGCGAGTACGGAAGAGATGGCGTCACAGACGGAGGAAACGACACGTCTCATCGACCGAGTCGTGGAAGAAACGGTCGCGCAGGCGAAAGAAGCGACTGGAACATCTCAAGCGGTGGCTGTTGCCGATGAAGGCATCGGTCGTATCGCTGGATCGATTGGCTCGATTGACGATGATGTGTCACAGAGTTTGATGCTCGCCGAAGAAGGTGGTGCGACGATGGCTCAGGCGAAAGACGAGGTGCTCGCACTGGAGCGGGAGACACGTCTGACGGGAGAATCGATTTCGGCATTGAAGCAACAGTCTGACGAGATCGCCCTTATCACCGAGGTCATTCAATCGATCACCGACCAGACAAACTTGTTGGCATTGAACGCGGCCATCGAAGCGGCACGTGCCGGTGAGCAAGGAAAAGGGTTCGCCGTCGTTGCAGAAGAAGTGCGTAAACTTGCCGAGCAGTCGAAGCAGTCGGCGACACAGATCGCCGGGTTGATCGAGTCGATTCAGACACAGTCGAACGCCGTTCTCGACCAACACGTCGTCAGTGCGAAACGCGTCGAGACGAACACGTTGTTGCTCGAACGAGCGACACGTGCGTTCGAACAGATTGTCAGTCAGCTCGAGACATCAGTCGATAATACGTCACATATCCGCATCGCATCGCATGAGATTGCGGAGACGACGAAACAAGTCGCGACGTCCTCTCTTCAAATGTCACAAGACAGTGAAGGGATGGCCGACACAATGCGTACGGTCGGTGAGACGGCTGACGCCCAACTCGCGATGATTCAAGAATTGAACGGTGTCGCTGAATCACTCGGCAATATGACGAGTGACCTGCAGACACTGATTGGTCGATTCACGACATAAGTTGAAAGCCCTGTCTCCTTGGAGTCAGGGCTTTTCGTTCACATCGGAACGATTCGCGATGAAGAAAGTGGGGAATCAACAACAAGGTAAACGACAAAAAGGAGTGGATTATATGAAGTATACGGTCATTACAGGAGCTAGTTCAGGAATCGGCTATGAGACAGCGAAGCTACTCGCCGAAAAAGGCAAGTCGCTTGTGCTCGTCGCAAGACGGAAAGAAGAGCTTGAGTCGCTACGTGATGAGATCAAATCCATCTCGCCAGATAGTGATGTCATCATCAAATCGACCGACCTATCATATAGCGAAAACGTGTATGGTCTCTATGAATCGCTCGCGGACCTCGATATCGAAACGTGGATCAACAACGCCGGATTCGGGGATGCGGATCTCATCAAAGATGTCGACCTCGGTAAAATCGAGAACATGATTCGTCTGAATATCGAAGCGCTCACCGTCTTATCGAGTCTATACGTCCGAGATTATCATGACGTCGAAGGGGCGCAACTGTTGAACGTGTCGTCTGTCGGGGGCTATCGGATCGTCCCGAACTCGGTCACGTATTGTGCGACGAAGTTCTTCGTGAGTGCGTATACGGAAGGGCTCGCGCAAGAGTTGAAGCAGAGTGATGCCAAGCTTCGGGCGAAAGTACTCGCACCGGCTGCAACCGAAACGAGTTTCGCCGACCGGGCTCGCGATACGGAAGGATTCGACTATAGCGAGAACGTCGCAAAGTATCACACGGCGCGCGAGATGGCAGAATTCCTATGGGAGTTACTTGAAGGCGACGAAGTCGTCGGGATTGTCGATCCGGAGGACTACTCGTTCAGCCTGCGCGGACCGATTAAACCGTATGCCGGATAAACAAAAACATCACGCCGCGCTGAACTGCTCCCCGTCAAGTAGACAGGGCAAATAATGAATACCGACCTAGGCGGCTTGAGCCCTGTATTCGACAGGGCTCAAGCCGTTTAGTCGTTTCTGAAAACGATCGTGGTTGTAGAACGATATGTAGGTCTCGATGGCCGATGTGAGTTCGCTATATGCTTGGAACTCACGCAAGTAGTACATCTCCACTTTCAAGGTGCCCCAAAAACTCTCGATCGGCGCATTGTCGATGCAACGTCCGACCCGGGACATGCTTCGGGTCATTCCCGCGTCTTCTACCATCCGTTTGAACCCTCTCGAGGTATATTGGAACCCTTGGTCGCTATGGATCATCGGACGTGCTCCTGTACGGATCCCCGCGATGGCTGGCATCATCGTATGGAACACGAGCCCGTTGTTGTTGGACCTCCCGATGCGATAGGCGACGATTGAGCCGTCATACAGGTCGATGATCGCGCTCAGGTAGGCCTTCTTCCCGGCGCCGTATTTGAACTCGGTGACGTCGGTGCACCATTTCTCGTCCGGTCGGGACGCGCTGAACTCTCGGTTCATCAGATTCTCGGCCACGTGCTGCGGCGTTGACTTCTTATGCTTCTTCCGCTTCCGGCGGATGATCGATTGGATCCCATGGATATGCATCAAGCGATAGATCCGCTTTTCATTGAACGGGGACAGGCTCTGTTGCCGGCGCAGCCGATTGATGGTCATCGTGATCCGACGGTACCCGTATGTGCCGTTCGCCTGGTCATAGAGCAGACGAATGTCCTACAGAAGCTTCTCGTTCTCTTCTTGACGCACCGGTATGGTACGATTCAACCATTTGTAATAGGCCGCCCGTGAGATGTCGGCGACTCGACAGAGGAGCACGATCGAAAGGGCCTCCTCTTCGTTTAATTCTTTGATGGCGATATATCGTTGCTGTAGCCGTACCTGGCTGATCACGACTTCCTCTCGATCTCCTCCAACTTTTTTAGAAACAAGATGTCCGCACGAAGAAGTTCGTTCTCAAGCTCCATTTGCTGGATACGGCGCTTAAGCTTCTCTTCTTCCATCATGCGCAGCGCACTCAATTTTTGTTCGATCGTATGCCGACTTCTCGCCATAAAAAAACACTCCCCAATAGATAAACAGATTTTTTATTTCATCTGTCTACCTATTGGGGAGCATATCAGTATCGATACCAGGTCGCAGCTTAGGTCTACCCTTTTTTCTTTTTTACTGTCTACTTGACGGGGAGCAGTTCAAAAACCCCTGGGGTTGATTTTTGTTCATTTAACTCTTCGCCTGCCTCAAGTACCGCGGATAGAATACGAGCGCTGTGACGATACAAATTGTTCCGAAAACCACAAGAATTGCTAGAGATGCCCAAACATCTAGTAGAGTACCTTGCTCCAAGAGCACGGTCTTGTAGCCTTCCAGTGCCCAGTAATGTGGTAGGAACCTCGCAATGTTCTGCATCACCTCCGGCATAAATTCAACTGGCATCCAGAGACCACCGAGCATTGCACCACCGAGAGCAATGACTTGCGTGAGAGCAATTCCCATGTTTTCCGTCTTGGCGAGCACTGCCATCGCCATTCCACAGCCTGTCGCAACAAATGCCAGGCCGACAGAGAGTACAGCGAGCGCCACCGGGTCGCCGAGAGGAAGGTCATAGACAACTACACCAAACCCGAACAGCACGATGATCTGTAACAAGACCACTGCGACGAACGGCAACCATTTGCCAAGGAAATACTCCATCCGCGACAATGGTGTACTGGCCATACGCGCCGTCATGCCACTGTCGCGATCTTTGATAAACGCGATGACGATGGAAATCATGATGTAGAACGAGAACATGACTGTATACCCCGGCACGATCTGGACGACAAGTTGCTCGGGCTCTGCACCCATGCTCTCTCCAAATAACGTGATAAAGCCGACGATGAAGATGATGGGTAACAGAAATGTCCAAAACCATAGTCCCTTATCCTGTGTCTTCTTTTTCAGCTCTAGTAAGGCAATCGCGTTCATTGCACTCCCTCCTGTCTCGTGTCGCGTAAATGCGTGCCAGTCAGCTTGAAGAAGATGTCCTCGAGCTTCGCTTGACTGAGTTCAAGGCGTTCCGGAATGATGGCCTCAGCGGCAAACTGTTTGGCGATCTGCTCCAGAAGACGTAAAGGTTCTGCACTCTCAATCACAAACCCCTTATCCCGCGCAGTCACACCCTCGTATCCGTTTAACCCTTCTCGCGTCACGGACGGACCTTCCAAATAGATGGCCGCGTGTCGGTGTTTGGCGAGAACCTCTTGCATGGTTCCGTATTCGACGACGTTTCCTTGGTCTATAAACCCTATCGTGTCACACAACTGCTCCACTTCTTCCATGTAATGACTGGAATAAAGAATCGTCTTGTCCTGCCTTTTCAAGTCATGAATCAATTCGAAGATGGCCCAACGTGACTGAGGATCGACGCCTACTGTCGGCTCGTCGAGTACAATGATGTCCGGATCATGAAGTAAGGCACATCCGATATTCAATCGCCTCTTCATCCCTCCAGAGAAGGTGCGGACAAGGGATTTTTCTCGATCAGCTAAACCGATTAGTGCGAGTACCTGTTGTATGCGTTCTTGAAGCTTAGAACCCTTCAACCCATACAGCCTTCCGAAGAACAGCAAGTTATCACGCGCCGTCAACGTCTCTTCTAAACAGATGTCTTGTGGGACGTAACCGATGCGCCGTTTGATGGCTGTGACATTCTGTTTAAATGGTGCTCCTTGCACAAGGACATCTCCTTCATAGTCTTCCACCACACCGACTAAAATCTTCATGAGCGTCGACTTTCCTGCTCCGTTCGGGCCGACCAAACCGAAGCAGCTTCCCCTCGGTATATCGAGGTTTACTGAGTCAAGCGCTTGCCGTTTGTCATAGTTCTTGCGGACGCCTTGAATCTCGATCATATTTGTTCCCTCCCTTTATTTTCGTTGTTGCAAGGATTCATTCATGCGCTTTTCCATTTGCTTAAAGTACGTAAACCAGCCGAGCCAGTTGAGGATGTAGGTGATTGTGAAAAATACAAATCCAATGGCAAGTGAACGTGGTGTGAGTGGAACCCAACCTGTGAGCCAAGTAAAGACAGGAAACAGCACAATCAGCGACGTTACATAATGAAACAAGGTCTGCTTCAACATGCTCCATTCGTCTCTTTCGAATAATAAAGCGCTTATGCTAAAGTACGCACCGATCAACATGCTGCCGAGTAAGTTCAGAGCAATCAGGTGAGAAGAAACGGTATCTTCGGGATCATTCAGTACAACAAGCGCAATGAGCGTCACCACAGCCCCTACACCAAATCCACCAAACATACGGACAATCAATTTACTCACCACGGCCGCCACCTCCTTCCACTAATTGCTTGCGCAGATGCTGCACATAGCTTCGTGTGACGTATTCTTTATTACCGGATTTAAAAAAGACACACAGATTTCCGTTGAACGATAGTTCGAATCTGTCAATCCGGTCCATGTTGCCGATGACCGATTTGGAGAAGCGAATAAAGCTGTAGTTGGTCAAGAATTCTTCTAGTTCATATAGTTTGAGCTTCAACTCTAGCGTTTTCGTCTGCATCTGCGCGTACACCTTTCGATTTGCCGAATAGACATAGTCAATCTCACTCGGCTGCAAGATCACAGACCCCTCGCCGTCTACAGCTACAAGTCGCTTCGGTGAACCTTCTGATTTATCGAGTTCCTTCAGATGCCGCACAATCGCCTCTACTTCTTCGGTCCACTCGCTTGCCTGGATGGTCACCATGGGAGTGTCTTCGTGGGCCGGGTCAATATCAATTTTGATTTTCATGGAGGCCTCCTTCTCTTCTTTTACAGTATGTTAGAAAAAGTCACAATTGGTGTATGTTTATGTATGAGTTGCAAAAACGGGAGCCTGACATGCACAATTTGTTGCATGAACGCCCCTCCTCTTGTCATAGCTCGATCCATTCCTTTTCTCGAATCTGTTAACTCGCTATGACTAGTATACTTCTTAATCCATTTACGAAGAACAGACCAATTACTGATCTGATACTTGGAGAGTACCTCCATTTTAGTGAACCCATCGAGATAGTCGCGGACGGCCGCGATTTTCAGTTCCTTGGTGTAAGATTTCCATGCCTTCGATTCCTTCAACGCATCGATCCCACCGGTATCGAATTTCACTTTCCACACCTGGAGGGTGTGCCTAGAGCCCCCATGAGCCCCCATGATTTCCTTCCAAGTATATGTTTCTTCTTCCATCATGCGCAGCGCACTCAATTTTTGTTCAATCGTATGCCGACTTCTCGCCATATAAAAACACTCCCCAATAGATAAACAGATTTTTTATTTCATCTGTCTACCTATTGGGGAGCATATCACGCTGGCGTGATGTTTTTTCATGACGTCGGTACAGAGTAACCACCCGTGAAGCGGTGTGTCAGGCGACGTGTCCAGTAACGCAACCGAAGGCGCCACACATAGAGCTGCGACGTGTTCGGAAGAATGACGTTGTCGACGTATTCCGCGAACATGTGACGGAACATCCGCTCTTCACTGCGGTCATAAGTCGCACTCCACATCCCGTGATTCTCGACTTCTAGGAGCATCCAAATCATCTCGTCGGTAAGCGGGTCATCGTCCTTCAACTCGGCCGTCAGTGCAGCGAAACGATGGCTACACATAGACGCGTATAAGGAATGGGCATGCGGGTCATGCGGATTTAATGTTAAGTAACCGCTCGAAGTCTTCATCAGTTCATTGACCATATCGAGCGGAATGTCGTCATACACTTGGAAAAATTCGAGCAACATCGGGACGGTGTCCGGACCAAATCCGGCAAGTCGGACATAGTTCATGATATGAAGACCGGCCTCGCCATGGAACTTGCGGTCGAAGTAGTGGACGGCAAGGGCGCGATGCATGATCGGGACGTCCGGATAGCGTTCGACGCCACGGAGAAAGTGTTGTTCCGCTTCGAACGTGAACCCGGTATCTTCACTGACAAATCCTTTCAATATATGAAGAATGTAGTGATCGCCGAGTGTGCTCGCTTTCTCGAGCCACGGTTTGGCCGAATCAGTGTCACCTTCTCGAATGTACGGATAAGCGCGCATCGCCGGGAAAAATGGGTCATCCGGGAACGCGGTCTCGCCCCGTGTCGCCATGTCATGGATGGCTTCAGCGTTATAAGCTTCTGTTAATTCTGCGAGGAGCATCATCTCAAGGAACGTGCGCTGGAACTCTGGGGTGTGTAAATCGATCGTTTGTGTCATACGGTGTCCTCCTCACAAGTACTGGTGTCGCTCTATTATACTTGTTCTTGCAAAAGGCGAGTAGCATCTTTTTTGACACTCCCACGATTAAAACCGTGGGATTCTGAAGTGCTTGTGCGAGCGCAGTCCATTTCTGTTTTGCTCAAACCTCCAGATGAGGGTGTGCCATCACCCCTCCTGAGACAGATCATATAGATTCTCAGGCTGGTGGACTGTTACCATCCACCACAGGTCGTTGCAGGTGTGTCCATCTGATGTTTTAGCGTCTTTTGCATGACGACAGGCATCGTTTTACCGGTCATATGTTTTCATGACCGAACCGTATACGATTTTCAAGGGGCGATGGACACAGGCGTTTTAGAGACTTGTTCTTGTCTATGGGATAAGTATACCCGAACGTCGGATGTTTTCACATCCGAACTCACTCTCATCCCATGCCTAAAGGCGGGCTATGTCCGATATGGGCTTTCCCGTTCGTAAAATCTTGTAAAAACGGGAAATGGAAAGGTAGGACTGGAAAGGAGGGGGAAGGCATGGCGACGTTCACTGGATATGTCGCAGAGGTGATGGAGGAAAAAATCCGCGTCACGCCGACGCGGGAAGCGGAACCGTTTGATGGCATCGTGTTTCATGTAGCGAGACCTCTTTTGGACGAGACACCGCTTCTCGTCGGACAACAGGTTCGAGTCGAGCATGATGAACGATTGACACGCTCCTTGCCGCCACAAACAACGGCATATCGAATCGTTGTGTTATGATGAGGACGAGGTGAATGACATGGGACAACGGAACTTTCTATGGCTCGGAGCCGTCGTCGGCTTCAGTGCCCTCGTCGTCTGGTTGTTGCAAGATGCGCTCCCGTTCTGGGCGCTGTCGATTCTGCTTCTGGCATTAGGAGCGGTGCTCGGCAATCTCCAACGACGCTTCACACGTGACGAATAACGAGCACTCCATCAATCAGATGGGGTGCTCGTGTCGTTTTCCTCTTCAATCGGTTCTTCTGAATCTTCTTCGACGATGTCTTCTTCGACGATGGAGTCCTCATCCCCGTCTGCTTCGAGCGTCGTCGGTTCTTCTGGCTTCGTTGGCTCTTCCGGTTCGGTCGGTTCCTCCGGCTCCGTCACCGGGGGATCGTCTTCAATCGGCTCTTCCGTTTCCGGTGGGTCCGTCGGTTCCTCTGGTTCACTTGGCGGTTCCGCAGGCTCTTCCGGCGTCACTTCCGGTGTCGTCGGTTCGGGCTCTTCCACAACTTCCTCTTCGACTTCTTCCTCGACCGGCGCCTCCGGTTCAGTGGCCGGTGGGATTTCAGGTTGCGCCTCGGGAATAGGGGGTGCTTCCGGAACGACGACCGGTTCTTCTGTCAAATCTGGTTTGATCGGTTCGACCGGTGCGAGTTCGATAGGTGGCGGTGCCGGTGCATCTTTTGCGATGAACGTCCGGATGTCTTGCTCAAATAGTGCGGTCGGCAAGGCGATTCCTCGCAAATGGATGGCGACGACTCGCCCGGATGCTGAAAGGAGTGGACTGCCATACGCATGACGAGGTAATTCAAAGTTTCGGCTATAGCCGTTCTCGGCGAATGTGACCGTTCCGTTGATTCGTTCTTGCATCGTCAATGTGATCAACGTCTCATCCTCTGCTGCAATCGCTTGCGTGAGGGTGTACGGTGTGTTCTCCGTCTCTTCGATTCGAATGACAGCGATGAGCTTCGTCCGACCGACGACGGTACCGGAGACGGCCTGCCCTTCATGGTACATGATGATATTCGTCAATCCAGCCACATTCGAGGCCGCTGTGACGACATCGCGTGAACTCACCAAAAATCCCGTCCCGTAACTGACGGTGAAGAGGCTATCTTGTAGTGCGGCGAAGTCGACCGGTGTCGCTTCGTCAGCGGAGACCGTATCTTCCCCAATCGGCAAGTTGACCTGATCGGCGAGCGAGTCGGTCGAACGTAGCATGTCCGTGAAATAGGCGTTTCCAATGAAGGTGACAAAGGCAATGAGTGCGATAGCGAATGGGGTGGCAAATAACCAAATCGTGCGACGTGAGCGGCGGCCACACGTCGGACAGACCGTTTTCGATCGTGTCTTCTTTCCGCAGTGGGGACAAGTCACAGGGGCACCTTCTTTCCATAAAGTTCGATGCTATGCTTATTCCTTCATTTGGAAAGAGGTAAACAAATATTTTGGAGGGGTCACACATTTTAAGTCACATGATAAAATCTTCAAAAGATGTAGGGGGAAATCCAATGAAATTCATCATCTTATTTGGTCCGCAAGCCGTCGGCAAGATGACGGTCGGGCAGGCGCTCGCCGACAAAACCGGACTGAAATTATTCCATAACCACATGACGATCGACCTCGTCGGACCGTTCTTCAATTACGGGACGCCGGAAGGGAAGCGACTCGTCCAACACTTTCGTCAAGAACTGTTCGAATCGGTCGCCAAGAGTGATCTACCCGGCATGATTTTCACGTTCGTCTGGGCGTTTGACATGCAGGAGGACTGGGATTACGTGAAGAAAGTGACGGATTTGTTCGAGTCACACGGGGCGGACATCTATTACGTCGAGCTCGAGGCCGAGATGGAAGAGCGCCTCGCGCGCAATACGACGGAGAACCGTCTTGCCCATAAACCGTCGAAGCGTGACATCGCCTGGTCCGAGGCAGAACTGAAGCAGACGGCGACGATGTATCGATTGAACTCACGTCCGGGAGAATTAGACGTCGAGCACTATCTTCGGATCGATAACACGAACTTAAGTCCGGAAGAGACGGCGGCGCAGATTCAACAAGCATTCGACCTATGAAAAAGCGGGTCCCCGTGAAAGGGAACCCGCTTTTGTCATGCCCACCAATCGGGGCGTTCATAGTCGACCAACACCTGTTTTTCGAGGAGGCGTGGCTCGAGGTAAGACGTGACGCTCGGAAGACAATCATCGAGGTCGGCCGGATGGACCATCACTTCGATGGATCCACCTGGTTCGATGGCGTCGAGCGTCGCATGGGAGACACCGTCCGCATAGAACTGATCACTGAACCGTTCGGTCACCCACAAGTCTCGGCGTGACCCGAGCGTCGTTAAGGCCCGAAACGTCGTGTCATATTCTTCAGCGAGACGAATGATGATGTCGTGCAGAACCGGCCAACCGTGAATGTGATGGTGGCTGTCGAGATGGTCGAGCGGAAGTCCGGTCGCAAGGAACGCCTCGATTTGGGCTTTCCACTCGAGATAGACGAGCTCCGGGTCAGGTGAGTCTTCAGTCAAGAAACGGCTTGTGTAGCGGAACGTGCCGTCTTCTTTCGTGAGAGGGGCGCTCGTGTCGGCGAGCGGTTTGCCCCAAGATAAGACGAGATGGACCCCGACACGGAGCGACGAATGTTGTTTCGCGAGTCTGACCGCTTCCTCGACGGCATACCCGTTCATGATCATCGTCGCCGAATTGACGATTCCATTCAGATGACTCTCCAAGGTGCCGGCGTTCACACCTGTCGTCAATCCGAAATCATCAGCGTTGACGAGGACGAACGTTTTAGGCATTGACGAGACCGAGTGCCTGGTCGAGGACCAGGTCACCTTTCATCATCCCGTACGCCATGTTATCGATGACCGCGACCGGTACGTCGACGGACGACTTGATTTTGCCTTCGAGGTAACGGACTTGGGGTCCGATCAAAATGACGTCGACGTTCGACTGTTCTTTCAAGCGCGACTCGGGGATCGCGTCAATGGATGCGTCGAGTCCGCGTGCGGCAGCTTCTTTCCGCATTTTTTCCACTAAGATTGATGTCGACATTCCTGCCGAGCAGACGAGTAAGATGTTCATGTCGTTTCCTCCAATCGATTCAAACGGGTGATCATGTCAATCATTTCGACGGCGAGCTCTTTCACGGTCATCGCCGTCATGAGGTGGTCTTGTGCGTGGACGAGGAGGACGCTCATGTCGCTCGTCGTCCCCCGTGCCTCTTCTTGTAACAGCTCCGTTTGTAGCTTGTGTGCGTCCAAGAAGGCCGCATCGGCTTCTTTCAACTTTGCCGCCGCTTCGTCCGCTTCACCGCGTTTCGCGGCAGCGATAGCCTCGAATGCAGAGGAGCGTGCATTTCCGGCATGTAAGATAATCATAAACGAGAGTTCTTGGATGGTTTCGGTTTTCACGAAATCTTTTCTCCTTCCTCAGTAGCAGATTTGTTTTTATTGATTTCGGCTGTCATCGCCTTCGCTCCTGCCATGACGAATGGAATATACATCGCTGTCGCAATCGACAAGTTGACGATTTGGAGCAAGACGCCGCGAACGCTACCGCCCGTGACCAAATAGCCACTGATAATCGGTGGCGTTGTCCAAGGGACGATGGCGACCGTCTTCGGAACCATGTCTGTCGAGAGCGCGACATAAGAGACGATGGTGAGCGTGACCGGCACTAAGATGAACGGTACGAGCATGATCGGGTTCAATACAATCGGAAGACCGAAGATGACCGGTTCGTTGATATTAAAGAGACTGGCTGGTGTCGACAGTTTTGCGACTTGGTGATACGGGTGATTCCGTTGTTTGCGGACGACGATGAAGATCGCGAGTAAGAGCGCGAACGTCGTACCCGATCCACCCATGAAGACGAACGCATCCAAGAACGGTTTTGTGACCGTGTACGGTACATCAAACGCTGACGTTCCGGCTTGAAAGGCAGCCAAGTTTTGCTCGATGAGCGGGAGATAGACCGGTTCGATGACCGAGCCGATGATGTTCGTCCCGTGAAGCCCGAAGAACCAAAGGATGTGGTTCAAGAAGGCAATCAGTAAGGCAGCCGGGAGTGAGTCACCGAATCCTTGGAGCGGTTCTTGAATCGCTTTGAAGATGACTTCAAATACACTAAGTTCGACGACGAGCGTCATGAAGAGCTGGAATCCTGCGACGACCGTCAAGATGATCATCGATGGGATGAGCGCTTGGAATGAACGTGTGACCCCACCTGGTACACCTTCTGGCATCTTGATCGTCAGTTTCGTATTGATGAGGTAGCGGAACATTTCTGTGACGACAATCGATACGATGATGGCGACGAAGAGACCTTGTGCGCCGAGCCATGCGAAGTTGAGACCCCAGTCAGCAGTGACCGGTACGAGCATGATATACGAGGCGAGCGACAAGATCCCCGCCGCGAGCCCGTCAATCCCGTATGAACGGGCCAAGTTATACCCGATGGAGAAGGCGATCAGGAGCCCGAGTATCGCGAAGGACGCGTTCCAAATGCTACCACCGAGCCCTTGCCAATTACCTTCGCCGAACAGGTTGTTCATCGAACCGACGAAGTCGAGCGAGAGACCACCGATGTTGACGGCTGGGAAGTTGTTGATGAGGACCGCGAGCGACCCGACGATGATGAGTGGCATGACGGAAACGAATCCGTCACGGATGGCGACTAAGTGCCTTTGGGACCCGATACGTCCCGCGATTTCAATAAACTTATTCATGAGTAAACCTCCTTTTTAAATTGGGGTAGGTACGCCTCGTGCGCTGTGAACAGCTCTTTGAGAAGCGGGTCGATCCGTTTCTCGTCCTGGATGAGCGGGTTCATGAGGCAGGCAAGATAGGCGTCCTCGTACGTGCCAGATACAGCCGCTTGGATGGCGAGCTGTTCAAACGTTTTTAAGTTCGTGATGAGCCCACGGATCGGCAGCGGCAACGCGCCGATGGAGATGGGGCGAGGCCCCGACTTCGTGATGACGGCGTTCACTTCGATGACCGCGTCGTCTGGTAAATCCCGAATCGTGCCGTTATTGAGCGTGTTGACCGTCTGGATGTCACCGCGGTCGTTATGGATCGAGTCCATCAAATTGCAGGCAGCGTCAGAATAGTAGGCGCCTCCACGTTTTTCAAGCTCTTCCGGTTTGACGGCGAGATCGACGTCTTTGTATTTCTCGAACAACTGGGCCTCGACTTGTTGCACGACTTCGGCACGGGTGCCGTTTTGTTCGTACGCCTCGAGGTCTTTCTTCAATACATCTTTCGTCTGGAAGTAATACTGATGATACGGGTTCGGTAACATGCCGAGTGACGATAGGAACGATTCGCTCCAACCGAGCCCGACAATGTTCGCCGGCGAGTAGTCGTTGCCTGCGTTGAGCGAGGCGAGGACGTCACTCGTCCGGTCCACACCGTCGACCCATACGTGACGACCGAAGACGAAATGGTTCAATCCGATAAATTCAATCGCGACTCGTTCGACAGGCGTCTCGAGGATCTCAGCGACCGAGTTTCGCATGTTGAACGGGATGTTGCAGACACCGATGACCTTCTTATGAGATGAGTGCTTGAGTACGGCCTCGGTGACGATGCCCGCCGGATTGGTGAAGTTGACGAGCCAGGCGTCCGGACAAATCTCGGCGACTTCGTTTGCCAAGTCGATCAAGACGGGGATGGTACGGAACGCTTTGAATAATCCGCCTGCGCCGTTCGTCTCTTGCCCGATGAAGCCATGCTTGAGCGGGATGCGTTCATCGAGCGCACGTGCCTTGAGTCCACCGACCCGAATCTGTGTGGATACAAAATCTGCGCCGACGAGTGCGGCTCTTCGGTCGAGCGTCCAACTGAGTGTGATCTTGGCCTTTGCCTTCTCAATCATCCGCTTGGCGAGACGACCGACGATCTCTAATTTCTCCCTCCCTTCTTCGATATCGACGAGCACGATCTCCCGAACGGGGAACGTTGCCTGTCGATCAATCAATCCTTCGATGATTTCCGGGGTGTAACTGGACCCACCGCCGATGATGACGACCTTGACTGCCATGGTGCCAACTCCTCCTTTTGAAAGCGATTTCTTTTTGTCGTAACAAATATAACAAATGATACAACTTTCGGCAATATAAAAAATACAAATAATACAAATGAGTTTTTGTATTTGCATTTGTATGCTTGCTGTATCACAATAAAGGAACCAACCCAACGTAAAGGAGATGGAGACATGTCGCAATCGACGCTCCAAACCGCAATCAAGGATGAACTGCTGTCCCGCATCAAAAGTGGGCACTATAAAGAAGGGGAAAAATTTCCGACCGAATACGCGCTTTGCGAGGAGTTCGATGTGAGCCGGACGACGGTACGGGGCGCACTTAACCAGTTGACGATGGAAGGCTATCTAGTCCGTCAACAAGGACGCGGGACGTTCGTAGCCGGGAAGAAAGTACAACAGACGTTGTCGTACACGCCGAACAACTATGCGGCCCAGCTCGCCGTCCAAGGAAAACGTGGGCAAGTCGCCTTGATCGACATCTCGGTCATCTCGGCGTCTGGTCAAATCGCATCGGTGTTTGAAGCGGAAGACAATGCCCCGATCCAGAAGATTGAGCGGATCCGTCATGCGGACGGGGAACCGACGCAGTATGAGGTCTCGTTCATCCCGTGGCAGATTGCACCGGGGATCACGAAGGAACAGGCGGAGCATTCGCTCTTCCGCACACTCGCCGAGGTTCACGACGTTCATGTCGCCAAGACGACAGAGGCACTGGAGATTGCCTTAGCTGACGAGAAGGTGAGTGCACTCCTCGACTGTCCACTCGGGTCACCGTGCTTCCATATCGAGACGGTGACAGAGGATGAGTCGGGACGAGCGATTGAATACTCACGCTCCTACTTCCGCGGAGACAAGACGAGCTTTGTCATCGAACGGGAGTATAATTAACAAAAGCGCCCGACTGTTTCGTGTGGAAACGGTCGAGCGCTTTTATTATCTAGTGATTTAAAAAGGGTATGAAGTCGAAAAACAGAAGATACATACTATCAAATTGAGTAGAGGGAGTGAATTATGTGACGATGTTTACCATCTTCGGTGTCTTGATTTTCGGACTATTGTTGTTGGGAATCAGTGTTGTGATGAAGAAGCGATGGTTATCCATACTCTCGATGGTTCCGATAGTTATTGCTGTAGGACAACTTGCGATGCTTTATTTAATGGGGATGTAATTTTTATCAATAAATATCGTGTATAAACTTTCCCCATACATATTGGATGCAGTCGATTCCTGACTTTATGTACACTAGAACCAGGAGGCGAGAGAAGCATGTCAATCATTGAATTCAAAGATGTGAGTCATCAAGACATCCTGCACCAGGTGTCCGGGACGTTCCGGGAAGGACGAATCACAACGTTCGTCGGACCGAGCGGTGCCGGCAAGACGACGTGTCTGAAGCATATCAACGGATTGCTGTCACCAGACACGGGCACGATTCTTTTTAAAGGGGAAGACATCGCGGAGATGGACATCCTCGAACTTCGAAAGAAAATCGGGATGGCGTTCCAAAGCGCGCCGATGATTCAAGGGACGGTGTACGACAACTTGAATCTCCCGAAAGCCATCTTCGACGAGACACTTGACCGCGACCGGGCTGCCGAATTGCTCCATCGCGTCGACTTGAATGAGGCGCTCCTCGACCAACCCATCAAATCACTGTCGGGTGGGGAACGAAGCCGGGTCGCCATCGCACGAACGCTCGTCAATAAACCGGACGTGCTCTTGCTCGATGAGATCACGGCGAGCCTAGATTACCGAACGGTGAAAGAGATCGAGCGACTCATTCGAAAACTGCAACAATCGTACGGCGTGACCGTCATTTGGATCACCCATGATCTCGACCAGGCACGGCGGGTAAGTGACGACATGTGGTTCTTGAAGGACGGGGAACTACTTGCATTTGGGGACGCATCGTTCATCGATGAGTCGGACAATCCCGTCATCCAACGATTCGTCAGGGGGGAAGATTGATGTCATATATTGAACTCGCGACGGCGCTCATCTTCGTCGTCATCCCGCTCGCCTTGACACTCGTCCTACGACTTGGACTCGAGCGTGATATTATCATTGCGACCGTCCGCTCCATCATTCAACTGCTGATCATCGGCTATATCCTGACGTTCGTCTTTGAGAGCGACAGTCCGATTTTCATGCTGTTGATGATCCTACTCATGATTGTCGCCGCGACACAAAACATTCGACGGAAAGGGGACGGCATTCCGGGTATCATGTGGATCATCGTCTTGACGCTCGTGACGATCGAAGCGCTGACGATGGGACTCATGCTCGGGCTTGGTATCATCCCATTTGAGCCGGAAAAAGTCATTCCGATCAGCGGGATGGTCATCGGGAACAGCATGGTGTTGTCACTCCTGTTCTTGAATAAGTTCAAAGACGAGGTCGAGCGGAGTGACGATGTCATCGAACTCATTCTCTCGCTCGGCGGAACGCCGAAAGTGGCCATCGACCGCAGCTTGAAGAATGCGATTCGGACGAGTATGATCCCGACCGTCGAGGCCCAAAAGACGATGGGACTCGTCCAGCTACCGGGAATGATGAGCGGACTCATCATCGGAGGAGCCGACCCGATGGAAGCGGTCTTGTATCAACTCTTGATCCTGTTCTTGATTTTGACGACTGCCTCGATCTCGGCGACGCTCGTCGGCTATCTGGCGTACCCACGTTTGTTCAACGAGAAGATGCAGTATATCGGACTGACCTATCGGAAGGGGAAATGAGGCATGATCACAGGGATTCATCACGTCCAGATCACGATTCCAACTGGAGCGGAGCAAGAGGCGAAGGCATTTTACTGCGATTTTCTCGGTCTACGTGAAATCGAGAAGCCGGATTCATTGAAGGGACGAGGTGGATTTTGGCTTCAGGTCGGCGACCGTTCCGTTCATGTCGGGGCAGAGGACGATGTGGAACGACAGAAGACGAAAGCGCATATCGCATATGCGGTGACGGATTTAGATTATTGGAAGGAAGCGCTTCGAGAGAACGAAATCACCTACTCCGAAGGTATTCCGATTCCGGGGTTCGACCGGTTCGAGTTTCGGGACCCGTTCGGCAATCGGGTCGAGATGATTCAAGCGCTCTGACGAAAGGGAGCATCCACCGCGGATGCTCCCTTTGTCGTTCTTCAAGAAATACCGAACAGGCGAGTCACTTGCTCCCATTCGGACGGGTAGGCGTTACTGCCATGATGTTCGTGAATGAGTGTCCCGTTCGTGTATACGCTGAGGCTCCACTGCGTACCGTCTAGCGTGCGAACCCCTTCGAGTTCTTCGAAAACGGGTGGCCACCAATTTGTTCCAAGCAGATGAAACGCGACACGCATCTGTTTCGCTTCCTCGCCCTCATAGTATTCGAATTCAAAGGGCTCGGTGATCGCTCGGTCGGACCGCTCAATGTGACGAAGGACAGTGCCCCTCTCAAAAAAGGTGATCGTACTCACATCATACGTGCCGAACCCACCGACGCGGAAGATGACCTCGACCATCGATTCTTGATTCCGACCGACTGCCTGTAGGACGCGCTTTTGAAGCGGATGTTCGACGAAAGAGGGAGGGATATGATAAAGGGCGCGAAACGTTTTGTCTTTCATGAAACTTCAACCTTTCTCGGACATAAGATGCCCCGAGTATAGCGGAATCTTCCTATCGAGGTAGATAAAATAAAATGCAAGGTACGAAAAAAGCACCTCCTAAGAGATGCTTCAAGGTTAATACACTTCGTACGTCTTTCCGGTCTGCGCGCCTTCGACACTCTTCACATAGGTGAGGGCGACCCGTTCACCTGGTACCGCCGCGTAACCACAGAAATACGGTCCGTACGCATCGAGTGCTTCGACGAGGATGTTCTGCAATCAAGTTGCCTTCGGTGGGACAGCCGTGCCTTGATGGAATCGCATCTTCCAACGTCCGTCCACGAATACCCATATCGAGCTGCGGCGTGTTTCGCGATTCAATACCGGTTGAACGAGACGGTACGTCACCAAAACGTGACCTTCCGTCAACGGATGCAGCGTGAATTCGGATAACACCGCCTCGATCGGGTCAAGCTGGAGTGTCGTCTGATCCCAGTCTTGATACAGCAACCGTCCCGAGCTACCGATTTCAAAGAAGTCGTCGGTCAACAGTTCACGCAACCGCTCCGTCGACTGCCTGACTTCCGTCGTCAATAACGCTTCTTCTAGTGTTTGAAGATGATCTGCCAACTCGTTCATGTCACGACTTCCTCTCTTCGTTGATTCATCACGATGACGCCGAGGACGATCAACAACAGACCGATGCCGTTCAATGCCGAGAGAACTTCCCCATATATGAACACTCCGATGAGTCCCGTCGCCACCGTCCCGAGTCCAGCCCAGATGCTATAGGCGATACTGAGGGGGATCGTTTTCAACACGATGCCCATGAGGGTGAACGAGGCGGCGAAACTGACCAAGAGGATGGCACTCGGCACGAGATTCGTGAATCCATCCGACAGTTTCAACATCGACGTTCCGAGCACCTCAAATCCGATAGAAAAGAACAGTAAAAGATAGGCTTTCATTCCGATTCACCTCACACTTTCATCAAGATGAGCCCGATGATGACGAGCCCGATCCCTGCAATTTTTTGACGGCTGATTTGTTCCCGGAAGACGACGAATCCGATCACCGCCGTGAGTGCCGTCCCGACCCCGCTCCAAAACGCATACGCGAAGCTGAGTGGAATGGTAAAGAGGGCGAGCGATAAGAGATAAAACGCCGTCCCATATCCGAAGGCGACGCCGAGAATCGGGAGTCGACTCGTCGAGGTGGCGTTCACTTTCAACATGCTCGACCCGAACAGTTCCGAGGCAATGGCCCCAATCAAATAGATGAATCCCATATTACAATCCTCCTTGAATCAACTCGTCACATGCTTCCCGAATGAGTGTCGCCGCACGGTCCTTGAACGACTCGCTATATCCATACAAGACAGCGAACCAAAAGCCGTCGCAGAGGAGACGAAGTTTCAAAATCGCATCCTGGTCCGGTCCGTCGGCAGCGAATCGCTCGTCCCAACCGGTCGACACGTCACTCCAAATCGACTCGCTCGTCGCATCTTCTTGTGAGGAGATGAAGACGGCGACGAGGTCCATATCTCCGTGATCGACATCATCTAATGTCGCCAGTGCATAGGCACGGGTAAACGAATATGGACCGTCCGATAGATGATCACTGATTCGTTTCTCGAACGTCTCGATGGCGAGCTCGTTCATCTGGCGCAATAAGTTGGCCTTATTGTCGAAATGATAGAGGACCCCGGCTTTCGTGATTCCTGCTTTCGTCGCCAACCGTTCGAGCGACAACTGACTAATTCCGTCTTCTCGAATCATCTGGGCGGCAGTCTGTAGCAACAATTGTTTTTTACTCATCCAATCACACCTCTCATAACTTTACTGACCGTTCAGTAAAGTAAGTCTATCAAAATTTACGAGGGGTTGTCGAGATAGAACGTTGATGGAATAATCAGGGAAAAGGGGGGCGTGACATGGGTTCACATTTGATGCATCTCGTCATCGCGAACGAGATGTTACCAGCGTTGTCGGAGGTGGATGAGGTCGCATTTTTGCTCGGAAGTCTCGCACCGGATGCAACGACTGAAAAAGAGGCATCCCATTACTACGCAGGACGCCATGATGATTTATCTCGTCGTTTAGATCTTTCCCAATATTGGATTGACAGCAAGGAGGAAGACTTCTCGTATCGACTCGGCTATTACGCGCACCTCGTCGCGGATGAGATCTGGTTGCAAGGGTTCTATAAAGGTTGGTTGAAAGAGCTCATCACCCAGGACCCGTCAAAACAGGTGGCTTATTATGCGGACTTTGATGCGTATAATGCTCGCCTGTCGAAACGACTAGGGGATTTCAATTTTGAACGTTTGAAAGGAAATCCGAAGCTCGTTGAACTGATCGAGAAAGTCGAGCGGGACGCGGCGATGACAGAAGAGGGGACGTACACGATGTTCCTCCCGCATCAATTGGATGGCTACGTGGATACGTGTGTGTGCCGCTGTCTTGAGATGGTCAAACGGAAGCGGGCGATGCTCGTATGAACAAGCGATACGCACCACTCTACGCAACGCTCGGACTCTTTATCGTGACGGTGATCACCTTCTTCACCTTGAACGGTCGGGTATTCCCGAATCTCGAATTGATGACGGTCATTTGGGTTTATCTCGCGATTGACATCGCCTTGTTCGCCACGTTGATTTGGGGACTGTTCACGAAGGATCGAATCATTAAAATCTACACGCTACTTACGACAATCGGGTTGATGATCCCGTTGTCGACTTGGATTTTCTTGTTGCTGTTGGCGAACGGGATCTCGGAGGCATGAGTCAGATGGACGAACCTAAGAACATTCCGTTTCTAATGCGCCGCGTGCCGTTTTTCATATTAGCAGCCCTCGTGGCCCCGGTAGCGCTCGTCCTTCTAGTCATATATTGGCGAGATTTGGATGATGATTTACGATTTGGACATCTTATTTTTTCGGTCATCTTATCCTTATTTTTCGTGGTGGACCTTCTGCCGAGAGGGATGACACAAACCGTATTATTGGCGTTCACAATCACATGTGTATGGTTCATCACCTATATTGTGTTTCGAGGTAAAAAGAGGGCACGACACAATAAAGATTGATTCCTAAGCTAAATGACATGAACTCAACCAAGAGAGTGGACCTCCACTTTCTTTTTTTGTGCGTGCATCTATAGAAAGAAAAATTTTCCTATCCGAATCTTGTAAAATTGGCATTGCGTATCCTTTTTTTGTTTGTTATGCTACTTGATGAAAACGACAATGATAATCATTATCACTGATAATGAGAACGTGAGAATAGACATACATAACCAACGTGGCTCGTTTTTGGTGCGAGAATCATTGAAATTGACATACAGAGGAGATGGATGAAGTGGGGAAATTCAAGATTTCACTCATGTTGACGTTGCTCGTCTTCGTACTCGCCGCATGTGGCGGAACGAGTGAGACGAAGAAAGAAGAAAACGTCGACGGCGCAACAAAGACAGAGACGGTCGAAATTACAGACGCACATGGCACAATCGAGGTACCGGTCAACCCGGAGAAGGTCGTCGCCCTTGATAACCGGACGTTTGAAACATTGGCAGCATGGGACATCGACTTGGTGGCGGCACCGATCGGACTCCTTCCAGCGGAATCGCCATACGCATCAGACAAAGACATCGCGGACGTCGGCATGCACTTCGAGCCGAACTTAGAGGCGATTGCAGGAGTTGACCCGGACGTCGTCATCGTCGGTCAACGTTTCGCAGATTACTACGAGGACATCAAAAAGTTGGTACCAGAAGCAGCGGTCATCGATTTGAACATCGAGATCCCAGAAGATTCAGGCACACCGGGTGAGATTTTAGTCAAAGGATTGACTGACACGACGCTCACACTCGGAAAAATCTTTGACAAAAACACAGAAGCCGAAGCAATCGTTGCTGACCTCGACAAGTCGATTGAAGACGCGAAAGCGGCATACAACGGAAAAGATACAATCATGTCGGTCATCGTATCGGGCGGAGACATCGGGTTCTCAGCACCGGTAACGGGACGCGTGTTCGGACCGATGTACGACATCTTCGGATGGGTCCCAGCTCTTGAAGTCGAGAAGAAGACAGGTGACCACGAAGGTGACGAAGTATCCGTCGAAGCCATCGCAGAAAGCAACCCAGACTGGTTGTTCGTTCTCGACCGTGACGCACCACTCGGTGACGCAGAAGGCGCAGTACCAGCAGAAGACGTGATCGACAACGCACCGGCACTTCAAAAGACGACGGCTGTGTCGAAAGAGCAAATCGTCTATGCCCCGAAAGACACATACTTGAACGAATCGATTCAAACGTACGCGGAATTCTTCAACAGTGTCACGGAAGCGCTCGCGAAGTAGGGTTCCGTCATGCAAAAACCATTGACAGCCAGGGTTGAGACGATGTCTCAGCCCTCCTTTTCTAGATTGTGGACGAAGTCGTTCGTGTTCACCGTGATCATCGTCCTCGGTTTGGCGGTGCTGTCGCTCTTTACCGGGGTGTACGATCTGTCACGGACAGACGGTTTCGATATGTTTTGGATCACCCGTGTCCCACGGACGGTCGCCCTCATGCTGACGGGTGCGGCAATGGCGATGGCGGGGCTCGTCATGCAGCTCATTACGCAAAACCGACTCGTCGAACCGACGACGACGGGGACGCTCGAATGGGCGGGACTCGGACTGCTCACCGTTTACTTGCTCGTACCAGCACCGAGCCTCATGATGCGAATGACCGGGGCGATCGTCTTCTCGTTCATCGGGACGATGGTCTTCTTCTGGTTTTTACGTTCGGTCAAACTTCGTTCATCGCTCATCGTGCCGATCATCGGGCTCATGTTAGGGGCGGTCATCTCCGCCATCTCGACGTTCCTCGGTCTGTTCTTCCGGGCAAGTCAGGCAATCGAGGGCTGGTTCGTCGGTTCGTTCGCCTCGGTGCAAATCGGGCGCTACGAATATCTATGGGTCATCATCGTCGTGACGGTGCTCATCTTCTTACTGGCGAATCGCTTGACGCTCGCCGGGCTCGGGGAAGACATCGCGACGAGTCTCGGCGTGAACTATAACCAGCTCATGATGATGGCGACGGGGCTCATCGCCTTATCGGTCGGTGTCGTGGCGACGGTCATCGGGAATTTACCGTTCCTTGGACTCATCGTCCCGAACCTCGTCTCGATGTTCCGCGGGGATGATTTGCGCAGCAACTTGCCATGGGTCTGTCTTGTCGGGATGGGTGCGATTCTCGTCAGTGACTTGATCTCGCGGACGATCATCATGCCGTTCGAGCTCCCGGTCTCCCTGATTCTCGGGACGGTTGGGGCAGTCGTCTTCATCATGATCTTGATGCGACAACGGAAGAAAGGAGGGGTTCGATGAGTACGGTCATAGAACGAGACGGTGTCGAAGTATCAATCGGGGAATTGAGAGAAGAACGTCACGCCTCGGCATTTCAATCGAAACGGGCGAGCAGACGCTATTGGCTCTTCTTAAGTGCCTTCATTCTCGGCGGACTATTGTGTGCGCTCGGGCTTCTCCTTTATAACAATCCGGTCCCGATGGACTCTCCGTCATTCGTGCCGGTCGTGGAACGGCGAATCGTCGCCATCGTCACGATGTTGATTGCGGCACTCTGTCAAAGTCTTGCGACGGTCGCATTCCACTCCGTGACGAACAACCGTATCATCACGCCATCGCTCCTTGGATTCGACGCGCTCTATTCGACGATTCAGACGAGCATGGTCTTCTTCTTCGGGGCAGGGGCGTTGATCGGCTTCTCGGGGACAAGCGCCTTCTTGACACAGGTCGGGCTCATGGTGACGATGAGTCTCCTCCTTTACGGCTGGCTCTTGTCAGGGAAATACGCCAACCTGCAGCTCATGCTGCTCATCGGGATCATCATTGGGACGGGTCTGAACTCGGTGTCGTCGTTCATGCGCCGCATGCTCGCCCCGTCCGAGTTCGATATCCTGCAGGCACGACTGTTCGGTTCGGTGACGAATGCCGACGTGGCCTACTTTCCCATCGTCATCCCGATCGTCGTCATCGCCGGGACACTCTTGTTCCTGTTCTCGAATCGATTGAATATCGTCGCACTCGGCAAGGACGTCGCGACAACGTTCGGGATGAACCATCGGAGGAGCGTCATCTACACGCTCGTCCTGATTTCACTTCTCATGTCCGTCTCGACGGCGCTCATCGGACCGCTCACGTTCTTCGGATTCCTAGTCGCGACGCTCAGCTATCAGGTCGCCTCGACGTATGACCATAAGTACGTCTTTCCGATGGCGTTCGCCCTAGGGTTCTTCGTCTTGACGAGTGCATATTTCTTTATGTATCACATATTCCAGACGCCAAGTGTCGTCTCCGTCATCATCGAACTGTTCGGCGGACTCATCTTCTTGGCCGTCATTCTAAGGAAGAGGTCGCTATGATTCAAATCGAACAAGTCAAAAAATCGTATACAGACGACGTCCAGATTGGACCGCTCACGCTCGACATCCCGAAAGCCGGGTTCACCTCACTCATTGGGCCGAACGGGGCGGGCAAATCGACGACGCTCATGATGATCGGACGGTTGCTCAACTTAGACGAGGGGCAGATCCAAGTCGCCGGCATGGACGTGTCGAGCACGAAGTCGAAAGACTTGGCGAAAATTATCACCATCCTGCGCCAAGAAAATCACTTCGTGACAAGGCTCACGGTCCGACAACTCGCCGGGTTCGGGCGTTTCCCTTATTCAAAAGGACGTCTCACAAAAGAGGACGAGGCCATCATCTCGAAATATATCGACTTCCTCGACTTGACCGCGCTCGAGAACCGCTATCTCGACGAGCTATCAGGGGGACAACGGCAGCGTGCGTATGTGGCCATGGTGCTCTGTCAGGAGACGGAATACGTCCTCCTCGATGAGCCGCTTAACAACTTAGACATCGCCCGTTCGGTACAGATGATGGAGTATTTACGCCACGTCGCCGACGAGTTCGGACGGACGATCGTCACGGTGCTCCACGACATCAACTTCGCGGCGAAATACTCGGACCGCATCTGTGCGATGAAAGACGGACAGATCGCTGCGTTCGGAACGGTGAATGAGATCATGGACGCAAAGATCTTATCCGAAATTTTTGAGACGAAACTGGAAATCATCGAAGGGCCATATGGGCCGATTGCGGTGTACTGAGTCATTAGAAATTGAATCGTTGTACAACAGTAACTTTAAACCGCAGTATTATCAATACTTCAGTTACATCAAACTAAGGAGGATTCACATGAAAATTGACTGGACACCGATCACCAAAGTCGTGGCCGAGGCACCGGATACATACACGTTCCATCTCGCCTTGCCACCTGAGTTCACGTGGCAGGAAGGGGCGCACACGCACCTCGCGCTCGAAGGGTTCAACGCCGGGGACAAGCCGGACCGGAGCCTCGTCCGCCATATGTCGATCTCGACATTGCCGAACGAAGGGGCGATCGGCATCACGACCCGCATCAAATCCGAATGCTCGACGTTCAAATCGATTCTTCGCGACATGGTACCGGGGGACAAGGTCGCCTTGTTCAAGACACATTCGAACGTCCCACTCGAACGGAGCGGGAAGAATGTCTACCTCTTATCGGCAGGTGTCGGACTCGCGACATTCCGTCCAGTCGTCCTCGAGTACTTGGCGAACGGGGAAGGTGTCCCGCACCTCCATTCGTTAAACGTCGATTCGTCGAAGGCGTATCTGTTCGGTGACGTCTTCGAATCGAACGAGCACTTCACGTCAGAGTTCGTCCCGAGTCGGAAAGACTACTACGAGCGCCTGGAGATGATGGCATCCGACAAGGACGCCTTGTTCTACATCGTCGGCAGTGACGAGCTGTTGCGTGAAACGATCCACGTGCTCCGGACGAACGGGGTGGCATGTAACAACATCAAGATCGACAAACATGATTTTCAGCGAGAAGACTTTTTAGGCTGATACTCAAATCGGGGACACGTGCCCCGGTTTTTTCGTGCACAGCTGGACGAAGCGCTTAAAGATGCCACGTCCGTTTGATGTCAAAACTGAATTGATTAATTTCTGATTCAATAAATTTTTAGATACAAAATAATTGAAAAAAATTATAATATATTCAAATCTACTGAGATATGGAGGTATTTAGATTGGAATATATATTTCTTTTTTCAATTTTATTGTTTGCTTTAATAATTTATTCATATGCAAGATTTAGAAAAAAGAATACCCTGGGTTTGAAAAGTGAAAAGCATTATCTTACAAAGTACGAAGAATTTGAGTATGCTGAAGATGAAGATTACGAGCTTCTAGTTAAGGATGATTCAATATTATACAAGCCGGTTCATGTAGAAAACATAGATACCTATAAAGAGTTAGAGTTAAATAAAGAAATGCTCAAAGATATTGCTTACTCTGTAAAATCGTTAGGTACAAAAACGCTTCCACGTCTTATTAATGATTGGAATGCTTACGAAATTAGTCTTTCTCCAGAGGTTCGAAGAAAAATTAAAGATGGCTCTTTGTCATTAATGAAATCTAAAGGCAATGATTCTTTCGTAAGAGGAATGGTAGTTGATAGTAATAAGAAAATTGTTGAGGTTGCTAACTTTAAAAAATTGAATCCTCTTCAACTTAGAAAAGTAGCTTTCAATTTAGCGACTGTAATTGTGGCTCAAGAGCATATGAGAGAAATAAGAAAAAGTCTAAATCAACTTAGAGGGGCAATAGACCGACTAATTAATTTGAAACTTAATGAATATCGTGGACAAGCTGAGAGTTCTTTTTACTATCTAGATCGTGTCCACTTATTCTTGCAAGAAGAGAAAATGAATACGAAAATTGAATATCAACTTGAAACAAATTATAAGAACGATATAGATTTACTATACTCTTTGCTATTAGATCTTGATGAACCAATTAAGAAAATACAAAATCTAAAGAGACGCCCTTTCGTATTTAAAGAAGGAACTAGTATAAATGACTTTAAAAATATCATTAGAGAATTTCAAGATTATGAAGAGTTGATTTATATGTTTCTACTGAGTACTAAAGGCGCAATTCACGCAATGCGACTGCTAGGAGACCCAGAATCTACAGTCAAACAAGCTAACGAAAGATTACTGAAAGCGAATACAGAATTTGAAAGTAAACGAAAAAAATTTATTGATGAAATAGCTAATTATGAAAATGATTTTAATGTACGGTTATCTTCAGACAGTCGAGAAAGAAAGCAGATAAGGATACTTACAGAAAATCGACTAGCGTTGCAAAAAGTATCTTCAGAAAAGTGCTTAGACATGCAAAATACCTTGTCGATTGAACCTCCTTCAATTTTTATTGTAGCGAATAATAACGAAGTCAAAGTTATAACTAAGTGAATATGTAGGCTGACACTCAAACCGGGGACACGTGCCCCGGTTTTTTCGTGCACAGTTGGACGAAGCGCTCGAAGATGCCACGTCCGTCCGGCGTCCCGATCGACTCGGGGTAGAACTGGACGCCGTACGTCGGATGGGTCGGGTGTTCGAGTGCCATGATAACGCCGTCTGTCGTCTCGGCTGTGACTGTCAGTTCGGTCTCTTGTACGACGAGCGAGTGATAGCGCATGACGTCCATCGACAATCCTTCGAAAAGGACGCCTGGCACCGTATTGATCCGTGAGACTTTCCCATGCATCACCTCGTTCGCCCGACCGACGACTCCACCGAACGCCTCAGCGATGACCTGGTGACCGAGACAGACCCCGAGAATCGGGATGTAACCGGACAGTTGTCGCACGACCGCGAGCGAGACACCGGCGTCTTGTGGACCGCCGGGACCGGGAGAAAGGATGATGCCACTCGGGTTCATGCGACGGATTTCTTCTATACTATGTTCATCATTCCGGATGACGCAGACGTCACTGAAGCGGGCGACGTCCTGATAGACGTTATACGTGAACAAATCGTAGTTATCGATGAGGAGAATCATGCGAACACCTCCAAAAGGGATTTGGCTTTATCAAAATTAGGCGAGAATACCCCCAATTCTAAACGTTAAGGACAAGGCTTGCATGAAAGTGGGAGATGAATCGCCAGCCGCTCTTTCGGGTAAACTATCTTCAAAGGGGGTGAACATCATGGTGAAGCACAAGGGGTATAGATTCCAGATCTACCCGACGAAGGAACAGGAGGTCCTGATCGCCAAGACGATCGGCTGTTCACGGTTCGTCTTCAACCATTTCCTGTCGAAATGGGACGCGGCCCATGAAACGACCGGCAAGGGACTGTCGTATGATGCCTGCTCGAAAGACCTTCCCATTCTCAAGCAGGAATTCAGTTGGTTGACGGAAGTGGACAGCACGGCCGTCCAGAACAGTGTCAAACACCTGGCCGACGCGTATAAGAAGTTCTTCAAGAAGGAGGGAAATCATCCCCGTTTCAAGTCGAAGCGTAACCCAGTCCAATCCTATACGGCGAACATCCAGGGGAGGTCCCAGCTCCCCGAGGTCTCGATCGTCGGGAACACACTCAAACTCCCCAAGCTGAAATGGGTGCGGTTCGCCAACTCGAGACAGGTCGAGGGACGCATCCTGAGCGCCACAATCCGACGCACGGCCTCGGGCAAATACTTCGTCTCCCTGCTTACAGAGCAGGAAATCGGTGAGCTGCCGAAGACCGGTTCATCGGTCGGTGTCGACGTCGGGCTGAAGAACTTCGCCATCCTATCAAACGGAACCGTATACCAAAACGACCGTTACTTTCGTACGCTCGAGAAGAAGCTGGCACGGGAGCAACGCAAGTTGTCCCGTCGTCAGCGCATCGCCCTGAACAAGAAGGTGACACTCTCCGAGGCGAAGAACTACCAGAAGCAGAAGCGGAAAGTCGCCCGCATCCATGAGAAGATTGCCAACAGACGCACCGACTTCCTGCACAAGGTATCGACCGAGATCGTCAAAAACCACGACGTCATCGGCATCGAGACCCTGCAGGTGAAGGACATGCAAAAGAACCGCAAGTTGAACAAGTCGATCTCCGAGGTCAGCTGGTCGGAATTCCATCGGATGCTCGAGTATAAGGCCGGCTGGTACGGGAAGACCGTCGTGAAGGTCGGGAAGACCTTCGCCTCGAGCCAGCTCTGTTCGGGTTGCGGCCATCAGCACAAGGACGTGAAGCATCTCGGCTTGCGTGAATGGACCTGCCCGAGTTGCGGGGTCCACCACGACCGTGATGTGAACGCAGGACTGAACCTCAAACAAGAAGCCGAGCGCCTGTTGGCTTCTTCAACCGTCGGGACGACGGGGCTAGCCTGATCAGGTTTCTCTCGATAGAGAGGATAACTCAGGAATCCTCCAACTCTAAGCGAAGCCTAGGTGGAGGTAGTTCAAGCAGCGTTTCTTCATATTCCGATACCGGGTCTGAGTCATAAAGGCATAGTCATCCGCATAAACCGTCCCTGTTGCATCCGTCACGTCGTTCCCATCGACCCGGATCGTCTCGACCGGGTTCGCCGCGATGATGGAGTAGCGGCCGTGTTTGCCTTCCGCGCGACTTTCGAGTAATACCTTTCGTTCACCTTGCAGACGGTGGAAGATTGCCACCGGTGTGAGTTCGTCACCATTGATCGTCCGTTGTTGCATTGAAAGAACCTCCTTATAATGGGTAATAGAAAGGGGATATGCCGATGTCAGTCTTACGACCCGACCAATTTTCAGGTGAAGCGTTGACCGAACACATCGAACTCGAGGACACGCTGTCACCTTACGTTGATATCAAATCCTATGAACTGAATCTTGAATATTTTGAGGCAGTCGTTCGACATGCCCAGCAATTGTTTGATGCGTTGTTCGAAGAGGGCGACCCCATCCGAATCGTTTGGCATGTATATGGACAGCCCGTCAAACCGACCCTCTTGTTCCGTTATATCCGGGATAAATCGGTGCGCTTCAAGACGACCGCCACATCATGCACATTCGATGACGAACCGTTATGGATGTTCACCGTGCCGGTAGCAGACAAGTCCGAAATCCGTGTACGACCACTCCTCGAGGCGATTTGTTATCAAGATTTTTATACAAAATCGAAACCGCGTTTGAACGGAAAATACACGACGCATCCGTTCGTTCAGTTCATCCACGAACGAGAGGGGCACGTCTTGTTCGTATACGATGACCGCGGTGCGTACATCCGTGGTACGTCACCAACCTACCTCCAATCGCTCAAACAAAAAATCTCCTCGTCCCGCATGCCCAATCGGACATGAAGGACGAGGAGATTCCCCGTGTTGCCACCTTCGTTGAAAGACGCTTTGTCTTCCCACTCATCGCGAACCATCATTCGCTGTCCCCGATAACGGGAGGACCCGTCAGAGCCTACATGTCGGTCTGAACGCTCAAAAGCCCATTCACGCAAGGCACGACACCGGTTCGCATCGACCACCGGCTTTCTGAAGACGTCCCTTCGCGCTACTCTTCTTTCTCATCGCGAGTTCGTATGAATGTTATCGTTACTTTAACGGGATGAAGATGCGTTGTCAAGGATCATTTGATCGAAGCATGTTCCACCTGACGTTTTCCGATGAACGTGAACGTGATCCCCAATGCCAGGAGGGGGAGGAGCCACCACTTCGTAAAGAAGAAGAGGGTGCCCCGATACATGAACCACTCCATGCCCAAGTAGGCAATCAGTGTGACCAAGGGAGCGATAGACAAGCGCTTCAAGTGCAATGCGATGGCGACCCCTAGTCCGATCGTAAACGTTGGAACGATCACGAGTTGCCAAAGATATGGGTCAATATAGTGAAACATGGAGTGTTCTCCTTTCAATGATTAGACACGACATATCAGACAGATTTCTTCTTTTTCAACAATCCGACGAAGATGAACGAGAACAAGAGCGAAATCAGCGGGAAGATGACATTCCACGAACTGAGATGGTTGATATCGAATGGACTGTGGTCATAATAGACGGCAAAGTACGTCAATTCGATGATGGCGTTCAACAAGAACGTCACCACAGGGCCGACCCAGATTCGTTTCATGATCATGGCGACCACGACACCGCCGCCGATGGTGAGGACCGGGACGATGACGAGCTGCCAAAGGAACGGGTCGATATAATCAAACATGGAGCATCCCCCTTATAACGATTTGTACCCTAGGAAGTATGGGCGCCACATCGGGTCATGGATCGAGTTGATTTGAAGCATCTCGCCCCCGGCATGGATGAAGAACTCGTCATCGAGCATGATGCCGATGTGGGACGGGCCCGATTTATACGTGCCGGCGAAGAAGATGATGTCCCCGCGACGACCACTTGTGATCCCTGTCCGTTTGTTCTTGAAGTGTCCGCTATACCAATAGCCCGACACGTTCGTACGACCGCCGATCTTCCCGGCCTGGTTGGTCGCATAATGGATGAGACCGGAACAGTCGAACCCACCGTTCAGCGGTGACTGCGAGCCCCACGTGTACGGTGTCCCGAGATGTTTCACGGCGGCGTTGATCAGACGCTCTTTTTGCGAGTTGTCCCGTTTCTTCAACAAGGCATCCTGCTTGATGCGGATGTCTTTCGTCTTGACGTAGACGGGACGCCAGTCGTACTGGATGAGATACGAGTCGCCACTCTTCCCACGTGGGTAGATGCGACGACCGGCATCGAGATACCCGATCGGACGGGTGTCGTTCGGGTTGGCGTAGAACGGCGTCTTCTTCGTCGTCCCGTAATGGGCGGCCGTATAGACGCTCGCCGGTTGGATCGCTTTCGGTTTCGTCTCGGCGATATATGGGTTCAACACGTACACGCGTTTCCCGGACGGAAGACGGACGTGCCAGAAGTCGGCATCAATCGAGCGGAGCCCGACAAGTTTCGTTCCACGTGGCAACGTGCCGGCCGGACGACCGTACGCGACGTCAGCCGAGAAGTAAGGTGTCCCGTTGAACTGCGTATAGAAGACCGTTCCTGCCTTCGGTTTTGCGGTCGGTTTCGAGACGGCGAGGTAGCCCGTCGCGACATAGCGATACGTCCCGTTCAGACGGATGCGCGTGTAGTACCCACTCGTCCCGAACGTTTCGACGACTTGCCCGCGTTTCAAGGAACCGACTTGTTTCGCGACAGACGTCGAAGCGTACACTTCGACCTCGTTATAACGAGAGTACCGCATGCCCGTCGATTCGAAGCGAGGCGGTTTTTTCGTACTCGTCACGCTCGTCGGGATGAAGTAGTAGTTCCCTTGCGTGAAGATGCGGGTATAGTTGCCCTTTGTCCCGTAAATGGTGACGAGTTGTCCGCGCTTCAGGCTGAGGGACGTCTTCGACGACAGGACCGTCCGTGCGTAGACCGGCGTGTCTTTCGTGATGTACCGTTGTCCCGTCTTGAGCGGTGCCGGTTTTGTCGTGCCGAGCGATTTCGTCTCGACGAATAGGAACTGGCCGCGCGTATAGATGCGTGTGAAGTCGCCGTCCGTCCCGTAAATGGTGACGAGCTGACTTCGTTTCAGCGACCCGACGACTTGTTTCTTGTCTGTGTCCTGATAGACGTTGATTGCGGCGAGCGCATAGCGGCTGCCTGTCTTCGTGTAGCGTGGCATCTTGTCGGCGAGCACGTCGCGTTTCATATAGACGTAGGCGCCGTCCTTGAAGAGGCGGGCAGTGTCTCCGATGGTGCCATAGACGCTCGTCTGTTCACCGCGGACGAGGGAGCCGATGATCTTGCCGGATGCATCGGTGTAAGGCGATGTCGTCAAGACGAACTGGGTGCCCGTCTTGATCGGACGAGTGCTCGTCGCATCTAAGGCGACATAGCCGAAGCCGTCCGCCGTCTCGATGCGAAGCATCGAACCGACGACAAAACCGTTGAGGGTCTGCCCGGCCTCGAGTTCGGTGATTGTTTCCCCGTCTGGAGCGGACAAGACGACCGCACCTGCTTTCGCGTAGCGGGTCACTGCTTCTGGCATCGTCTCTCCGAGGGCGTCACGGGCGACATACGTCCCATCCGTTGTGAGAAGACGGTCGCCCTCGAGGTCGAAGACGTCGACGGCTGTCCCGATTGGGAGGGTTGCGACGGGGTTACCGGAAGCGTCGAGCGCATCCGTTTCTGTCTGGGTGTAACGTGTGACGGCATATCGGACGTCGTCATTTCGAACGAATCCGTTCTGTGTATCGACCGTGACGGACGTATGGGTCTCGGTCACGTCCTGGATGTCGACACGCTTCGGCTCATCCGTGACGAGCAGGATGCTGGATTCCTCCGGGTCGGCATAGAGCGTCGTGCCGGCAGGGAGCATGGCGTCGGACCCGACCGCCTGTGCGGTGAGAGTCCAATAGAAAGTAAAGAGAACAAGCAAACTGAAGATTCGTTTCAAGCGTTCCACCTCGATTCATGAAATTTACATTTTTTAGTATATACATAGTGGAGATGAAAAAGGTTGCTTATTTCGATAAAAGGGAAATGATTGAAGGAATCTGTGATCAGCATTCCACTCGTTCGTTTTCGACCATCTGTGCTATGATAAACGGGGAAAGGAAGGGACAACGATGGAGACACTCAACATGAAACAACTTTCTGACGACCGGTCGGCCCATCAGGTGGCCGGCGATCTCGACGCGATGCGGGCGCTCATGCACGACTCGTTCCGATATGTCGATTCGAGCGGGCGTCAGTTCGATAAAGAGACGTTCTTAGACCAGTTCGTCGACCCGACAGCGATTCAATGGATCGCACAGGACACGGTCACGTTCGATGAGACGGTACGCGGCGACCTCGCCGTCGTCCAACTTTTGTTAGAAGAAAAATTTATCCTCGGCACGAACGCCTACGAAGGTCGGTTCTGGATGCTTCATCTTTATGTGAAAGAAGATGGCGTCTGGTTATGGCAAGGCGGACAGGCGACGATGATCAACGAAGGCTAAGCGTTCAGGCACTCCAAACAGTGGGGTGTCTTTTTTAATAAAAGAAGGAAATGTGAATTTGAAAAATATATGACTATTTTAGAAAATTTATGTACCCTTTTGAAAAAGGACAGATTATAATAAATTTGTAAACGATTGTCATTATTCTTGAGGGGGACCCCACTTATTATGAAGCAACCGAAATATGCAGCACTTTTCTTAGCGACCACACTCGCATTCGGAGGTATCGCGCCTTCGACAATCGTCAACGCAGAGACGTCGGAAGACGTGACTGCTCCTGATGCACCTGTATTATCGGCACCACTCCACACATCGACATCACTCACGATCACAGGTGAAGTGGCTGCGAAAGCGGAGATCTTGATCAACGGCAAGACGTACGTCCGTACGATCCTCGAAGGTGGTGAGGCCGTCTTCAAGATGTCACCACAGTCGGTCGGTAAAGTCATCGACGTCCGTCTCGTCGACGCGAGCGGCAACATCAGTGAGACGACACGCGCCATCGTCGCAGAAGACCCAGAAGCACGTCCGGACGCACCGGTCATCAAACCGTTGACGGAGACGTCACGTGAAGTGCGCGTCGTCGGGGAGCCGGGACAATATGTCGAGCTCTCGATCGGTAGCAGCACGTATAAAGGGAAGTTCGATGCGAACGGTCTCTACCGTCGTGGCATCGCGCCGCAACCGGCCTACTCATGGCTCTCAGCGAAGACGATCACGACGAAAGGCGCGACGAGCGACGTCTCGAAACGTAGCGTCTACAAAGACCGCATCGCACCAAAAACGGCGACATTGACTCAATCGGTGACGGCGGCATCCTATGGCGTCTTCGGAAAAGCCGAGCCATATGCGACGGCCATCGTCAAGATCGGCACGAAGTCATACACGGCACCGGTCATGTCGACTGGGAAGTTCATCGTGAAGATTCCACGTCAAGCGATGGGGCAGAAGATGTCACTCGTCATCCGTGATGGTGCAGGAAATGTCAGCCAACCAAAGGCGATCACGGTACAGCACGCGCTCTACAACAACTTCCACCGTGTCTACTTTGAAGGGATGAAGGTGACGGTTCATAAAGAAGTCTTCTACGCAGATGCGACGACAAAATATGCGGACACGTTCGTGCCACTCTTCTTCGGACATCCGTCGAAGTCAGGCCTCGGGTTCCTTCTCAGCAGCTACACAGAGGACGGGTCGGTCGCTGGATTTGAAAAGTTGACGCTCCGTGTCGGTCGCGCGACGTATTCGCAAAACATCGACGAGTACGATGTCTACTATGACGAGTTCGATGACGGCTCGGTCGAAGAGTCATACTTGTTCGAACCAGATGCGAAACTCATCAGCTTCGTCGACAAGTACGTCCGTCCGGAAAACCGGATCACGGTCATGGTCCAAGGAGTGGACTACGACCTCGAGTTCAACTTATCGGGTGCGGAGAAACGCGCATTCATCCAATCGCTTCAATACGCAGGATACTAATTTCTTAGGACCGGTGGAGACATCGGTCTTTTTGGTGAACGGAGTTGCAACATGAAAGATAAGCGAGATCTCATCTATTCGCTAAAAACCCTGCCGGTGACCCCGATCTCCTCAAGTCGATTCCTATGGTGGATGAAAGCATTTCTTCTATTATTACTCCTCGGTTGGTGCATGACGATGCTGAACGTCGTGAGTGAGAACTCGACGGAGCGTTATATGAAAAACGAGTACGGTGTCGAGGAAATCTATTTCATGGAGGAAGAGCGCTTCTATTATGTGATCGATCGCCAGTTCAAATTCGAGCGGTTCTCGAGCGCGACCGAAGACCACGGGTACTTCCGGATCGAGCAGATCGACTACACGGACCGATACGGCAATAAGGTCGACTTTCGCTTCATCAAAGTCGCCGGGATCTTCTTTGACCGGACCAATCATGAGGCCAATTACCGTGTGCTCGAGCGAAAGAAATCAAGTGAGCGACCATTCGACGAGTGAATCGACATCTTGTCGAAACATTTTTGTTACATTTTTGAAACATAAACCGATAAGTATCGTAGAACGATGTGGGGCGCATGCTCCAGAACAAACGAAAGAGGGGAAAACATGAAAGCACGATTCAAGCAGTTCGTGGCGATGGTGACGGTTCTCGTCCTCGTCCTTTCGTTCCTGCCGCCAGCACTCGCTGACAGCGGAAACGGGATGACCAATGCCACATTACTCACTCCGGGGGAAGCGGTCGAATTCACGACCGGCACGGACCCGGTCAACACGTATTGGTTCAAGATGGAACGAGAGACGTCCGCGATGACACATATGGAAGTCACGTTCGAATCTTCGAAGCTCGCGAACATCAGCGTCTACCCGAGCGCCGACATGGCGGCGAAGGATGAGACGTTCGACCGTTACCGCGCGAGCGCGACGAAGGAAGAGGAAGAACAGACGGCCAAGATCGACTTCCCGTTCGCATGGGAAGGTCCATATTACATCAAGGTCGAGTATATGCCGATGGATCTCGGAGAAGAAATTCCAGGCGAAGAGATTCCAGGGGATGTGCTCCCGGTCGACGGGGAAGAGCCGACAGACCCAGGCATGCCGGATCTCGCGTCAGACATCAAGCTCGTCGTCAACCCGGTCAAACTCCCGGTCAAATACGAGCAGGTCGGCGGCGACATGTGTGCCGTCGAATCAATCGTCCAACCGGCACCGGAACGTGACTCGATGCTCAAGCTCATCCGTCGCGTCCAAAGTGAAGTACTCGGCACGTCACAGGAAGGTCGCGACTTGTCGGCCCTTTACTACCGTGCCTCACCTTATATCGTCAAGGCGATCACGTTTGACGGCGAGAAGCGCAAAGCTGCCCTCACCGACTTGAAGACGCTCCGTCCGTTGTTGACGGCACTCGTCGACAAGAAGGCGTATACGCTCAAAACTCAGGACGCGGCGGCGATCAACCGTCTCCACGCCTTGGTCGACGCGAGCGTACCGACCGCGCTACAAGGCGAAATCGGCGAGATCGCGACAGCGCTCGAGATGGACTCGCTCGCCGGGACTCCGGTGACGGACCTCTTCGGCAAGATCGGAATGACGATCCAAACGGACGGCAGTGACGCACCGCGTTACATCGTCAAATACAAATCGTCACCAAGCACGTCGATCGGCAAGATGAACGCGATGAGCGACGTCTCGGCCGAGCGGATCGCCATCGGGAAACCGTCTGACTACTTCGCGCTCGTCGATGTGGAAGAAGCGTCGACGAAGATGCAGGCACAGGCGAAGTCGACGCTCGAGTCGGACCGTAACGTCGAGTATATCGAACCGGTCCAGACGTATCAGTCGTTCGCGACCGACGTCAGCCTCGACTACCAATGGGCGATCAACCAGAAGTCGGTCCTCGAGCCGTTCGCGAATGCAGGGATCGGCCTCGACAAGTATGAGGCGTTGAACTTGCCGAAACGGTCGATCAAAGTGGCCGTCCTCGACACTGGGGTCGACCATCGTCTCCTTGACCTAAAAGGTAAGGTCGATGTCGCAAACGCGAAGAACTTCGTCGACCCGAACGGGGAAGGCGACGCGATCGATGACCACGGTCACGGGACACACGTCGCCGGCGTCATCGGTGCGACACGTGACAACGGCGTTTCGATGCGCGGGATCGTCCCGAACGTCTCGATTCTGCCGGTGAAAGTGCTCGATGCGGGCGGTTCTGGGGACACGGACCAAATCGCACTCGGGATCAAGTATGCGGTCGACGCAGGGGCGAAAGTCATCAACATGAGCCTCGGCGGCAACGAGAGCCGTACGCTCGGATACATGTTGAAGTATGCGTATGACCGTGGCGTCGTCATCGTGGCGGCGACAGGGAACGATGCGCAGTCTCGCGTGTCGTATCCGGCATCATCGAAATATACGATCTCGGTCGGCGCGACGAACGCCTTCGGGATCGTCTCGGATTACTCGAACTACGGCATCGGGGTCGACGTCGTCGCACCTGGCTCGAAAGTGGCGAGTCTCGTACCAGACGGGAACGTCGTCTATATGGACGGGACGAGCATGGCGACGCCACACGTCGCTGCAGCCGTCGCGCTCCTCAAGTCGTATCACCCAGATCTTTCGGTCGAAGACGTACGGACGCTCTTGCAGCGGACGGCAGACCCGATCGCCTTCTCGGGTGGGGACGCACCGTACGACCCACGCATGAGTGACGGGTTCGAGTATGTGTTAGAAGAATTGGGCATGACGCTCCCGGCGTATTACAACCCGGTGAGCGGATTCGGGAAGGCGAACGTCTACCGCGCCGAGTCGATGCTCAAATTGAACGCCTCTGGCGCGAAAGCACAGGACAACTCATCGACGTTCAAGACGAAAGTCACGTCGGGGACGACGGTCCGCGTGTATAAAGGAGAGAAGTTGATCGGACGGGGCACGTCGAAACAGACCGTTGCCGCCTTCTCGATTCAACCGCAAAAAGCAGGGGCGGTCCTTCGCGTCGTCTATACGAACGGGAAGTATGAGACGAGCGAACGTGTCGTCGTAAAATCCGGCACACGTCCAGGGCAACCGATGGTGAACACACTCCGTTCTGGCGCGAAGTCGGTCACGGGTCGCGGTGACGCCGGGATGCGTGTCGTCGTCCGCAACAGCAACTATCAAGTGTTGGGACGCGGAACGGTCCTCCCGAACGGTACGTTCTCTGTGAAGACACGTGCGCTCAAGAAAGGCGAGACGATCAACGTCCACATCGAGGACTTGAAAGGTCGCGCAGGCAAGATGAGCAAGACGACTGTACGATAAGAGAATTCGATAGAAGAGACGGGTATGCCGAGCGATCGGGATACCCGTTTTTTGATGGGTCGGGGAGGAGGGCGAAACAAAAAGGGGTCGAAACCCCCTCTCAGCGAGATTATTATGAAATCTTAGCACCTTTTTGCGTGTAAGAAATGTAGATGTTTAAAGCGTTTGTAGAGTCGATATCTTTCTTAGTAAACGCCTTATAGTTTGACCCCATCCACCCCTCATCTACTTTGAACAAGAGTAAAGCGTGTGTTACTCCATCACCAATGATAACATTATCAATCCCTGCCAAATCGTAAACAAGTGACTTCAATTGTTCACTTGAATCGCAGTCCGCTTTTCCTCTAAATAATACATCATATGCGGATTTTAAGTTTTTATCACCCTCAACTGATTTTGCATTGTACTTGTTATAGAGATACGTGTACATATTGTTTGTACGGTACATCTTCTCATACGTTTTTAGTGACATACTACCGTCGAAATAAGGCTCTAACGCTTTCTCTGCCATCAATAAATCAACATTATCCGGTCTACGGAAGTTAGGGTCATTCCTATCATCAGTACCCCTCTCCCCATTCAATACACGTTGGATATGGGCGCTAAACCCAAACTCAGCCGAATCATACTTCGCATCAAACTCCGCCTTCACCCGTTTATATACCGCATCATACTCCGCCTGCGTATCGACCCCATATGTGTGACTTCCGTAAACCGTCCGAGTGATTCGATCGTTTGAATACGGCGCACGGAGATAAGAAGTAGGCAACCATCCCGTCTTCCCACCGACTCGGACACGGGACCACTTGCCGTACTCCCCAGTCTTGACGACGCGACTCCAAGATCGGACCGTCGTGATCTGTCTCCCTTTCGTCGACCACGTCGCGTACAAGTCCGTCGTTCGGTTCACGAGATACTCCGTCGAAATCAATGACGGCATGAGCATGTCTGACGGCACCCATCCCGTTTTTCCTTTATACGTGATCTTCGTCCAACTTCCAGACGTCGCATTTTGATAGACGGTCGTACCGAACGTGAGCGGGAGAATGACCTTCGCTTTCTTCGACCGTGAGGCGTACACTTTCGTATACTCCGTTGTCACCCGTTCAGCCGTCACGGTCGTCGATGCTGATTTGGCTTGAACAGTTAGGTCGGTTACGGGAACAAACTCGATCGGTGAGAGGATGAAGCATCCAATCAGTCCGAACGAGATGGATGCTTTCAATAGTTGTCGCATAGTGGAATCTCCTTTAAGTCTTCATTGATTTCAGTATAGGACAATCCCTTACCAGACATCCGTCACGTTTCAGACGAAAAGGGAATCGATTTTTCAGTTTCTCAAGACAGAATCGGTGAGTAAAGAATCGTGCCAAATCGTAAATCCAGGCTAGGCAAATAGTCCTCACGAGTATGAATCATCCGGACCAGTCACCGATTCGTGTGTAGTTGGAATAAGGGATGCTATTTTGGATATGTTTGGTTTTGTGAAAGAGGTCAATGATTTTATGAGTTGGAAATATCATTGGTGAAGATTGGTCTTGTAAATTTGATGATGTAAAATAAATTTTATAGGTAATTAATGGTATAAAAATGGTTTTCAACGAGTATTTCGGCTTAAATCGCATGAAATCAACAAAAATCGACTTGTTTCGACATTTCCAAAATAGGTAAATCTAAAAATGAATTAAACTAAAATCTCCAAAATTCAAAAACGTTACCATTTTTGCGAAAAAAAACGCTTGTGTCGCTTGGAAGGGTTATGTATATTATGGATGTAAGGTTTTCCAAGAACAGTCTTGGTAAATTGTTCAAGATGATTCTTGCAAAGACTTCTACCGGGGGAGAACGCCTGGTCTATTGAAGAGTCGGTTACATAATCATTAGTACTTTATTCATTGTTATGGATACATGACTCCGAACGAGATCGGTTGGGCAAGGACGGTAGAAAAACCTATCTACCTAAGGGAGGATTTACATCAGATGGCTAAGAAGAAACAATTCGTTACTGCAGCGGCAGCGTTCGCAGTAGCAGCATCAGCAGTAGCGCCTGCAATCACGGCAGACGCAGCATCAACAACGGTCCGTCTTTCATCGGACTACGTACGTGGGGGAGACCTCAACGCAGCGCTTGACAAAGAATACAAGGGCAGCGAGATCCACTGGTACAAATCTTCAGTAGACATGAACAAACTTGGTGTCTTCCAAACTGCTAAAGGTTTTGTAAAAGGCCAAGGCATCCGTGTTGAGAAACGCGTTCGCGTATTGAACTACGCACAAGAAATCAAACCTGAATCTGAATTCGTATTCGAGCAAGGCGTTCCTGTTTCAGGAATCCGCATTCAACCAGTTCTCTTCGCAGACGGTGTTGTATACAACAAGCCACTCTCAGTAGCTGGATTCAGCACTGAGAAAGTTGGAGAGTTCGAAGGAACACTCACTTACGCTAACAAAGCTTACGGTACTGTAACAAAAACTGTTAAGTACAAAGTAGTTAACTCTGCACCAGAAATCGAAGAGTTCAAAGCGACTTCTGCTGATGCACTTACAGTTAACTTCAACAAAGAAATCGACTTCTCGAAAGCGAAGTTTGAAATCAAACGTGGATCAGTTGTTGTTAACGCAACAGTTGTCCCATCTGAAGATAAGAAGTCTGCGAAGCTTGAGTTGGCTAGCAAACTTTTCGAAGGTGACTACACAGTAACTGTTTCTGGTCTTACTGAAGATGCACTTTCTAAGACATCAGCAGTAATGAACGAAAAAGTTAACTCTATCGAGCTTTCTTCTACAACTGCTCCTACAAATGCAGGTAAAACAGAAGCTAAAGTTGGTTACAAAGTCATGAACCAATATGGTGAAGACATCACTTCATCTCCACTTGCATCTGGAATTGAGTGGACTGCTTCAAATGGTGTCACTGCTAAAGATGACAACAAAGGTGTTCTCTCTTTGACTGCCGATGAAATTAAAAAAGGTGACATGATTGCGGTAACAGGTATTAATGCTTCGACTAACACAGTCATTTCAAAAGTAATCACAATTGCTGATGTGGCAGTTTCTGATTCACTTTCATTCGGATCTGTTTACCACAAAGACGGAAAGCCATTCTCAGGTGTAACACCGGTTGGTGAATTCGCTCTTCTCGTAAACGGAATGGATCAGTATGGAAAAGCATTGACAGCCGAAGAAATTAACGCAGGTTTCATCTTTACATCATCTAACCCAGCTGTGCTTACTATCGATGAAGTAGTTGCTGGACTTGGCGCGGACAAGGATAAACTTGGTCTTAAGTTCACGGATGGTGGTAGCTATTCTAAAGGTGGCACTGTAATCATCACTGCTATCTCTAAAGCGACTGGTAAAGTGGCTCAATATGAAGTGAAGGTTGCTGCGGCGCCAGCACTTGCTGCATTCAACATTGCTGCTCCAGCTGAAATGATTGCTGCAAACGAAACGGTTGAAATTCCATTCACTGCAGTCGATCAGTTTGGTAACGCTTTGACTAAGTTTGATGAACTTAATAACAAAGTCACATTCTCATCAAACAAACTTAAACTTGTTAAAGGTAAAGAGGGTGTAGCTATTCTTGAGTACACTGCTGGTGCTAAAGGCTTCGATGTACAAGTTGCTACAGTTCCTGCAACTGGTAAAGTGTCACAACTTAACATCGACGTGAAAGAAGCTGCTTACGCTGCAACAATCGAGTCATTGAAAGATGTTAACACAACTGTTGCGGTTGGTGGTCAGACAACTCTTGACTACTCAAACTTCGTTGTTAAAGACCAGTATGGTCGTGCGTTCGACTTGAAGGGTAAACTTGGTTCAGGTCAAGATGACTTAAAAGTTGTTGTGACTGAAACTGAAGGTGAAGGTGCTGTCGCTGTAACGGATGCTAACTTAACTGAAGATGCGTCTAAGTTTGTTGTTTCAGGTTCAGAAAAAGGAACTGAAATTCTTACTTTCAGCTTGATGAAGGATAACAAATCAGTATCTACAAGCCCGCTCAAAGTAACTTTCACGGCTGTTGATAAGTCTGCATACGCTTCATTCGAAATCGCTGAAATTGGAACACTTTATGCTGATGGATCGACTGCCGAAACTCATACACAAGACTTCAAAGTATACGGTGTGAAAGCTGACGGTTCTAAAGTTCTTCTTCCGGCTTCTTACTATACTGTAATTAAAGATGATTCGGTTCTTGATTTTACAACTGATGGTAAGTTGAACTCAGTTCTTGATGCAGAAACATCTACTGAATTCGGCGATAAGAACGAAATCACTTCAAAAATCACTGTAGTTGTAGATGGTGAAAAATCACCAGTTACACTCATGAAAGAAGTAACGATTTCAAAAGTTGCTCCTAAAGCTGAAAAGATTGAATTCAAAAAAGACACTGTAGTTGATGGTGTTGCTAAGTTCAAAGCATCTGATCTTGCTGATACAGATGATGCAACTGCATTGAAAGATATTCTTAAAGTTACTGACCAGTACGGAGTAGGAATCTCTGCTATCACACCAGTAATTACAGTCACAAACTTAGATGATAACACTGCAGAAAATGGTGCGCTTGCAGTTGATAAAAATGGTACTGCAACTGTAGATATCCAAAATGCTCTTGCATCAGACATGTTCATCGTAACTTACCTCCTTAATGGTAAGACTGTAACTGTCAAAGGTCTTGTTGAAGGTACTCTTTAATAAAATTAAACGAAACGTTGTCCGCTAACTCGAGGTCTAATTGACCTCGAGGATCCGGACCGGATAATTCCGAACTATCATGTTGAATTGAATGGTGTGACTCCATTCCTCATCAAACAGTCAACGATGAGTGTCTAATCCTCCTGGGTCCAATCATGCACTGATATGTGTGAGGGGCTAAGTCAGGTGAAGTCGTACTCGAAGCAGTCGAGGCGGGACTCTTTAAAAAGTAACTATGATCAGGTCAACGAATCCATGTAGGCAGAATGAATCGATCGTCTTCGCGAATCGCTAGGAGTTCGAAGATGATTCTCCCGAATGCAATGTCGGGTTGAGGAAAGTGTGAATTGACTGTTAATCGCTTTCTTGCTCATATCTGAATAGTGGAGGTCTACGGTTACTAAAAATAGGGATAAACATGATGGAACGTTTGAAGTCTTTATGGAAGAGGTGGATCAGCACCCGTGAAGCCATAAAGATGGCAGCAGGTTCATAGTAGTGTCGATCACTAGCCGGTTGTACTTATGTGGTAACACATGGGGAGGATAAAACTAGTGGGAGCGAAGGAACCTAGTCAGTCAGAAACAGTTGCTTATTTCCCCAAAAATGAGAAAACTGATTGATGACGACACGAATTAGTAGTCACTCTGATGATCTCTTAGACCACCTCTTTCCAAATTGGAGAGAGGTGGTTTTGTTGTTTCGTTTCTTTTTGAATTAAAGGGGAAACAAAATACCAATAAAATACATAAATTAGGACTTGTATCTAAAAGAAAATATTGGTAGATTTGATATAGGGGAAATGAGCAATTTGAACTATGATTGACGGCACGCCGTATGCGCTGAAAGGCGCACGTATGGTGTAGGCCCGAACCGAAATCTGAGTCTATTGGCTCAGTATAAGACGGGAATAGCGCAGAACAACTCATCAATGCGGTGGGAGGGACGTACAAAGGAAACTTGTCATTAACTGCAAATGGATTAAACGATATTGTTTATGGTCCAACTTCAGGGATGCGTACGATCGATGGTAACGTAACCATCACAGGTGATACTTCAGGTGATATTGATCTTCGCAACCTTACAATCACAGGTAATTTGACTGTCAACACACCAAATGCAACAGTCAATAACTCAGCGACGGTTAATGGGACGATTGACATTCAAGATGTTAAAGATGGCACTTGGAATGAACGTACGAACGGCAATACGATTGTAGTCAATGATACTACAGGTATTCGTGTAGTCATTTCTGAAAATATTAAAGTCAATTCTTTGACTTTGAATCAGCCAACTACATTAGAAGTAAGCAGCGGTGCTACATTTGAAAAACCAGTAGTTGTAGTAAAACCGTCGACAATCGTTTCTTCTCAGTCTATTCAAGTACAACCTGGACAGGATGTAGAAGTTACATTGAAATCTTCGAAAGAAGATGAGGGCGTCGTAGTTTCTGGCTCTGGAGATGCAATCGATTCTTCTGAAGCTATTGCTAAACTAAAAGAATTGACAGACCTTCTAACTGAAGCGAAGAAATTCAACTATGATCCAACATTAGACTTTAAGTCAATTTCGACTTTAAGCGTTAGCGAGAAAGCGATTACTCTTGATTTAACTGAAGATGTTGTGGCTATCTCGAACTATTGGGAAGCATTGAAGAAGAATGAAGCTACGAAGGATGAACCAGTAGAGTATGCCGCGGGACGTTATGCATTGAATACTCTTGCGCGTTACATGGGCGCCCTTAAGAGTACAAAAGATTCTTCTATCGAAGAAATTGTTTACAGTGGCGTTTCATACACGTGGGATGTGGATGGAACCTTGAAAGGAAGCAACTGGAAAGATGAAGAAGGAACAACTTTAATGTCTGTTGTCTTCCCTAAGATTGAACAGCCGCTCGAGTTCAAACTTGTAGATGATCAAGGGTTTGAAATCGATATTACTTTCAATGTTGAATGGCCAGAATTGACTTCGAACACAGAAAATCCAACAAACTAATTGAATTGAAAGTGTCAATCTGTAAATTTAAACTGATCCTTGTTTTACGGATAGTTTAATTAAAATTGTTTCGAATTCTATGCGAAGATTAGATGACCTCGATATTGCTCCGGGGTCATCTTTTTTTGGTTCCATTGCTTACGTTCGCTGCTGTAATAGTTGAGAATGAGCAAATGGCCGAATGTCTCCTGTAGATAATACTTACACGATCAACGTGGATAGCTTGAAAAAATTCTTAGAAGAGTTCGATGAGTATCTCACTACATCGCAAATTTAATTTTTTGTACGGATCTAGCTCATGCTAAGGTCGTTTTTGCGTATTGAGGAACAGACAAGTGATAACGGATTTGAAAATCTACAATCAAGATAAGTCCTAGAATTTGAGAAAACCATTCTCTCCTTTTCTATAAAATGTAAAATAAGTACTGCTCATTTATGTATACTAATATAGGGGAAATAAGCAAGGATTGACGGCACGCCGTATGCGCTGAAAGGCGCACGTGCGGTGTAGGCCTGACTCGAAAGCCGTTATACGGTATAAGGCAGGAATAGCGTAGTGAAAACGACTTCGGTCACAACACTCACTCAATTAAACGAAGCTCTCCAAGATGCTACTGTACAGCGAATTCGTTTATTGAACGATATCACAGGTGATCTTACACTCACACGTAAGGTCGATTTAGCATTAAACGGATTCAAGGTGACTGGAAATGTCGGGATCAACCATAATGAAGCCGGTACGGTCACGATTGAAGCTGGGACGATTGAAGGTGGTTTGACCGTCAACACTCCAAATGCGACAGTGATTAACAAAGCGAACGTGACAGGTACAGTTTTGATTAAAGATGTAGCAGAAAGTACGTTTGACAACAGTGGATATTTAGCTGAGCTTCGGTTAGAAGATACGAATGGAGCACGGATTATTAACCGTCAGGCTGAATTGGTAAAAGTAATAACAATTGATACATCGGCTTCCGTAAATTTTGAAGGAGAGTTTGACGAGGTGAATGTATTGAAACAAGCATTTCTCACGTTCAGTCCGCAATCAAAAATCGAGACCATTTCAGCGGCTGACGATGTGATGGTTCAAGTCGTCAAACCAGAAGATGTAGTCATTAACCATGTGCCTGTGAAATTCAATCCTATCGTTCTATCGCAAAATGAACTTGCGATTCAAAAAGATATTCGACAATTGTTAAGAGAAATTGAAATTTTATTAAATGATGATTTATCGAAAGATGATGTTGTGGAGAATATTTTCGAAAAGTTTCAGAGTGTGAACACGCTATTAATGTCACTAAATAGTGACGAGGTAGGAGAAAAAGACGATTCGTTTGAGTATCAACGTTTAGCACTGGCCTACTGGAATATGAATAATGAGTTTCAGAAACAATTACCTATTCCACAACCTTTAGAAGACGCGATGAAGACATTCGTTCCGACAATCCAAAACGCTGAGAATGAGACTGGTGCATATATTGCCCTACCTACCGCTTCTGAAGGGATTTACTTCTATATTTCGTCAGACGATATTCAAGATAGCAAGTATATGATTCCTGCCCGTCCCGACAAAAACGGCGAGGTTCGACATGTCGTGATAACATACACGTTCCAAACAAATTATAAACATCTGTCCAAGACGATTATTTTGCATATTCCACATGGAGATGAAGCAATCACATACGAGTATGCAAAGGAAGGTCAACATTTTCCACAATATGATTACATCACAAGTTCGAAATTTGAGTTTGGTATGCTAAACTCGTATCACATTATGTTTGAAGAAGGTTCTACTGTTCAAGAATTACTCGATTCACCACTCTTCAATTCTTCTGAACCTAAAATAAAACTGACTCCATTCCAATATGTGCGCGAGGATGTGTTGATTACCGAAGCATATCAGGCAGTCTTTAACTCTAAATTCAACAGTCGTATGTTGATTGTTGAGAAAACAGACGCTATTTCAGAAGAAACCGTAGGATATATCCCGGTTGAGGATGGCGGGGTCATGATAGACTTAAAGAATAATAGATTATTTGTAAAAGGTGATCTACTTACATCGGAAGTCTCAAAAGCTATCGAAGAAGCATATCCTACTATGTATCCGAATGAAGTATACGGGAATTTAAATTTTGCGAACCTGCTTGCTGCAGATGAGATACTGAAAACAGATATGCAACTCGCAGTCATAGGTGATGACAATTCACTTGGCATGTATCTCCTACGCTTAAAACAGGACGGAGAGAGATGAATTATAAAACTCGCTACTCTGATTCGATTAGAACTCTTTAAATAATTACACTATTAAAGATTGATAGAACATTAGGAAACTGAGTCTACCTAGGCTCAGTTTCTTTTTTATAAATCTATCCTCTTCTTAATCAGCTTTTTGATAAACTGAAGAAGAGTTGAAAATATTGTAAATGGTATGGTGATGATATGGGATGGATCCAATCGATACAACGATTCTTTATGATACGACGTGTCTTACCGCAATTGAAACGTGACGTGAATGTTTTACAAATCGGCTTGGACAATTTGAAGGAGCAGATGGTAGCGTGGGAATCTTCTAAGTCAAGCATTTCTCCAGAAGAAGTGATGCAGGAGAAAGGACGCTTTCATCATGTTTATGAACTGAGTGAACGAGGGTTCCTACTAGATGAAACGACACACACCAAACTGAAACATGAGGACGGTTCACTCCCATCTTCAGTCGTTTCATTGAATATGGCGTACGTTCGTGTATCAGGTGAGTTGTTGAATGTTTGGCGAGAACTCGATGAACGGGTTGAGCGCATCAATCAACGACTCCGTACATATTATGAGCAAATGGCATCTTTTCAACGAGATGTCGAAGCAGCGCGACGTCATTATATCGGTGACTCGTTACGGAAACGACTTCTCGGCGATTATCGAGGCGTATACGACTTCTTCAAGGATGACTCTGTTCCAGAAGCGACTTCGTTCATACAACTTTATCGAGGCTTAGATCGACAGGTGGAAGACTGGAATGAAACGTATGTGACCGAAGAATTGAAACGCACCCAATCCTTCTTTGACTCTATCGATGGGAAGTCGCTCGATGGCCAACAACGACGTGCGGTCATCGTCAATGAGGATGCGAACCTCGTCGTTGCAGGTGCCGGGTCTGGAAAGACGTTGACGATCGCTGCGAAAGTGAAATATTTAGTTGAACAAAAACAAGTACAGCCTCATGAAATCTTACTAATCTCGTTCACTAAAAAGTCAGCCGAAGAGATGAAGGAGCGAATCTGCGAACGGCTTCATATTCCCGTGGAGGTCAAGACGTTTCATGGGCTCGGGATGGGGATCATTGCTGAAGGTCGAAAGCAAAAGCCTCAAGTCGAGGACGAATTGAAAAAAGTTATCCGTGATTATTGTATGCATCAGTTCTATGAACATCCGCATCGTATGAAAGAACTGATCGACTTCTTCGGTTACTATTTCTACATTCCAAAAGGGATTGAAGAGTTTGAGACGGCCGGGGAATATCACGACTACAATAAGCATGTGGATTTAGAACCGCTACGCAGTAAAGTATGGAAATCCCTCACAGCTGCTGAGATGATTGCCACACAACAAAGACAGAAGATCACGATTCAAGAAGAGAAGGTCAAGAGTCTCGAAGAGGTCATGATTGCGAACTTCTTATTCTTGAACGGCATCGAATATGAATATGAGAAGAACTACCCTTATCAGACAGCGACTCGGTATCATCGTCAGTATCAACCGGACTTTTATCTGCCAGAATACGATTTGTACTTAGAACACTTCGGAATCAACCGGAACAATCGCGCCCCTTGGCTCAGTCCAATCGAGGAACAGAAGTATCTCGATGGTATGGAATGGAAACGACAGCTGCATCATGAACACGGGACGAAGCTGATGGAGACGTATTCATATTACCGGCAAGAAGGAAATTTGTTAGATCAACTACGATTGAAATTATTGAAGCAAGGTGTCGTCTTCCGGGAAATGGACCCGAAAGTAGTATTCGACAAGTTATATCGTACGAAACAGAAGAATCATTTTAACGACTTCGTCGATTTTGTGTCGAGCTTTCTTCAATTGTTCAAATCGAATCATTATACGGAGTCTCAATTTGATATCTTCGCACAGAGTTTGAACAAGAAGGACTTGTTTCATTATCAACGAGCACTCCTCTTCTTCCGTCTCGTCAAACCGATGTACCGGATGTATGAGGATCATCTACGACGAACGAACAAAATCGATTTCAATGACATGATCAACGAAGCGACTTCGATTGTTTCGTCCGATGCTGTTCATTTGCCGTACAAATACATCATCATTGATGAGTATCAGGATATCTCCGTCAGTCGTTATCATCTGATTGAAGCAATCCGGCAGAAGACGGGATCAACCGTCATGTGCGTGGGAGATGACTGGCAGTCTATCTATCGGTTTGCGGGGTCTGACTTGAGCCTGTTCACCGATTTTGAACATTATTTCGGGAAGAGTGCCTTATTAAAAATTGAGAACACGTATCGAAACTCGCAACAATTGATCGATATCGCTGGTCGATTCGTGATGAAGAATAAGCGTCAAATCCGAAAGAATCTCTCTTCCGGAAAACGACTGATCACACCTGTTCGCGTGATGGGGATCAAGGGGAAGAACGACTTTGAAATCGCCTTACGTAGAGCGCTTGATCAAATCGTTCAATCACATGGTCCGGAGTCGGATGTACTGCTCGTCGGACGGAACAACTTTGACATCAAGTCAATTGAGGGAAGCGCTTCGTTTCGAGTGAAGTATTTGAAAGATGAAGTGCAAGTGACCGACCGAACGCATCCGAATCTTCGAATCTCCTTTTTGACAGCGCACCGTTCAAAGGGGCTCGAAGCAGAAAACGTCATCCTGATTAATACGGCAAACAGTAAGAACGGCTTCCCGAACAAGATCATGGATGACCCGTTATTGTCATTCGTCCTTCAGAAACAAGAAGAGTTGGAGTTTGGGGAAGAGCGCCGTCTGTTCTATGTGGCGTTGACGCGGACGAAACACACGACGTATGTGCTGACGCCGGATGACCGCATGTCGACGTTCGTCCAAGAATTGATCAAGGAGCAACAAGTTCCGTATGAAATGGGAATCGAGGAAGGCAAGAGCATCCGGCATAATCCGAAATGCCCTCGTTGTCTGGATGGTCATTTGGTCATTCGCGAACAGGCAAATCGAAAGTCGACGTTTGTCGGTTGCAATCATTACCCGGGCTGTGACTATACCGCCAATCATCCAAGCATCATTCATGATCCGATTGTCTGTCCATCATGCAGAGGATATCTTGTGCTACGGGATGGGAAGAACGGTAAGTTTTATGGGTGTTTGAACTTCCCGATCTGTAAACATACGATGGAGCAAGAAGATGTGGAGCAGATGAAGCGGGTTGGGAAAAGAATGAATTGAAGGGAGAGAATCGCCGATGGCGGTTCTTTTCTTTTGGAGTAAATGAGGAGGCAGGCGTGACGAATCTTCTCGAACGATTGACCTCTAAAATTCGAAAACCCTTTTCCCTATCCGTGAAAATGAGAACCTTGAATGGAAAATCCTTTCATATAATAAAGCGTAATGATTTGAATGGAGGATAAATAACTATGAAACAATTAATGAAAACGTGGATTTCATCAATGCTTGGCGCGTTGTTGATTCTAGCGACAATCACGCCAGCAAGTGCGGAAACAGGTGTAGGTATCCTTCCGATCAATGGGACCGTTAGGGGGGAGTTGACGGAAAGTGATAGTAGTAAGATTTACAATTTAACGTTAGAAGAGGCTGGACGTTTTACGATTGACGTAACGTCTTCGGTATCTAACCGTGCATACATTGAAATTGTAGATGAATACAATGATACTGTGTATTCGGATGCTCTTTATGGAAGTGCTGAAACACCAGCGAGAGAAGTCACGAGCATTGACTTAGAAAAAGGAAATTATCAATTTATGATTTATGATGACTATGGAAAAGATGATGTTGGGAAATTTAAAATTTCTACACGTTTTTCTCCGATGAAGACAAATGATCAAGAACCAAACAATGGAACTGCTCAAGCACAAAACTTAGCCTTCGGAAAAAAAACATTAGGATACTTATCAGAGCAGGACCGAATTGATGTGTACCGTGTCGAATTAACAAAAGCAGGTCGACTCTATTTTGATTTCACTAGCTCCGTTGAAAACAGAGCTTATTTCCAACTTACAGATGATTATAACAACTCGATTTTTTCAAAAGCAGTTTATGGTACTTGGAACAATCCAGGAAAATATGCTCCATATATCGATTTAGAGCCAGGTACCTACTATGTTCACATCTATGATGACTATGGTTATGATGACACAGGTAAATATGAATTGACCTCGTCATTCGTTCCAGCTTTAAATCAGGAAATGGAGCCGAATAATGGGACTGTTGAAGCAAAAGTATTTCCGTTTTACCAAACACGTACAGGATTCCTATCATGGAATGACTATATTGATGTGTACAAAATTGTCATTCCAAAAACAAGTCGTGTCAGTATCGACCTCACATCCTATGTCGCTAATCGAGCAATCGTAGAATTGCTCGATGATGAGAACAATAGAGTTGCTAGCGAGTATTTATACGGATCATCAAAAGCGCCTAGTCGATACAAAGAGAATCTTACTTTGAATAAAGGCACGTATTACTTGTCGATTTATGATGACTATAGTCACGATGATACGGGGAAATATAAACTTCGCGTAACATCAAGTCATTTATTGCCAGTTTTATCGATTAACAAAGTGACAGCTCGTTCGACAAAAGTGAGTGGCAAGACGGAAAAAGGTGCGACAGTCACAATGACGATCGGGAAGAAATCATACAAGCGAACGGCTGATGCGAAAGGGAACTATTCGTTCTCCATCAGTAAACAAAAAGCCGGGACAAGCATTAAGATCTCGAGCAAGAACAAGTATGGATCGTCTGTGAAGACGGTGAAAGTAAGTAAATGATTGAACGGAAGGAGAGAACTCACATGAGACGAGTGTTTATGCAGGTGGTGACCGCAATCTTAATGATTGCAAGTCTATCCTTTTATACCGAGGAAGCTCAGGCCAAGTCGGTATCGAAAATCGTGATCCCTACGACATATGCGAAACAAGACAGTGGGTATGCCCGTACACTCAAATTAGACGTTGTCTATACTGACGGAACGGTCGAGCGTATCACGAAAGGGGTGACGTGGTCGTCCACTACGAAGAAGGTTGCCCGTGTCGGAAAGACATCGGTCACATCGGGTGTTCCTGGAAAAACGACGATTCAAGCCGTCTACAAAGGGAAGAAAGCAAAGCGCACGATGACCGTGAGCATCCCTTCGAAACAAAATGATGTCAGTTGGTTGAAAATGCAGCAAGCGTCAATCTTTTACGATGGGAACTTTTACGGGAATCGTGTCGCATTCGGTTCTGACTTACGTAAAGTAAAAGGTTCGGATGGCGCATTTGCTGAGGTCGAGTCTGACTCAGGTCAATTCGGGAAATGGAGTGGGAATTTTCTTCTTGCCGATGATCCGAATTATCAAAATAAACCGACTTACGATGTAAGCAGTGTACACACGTCACCAAAGTTCTTTAAACGTACCGTCACCAAGTCAGAAGTGACACGCGCGCTCGGTACACCGAAAGAAGTCATCGACTACTCCTATACGTTAGGCTTCTTTAAAGCAGGCAAAGAGCTATACCGTTTCAAACAAGACACGCTTCTTGTCTATGAAGTCAATCAGCGAACGCTCGTCGTTCAGCTTGATGGAGATCAAGTCGTTCGTGCCATCTCACTCTTCGAATGATTGTTGATGTGAGTTGTATTCAATACATGAGAGTCGTCTTTCTTTTTGATGAAGGGAGACGATTTTTTATGGAATTGAATCGTGTAGTTTGTCAGTTCATGTCGAACGATTGTTTGTCGATTTTAAATTATTGATTGACTTAAAAATGATAAGTGTCATCCGACGAAAGACCTAAGTTGATACGATACATATAGGATCGAATGGCTCTTGGATAAACGAATGATTTACGAAAAGAGATTGACGTATACGGAAAAAGATAAACGATTAAATCAATCCAAAATGATGAAATGAGGAGATTACATGAAACGATTAGTGAGTACACTACTAGCATCGTTATTGATCTTTACAATGATGCCGGCTTCAGCTGAAATTCGGATGTCTACGATCAGTCAAATTCCTGAATATAATCCTTACGATGTGATTGTACGCGAGGATACGCTTTATTCCTTAAATGATTATGGTATCAATCTTTATGATACTGAGACAGGTGCATTGATTAATTCAATCAAAAGTGACTATACCGTAGATTTCATGACAGTGAATAGTGACCAGACGTGGGTCGCGTCAAGTGAATATTATCGAGTCAGGACATACAACCAATATCTTGACCTTCACAAAACAATTGAAAGTTTTGAATACAACGGGGAGACTTACGAACTCGACAGCTTTAATCAAGTTAAGTTTTTACCAAATAGCTCAATTCTGGTCATCGCAAGTGATAACCGTCTCATTTTCTATGATGTAGAAACCGACCAAGTGAAATTTATTCGTGGAATTGACACGTCGGGAACTCTTCAAGTATCAGAAGAGTATATGACGATAGGATATACTGATTCGATTCAGGTGTTAAACCATCAAGGACAAGCCGTGACAGAAATCATGGCGTCTACCCCGATTCAGTCTTATTCGATGAACCAAAAAGGACAATTGGTGTATAACTCAACAGACCATGATTTATTTTACTTCGAAACACCTTTATCAGAAGCACAGTTTATTACTGAGAGTGTTTCCGGAGCCATCTATTTAGACGAAACAGGTACTTTCGTTGGCTCTGAACAAACGAAGTTATATGACCTATACACGAAAAAACGCATCTATATGAACGTGAAAGAAGGGGCATTTCGATTCAATGAAGATTCGAGTCGACTTTTCTCGATTGGACAAAGTATTACAGTTTATAACGCCCAAAACTTAAAGAAACGAATCCAGACTATTGCAATCGAAGTGGATGAAACGGAAATGATTGAAGGGAACGAACTGAGTCCGGCAATCGTCGTAAAGTCAAAAGATGGTTCTCGAACTAAAGTCACCGATAAAGTCGTGTGGCGATCGAATAACTCTCAAGTCGCTTATTTTTCACAAAACAAACTGATCTTGAAATCTCCAGGGAAGTTTACGTTAAAAGCGACCTATGAAGACCACGAGACGAGTGTCGAGCTGACAGTCAAAAAAGATCCGAGACCATCCGATAATGAATGGCTGAAACAACAGAAACAGTCACTTGAAAAACGTCGTGCGTTTCTGAACTCTCCGCATCGGTTATACTCAGAATTTTCAAAAGTTCGAGGCGTGGCTGGACAGTTCTTCTTCAATGACGAGAAGTTGATTTCTGGAAAGTATCAAGACAACTGGTTATATGAGACTTACAAAGGCAAGAAAAAAGTAGATGGCATGATGTTGTTGCTCGACTATGAAAAACGAGAGATCACAGAAGCGGAAATCAAGAAAGTATTTGGTAAACCAAAAGATACGTACAACTTTAGTTACTATGACAGCATCCCGACGAAACTGATTCGTGGGAAGTCAGCAATCGATGAATCTTTAATCAGTGATGCTGCGTTATATCTCATTAACAAAAAGCACGGCTTGATTATTTTCTACGATTTAGAAGGAAACGTCATCTATATGCATCTTGGAGAATCAACAAAACTTTGGTGATATGAAAGGTGAGGAAAAATGAAGAAAATACTCTTTGCATTCGTGATTGGAAGTCTCTTGCTGATTCATCCGAGTGTATCAAAGGCAGCACAGTCGACAGAGGATTTCGTCGAAGAGCTTCAATATTCATGGTTTAACGGCTACACATATGATGACCATCGTTTGATTCAATTGAATACGTCACGTCCGCTTGAAGTCGTCTCTATTTTCAAACGAGAAAATGAGTACGGGTATGACTATATGATTTATGTCCATGAGCTGAAAAATGGAGAGTGGAAAGTCTCGTATCGTCGCCCTGTCGAATATATGACGAACTTGTCATTCATCACGAAAGGACGGATGGGAGCGACTGATAAAGTGCTGATCGGGAGTTACGAAGGGAGCGGTAACTTCTTGGATGCATACCTGATCGGATCGCCCAATGGTCGCGACATCAAATTGATGCAACACAAGAGTTCTGTTTTCCAGGGAGGGGCTTGGATTATTGATGGGGTCTTGTTTTATGGAAGTGGCTCAATCGTTTCACAAAAATATCGTGTGCAGAATGGAAAGGTCGTTTCTGCCGGTCGCGCATCTGGTCGTGATGATCGATTGATCTCAAAAAATCCGAAGATTTGGCTCGGCTTAAAAATGTCGGGCGATCGAGCTGTCTACGCTGGGAAGAAGACAGTGTACGCCAAAGTCGGAGATCGCATCGGGATTGGTCGATATGGTGTCAGTGATACGAGAGGATATTCGTATCGCTTAATGTCTTACGATGGTAGCTCGGTGCTTTCTTACGATACGGTACGTCCGGGAATGACGGCTATGAAGAGAGGGACAGCCGTGTTATCCCTTGAACCGGATGCATATGGTGATGCTGTGGAGATTAAAGTCATTGTGAGATAAAAGAAGGGATTATAAAGAAGGAGCGACCCTAATGGAATGGTTCATGTCGATGGATGTCCTCGTGGTGCTCCTTGCTGTCGGGTCGATTGTCATCGGTGCTGTCACGAGCCTATTCATTCCGATTCTGCTGATTTGGCTGATCGTTCGTTATCTTCGTAACGGACAGTCGTGAAAAAATGGCCGGAGCGACTGAAGACACGGCAGACTCGGTCAAAAGATAGAGTTTGAACGACTCAGGGGTCATGGTCTAAACAGCATGCAATCCACTACATGATCGATCATCGGACGGACTCAAACGAGTTCGTCTTTTGAATGTAGGCGAATTGTCACTTCCTGTCGAACGAAAGACCTAAAGCGGACACAATTAATTCCCCTTTTTTAGTAAAAACAAACGGAATGTTTGTTACAATTAGGTTACACTAATGGTAGATAAAGGTATGGATTGAATTGTCACCTATCACATGCTGTGCAATTCCCACACTTTTCGCATGTAAATGTCCATACGCCCTACCTCACACGAAGGAGCTGTGTCCATTGAACGATGTTCTCTTTTACGTCTTATTGTTGCTGGCGCTTCCGACCCTCGGTTTTGTCTTGAATTCGATTGTCGTCTTGTCACGATTTGTGAAGCAACAAATCCGTCGCCGTTTCCCATTCACGGAGCAACTATCATTCCGTTCGAAATAATATCATCTGTCTGTTCTTGACAGATTCCGCTAGATCCTCTCACGCTACTTACGGCGAGGGTTTTTAAGCATTCATTTCGGCACATTCATTCCCATAAAATTTAAAAATCAGACATCGTCCACGCATCCCTTATGCTAAGGTTGAGGCGTAAGACTTCACTGATAATGGCAAAACTACGCGAAAGCTAGTGACGCAAAGCTACAGGGCCTGTAAAATGGCAGCCAGTTTCCAAAGGAGGTTCGTTTCGTGAAGAAATTCTTCGCAGGGATGTTGGTATTGTTGTTCGCACTGATTGTGGTGCGACCTGCCGCCGCAGATGCGGCGAGCGCGCGTGTCGATACACGGACGGGGAAAGTCGACGTGTACATCTCGAACCAGGACAAAGGATCATTCAAGTTCGAGGTGCGACAAGGCAAGCAGGTCCGTACTTACGATGTCTATAAAGGGAAGAATCATTTCAACGTCAACTATGGGAACGGGGATTATACATTCACGCTTTACCAGTCATCGGACGGGAAACGCTATAAACGTGTCTACCGCCTTCAGAAAACGGTCCGCCTCGTCCATTCGACGGCACCGTATCTCCACTCCACCCAAAATGTCTCCATCGATTCCGCGACGTCGCGTCTCGCCTCGTCGTTGTCACGTTCATCTTACTCCACTTCGACGCAAACGCTCGTGACGAGCCGTCACGTCAACCGACTCGTTGACTATGACGACAAGAAGATCATGAAGCTCTCATCGACTTATCTACCGAATAACGCCGACACGCTTCGGACGAAACGGGGGATTTGCTATGACTTCGCGTCTTTGAATGCCGCGCTCCTTCGTGCCCAAGGCATCCCGACCCGTCTTGTGATGGGGACGGCGAAAGGGGTCGACGGGTATCATGCGTGGAACGAGGTGTTCGTGAACGGAAAGTGGCGCGTCATCGATGTGACGCGTGACGTGACCGAGCGACGGACGACGACGTACCGTAGCGCCTCTGACTATCGTGCCACACTCTATGATTGAACGACGACCAAGGTCCCTTCCAGAGAAGGCGGCCTTTTTTTGGTATGTTCTTTGAGGCGAATCTCCTTGTTCCACGTTTGTGATGTCTGCAAACAAAGACACAGGAGGAAACGCACATGAAACGATGGTTATCCATGGTCTTGACCATGTTGCTCGTCGTGCAGCCGTTCGCCGTCTCGCGAATGGCGTATGCGGAAGGGGACCCGGTCATCACGGACCCGCAGCCACCGGACAATCCGGTCATGACGATCACCGCCAACATTTTGGACGCGTACACGATTCGGACGACCACGACGGAAAACGTCGAGGTGAGCACGGTCACGACCGATTCGATTGTCGAGATCAACTACGACTGGTCGATTCCGAACGGGCACAGCTACACGGACGGGTCGACGTTCACGTTCCAAATGCCGAGTGAGTTGAAGGTGTACGAGGCGTTCACGAACGCACCGCTGAACTTCAACGGTCAGTCGATGGGGACGTACTCGCTCGCCCTGGACGGAACAGCGACGATGACGTTCAACGACAACGTCTATAAGTACTCGAACATCCAAGGGACAATTCAAGCCCTGACACAAGTGAAAGAAACGACCGAGATCTCAGAAGAGCGGACGGTCACGATCACCCCGATCGAGAACCAGCTCTCGCACATGTTATCGGTCGGATTGAAAAATTCAGGGAAAGACATCACGAAAGCTGGTGTCGCCGACCGACCGTACAACCCAAGTTCCATCGAGTGGACGGTCGAGTTGAACAAAGGGCTGAAACAGATTGAGAATGCCCGCTGGACGGACGTGATCCCTGCAGGTCTGTCGTATCGCGCCGACAGTATGGAAGTGACCCGGCTCGTCATGGCGATGAACGGGAATGTCCTCCGTGAAGAACCGGTGACAGGTCTCACGGTCGATACGACGGATGGTCTCGCCATCGACTTTGGGACGATCCAAAACGCGTATCGCCTCACGTTCATCACGGATATCGTCGATGAAGAGGTGGCGACGTTCAACAACGTCACAAACCTCGAAGGGACGTCCTTCGATAAAGCAACGGCCTCAGCGACGGTCGCTGCCGGGCGGGGAACGGAGCTCGAGAAACGGACGCCGAAGTATGATGATATCACCCAGACGATTGAATGGGTGTCGGACATCAACTTCCGGCAACGAAACTTGAATTCGCTCACGGTGAAGGACTTGTTCACCGACACGCATGAACTGGACGGGCTCACGCTATTTGAAGTGACACTCGATGCCAACGGGAACATCGCGAATCGAGTTGAGGTTCCTGTGACACCATTGAAAATCACAGACACGGGGCTCGAAGGGTTCACCTTCGACCTTCCGAAGAACGGGACGGCGTATCAGTTGGAGTATACGACCCGTGCGAAAAATCGCGTCGTCTCCTCGGGCAGCGTGACGAACACGATCGAAGTGAACGGCTTGAAGAAGTCGGCGACCCGGTCAATCGGACAAGCCGTCTTGCGAAAGACGCACAAGAACCCCGATTATGCGGCAGAAACGATTGAATGGACGCTCGAGTTGAACCGGGACAAACGGGTGATGAACAATGTCAAAATCACGGACACGTTCCCGAACGAGGGCTTGACGTTCATCGAGGACTCGCTGTCAATCGACCGGTTGACGAAAGGGACGGACTACACGGTCACACCCGATGCGAACGGCTTCACCATTGACTTCAAAGTACAATTGACCGACACACATAAGATCACGTATAAAACGGCGTTCGATTACCGCGAGCGTTTGGATGCGAACAATACGAGCTTCGTCAACGCGGCGACCGTCGACTGGATCGACGAATCATCGAACGGACGCACGGTGACGACGACGGATTCCGTCGAGCCGGCATCGAACACGCGCAACAACGGATTCAAAGGTGGCACGTATAACGCTGTCACGAAGGACATCACTTGGAAAATCGGGATCAACTACCACGAGTATGCGACGACGAACCTGACCGTCACCGACACGTGGGAAGGAACGCAAGTACCGGACAAGGATTCCTTCACTGTCGCGAAGATGACACGAAATATCGGCGCGAACGCCTACTCGGTCGACGCGACACCGATCCCGTCGTCCGCGTATAACGTCGTGTGGAGCGACACGGGCTTCGTCTTGACGTTCAACGAGCCGACGGATGACGCGTACGTCATCACGTACGACACGAACATCGACGATACGAAAATCGCACCATCGTATAAAAACACGGCCGTCGTCACAGACGGGGCGACCGAGCTTGGCAACTTGCCGGCGACGGTGACGGTCCGTCATGGTGGCGAATACAACGAGAAACGAGGCATCCAGCAAGGGAAGCTCATCGCCTGGACGATCGACATCAACTTCGGACAATCGTCGTTACAAAACGTCAAACTCCGTGACGTCCCATCGAACAATCAGGACATTCTGCTTGATTCGTTGAGCGTCTATGAGACGACGGTCGCCGCGGACGGTACGGTCACGAAGGCAGGGAAACTGTCGACGGATGCATACACGGTTCAAGCGATCCAAGAGATGGGGGAGTTCGAACTTACGTTCAACAATCCGATCGATCGCCCATACATCTTAGAATATGACTCGTATATCCTGGCTGCGGTCGGGACGGACATCACGAACGACGTCTATTTGACGGCGGACGAGGTCTCCGAGAACACGACGACGAAACAATCGAAAGTCCGGGTCGCCCGCACGTCCGGAATGGGGACGGCGAGTGGAGAGCTCGGTGAATTGACGATCACGAAGACGGATGAGTTGAACGAGAAGAGCTTGAGTGGGGCCTCGTTCGACTTGGTCGACACAGGTAGTGGTCGTACCGTCCGTCGTGGCACGACAGATACCGATGGAACATTGACGTTCGGTCGCCTTCTTTATGGGGACTATCGTCTAGTCGAGACGAAAGCGCCGGACGGTTATTTGATTTCGACGGCGTCACGAAACATCACCATCGCAAAAGTGAAGGAAGCGACGACGGTCAAAAACAACACGATCCGTCAAGACGTTGAATTGACGAAGACGTCGACTTCCGGCCAAGTGCTCGAAGGAGCAGAGTTCACGTTATATGACGCTTCGGACAACATCGTCCGCCAAGGGCTCGTGACGGACAAGGACGGCAGGATCACCGTGACCGACCTCGAGCCGGGCATGTATGCCTTCGTCGAGACGAAGGCGCCGACGGGTCATCTCCTCGATGCGAAGAAGCATGGCTTTTCCATCGTGAAAGACCAACTGACGACAACAACAGTCGGTGTACAGAACCAGCCGTTCAAGTCGATCGAATTGACGAAAGTCGATTGGAAGACGGGCTTGGCGCTCCCAGGTGCCGTCTTTGACCTGAAAGACATGAACGGGAACACGCTCCGCACGGGGCTCGCGGCTGATGCGTTCGGTGTCCTATTGATTAAGGACCTCGACCTCGGCACGTATCAACTCGTCGAGACGAAAGCGCCGGACGGGTACGTGTTGCCGGAGAAGGCATACACGTTCACGGTGACGCTCGAGAGTGAAGCCGTTCAAAAAGACAACGTCAAAAATGAGACGATGAAGCGCGTGAAGTTGACGAAAGTCGACAAAGACACGAACGCCGTCCTTCAAGGCGCCGTCTTCACGTTATACAACAGCAAGAACGAAGTCGTCCGTGACAACGTGACGACGGGAGCGGATGGGACAGTCGTCGTCGACCGATTGGACATCGGCACGTACACGTTCGTCGAGAAGACCGCACCGACCGGCTACATCTTAGATAAAACGCCACATGCGTTCACGGTCGAGTACGGGCAAGACGTCGATGAACAGATCACCATCACGAACGAACAACAAAAGTCGGTCCGTCTCATCAAGACGGACGCGATCACCGGCTCACGCCTCGCCGATGCGACGTTCTCGCTTTATCAAAAAGGTGGAACGCTCGTCCAGGCAGGATTGAAGACGGATGCGAACGGGGAGATCCGGGTCGACCGGTTGAACCCGGGTGACTATTACTTCCAAGAAACGAATGCACCGTCGGGTTACATGCTCGACATGACGGCACGTCCGTTCACGCTCGTACGCGAGACGAACGACGTGACAGAAGTCCGTGCTACAAACGACTCGTACAAAGCGGTACGGATGACGAAAGTTGACTCGGAAACAGGCAATCGTCTAGCGGGTGCGACGTTCAAGCTCGTCAACACGTTCGGAACGACGATCCGCGAGGGACTCGTGACGGACGCGACGGGTGAGATTTATGTCAGCGGCCTCACACCAGGAAGCTATGCGTTCGTTGAAACGAAAGCGCCGGACGGGTACTTGCTTGATTCGAAAGAACACACGTTCAGCGTGGCGGCACGTCAAGGTACACCGACGACACTCACCGTCACGAACGAACAGAAAAAGTCAGTCCGACTCACGAAGACGGACGTCACGACTGGCGATGTGCTTCCGGGCGCGACGTTTGACTTGATCGATGCGTCAGGTGACATCGTCCGTGAAGGACTTGTCACAGATGCGTCTGGAGAGATCTTCGTTCGCGACCTCGAACCGGGCGACTACGCGTTCGTCGAGACGAAGGCGCCGGTAGGATACATCATAGATACGACAAAACACGAGTTCACACTCACACGCGGGACGAATGAAGTCCTCGCGGTCGATGTGACGAACGACCCGTACAAAACAGTCCGTCTCGTCAAGAGAGACAGGGAGTCTGGTGATGTGCTTTCAGGTGCGACGTTCAAGCTGTTGAATGGGGAAGGCGAACTTGTGAAAGAGGACCTCGTCACGAATAAAAACGGAGAGATTGTCGTCGAGGGGCTTGTCCCAGGTGACTATCAATTCGTCGAGACGAAGGCACCGAAGGGGTACTTCTTAGATGAGACACCGCATCCGTTCACGTTTGAACGGGGCGACGTCGAGAAGACAGTCGCGGTCGAAAACGACCGCATCAAGACACTCCTCGTCAAGAAGGTCGATGAGGAGACGGGCGAACCACTCGAAGGGGCCACGTTCACATTGACCGATTCAACGGGTGAGGTGATCACCTTCACGACGGATGCGTCGGGTGAAGCGCGCGTGACCGATTTGAGACTCGGCACGTACACGCTCGTGGAAACCGAGGCGCCGTTCGACTATGAGTTGGACGAGACGCCACGGACAATTCGATTCGAGCGTGGTGGAGCGAACGAGCAACAGATCACCGTGGAGAACATGGCAACGTATTTCGAATTTGAAGAGCCTCAGATTCCAGAGGGGAGCGGAGACAGCGGAAATGGTGACGCAGACTCCGACTCGACTGTCGAGTCAGAGGGCAGTAAGAAACCGACCTTGACGGAACGCCTCCCATTCTTAGGTGGCGAATCATCAAACAGTTGGTGGATCGGCTTCGTACTTCTCGTCATCGGGATTGGATTCCTGTGGACGACAAGACGGAAGACGGCATGAGTAAAAAACAGGTCCTTTACGCGAAACATGGCGTAAAGGACCTGTTTGTTTAGATGGGCACACTAATCTGTCTCGTCTCTTTATTCGAGAGCGTGTACGTCACGATGTAGTTCGAACCGGATACTTTCACACTCGCCGACCGGATCGTCGTCTTCGACTGGTCGAGTCGGATGAGCGTGAGATAGCGCACGTCTTTCCCGGTGTTATACGAGATGACTTGCGGACGAGGCTTCCATTCGTAATCCTCGACGGCGACGAAACTTGTGCTGTTGCGCATCGATGAATTTTTTAGGTTGAGCTGCATGAGTTGGATCGTCCGGCCGTTCGAGTCGCCATAGACGACGTTCTGGGTCGCCATCGAACTTTGGAGCAGTTTCAGACCTTCCGCCAGATGGAATCGCTGCACGAACTTCTCCTGTGTCGGAGAGCTGATCCGGTCGTAGACGACGAGCGTCTGCTCCTTGTCATAGACGAGCGTCCGGCGATGCGTCGCTCCTTTGCCGATGAGCTTGCTTTCGCCCATCGCAAGAAGGGACGGACCGAGGTTTTTGACGGTGACGATCTTACTCTTCTCGCGCATCGACGCGCTCAAGTCGAGATTCGCCCCATCCCGATGGACCGTATTGTGGGCATCGACCCCGAAGACGCGCTGACGTTCCGGACGGTTCGTGTAGCCGTAGCGGCCCGTCTCGATGATGAAGTCGCGACCGAGCCCGTACAAGTCGATGCTCAAATCATCAGCGTGCTTGTGGGCGCTACTGTGATAACCCGCCGTCATCATGACTTGCGTCGCCTGGTTGAAGGCACGCGGTGGGGCGGACCAATACTCCCGCATGAAGCTATACTGCGTGCTGATCTTCTTCACCGTGAGCGGTGGGCGTGATCCTTCCTTCCCTCCGGAGACCGCATAGGCGAGCTGTGGGAAGTCGTCGATATGTGGGATGATCGATGTCGTGCGCCGAGCCCCTGACGTGTCTCCGAAAATTGGGAGCGTCCCATTCGGCTTGACCATATACGTCAGCTGTTTTGGCATGTACTCGACACGGTTCATGCTCGACGGGAGCGTGAAGCGGTTGTCGTCCGCCCAGATGACGAAGCGGTCAAGCACGTGATACATATACGCCTGATAGCCCGGTGAATGCTCGAGGTGGACGGCGTCCGACGTGATGCTGTGGCGGATCTGTTTATCGAGCCGGCTGTCGGCAATCGTTTTCCATCTCGCGCTTTGGTCAAACTGCGGGAACGTCTGCGCGATCGCCGTGAGCGCCATGTCTTGGAACACCCCGTGGTTGTGTTCGTACTTATAGAAACTCGATGTCGCGAGCAACGTGCCGTGCTCATGGAGTGTCCGCAACATGAGACCCGTGAATGCCGTGTCTTTGTAAAGGGACGACGACTTATACACGTCCCAGAAGTTCAATAAGTGGAACGTCCGGACCGATGTACCGTGGTCATTATATGGCCAGCGGTACTGTTTGTAGTTGGCGACGGGGTGGGCTTTCGTCCAACTTTTCACGACGCGCATCCCGTATTTCAAATACGCGGTGTCTCCTGTCGCATTGTAGGCTTGCGTCAATTGGTTCAATACCGTCAAATAGTGAATCTGGAACGGATACGAGTTGCTTGAAGAGCTTGGGATGCTCCGATGCCAATCGAACGTGTCGATGTTTGGGACCGACAGACGATACGGTGTGGACGGGACGTACCAATTCCCCTTAAGGGCCCGGTTCGCGTAGTCGATTGCCTTCGCTTCGCTGAGACGCTCGTATTCATAAGGGACATGCGGTGCCATTTGTCGCATGTATTCGTGCGCCAGTCGTGCCGTCCCGCTCGATGTCAGGTTCGAACGGGTGATGGGATCGGCGAGTAAAAGCTTCGCCTGACTCTTCTTTATGTAGACTTTCTTCCCACCGCTCAGGGCGATGTAATACCAACCGGACGTACTGATCGCCGCATAGCGCTTCGTCGTCGAATAGGTCGCCACTTTCGTCAACTTCCCGCTTTTCATCTCATAGACGATGGCGTTCGGGACAGAGCGGATGTGGAAAGGGTGCGTCGCAGCTTGAGCGGAGTCGGTCGGGGTGACAGATCCCCACGCACCGATCAAGACGAGGACGAGTAAGATTCGTTTCATAGATACACCTCAAAAAATGGATTTACTTCTTTTTCAAAGTATACCATGAGGTGAGGTTATTTCCTTAATTTTCTATTTTAATTTAGAGTCGAGTTGATGTTTTGGTCGAAAATCGAAAAAACGTTTGACTCGATTCAGAAAAAGGTGAGAGGCGTCCTGGCTGCTTTCTCATAAAATAGAAAGGAGTGATGAAACGGAGATTGATAGAGGAGACGTGACGAGCGTGAGAAAACAAATGAGAACGATCATGATTGGGATGCTTGCGATTGGCGTCGGGGTAGCGGGAGTATTGTCTAGTCCCGTGTCAGAGACGGCCCAAGTGGAGGCGGCAGGGTTCAGTTATTCGGCAGACCAGTTACAGGCGTTGGCAACGTTGAATAAGTATCGTAAAGAGGCAGGAATGAACCCTGTCACACTAGACCCGTTCCTTACGAAAGCGGCAACGAACCATTATGCCTACTTAAACGCGAATGGTCATGCGTATGGACATAGTGAGGTAAAAGGGCATAAAGGGTTTACTGGAGTAACACATAAAGACCGAGTGAAGGCTGTCGGGGGAAGTACTGGACAGTGGTTAGGAGAGAATATTGTTTTTCAAGCAAGAAATAGCCCAAATAGTATTTATCAACTCATCCATAATGCACCTTTACACCGAGAAAGTTTATTGAACCCTGATATTCAGTCGGTTGGTTTTGCAGTAGAGAAAGGGAATCAAAAGGGTATGCAAGTCATCGTTATGCGTGTAGATAGTTACGAGCAACGTGACTCTGACCATGTATATCCCGTGCCAAACATGAAAAACGTCAATCCGTTATTTGCAGGTAACGAGATTCCAAACCCCTTAAAAGACTATGGCATCGACCAGTCGGGGCATATTTTAACGTACTGGTATCCGAGTGAGGCGTTTATTTACGATGAAAGCGATTTCTCATTTGTGTTAAAAGATTCAAAAGGTAATGTAGTTCCTGCTTTCGTTGATTTTAAACGAAATCAAGCGAGTCGTTTAATTCCTAAGAAAATGTTAAATTACAACGAAACGTACACTGCAACTGTAAAGTGGTACAGTCCTGACAACAATCAGCGAGGCGGTCGCACATGGTCATTTACGACAATGGTGAGACCACCCTATCTCGATTACTTGGAACCATCGGTGAAGGAGAGCAAAGATTACACATTAATTAAAGGCCAGCCGTTGTATGCGGACAGCAGTACACAAACCACACAGTTGATTCAAATTCCGACAAACGGAAAGGTTCGTTCAATCGAGAAACGTTCTTCATGGATGAAAGTAACCTACAAAGGAAAAACGGGTTGGGTTGCGGTGAAGAATTTAAAGGCGTATGTCGCACCTAAGACGGAGTCAAAATATGCCAACAAGAACATGAAGGCGTATACGACTCGTTCTTCTAAGGGGAAGGTCGCGTTCACAATCCCAAAAGGTAAGAAAGTGACACGTATTGTGGTCAACGGATCGTGGTCACAGGTCAAATATGGCTCTAAGACAGCTTGGGTGGCATCACGTGATTTGAGTTCGTCTGCACCTAAATAAAATACGCGTTTACAAAAATCCGACCCTCGCAGGTCGGATTTTTTCATGTTCATTCCAACGTCAGTCGTTCCACCGCATCCCGTAGATGATCCTCGCGCACGCGGATGTAGCGTCGGGTCGTCTTCGGTTCGCTATGCCCGAGCAACTCGGACAACGTCGTTTCCTTGACGCCCATATCATAGAGATGTGACGTGAAGGCGTGCCGGAGCGTGTGCGACGTGACGGATGTGCCGAGCACGTCCTCGGCGGCGCGTTTCAAATGACGGTTGATCGTCGTCTTGCAGATGAGGTCACCACGAGCACTCGGGAAAACATATGGCGAATCGATACATCGGCGCTCTTCCTCCAGATACGTCGTCATCATCGCATGCGTCGCATCGTTCAGTGGGACCTTGCGCGGTTTCCCCGTCTTCGATTCGTGGATGTACAGGAGACGCGCATTCAAATCGATGGCATCAAGTGTCAATTGTCTCACCTCGTTGATGCGCATCCCTGTATGCAACTGGAGCGTCAAAAAGGTTCGGTACAACGGGACGTCAATCGCATCGATGACTCGGTGTAGGTCGCTTGGCGTAGGGACGTCCGAAGGTGGGCGTTCGGTCACTTTCACGCGAAGGTGATGAAACGGATTGTGCGTGACGAGTTGCTCGGTGATCGCCCAGTCATACAAACCACGGAGTGCGCTCAAGTAATTGTTGATGGTCACCGGTTGGCATCCTTCCGAGCGGAGGGCATTGATATACGGCATGACGTCCTGTCTCGTCTTGAAGTCATCGAGGGTTCGGTTCTGTCCCATGATTCTCTCGAAACGGGCGAACTTATAGGTCGCCTGACTGACCGTGTTGTCCGATTTTCCGGTCATGCGTAAGTAGTGAACGTGCTGGTCGACAGCGTCTTTCATGTGTAAGGTCATCTTCATTCTCCTCTTACTTATCGTCCTCACGGAGCATCCGCTGGAGTTCGGCCTTGTAGGCGCGGAGGCGGCTCGGGGAGTACCCGAGCGATGCTTCAGTTCCGTGAAGCATATGGCAGAGTAAGGTGAAATGACGATTTGGTAAAGTGGAACGCTTGTCGTCGAGCCAGAGGGACAGCGGCATCTCACTCTTGTCGATTTGCTCGGGGAGTCGTTCACTCGTCACCTCGTGTTGGAGCGTCTTCGCCTGCTTGGCGCGCTCGTTCAAGATCGCTCCACGGATGCGGATGAAACAGTAGGTTTTCCCTAGCGTCTTGCCGTCTTGAATGGCTCGCCATAGGGCGATCCGTGCCGTCTGGGCGGCATCGTCGACTTCGTTCGGATGAAGATGGAGTTGGCGGATGACGTAATAGATCATCGGTTCCCACTCTTTGATTTGTTCGTTTGCGTCTGGCATGAAGGGCTGCTTTCCCGCGCGCGTCTCAAGTTTCCTAGGTGGTTACAGCATAATGGTTGTTATGCGGTTTTCGCACCTCGCCAACCGTGTCGTTTCGTCAAATCAAATCGGATGTAGCCTCGAAATGCTGTATCCCATTTGCGCCAAGCCTTATGGATCAAAAGCACGGATTCTCTATAACAACCATTATAGGAGGACGGAAGGGGAAACAATCTTCAGATTGTCGAGTCTTGTCGATAAATTTCGGACGACCTTATCAAAAAATATGTAGGCTAAATGAGGAGGGTGGTGATATATTAAATGTCGGAAAAATTTATTTTTTTACATAATAAAAAGAAAAAAGGGATGAAAAATGAATAAAAAATCCATTATTAAACAAAAAATGATGATTTTGATGGTCATGATTTTGTTAGTATCTACTTTGTCACCTGTCGAAGCATCGGGCACGCTGACCGTTCAGGCATTTGAGCCTGACAGCAAGACGCTCATGGGACAGACATCGTACACAGAGCCATTATATTATGGTGTGGATCAAACGATTCGACCTGTTAGTGTGAAATCGGACGGAACGTTCACTGTCTCATTAGCTGAGGCAATAGGGGAACGAATCGTGACATTCTATCAAAAGGATGACGTCTATTACAAACCAGTTCAGCGAGTGAGTGCCTCCGTGATTGAAAAAGGTCCGATCCCGCCAAACTTTTATGGAGTCGAATCTGGAAAGATGCAGCTTCAGTCAAATCCTGGTTATGAAATCATCGCGATTTATGATGGTGAAACATATCGGGGCGTCGAGATACTTTCAATTCCCAAAAAACAAGGTACCGAAGTGAAAGCTTATACGAAAGCGTCGAATGGGAAACGAAGTGTCACTGGAAGCTATTCGTTCGATGATTCTTTTGATTTACCGATTCAGGTCGACTCGATGCAATGGAGTCAGTCGCGTGTTCACGGTACGACCTTGCCTTATCAGAATGTCCGTCTCACTCTTTATGACCGGACCCTTTCCACTGTCTCGGATGCGAATGGTCATTTCGAAGTAGAGTTGTCGATTCCGTTCGATGACTACATTAAAGGGCTCACAGGTAGAGTGGAAGTGCTCCATCCAAACAATGAAGTGCTTGTCGAGAAAGAAGTGAAGATTGATCCGGTCCGTTTGACTTCGGAGCAGCCTTACTATTCCGTCGCCCAATATTTCGGTGTGTACGGTGTGACAGATCCCGACATGACTGTCACATATGATGGAGAAAAAGTAACGGTAGACGAGTCAGGACTATTTTATATTTCACTTCGAACGGACGGAACGTCGCATAAAACCATCACATACAAAAAAGATGGAACTGTTTTAGCGGAACAATCGATTCGTCAGTACGTGGATTCTACGTTCCCCTTGACGATTGAGGCGACACCATCTACCGTATCGGGCAAACTATCGGGAGAAACAGAACCGAATGCTAAGCTATTCATCCGTTCTGATAACGGGGATTTCTCAGTACAAGCAGATTCTAATGGAAAGTTCTCTACGGAGTTACCGCTTTTTGAGTCGGGAGTATATGAATTCTATCTTCAAACAGATTTCGGGATGCAACGGTTATCTACGTCCATCTCGGTAAAAGAAGAACGCATGATTGCCGAGCCGACGGTACGCTTTTTGAATGAAACGATGTATATCGAGGCATCCTTACCGGCTCGGGAAGCAGAAGTGCAGATTATGCGTAAAAACGGGGAGATTGAAGTAGCTCGTACTTCATTATACGAAGGAAAAGGTGAGGTTCATATTCCGTACGGTTCGACTTATCGACTTCGAGTCAGTACGGGAGAACAGGTTTCTCCATATGTTGATGGCATCCATCAAGCGATGACTGCCCCGACGCTCACCCGTTTCATCGAAGGGGAGAAAGTGGTGTCGGGTCATGCAGAGCCGAATGCGACGGTCGTCTTCTATAATCGCGTCCAAGAATGGAATCCTGAGGGCACGAGAATGGAAGTGAAGACCGGGACCGACGGCGCTTTCTCCTTCACACTTCAACAAGAGTTAAAAAAATGGACCTATCGTTTCGCTGTCGAGAGTAGCGACAAGAAAAATATCACAACATATGAGTTTACGCCAAAAGATGAGACTGCACCAAATTTGACGATCAATGGTCAACCTAATACGACGACTCTCTCTGAAATGACAGAAACGGTTCGGGTACAGAGTGATGACCTCATTGATGACTTGAAAGTGGAATACTTTACTAACGGGGCTTGGGAAACGGTTGATTCGATTTCAAGATGGCGTTATGCTTTTGACTTAAAACCAAATACTGGGGCTACATTTAAAGAAGCAGGCGTGAGCCAAATTCGAATTCAGGTGGTCAACCCGAACGGATTAAAGCGAGTGGTCACACTTACTGTCAAAGACATCACACCTCCATCGCTCGTACTCGATCGGCTCTTATATGGGGACCAGGTCATCTCTGGCAAAACAGACCCGCTCACGTTAGTACGTTTCGGAAGAACAGGTGACGTTACACAACGTGCGGATGAAACGGGACGTTTCTCCTTTAAGCTTGATTATCCTGTATCCAAGTATTCAATGAATCTGTTTCCGGTCACCGTCGTGGATGAGGTCGGAAACAAACGGACGTTGACGCCGGACGTGTTCGACTATCGCATCGAGGACGTTCGAATCAACGCAGGCGGAACGAAACTGTGGTTGGCTAACGAAACACGCCGGATCAGTTACTCTGCCTACGACTTGATTGTGAATGGGCAAAAGATTAATCTGTCCAATTATGATACGACCATTAACTTGCCAGAGCCTGTCAGCTATCCGGTGAATGTGGAACTGCGACTTCGGAACGAGGATGGTACGGTACGTTATACATTCAGTAAGACACTCCAAGGTCCGTCCACGTTGACGACGCCGAAAAATTTGAAAGCTTCTTCAGACCGTCGGACGATCACGGGGCAACTAGATCCATACATCTCGTTCGATATTTACGACAAGTCTGGGAAACGCATCACCTCGAACCGTGCGAAGGCGGACGGAAACTTTGCGGTCGCCATCGTTCGACCGCTCGTGGCGAACGAATCGCTTCGCATCATATCGAAAGATGCATTTGGGCAGACAAAATCGATGACTTTCAAAGTCGCCGACAAGACGCCACCGGTCAAACCGACGATTCAACAAGTGGTCGTCCCACTGAAGCAAATCACTGGAAAGACAGAAGCGGGAGCGACCGTCCGCATCATGTATCGTAGCAAGACGTATACGACCAAAGCGGACTCAAAAGGCATCTATCGTTTGAACGTGTCGAACTGGCTCGCTGGTCAAAAGATCTCGGTGACGGCTCGTGATGCCGCTGGAAACACATCATCCGCGACAACGACCGTGATCCTCAAAGCCTTCCGGACGGCGAGTGTCTCGGCGATCCGCACGACGAGTACGTCCGTAAGTGGAAAAGCGGATGCGAGAGCGAGCGTCAAAGTGTATGCGAATAATCGCCAAGTCGGAAAGACGACACGGGTCGGGTCGAGTCAATCGTTCAAGATTGCCATTCCGAAACAGAAAAAAGGAACGAAGATGACCGTTCGCATCTATCGGGCAGGCTATGCCACGGTGGAACGGAAGTTGACGGTTTATTGATTTATGACACCCACTCCTCAACAAGTGGGTGTTTTTATATTGAAAAAATAATAAAAAAGGTAAATATAATCCAAAATAAAGTTGTTTATTCATAGATAGGTGGATATAATTTACAGGGTAAAATCAAACAGAAACTGTGAGGAATATCATGAAACCTTTGTATACACGATTATCGATCGGCGTGCTGAGTGGGATGCTCCTGTTCGCCCCGCTCACGGCCGATGCGGCGGCAAACTCGGACTTTAACGCCCGTGTCGCCCCGTCGACGACGCTCCTAGAAATGAAAGACAAGAAGTTAGTCCCGCTCCAGAAGACGAACGCGACGAAAGAGTATCGCATCGTCCGCCCGTCCGGTTGGTATTATCTGGCCATGTCAGGCGGCAAACGCATTTACGTGAAGAAGAGTCAAGCCGAGGTCGTCCCGGCCCGCTCGTTGACGAAATCACGGATCCAATCGGCGACGAACCGTCCGCTCATTCATACATACATGAAAGAGACCGATGCCCACATCCCGTATGAGTATGCTCGCTTGACGACCGAAGATGCGAAAATGTATGCGGATCAGGCACTCGCCGGCAATTGGTACATCCCGGCGGAGCCGAAACAATTGTCCGTACCGAACATCGACACGTTCAATTGGCATAAAGACGTCCCGGATGTCAACAATGACTCGTTCCCGTTCCAAATCCACTACATGACGGTGTTGAACCAATTGACGCAGGCGTATAACGACTCGGGCGACCTCGCCTATCTCAAATATGGCGAGCGTCTCGTCAAAAGCTGGACGAAAGCGCATCCGGCCTATAACTATAAACGACTCAAGTGGGGATACAACGACCAGGGCACTGCGCTCCGCGTCTTCCATCTATTGAACTTCTGGGACGTGTACAAGCAGACGTCGCTCAACAAAGACCCGGCGTTCACCGAGCTCATCTTGAAGACGCTGTACGAGCATGGCGAGATTTTAGCATCCGCTGACTTCTATAAAAAAGAGCACAACCATGGAATCTTCCAAGACATGGCGCTCACGGCGATTGCACAGACGTTCCCAGAGTTCGACAAGAGCAAGACGTGGCAGTCGCTCGCGAGCTCGCGCCTTCAGGCCCAACTCGCCTTTAGCATCTCGCCTGACGGGGTCCATCTGGAGCATTCACCGTACTACCACGTATATGTGTATGAAACGTTGTCGCAGTTTATCGAATGGGCCGACGCCAACGCCTTCGTCTTGCCGTCGCGGTCGGGATATATCGAGAAGATGCCGGACCAGCTCACCTATATGTTGAAGCCGAACCGGACGCTCCCGATCTTCGGTGATACGACTGGTTATTTAAAAGATATGAACATTATTCCAAAGACCGAGAACTATCCGGAACTCTCCTACGCCGTCAGTGGCGGGGCAGAGGGGACGGTGCCGCAACTGTTGACGAAACAACTCGGCGACCAGTACAGCTTCATGCGCGAATATTGGTCACGTCCACCAGAGTCGTTCTCGGGAGCGACCCAAGTGATGATGACGGCGGGGTATCATAGTACCGGTCACAAGCACGCCGATGACTTGAGCATCGATCTGTACGGGCTCGCCCGTGACTTCATCGTCGAGACGGGACGCTTTGGCTACTCGAAGGACCCACGACGCCGGGAAGTGTTCAAGGTCGAGGCGCACAACACCGTGCACCGCTATGGGGAAAATCTTGACTTGAGTAAAAGTATGGTCGGCAAGAGCCGAATCGTATCGGTCGAGGACAAGGGCGATACGAGTATCGCCATCGGAGAAAGTGCCCTCGTCGGGAAAGGTGCGACTCATCGCCGGACGCTTGTCTATGACAAGGCGAAGACGCTCGTCGTCTACGACAAGATCACTTCGCCGACTCCGGACATGTTCGTGCAGCGATTCCATCTCGGCGACGGCTTGAAGCCATACGCCGGTTCGACGGACGCGCAGAACGTGACGTTCCGGGATGACAAGCGCCGGACGATCCAGTTGATGCAGCTCGAGACGGACGAAGAGTCGTACATGTCGATTCAGCCGAGTCACTTGTCTGTCCGCAACTTCGAATGGAAGCCGCGTGAACAAGTCGTCTCGATCGAGTATGGGGATGACGTCCGTTACCTCACGCTCATCCGGATTGACCGGACGAGCACGTCGATCGTCGACGCCTCGTTAGCCGAGCAACCGGAGCAATACGTCGTCACGTATACGCTCTCGAACGGCACGACGAATACGATCAACGTACCAAAATGAGCAGGGCCCAGCGAAAGCTGGGCTTTTTTGTGTGAACGACTGGGTAACTCTTGAATCCCACCATTTGCTAAGGTAGAATTTTCAAGTATAACAAATGACAAGTGAGGGAACGAATGGAACATTCAATCGCAAGACTCGTCGCCCAATTTGGTGGCTCGCTCGCGGCACGGGGGAGCCACGGGTGGGACGTCGTCATCTCGGCGGGGACGATGTGTTATCAGTGGAAAGGAAGACGGGTCGTACCGGAGGCGCGACTCGAGAAGACCGGGACGGGTCGGCTCATACGCCCGTACGGTCGTTATTACGTCGTTCGTCTTGACGGCAGACAGACGCTCGTCTCAGCGTCCGATACGATGCTCGTCATGACGCGCCCGCTCACGAAAGCGAGGCTGTCCGACCGGATGGACCGCCTGCTCGTGCATCAGTACATCCAGGACAAGCGGCCGATCGCCCCGTATCGATATGAGCGATTGACGGACGACCAGGCCGTTCGCTTTGCGGACGGTGTCTTACAAGGCGACTGGTACATTCCGGCAGCACCCGACGCGTTACGTGTCGCGGACGTCGCCACGTTCGATTGGGATCAGATGGTGCCGCGGGTGGACAACAACTCCTTTTACCTCCAGCTCCATTATTTGACGACCGTCCATCAGCTGACCCGTGCCTTCGAGGTGACGGGAGAGACGGCTTATGTGGAACACGCCGCCCGTATCGTCGATAGTTGGCATACACGTCATCCTGCATTCACGGTCAGTCGGAAACGTGAGGCGTACCATGAGCACGGCACGGCGATCCGTGTGTTCCATCTGCTCGGATTCTTTGAGGCGTACCGCTGTGCACCGATCGAACGTGACCCATCCATGACCGAGAAGCTGTTGAAGATGCTGTACGATCATGCCGTCTTGTTGGCGACGCCGACGTTTTATCGGCCGCGCCATAATCACGGGCTGTTCCAGAACATGGCGCTCTTCGCCATCGCCTCCTGTTTCCCAGAGTTCGACCGGAGCCCGGAATGGGAACGGGTCGCCCGCGCGCGTCTCGATGCCCAGCTCGATTCGAGTCTCGCCACAGACGGGACCCATCTCGAACATTCGCCGGGCTATCACGTGTACGTCTATCATATGTTGAGCCGCTTCGTCGACTGGGCGAACGTGAACGGCTTCCCGTTATCCGACCGGTTTGACGTCATCGACGCGATGCCGGACCGCCTCGTCCATCTGATCAAGCCGAATCGGACCCTCCCGATGGTCGGCGACACGGGCGGACAGATTCGGGGACGGCATCTGATTCCGGACGTCGAGTCACATCCGTCACTCGCTTACGCGTTGAGCGGGGGAGGGGAAGGGGTTTGTCCGTCTGAACGGATGGTGAACCTCGGCTCGAACTATGCCGTCATGCGTGAATATTGGACCCATGTAAAGCGTCCCTTCAGTGATGCGACCTATATTTTGATGACGGCGGGCTATCACGGTGCGGCCCACAAGCATGCGGACGACCTGAGCCTCGAACTGTATGGGCTCGGGCGTGATTTCATCGTCGAGACGGGGCGATATGGGTATGCGGACTGCGAGGAACGCTTGGAGGCGATGCGCGTCACGTCACACAACACGGTGCATCGCCTCGGGGACGAGCTCGATTTGTCGGTCGAGCGGGTCGGAGAAAGTGGGATTGTATCTGTTGAACCGACTGGAAAGCAGGTGATGGCGACAGGGGTGAGCCGTCTCATCGGAAAAGAGGCCCTCCACACTCGGAAGGTCGTCTACGATCAAGCGCGGACGCTCGTCGTCTTCGACCGCATCACGTCACCAGAACCGGATTTGTTCGTTCAGCGCTTCCATGTGGCGCCGGGGCTCGACCTCGTCGAAGGGTCGCCGGAGTCCCAAAACGTCCGGTTCATGGATGCGTCGAATCGCGCCATGCAGATCGTCCAACTCATGACAGGGGAAGAATCGTATATGACGATCGAAGAAAGTCACGTGTCGGCTCGTGATTTCGAATGGGTGAGTCGTCCACAGGTCGTATCCATCGAATGTGGCACGGACGTCCGCTTCTTGACCCTCATCCGACTCGACCGGACGCATTCTCGCATCGTGAAGACGCAAGTGGAAGAAACAGGGGATAGGTACATCGTCTCATATTGGCTTGAGAGCGGGACGAAGCACGTCATCCGAATTCCGTATTGACTCGATTATAAAAAAATCAGACGAATTTGAGTTTTTCCTTGATGATTTTTGCCAACAATATTACAATAATTGTATAAGAATCATGTATATCATTTACATATGCGAAAATGTTTGGATGATGATAGGGATAAAGTCATGCATTCTTTTGAACTAGTTCTAGGCAAAACGCATGAAGGAGGACCTAATGAGTCGCAAGGAAAGACGGATGAAAAAGAGAATGATGAGTGGGCTTCAGGTAACGCTTGTCGCGATGTTGCTGGTGGCGGGGGTGTTTTGGACGCGCGCGGCGGACGATGCGGAAGCGAATGACTTCATTCTTCCGTCCACGACCGGCGAACAGTTGACGTTCAGCGGGATGGCGCTTCGCCTCGACCCGAAAAGAGGACCGTACATTCATGGGAATGCTTCCCATTACCCACGTGGATTTAAAGAAGTGTATATCGATCAAAACCGCGGTTATTTGACGGTCAAGCGGGACCGCTTCGACTCGGTCGTCTCGATCATCACGGACCCGGACGAGACGCTCACGGCCCGTGGAATCACCATCGGTTCATCAGGTGGTGGCGTCATTACGAACTTATATTTCTATAAAGACGGGCGCCTGCTCAATTTGGCGGACCCGAACGATTACGCGATTATAGCGGGCGTATACTCAAACGTCTGGTTGACGATCATCAGTCAGCCGAACGGACAATGACATCCTCAGCCGAGGATGTCATTTTTTGTAGGCTTCACTTGTAGACGGCGTCTTTGTAGCCGAATGATCGGATCGTGAGGTTGTTCAATCGTTTCGCTCCGTGCATCTCAAAGATGATGGTTTCGGACGATTTCCATCCTCCGAGGTTGATCTTGTCCGTTGAGACCGGACCCCCATCTCGATAGTTTGCGTTCACATCGACGGAGAAGAAGTGAGTGTTTCGTAACCATTCCTTGTCACTCGAACGGATGGCGACATACGTCCGATATCCGGATTCGATCACTTTCGCCTCAAAGGCAGGCGGCTCTTTCTGATAGGCAGAGAGCGGTTTGTCATTGATGGAGACGAGTTCGATTCGAGATTCCGGGTAGTTCGGACGCTCGACTGCTTTCGTTTCCATGACGAGGCTACGAGTCGTATTGCCGTCGATGGTGACGAGTCGAATCGATCCGACAGGGAAATCGTACACAAACGTCTGATCTTTCTCCTGGCTGATATACCATTCTTTCTTCTCGATGAGTGGACGTTTGAAACGGATTGACTGCAATGTGCCATCCGCGACCATTGCGGTGACAGCACGTGTATATTGATTGTAATAAGAAGCGTTGTCGACATGGTCATGGAACGTCTGGATTTTCAGTTGAGAATCTGACGTATGCACGTAGGCCGGTGTCGTCTGTTTCGTCGTCATGACCGCATCGACGAGACGGACGATGTCTTTCAGGTCGGTCGCCGAGTTGACGAGGCGTTTGCTCGGTCCAGCCGCCTCATTTTGGCGAAGTGCCGTCACATAGTCGCCGACACGCGCTGTCGTGTAGGGAATGTTCAACGTGTCGAGAGTAGCCGTGACCGATGCTTCGTTCACGTTCGAGAACATCTTGTCGATGGCGAGTTCGGCTTTCCCCATTTTCTTCCCGCGAATCGTCTTCGATGGCTTGATCGAACCGATGACGCCGTTCTTTCCTCCGAGGACATGCGTCTTCGTCGGTGCCGCGACGGTACGGACTTTGAGCGTGCTCGTCCCGCGTACGACGACATCTGTGTTGCGGATGTTCAAGAAGCCGACCTCTCCTGTATACCGAACAGGAATCTCATATGAATATTCCGTATCTTTTGAGATGTCCCACCGTTCGATTGTTCCTTTTCCGGCGATCTGGACTTCCCCTGCCGTATGGAGTTGCTCGATCTGACCGTTCAAGGTGAGTTTTTGTACCTCACCATCGATTGCAGGGTCATGCGCATGTGCGTTCGCGACGACTTGACGGAGCGGTCCTGCCGTCGTCAAGGTGAAGTTCGGTGACATCGGATTCCAAGGGATGTATAAGCTGTCGATCCGACTCGCTGCCGCTTTGTCGATGACGAGCGAGCTGGCAGGTTGACCGAGCGGGAAGAAACTGAGCTGTTTCCAACCGATCAACGTACGGTCCTTTGTTTTCGGTACGACTAGCATGCTTTTAAGTGCCGTGCCGTTCTTTTGGAAGAATGGCTTGAGTGCTGGGTCGATCTTGTAGCTGGTCCCGGAGATACTAACGATGTCCGTGCCCTTATAGCTCATGACTTCGTTCATATCATAGGAAGCAATCGGTGTCTCGAGCGGCATGACGGACCGCATGGAGAGATACCCCTTCGTTTTACCGATTTGGACGTGGGCCCAAGAGTTCGTCTTGCTGAGGAGCGCGACTTTCGTGTTCGTCTTCACGGTCATCAAGGTCTTGGCCCCTTTTTGCGTAGACGCCTTCAGTGGGGTGGATTGGACTGTCTTATACGACGGTGATGCCGCCTCGACGGACTGCATCCCGAACAGGACGACGAATAATAGACTAAAACCTAACAATTTTTTATACATAAATGTACCTCCTTCTTTCTAGAAACCATTATATCCCAAATGGTTTTGCCATCTCTCGCCTATTTGTCATAAAGAGGGAATCGTTTTTTGTGGAAATTGTAAAAAGGTTAAAAATCTTCAATTTGTGATTGTTTATTGGACGCGTTTCCGGTACGTTAGAACTAGAGCGAATTGTACATATGGGGGAAAAACGGACGACTTTGGGGCAATGAGATTACATATAAGTCGAACGATGTAAGCGCTTTCCTCTATGTGTCTTGTTCGCAAATCCGAAAGGGGAACTGGACATGGCAAAGAAATCATCACGTAAACTGTATACAGCGCTTGCCGTAGCCGCTGTATCGACGGCATCACTCACGCCAGCTGCTGTCACAGAAGCTGCACCGAAAGCATCGGTCGTCAAGGCGAAGTCAGGGTATGTATACAAAGGAGATTTGGATGCAGCACTCGACGCTACATATAAAGGGGCGCCAATCTACTGGTACAAATCAAGCGTTGACCTCGAGAAGCTCGGCACGTTCCAAACAGCACGTGGGATCGTAAAAGGAAAAGGCATGTACATCGAGAAACGTGTACGCGTCCTCGATCATCCACTTGAAATCCTTCCGCCGTCTGAGCCACTCGTGTTCAAACAAGGGAAGCCAGCAGTCGGAATCGTGAAGCAAGATGTGCGTTTCGCGAGCGGCACTTACGAAAAACCAGTTCGTTGGAGCGGGATCAACACAGATGAAGTCGGCGAATTCGTCGCGACGGCTACATACACGAACCGCGGAAAAACGATCACACTCGAAGTTCCATATAAAGTAGAAGGATACAAGCTCTCGATCATGCACACGAACGACACGCACGCAGCGCTCAAGTACGCACCGAACCGTGCGACAGCCATCAAGCAAGTTCGTGCCGAGAAGCCAGATAGCCTCTTGATCGACGCAGGGGACGTCTTCTCAGGATCGCTCTACTTCAACGAGTTCAAAGGTCAAGCCGACCTCAAACTCATGAACTACATGAAATACGACTTGATGGTGCCAGGTAACCACGAATTCGACCTTGGTACGGAACAAGGACATAAAGAACTTTCTGACTTCGTCCGCTATGCGAACTTCCCGTTCGTCAGCTCGAACGTGGACTATTCAAAAGACCAATACATGAAGAACTTGTACCGCAACGAAACGACGGATAAGGCGTATAACGGTCGTTTGTATGAAGGAGTCATCAAAGTGGTCGACGGCAAGAAGGTCGGATTCTTCGGTTTGACAACAGAAGAGACGGCTACAATCGCTAGCCCAGGGCCAATCGAATTCCAAAACTACATCACAGAAGCACAAAAAGCAGTCGATGCGTTCGAAGAGATGGGTGTCGACCAAATCGTTGCGGTCTCACACCTTGGATATAACGACAACCCAGCATTCGACAACGATCAGTTGCTTGCTGAGAACGTAGATGGCATCGATATCATCGTCGGTGGTCACACACATTCACGCTTGAACCAGCCGGTCATGGTCACTGAAGGCAAAACTGAGCCGACATTGATCGTTCAAGCATATCAATACAGCGAGTTCCTCGGGACACTCGATGTCGAGTTCGACAAAGACGGGAAAATCGTCAAACATGCAGGTAGCTTGATTGATGTGAAGCCACTTCAGCCGGACCCATACGCGGTCTCACTTCTCGCACCGTTCAAAGAAGTGGTTGATGGCATCAGCAACGACCCAATCGGCGTCTCACTCACGGCACCACTTCTCAACCCACGTGTAGATGACGAAGGCAATGAAACCGGTGTGAGTGTTCGTAAAAACGAAACAGCGCTCGGAAACTTGATCACAGACGGTATGCTCACGAAAGCGAAAGAGTATGATTCAGCTGTCATCGGTGCCGTTCAAAACGGTGGTGGAATCCGTGCGAAAATCGACCAAGGTCCAATCACGACAGGTGAAGTGTTGACGACATTACCGTTCGGAAACACGCTCGCGATCATGGACTTGAAAGGTAGCGAATTGAAAGCGGCCTTTGAGCGTAGCGTTGGCGTTTACCCGCTCGAAAGTGGTGGCTTCCTCCACGTATCTGGATTCAAAGTGTTGTTCGACAGCTCGAAACCGGCTGGCGAGCGCATCGTTAGCTTGGAATACAACAACGGCTCAGAATTCGTAGCAGTAGATGATGCGACGAGCTATAAAGTCGCAACGAACTTCTTCACAGCGCAAGGTGGAGACAACTACGCTGAGTTCAAGAAAGCATTTGATGAAGGCCGCGTCAATGACCTCGGTCTCATCGACTGGGAAAACTTCCGCGATCACTTGATCAGCCTCGGTGAAGAAGTCACACCGGCTGTTGAAGGACGGATCGTCGACGTCAATGCTGCAGAGTAAGTGAATAATGGTTTTAGGGACGAATTTCTAAAGAGAAATTGCCCTGTGACTATCGATGGACACTCGTTTCAAGCTACTTGGAACGGGTGTCTATTTTATTGAGGTGCTTCAATCAAATTACTTTTATATCAAGTTGTTCAATAAGTAGAAGAGCGGGTATAATATAATTAAGTTTCGTTTGTTTCGTTTGTTTCGAAAGTGAGGATGAGATGTATGCTGAAAGATTACAAAAATCATAAAGATGACATCATGAAGGTGCTTGAACGGGATGCTCAACTTGAAAAAATAGAAGTCGCCACTGAATTGAATAATGACCTAAAGCGTCAAAGTGCTGTTCGCCGTGCAATCAATGCGCTTAAAGAATATGAGCAAAGCCTTGATATCAAATTGTCAGAACGAGAAGAAGCAATCGTGAGTCAATACACCGTTTCAGAAAACCTCATTCATCTGTTGCCGAAATATCTTACTGTAACTGAGGTCGGAAAATTACTCTCCATCTCTCCTCAAATGGTAAGGCGGAAGTGTATGGCAAATGAAATTGAAGCGCATCGTACATTGAACGGGAAAGGGAAATGGCGAATCCCTTCCTCACAATTTGTGAGTCATCCTGACTTAGAAGAACTTTTGCTTGAACTTCAAGAACAACGACGATCGTCCGAACGACTCGCTTCTGTATTATTACAGGACGTCGATGAAGTGAAAGAGTGAAATGATGATTGTTAAATACGTGATTGATACGAATGTGATTCGAGATTTGAGTGCGCGTTCTAATGACGTTGAGGCACAAAAACATCAGAAGCAGTGTCAACACTTTTGGAAAAAAATCAAAGAGGATTCTAATGCGATTTTGATGATTCCTGAAGAGGTGAAAGTTGAACTAGATGTACAACTATTGGCAGAAATCCCGCCGAAACCGAATGAACGCCAACGTATTCTCGATGCTGTGAACGATTGTCAAATCGTCTATGAGAAAAGTACGCGTGAAATTGAGAATAAGTTGAGGGAGTTAAGCGCCATTCTAAAAGCTAAATATGGGTCGCGCATTCATGAAGAATGTCAACTCACACCGCAACACATGCAAGTGTCGGATGCGAGGATTCTGAGTGCAGCTTATGAGCAAGATGCGATATTAGTGACACGGAATATCAAAGATTTCATTTTATCAAAATTAAGCGAGAATACTCCCACTTCTAAACGTTAAGGACAGGGCTTACGTGAAAGTGGGAGATGAATCGCCAGCCTTTTCTTCGGGTAAAATATCTTCAAAGGTGGTGACCGTCACATGGTGAAGCACAAGGGCTATAAATTCCGGATCTATCCGACGAAGGAACAGGAACTCCTGATTGCCAAGACGATCGGATGTTCCCGGTTCGTGTTCAACCATTTCCTGTCGAAATGGGACGCGGCCCATGAAGCGACCGGCAAGGGACTGTCGTATGATGCCTGCTCGAAAGAACTTCCCATGCTCAAGCAGGAATTCGGTTGGTTGACGGAAGTGGACAGCACGGCCGTCCAGAACAGTGTCAAACACCTGGCCGACGCGTATAAGAAGTTCTTCAAGAAAAAGGGGAATCATCCCCGTTTCAAGTCGAAGCGAAACCCCGTCCAATCCTATACGGCGAACATCCAGGGCAAGTCCCAGCTCCCCGAGGTCTCGATCGTCGGGAATCGACTCAAACTCCCGAAGCTGAAGTGGCTGCGTTTCGCCAACTCGAGACAGGTCGAGGGTCGCATCCTGAGCGCCACGATCCGATGCACGGCTTCGGGTAAATATTTCGTCTCCCTTCTCGTAGAGCAGGAGATCGGTGAGCTGCCGAAGACCGGTTCATCGGTCGGCGTCGACGTCGGGCTGAAGAACTTCGCCGTTCTATCGGACGGCACATTGTACAAGAACGACCGTTACTTCCGTACGCTCGAGAAGAAACTGGCACGGGAGCAACGTAAGTTGTCCCGTCGTCAGCGCATCGCCCTGAACAAGAGGGTGAGACTCTCCGAGGCGAAGAACTACCAGAAGCAGAAGCGGAAGGTCGCCCGCATCCACGAGAAGATCGCCAACAAGCGCACCGACTTCCTACATAAGGTGTCGACCGAAATCGTCAAAAACCACGACGTCATTGGCATCGAGACCCTGCAGGTGAAGGACATGCAGAAGGACCGCAAGTTGAGCAAGTCGATCGCCGAAGTGAGCTGGTCGGCGTTCTTTCGCATGCTCGAGTATAAGGCCGGCTGGTACGGCAAGACCGTCGTGAAGGTCGGGAAGACCTTCGCCTCGAGCCAATTGTGTTCGAGTTGCGGCCATCGACACCAAGACGTGAAACATCTTGGTCTGCGTGAATGGACATGCCCGGCTTGTGGGGTCCACCACGACCGTGATGTGAACGCAGGACTGAACTTGAAATTAGAAGCTGAACGCATCTTAGCTTCTTCAACCGTCGGGACGACGGGGCTAGCCTGATCAGGTTTCTCTCGTTAGAGAGGATAACTCAGGAATCCCCACCTCTAAGCGAAGCGTAGGTGGGGGTAGTTCAAATCTATTCTTGTCCGAAGCGGATGAAGAGGTTCTTTATGATACGGGTAGGGGCGAATATCTATCTGTCTCTACTGAATTGCATGAGGCAGTACTGTCAGATGAAGAATTCTCAGCAAGACTAGAAGATTTCTTTGAGATTTGGAATCAACTTGATTAGACGTTTTGACATGTCATCATTATGAGTGAGGTATTCCTCGAGACGGATCCATTTATGGGTCCGTCTTTTTTGTAGGAAACTCGGGCGTGTGCATTTGTCATCAAATTGCGACCGACATGTAACTCTGTTAAGATACGATAAGATGAAGAAATACTGATTACTTAAAAAAGGTGGAGCGGACGTATGGATGTAAAAGCGACGCTACGCGACGTGCAAAAGCATATCGCGTGGTTAAAAGAAGAAAAAGAACGAGTCAACCGAAAAGAGGCATTGGTCGGGGATGACTTGATTACCTTAGATGAACTTCCTTCTTTGTCGAGACAGGCGCAACGCCCGCGTCTAGATGACAAACTGTTCGAGGAACAACAAACCGCATTACAGGCAGAGCTCGAAGCAGCTCGGAAACGCCTCCCAGAACTTGATGTGACACGCATCCAGTCGAACGGGAGCAGTTTTTATGAGAAGGCGAATGTGCATGTCGCGTTCGTCGGACCGGTCAAGCGGGCCAAAGAGCTCGAACGTCTTTGTCACACCCATTACTTTGAGAACGTGACAGGCTTTTTAGAGTTGCTTGAAGCAGAAGACATCGATTTCCTGCTCATCTCGGCAGCGCTCACAGAAGATGAGACGACGGCCTTCCATCACATGGGGACGCCACGCTCGCACTCTCGTCACTGGCTCGGAAACTTGATTCGCAAGGCGAAACAAAAGGAGATCCGTGTCGTCTTCGAAACGACACTCGATACGAATCATTTCGACCGCTTCTCTTCACTTGCCGCACAATGTGATTACATCTTCACGGCAAACGAGGAGCGTGTAACGGAATATATGGAAGAAGCCGGGCATGAACGGGTCTTCGTCATCCGCCCGGGAGTCGACCCGCTTCATGTGAACCCGATTGGAATGACGCGTGGCAAGACAGACCGTGTCGTCGTGACGAACCGTTTTCCCGTCCAGCGGTTCGCAAAAGATTTGGAGACGCTCGCGCAAGGCGTTCGCGATGCGAACAAAGAACTCTATGTGATGCGTGAGGCGAATGAGTCGAAAGCGTCACTCGCACCAAAGTCGCTTCAAGATGTCCTCGTCCATGGGGACCCTGAGGATATGGAGAAGCTGAGAGAGACATCGAATTGGGTGCTTCACGTCAATGAAGTGAAGCACAGTCCGACGATGAGCGCGCAAGCCATCTATGAGGCACAGGCCCGCGGACAACTCGTCTTGACGAATTACAACGTGGCCGTCAACAACGACTTCCCGAACGTGTTCATCGCGACAAGCGCCTTGGACGCACAAGGGATTTTAGAGATGTTTAAGACGGACGAAGAGCGTCTCGAGCATCAACTGTCTGGTGTCCGGACCATCTTCTCGAATCATACGATGTACGACCGCTTCAGTGAGATGTTGTTCACTCTCGGCATCCACCATGAAATCCGTCGCGACGTCCTCGTCATTGGTCGCGGTGATGTGACGGCGACGCGCGAACAGTTCGAGCGTCAGTCGTATCCGCACAAGCGCTTCGTCGCCGAAGCGGAGCTACAAGAAGTCGACCTACGTACAGCCGACTTTGTGACCGTGTTTGACGACAGTCATCACTATCTCGACTACTATGTGGAAGACTTAGTCAACGCCTTCAAATACACGGACGTCTCGTTCGTGACGAAAGGGCAGGACACCATCCATGAGTTCGTAGAAGATTATGCTGATGTGGCCTTGACGATGTTCGCGGCTAGTCACGTGTCGCTTGAGACGCTTCGGAACGACCAACGCGTCGAAGGTCAAGGCTATGCTATCGATCATTTCGAACTCCTCGCCCCAGACGACGTGCTCGTCCCGAACGAACCAGGTGACTATCAGCTTTCGATGATCGTCCCGATTTATAACAACGGTCGCTATCTATACAACAAGTGCTTCTCGAGTCTTCGCCGTAGCTCGATGTTTGAAGACATGGAAATCTGGCTCGTCGACGACGGTTCAACGGACCAAGAGACGATCGGCTATATCGAACGTCTCGTCCGGAAGTATCCGAACGTCTACACGTACTCGTTCAACGACGGCGGTAGCGGGAGCGCCTCACGTCCACGGAACAAAGGGGTGGAGCTCGCGACGACGCCATATATCGCTTTCCTTGACCCGGACAATGAAGCGGTCAACGACGGCTATGCGGCACTGTTCCGTGTCATGCAAGAGGACGACTCGCTCGACCTCGCAGTCGGAAGTATGTTGAAGCTTGCGAACCGTGAGGCGATGATTGAGTTAGACGGTCTTGAAAAAGATGGCGTTCGCGTCATCGAAGACCCGAGAGCGTACTTGCTCGAGCACAACTTCAAGGTGCAGAGTATCCAGACGATGGTCATCAAAAAAGACTTCATCCAGAAGCATGATTTGAAACAAGTCATCGGTGCGGTCGGGCAAGACTCACTCTTCTTCCAAGAGATGTTCCTCAACGCAGGACGCGTCGCCCTGCTCGACTTGACGATCCATGACTATTACGCGGCCGTCGCCGGTTCGACGGTCAATACGATCACGAAGAAGTACTTTATGAAGTGTGTCATCCGGGAGACGGCACGGGCGAAAGCGTTCGCGCGCGAAGGCGTACTCGACCAATACCGCTCGACTCGATTCGAACGGTTCTTCTCGATGTGGTACCTCGTCTTCTTACGCCGCAGCAAACCGGAAGAGTTTGTCGACAATGCCGGTATGCTTTATGAAATCATCGAACAGTATCGTCCGATGGAATTAGAGACGCCGATTGTAAAACAATTCGTCGACTTATATGAATCAGGACAAACAGAAGAATTGAAGCGTCTCTATTTTGACGCATACTTGTGAGGTGAGACCATGAGCAACGAATTTGAAAAAGAAATCGGATTGTTGAAACAGCGAATCAAACTGCAGGAAGAAGAGATTCGTCATTTGAAACACGATGAACGTCTATTACGTCAAAAGCATCGACGACTCGTTCAAAAGTATGGAGATCTTCTGTACACGTTTGAATGGACCGTGAAGACGTTCGAGAAGAAAGAGCAAGCGCTCAGTGACTTGAAACGTAAATATGATGTGTTGAATCAGAAGTATCGTCGTCTTGTGCAATCGAAAGCCGGAAAAGCGATTTTGAAGGCACAGGCGGTTGCACGACGCATTCGCAAATAAAGAATCGAGTTCGAAAGACTCGATGATTTGGAGGATATGAGGATGGATTGGCAGAAAAAAGCACGTCGCGCCGCTTACCTTGGGGTACAACGGTCGAAGCGACTCGGTCGTAAAGTGTTGAACAAACGCCCGAACAAATCGCATCAACTACGTGAAGTCGTACCGAATTGGTATACACGCTCACCTTACGTACACGTTGAAGGGACGGACCTTGTCTTCTCTGGGGACGAGCCGGTCATCTTGACGTTCCGACCGAACGCAAGTTCAGACATCATCTCCGTGAACGATTTGGTCGAAGCAGGGCAAAAGACGTTCACGGCCATGATGCGCGTCAAATCGCGTGAAGGCTTGATGCCAACGTTGACGTTAGAAGTCGTGCGTAAAGGCGGACGTACTCGTTACGTGACGGTGCAGGACGGCGATCAGGTCGATGTGACGCTCGGCATGGGTGAACAAATCGTCCGGGCTCATCTTGAAGTCAACGGGGCAGGAGCGTTCAGCCTCGTCGAGCTCATGCTCGGCAAGCTGTCGCTTTGGACAGTCGAAGGGACGGCTGCGAACGTATCACTTGATGCTTTTGATTTCCGTTATCCGCTTACGTCGGCGTCACTCCGCTCGCTCAAGCCACAGAGTGAGATTGCTCACTTCGATGGGGATACGCTCGTCGTGCGCGCCGAAGGGAATCAATATACGCACTATGGCGTCGACGAGGTTGCGCTCCCACACGTCGATACGGCACGTGGCATCGACTTCGAGACGGGTGATATGGATGATGACTTGTATCGGTTCTATTTAAAAGGAGACCGTACGGGGACAGCGGACGCGTCGCTTTTCATCGCGACGTATACGGTGTCAGGACAGGACCGTCTGATCGAGGTGCCACTTGGACTGAGCGGTATCGTCCGCATCGCACCGTCACACCGTTCCATCCGCTATTTCATCCGAGTGAACGGGTCAGGGCAGCTTGAGAACTTGAATATCGGAATGATTCGCGAGAAGAGTGTCCGCCGTGAAGACGTCTTGTCCCTCAAACCGGACATGTGGACGATCCCAGCACCCGACCTCATCAAATTGAAGAGTCGAGATGACCAACTCGTCGTCCAATTGAAAGGCGAGGACGATCAGCGTCGCTACATCTCGTATGCCGAGATGAACAACAGCTTCAAACTGCTCCCGACAGAGTTCCCGTATGAAGTGAAGGCGAACAGTCGTTACCGTGTCACGCTCGACGGTGTGGCCGATGAAGGGGCGAACGTCGTCCTCTACATCATCGCCTACTCGGCGACGGAGCGTCAGATCATGCAACAGGTTCAAATCGGAAGCGAGAAAGTCTTCTATTTTGACCGAGGCATCCGCTTCCTTCGTTTCGCCCTACGTGTCGACGGTGTCGGAGAGGCTCGGGTTGACCGCATCCGTGTCGCGGAAGAACTCGTCAGCGACGGTACAGAAAACCCGACGTGGATGGACGTGCGCGAGGCGCGCTTCTTCGCACCAATCCCACGTGAACTACACGAACTGAAGGTCGCGGCCATCTTCGATGAGTTCACGATGGCATCCTACAAACCAGAATGTCAGCTCATCACGTTCACACCGGACAACTGGAAAACGGTGCTGCTCGATGAGCAACCGGACGTCCTCGTCGTCGAATCGGCGTGGAAAGGGAACGCCGGTGCATGGGAGAAGAAAATCGTCAAATATGGCACGAACACATGGGAAGAGCTCGACGCGCTTCTCGCTTGGTGCCGTTATCACAACATCCCGACCGTCTTTTGGAACAAAGAAGACCCGATTCACTACGACCGTTTCATCGAGACGGCGAAGCGATTCGACTATGTGTATACGACCGACATGAACCGCGTCCCGAATTATAAAGAAGATTGTGGTCATGACCGGGTCGATGCGTTACCGTTCGCGGCCCAGCCGAAAGAGCATAACCCGATCCGCTTACCGGGGACGCGTGAGCCGTACGCGTGTTTCGCCGGTTCGTATTATGCGAACCGTCACGAATCGCGTAAAGCCGACATGGACCGCTTGTTCGCGGCGGCGGATAAGTACGGTCTTGCCATTTACGACCGCAACTATGCGATCAACCAACGCGGGGAGAGCGACCAGCTCCAATTCCCGGAACAGTTCCGTCACGCCATTCGCGGCAGTTTGAAGTACAACCAGATTGCCAAGGCGTATAAAGGGTATAAAGTCATGTTGAACGTCAACTCGGTCAACGATTCACCAACGATGTTCTCACGTCGTGTCTTCGAAGGACTCGCCTGCGCGACACCGGTCGTCAGCACCCGTTCGGTCGGGGTCGACGCCATGCTTGGCGATTACGTCTTCCTCGACGATGGGGAGTCAGACTTAGATGAGACGTTCCGCCGCTTGATGACGGATGACTCGTTCTATGAGGACATCGCGATGCGTGGGATGCGCCACGTGTTGACGTATCACACGTACACGCAACGTCTGGCGAAGATCGTCCAAGACGTCGGTATCCCGTACCGCGTCGACCACGAGAAGATTGCCGTCGTCGCCTTCATCAAGTCGCGCGAAGAGGCAGAACGCGTCGTCGCCCAGTTCGAGGCACAGAACTATGAGCATAAACACCTCATGATGTTCCTCGATAAGTTCGAGGATCACATCGACGTGTACAACACGTACAACACGCCATCGATCTCGACGTATATGCGCAGCTACTTGACGCACTATACCTCGTTCACAGAGATGGTCGAGTCGTACGATTGGGTCGCCCATTTGAAGTCGGACGATTATTACGGTCCGAACTACTTGAGCGATTATCTGCTCGCGGCACGCTATGCGGAAGCGGATGTCCTCACGAAAGAGGATTACTATGCGTATGACGGCAAGCTCGTCAAACAGGACCATGACGAGTCGTATCGTTATGTGTTTGACGCGACACCGTCCCGCTCGATCGTGCAGCCGTCGGCACTCCGCTTCTATACGGTCGAGGAGGCGCTCCACATCTTTGAAGCGGACGAGAGTTTGAACGAACTCGCTCGTTCCGGCAAACGCATCTTCAGTGTCGACCCGTATCAATATGTGAAAGCCGGTGCCGCCATGGATGAAGCGGACCGTCAGGAGGTAACGTTATGACGAAGCAACCGCTACGGATCCTCGTATACGGGGACGTCAATTTGAACTTGATCGACGGATCGGCCATCTGGCTCACGTCGGTCGTGCATATGTTGAACCAGGACCCGAACATCGAGGTCGACGTGCTCTTGAAGCGCTCGATTGTGAAACCGGAAGTGACGGCGTCGATCAAACAGCTCGACCGCGTCAATTTCATCGACGTCTTCACGGAAGACTCGACGAAGAAAGACGAGCCGTACTATGAGAAGAAGGTGCTCCAGCCGGAAGAGGCGGCCCAACTCATCCACGAGCTCGTCGAGACGAAACAGTATGACATGACGTTCATCCGTGGGTTCCAGCTCGCTTATGCGCTCTCCGACTATGAACATACGATGAAAAAGACGTGGACTTATCTCACGGATTTCACGCATGATTCATCGGCCGCGTCACAGGAAGAGTTGGCACGTTTGAAGAAGATTGCGGACCGCTCGGCGCGCATGCTCTGTCAGACGGCGGAGATGAAGGCGTACTTCGAGACGTTTTTACAGACGCCGAAGCCGTTCCTCATCTTGAACCCGATGATCCCGAACATGCGCGAGGCGACGCCGACGTTCAAGCGTCAGGCGAAACGTCTCGTCTATACTGGAAAGTTCGCGCCGCTCTGGTACTCGGCTGAAATTCTTGACGCGCTCGAGAAGGTACGGGTCCGGATGCCGGACGTCGAGTTGAAGGTGGCGGGGGACAAGTTCAACCAAGACCCGAACAACCCGAACTTCCGTAAAGAAGTGACACATCGTCTCCAAACGGACGAAGGGGTCCACTGGTTGAAAGGCATTCCGCGTGCGGACGTCGAGACGCTCATTGAAGAGAGCGACATCGGCATCTCGTGGCGCCACCCGGACCTTGACGACAGCCTCGAGTTGTCGACGAAGCTCCTCGAATATGGGGCGCTCGGGAAGCCGGTCCTTCTCAACCGCAACAAGATGCACGAGATGTTGCTCGGGTCGAGCTACCCGCTCTTCGTCAATTCGGAAGACGAATTTATCGAAAAGGTTGAACTCGCCTTCACGCATCCAGCCATCTATAAGGATGCGGCGGAACGGCTCTACAACATGGCGAAGAATTATACGTTCGCCAGCACGTTCGAACGTCTCCGTGACGCGATTTGGGAGATGCAGAAGACGACGATCCTCTTCGCCGGTCATGACTTGAAGTTCATCCGCATGTTCATGGAACGTTTTGAGGCCGACCCGAGCTACCGGGTCCTCGTCGACCAGTGGGACGGACACAAGATTCATGATGTGAATCACAGCAAGGCATGTCTCGCACAAGCAGACGTCATTTTCTGTGAATGGGGCCTCGGCAACGCCGTCTGGTACTCGCAACATAAGTTGCCGCATCAGCGCCTCATCGTCCGAATTCATCGTCAGGAGAAAGAAACACCATTTCCACGGGAATATGCGCTCGACAACATCGACCGTATCATCCTCGTCTCACCGTATATGTTAGAAGAGATGCATCGTCTGTTCGGAATCTCGCGTCACCAGATGACGGTCATCTACAACGCCGTCGACGCAGACAAGCTCGACAAACCGAAACAGGCAGACGATTTGACGTTCCGTCTCGGTATGATCGGCATGAACCCGAAACTGAAGCGTCCGGACCTCGCGCTCGACGTCCTCGAAGAGCTGCTGAAGACGGACAAACGGTACCAGCTCCACTTCAAAGGACACCATCCAAAAGATGTCTATTGGATCGGGAAGCGCGAAGAGGAGAGCTCGTACTACGAGGCGTTACTGAAACGCATCGAGGAGTCGGACCTTCGTGACCACGTCCATTTCGATGGACACGGTAATGACGTCGACACATGGCTCCAATCGATCGGCTTCGTCTTCTCGACGAGTGACTTGGAAAGTTTCCATCTCGCACCGGCCGAAGCGATGGCCGCAGGGTCTTATCCGCTCATCCGCCACTGGACGGGCGCGGAGACGATTTACCCAGACGAACTGCTCGTCACGGATACGATGGAATTTGTCGACACGATTCTTTCTTATAAAGAAGAGAACGAGAAGCTGATGACGGACGCAAAAGCCTATCAGGCGTATGCCCGTAAACATTTCGCGCTCGATCGTCTCTATCGAGAGATGGAACAAATCATTTCAGGCAAAACACACGAACAATTTTCGACGATATTGTCATGAAAATGTAATTGCACCGAAGAATTGTTCAAGAGTATAATGAGTATTGTTTTATTATCGAATGTGAAATAAAATGATGGACAATGCGCTATTTAAAAAGCGCGTCAAAACATTTGGAGGTTACCACACAATGAAAGTATGTACAGTAGGTCTTGGATATATCGGATTACCGACATCGGCTGTCTTTGCGAACTATGGCGTCGACGTCGTCGGAGTCGATATTTCACAACATGTTGTTGATAAATTGAACCGTGGAGAGATCCACATTGAAGAGCCAGGTCTCGGCGAAATGGTCGCAGACGTCGTGGCAAAAGGGAAGTTCCGTGCATCACTCTCACCAGAGAAAGCAGATGCCTTCATCATCGCGGTCCCAACACCGAACAACGACGACGAGCACAAATCATGTGACTTGACGTACGTCTTAGATGCGACACGCAAAGTGTTGCCATTCGTTGAAAAAGGCAACGTCATCATCGTTGAGTCGACAATCGCACCACGTACGATGGACGACTTCGTCAAACCACTCGTCGAGGAAGCTGGATTCACTGTCGGTGAAGACATCTATCTCGTACACTGCCCAGAGCGCGTATTGCCTGGACAAATCCTTCATGAGCTCGTGCACAACAACCGCATCGTCGGTGGAATCACGACAGAATGTGCAGAAGCAGGCGCACGCGTCTACGGTACATTCGTTGAAGGTGAAATCGTGAAAACGGATGCGAAGACGGCAGAAATGTCGAAACTCATGGAAAACACGTTCCGTGACGTCAACATCGCACTCGCGAACGAACTCGCAAAAGTATGTAACGACTTGGACATCAACGTTCTTGACGTCATCGAGATGGCGAACAAGCACCCACGTGTCAACTTGCACAGCCCAGGCCCAGGTGTCGGTGGACACTGTCTCGCGGTCGACCCGTACTTCATCGTCGCGAAATCACCTGACCTCGCGAAAATCATCAACTTGTCACGTGAGACGAACGTCTCGATGCCACACTACGTTGCAGACAACGTTCAGAAGTTGACTGCTGGAATCGAAGATGCGAAAGTCGCGGTCTTTGGCGTGACATACAAAGGAAACGTCGACGACATGCGTGAGAGCCCAGCGGTTGAAATCGCTGAAATCTTGCTTGACCGTGGCGTGAACATCTCTGTTCACGACTCACACGTTGAAAAATCAACATCAAGCCGTTTCGAGCTCGTTTCAAAAGAAGAAGCACTCAAAGACGCGGATCTCGTCCTCGTATTGGTTGACCACAACGAGTTCAAAGTCCTCGACTTCGCAGAGCTCAAGTCAACGATGCGTCGTCCGATGATCTTCGACACACGTAACATCGTGAAACCAGAAGGTGAAGACGTAGCGGTCGTCAACTACGGCAACCTCTACAAATATACAAAGGAAACGAATCTCGTTCTTTGATTCAGGTGAATGAACATGTTTAAATCCGCGAAAGCTATTCTTTCAGAGCTAAAGTCGAGCTTGTACTTGATTTTCCGTCTCGCCACGTATGAGACGCGAAGCAACAACTCGATGCAGTACCTCGGATTTTTATGGGAGTTCGTGACACCGTTATTGCAGATTGGAGTTTACTGGTTCGTATTTGGATTTGGTATTCGAAGCGGCAGGCCGATTGATGGCGTGCCGTTTCTGCCATGGTTGGTCGCAGGGATTGTCGTCTGGTTCTTCATTGCCTCGGCGATCACCTCGACGGCCCGGTCCGTCTATTCGAAAATCGGCATGGTCTCCAAAATGAGCTTCCCAATCTCGACGATTCCGGCATACGTCTTGCTCGCACTCTTCTATCGCCACGTGGCGCTAGTCGGTGTCTCGTTTATCTTGATGTGGGCATTCGGATTCCCGATGGGGCTACATTCGCTCTGGTTTATCTACTTGGCGTTCAGTGCGCTCGCACTACTGTACTCGCTCGCCTTGATTACGTCCGCGCTCACGACAATCGTGCGCGATCTTCAAAACCTTCTTCAGTCGATGATGCGGATGTTGATGTATTTGACACCGATTTTTTGGGTGCCGCCGGCGAAGCTCGCGAATATCCTACAAATCAATCCGCTCTATTATTTAGTCGAAGGATATCGGTCGATGTTCCTCGGAACCGACTGGTTGGCGACTAACTGGGCTTACGGTCTCTATTACTGGGCCATCGTCGTCGTTCTCTTCTTCGTCGGGTCGATGATTCATTTGCGTTTCCGTCGACACTTCATCGATTACATTTGAGGAGGACCTTATGTACCAGGTTAAATTTGAAAACGTATCGAAACGATATACGCTTTATAACAAGCAATCTGATAAGCTGAAGGAGATCTTCTTCAGTAAAGCAGGGGGCAAACAGTTTTACGCGCTCCGCAATGTCACGTTTGAAGTTCCACCCGGGGAAGTGGTCGGGATTATCGGGATCAACGGGTCAGGGAAGTCGACGATGTCGAACTTGCTGGCTGACGTGATGCCGCCGACGCACGGGAAAATCGAACTTCACGGAAAGACGGCGTTGATTGCGATCTCTTCTGGTTTGAACGGCAACTTGACGGGGCTCGAGAACATCGAGCTCAAAGGGTTGATGCTCGGGATGACGAAACAGGAGATCATCGATTTGACCCCGGATATCATTGAGTTCGCCGATATCGGCGACTTTATCAATCAGCCGGTCAAGACGTACTCGAGCGGGATGAAGTCCCGTCTCGGGTTCGCCATCTCGATCAACGTCGACCCGGACATTCTCGTCATCGATGAGGCGCTCTCGGTCGGGGACCAAACGTTCACCGACAAGTGTCTCGCCAAGATGAACGAGTTCAAAGATCGTGGGAAGACGATCTTCTTCATCAGTCACTCGGTCTCACAAGTCCGCCAATTCTGTACGCTCGGCCTTTGGCTCGAGTTCGGAGAAGTGCGCGAATATGGACCGGTCGATGAAGTCGTTCGGGAGTACAATAAGTTTTTGAAATGGTTCCGCAACTTGTCTAAAGAGCAACAAGACTCGTTTAAAGCCGATAAGCTCAAACGTCGTACGACGGTCGTCGATGCGACGGAGCTCGGGGAGACGTATATTTTGCCGCCTTTGACAGAAGAACAACTACAAACACGCCATTCGTCGGTCGCTGTATCGAACGAAGCGTGAGCAATTGGGAGGAGGAAGCACGGCGAAGTCAGACCGTGCGAAACGACCTATGAAAAAAGTCATGACCGTCTTTGGGACGCGACCAGAAGCCATCAAAATGGCACCACTCGTACTTGAGTTGAAAAAACGTGAAGGGGTAGAACCGATTGTCGTCGTGACAGCGCAGCACCGTCAAATGCTTGACCAAGTGCTCGAGTTGTTCGAAATCAAACCGGACTATGACCTCGACATCATGAAGGACAAGCAGACGCTTTACGATGTCACATCACGCGTATTGAAAGGGATGGGCGAAGTTATCGCTGAAACGAAACCAGACATCGTGTTGGTCCACGGGGACACAACGACGACATTCGCGGCATCACTCGCAGCCTTCTACAACCAAGTCGCAGTCGGTCACGTTGAGGCTGGCTTGCGCACACACAATAAATATTCACCGTTCCCGGAAGAGATGAACCGCCAATTGACGGGTGTCATGGCCGACCTTCATTTCGCACCGACGGAAACGTCGCGTGACAACCTCCTTCGTGAAGGCAAGAACGAAGAGATGATCTTCGTCACAGGGAACACGGCAATCGACGCACTCAAAACGACAGTCCGTGACGACTATGCGAGCGAATTGCTCGACAGCATCCGTTCACAAGGTCGTCGCCTCGTCATGTTGACGGCGCACCGTCGTGAGAACTTAGGTGAGCCGATGCGCAACATGTTCCGTGCGGTCCGTCGCTTGATCGAGAAGTATGATGACATCGAAGTCGTGTATCCGGTCCACATGAACCCGGTCGTTCGTGAACTCGCTAACGAGATTCTTCACGATGTCGAACGTGTCCACTTGATTGAACCGCTCGACGTCTTCGACTTCCACAACTATGCGGCGACGTCGCACTTGATCTTAACGGATTCAGGTGGCGTACAAGAAGAAGCACCATCTCTCGGTGTACCTGTCCTCGTCCTTCGTGACACGACAGAACGTCCAGAAGGTGTGGCTGCAGGAACGCTCAAACTCGCAGGGATCGAAGAAGAGAACATCTTCTCACTCGCGGATGAGCTCTTGTCTGACGAAACGGCATACAAAGCGATGTCACAAGCATCGAACCCGTACGGTGATGGTGAGGCGTCACGTCGAATCGTCGATGCTATCCTTGCCAACTAAATGAAAGCGAATAGAGTTGTTTTGTGCCCAGCACAGCAACTCTTTTCTGTATCATCATCCTAACGATTCGGAGGTGCTTGTATGTCAACGAAGCGAATTCGTCCGGCGATTTATCATTACTATCCGCGCGGACCGCATAAAAACCATATGTCGATGCGCGAAGAAGAATACAAGACAGAAGTCACATTTTTACCACAAGCGTTAACGGACTCGATTTACGTCCAATTGTTTGATTTGAAGTTTGAGATTCCACCGTCAAAAATCTTTTTGGCAGACGCCAAGATGGATGAAGGGGACGAGATGGAAATGAAGACTGCCGTTTATGTCGAAGGCGATCGCACCGTTCGATTTGAACTGTACGTCATGCAGTACTCAGATGAGGAGCGTCTTTCGAACAAACGTTTCTCGCTCACGTTGAATCCGGGGATGAATCCGATTGAAGAAGTCGTGAAACAGATGGAAGGCGCCAAGTATTTCAAGATGTCGTACAAATACATCGTCGAGACGCTTGACCCGATCACAGTACGATTCGATGACCTCTATGTAACGTTCCGCTGAACGGAGCAAGTCTTAAGGGAGAAAGGGACCATTCGGTATGTTATTTAGTTCCACGGTATTTCTATTTTATTTCTTGCCGGTCGTGCTGTTGTTGTACTTCGTGTCACCACGCTGGCTGAAGAATACGATTCTACTCGTTTCAAGTTTGTTCTTCTACGCATGGGGTGAACCACGTTTCGTCCTCATCATGCTCGCTTCAATCGTCATGAATTACTTCTTCGGCTTTATGGTCGATAAGTATCGGGACGATGCGAAGAAAATCAAATGGACGATGGCGCTCATGCTTCTCGGAAACCTCGGGATGCTTGGGGTCTTCAAGTATGCGAGTTTCTTCGTCGAGAACGTCAACTCGGTGTTCGGCTTCTCGCTGAATGACCCGGAGATCCCGCTACCACTCGGGATTTCATTCTTCACGTTCCAAGCGATGAGTTACGTCATCGATGTGTATCGGAACGATGGGCGTCTCCAGAAGAACTTGTTCGACTTGGCACTTTACGTCTCGTTCTTCCCGCAATTGATTGCCGGACCGATCGTCCGTTACCAAACGGTCGCAGATGAGATCGTGGACCGCCGTGAGACGATTGATGACTTTGTCTCTGGGATCCAACGTTTCGTCATCGGTCTAGGGAAGAAGATGATTTTGGCGAACAGTTGTGGTTATGTGGCCGACCAAGTGTTCAGTCAATCGGCGGGGGACCTGTCGACGACACTCGCCTGGATTGGAATCATCGCCTACTCGCTCCAAATTTATTTTGATTTCTCCGGTTATTCGGATATGGCCATCGGTCTTGGTCGGATGTTTGGGTTCCATTTCCTTGAGAACTTCAATTATCCGTATATTTCGAAATCGGTGTCTGAGTTTTGGCGTCGTTGGCACATCTCGCTCGGAAGTTGGTTCCGAGACTACGTGTACATCCCGCTCGGCGGGAATCGTCAAGGCCCATGGAAGACGTATCGCAACTTGACCATCGTCTGGTTATTGACTGGCGTATGGCACGGGGCGAGTTGGACATTTATCGCCTGGGGTCTCTATTACGGGATCTTCATCATGTTCGAACGGGCATTTCTCGGGAAATGGCTCGCTGCGTGGCCGGCATGGCTCGCGCATGTGTTCACATTATTCGTCGTCGTCATCGGTTGGGTATTCTTCCGTGCCGATAACTTCACGTACGCGATTGACTATCTGCAAGTCATGTTCGGCTTACACGGCGGTGAAGTGTTCGATCAAACGGCATACTTCTATCTCGTCCAATACGGAACGGTTCTTCTGTTGGCGATGATTGCTGCCACACCGCTTCCGAAGATGCTGGTCGCTCATTTCTTGCGCCACGAGGTGGACTCGGAACGTCCGGTTCTTGCCGCGAGCGCAGGTCTTGCCCGAGCAGCTTATATCTTGCTCATTTTCGGCATCTCGATTTCGTACGTCGTCTCGAGTACATTCAATCCGTTTATTTATTTCCGGTTCTAAGGAGGGCTGACAATGGAACAACAAACCAAAAGCGAACAAGTCCGTTCGAAAGGACGGCGCCTCTCTTGGGTGGTCAACAGTATCCTTTTGCTCGGCTTCCTTGGCACCATCTTTTATGGACTTGCCGTTTATGCCTTCGGTAACGAGCAGGAAAGCTCGGCCACCGAGGGACGCATGTTGGCGAAGCGTCCTGAGCTATCCATCGAAACGATTTTAAATGGGTCGTACATGGAGGAGTTCGAGGCGTCGGCGAACGACCAGGTGTTTGAGCGAAACCTGTGGATTGAAACGCAGGCCTGGGTGCAACTGAACGTGCTGCAACAACAGATGAATAACGGCGTCATCAGCATCGATGGGTTCTTATACGGTCCGGATGCGAACGAAAGTCAGTATTCTTCGCTCGGTGTATTCTTCAAAGAATTCAAAAAAGAGATGGATGATGCCGGCATCCCGTCTTACTTCGCCTCGGCACCGAGTAAGCCGGTCTATGCGACGCGACAAAACATCTTCCCGGATTACATCGAGTCGGCGGATGCGGAGAATCGTGACGAGTTACATGAGCGGATCGAAGAGAATGACATCCCGCTCATCGACTTGGAGGAGACGCTCGGTGACGAACCGGGTGAGGATATCTATTTCAAAACCGATCACCACTGGCGAGCGGAAGGGGCATTTCTCGCATACGGTCAAATCATGGACCGCTTAAGCGAGCAGTTCCCGGATGCACCGGTGTTGACCGCGGATGAGATGGACGTGAAGACGGTCGACGGGACGTTTTACGGGTCTCATGCCCGGGAAATCTCGATGCCGTATGTCGAATCGGCGGACACGTTCACGTATCTCGAACCGAAAGACGGATTCACGACGACGGTCTGTCGAAACGGGGATGACTGTGGACATGGCGTCCTCGACAAAGACGTGTTGAACAACACGGACGACTTCACGAACTACTACAACTTGTTCATGGGTGACAACTACGCCCTCGCGAAAATCACGCAGGAGAATCCGAAAAATGACGATCATCTCCTCGTGTTGAAAGATTCTTATGCGAACCCGGTACTCGGCTACCTTGGCGAGTCGTTCGGGACGGTATCGGCAATCGACGTTCGCTATCTCGATGACTACGATGTCAGCATCGCGGAATATGCGGAAGAGAACGATGTCGATGCGGTTCTGTTCTTACACAATGACCGAATCACAGGACTCGGGTCGATGTATCAAGAAGGTCTGTGATCGAACGCAATTCCTTCGAAAAGGCAGGTGCGCTTCATGAACGTATTGCTACCGGTATTCTTCCACTCCGCGATGGGTGGGCTTCATCGACAGATTCTCTCATCTGTGAAAGTGCTTATTCGAGAGGGTCATGAGGTGACCGTCGTCTGTAAGCCAGGTCCCTTTGCCAAAGAGGTAGAGGCGCTCGGTGGGCAGGTCATACGAACCGATTATTCCAATGAGGACGTCACCCGTGTGATCGATGTGGTAGTGACACAATCCTTCGATCTGGTGTATGCCCATCCGTTCGATTCACGACAGGTCGGCCTAGCGGTGGCAGAGACACACGGCATCCCGTTCGTCCTCGTCATCCATGGGATGTATTATGATGAGATTGAGCAGTATCATACGAGCGTCTCGCGAGTGATCGCCGTCTCGGAACGGATCGCGACCCATCTCGTGGAGCACTGTCCGGCCATCGAATCGAAGCTCATCGTCATTCCGAATGGAGTCGATGATGCATTCGTCCCGGATGTGACGAGCGTGTCGTCAGAGCGCGTGACGGGTCTATTCACCTCGCGACTAGATGCGGACAAACTGTTCATTTTAGATGTCTTTTTGGATGCGCTAGAAGACGAGCGGATCAAGTCTTTACCGATTGATTGGCTCATTGTCGGGGACGGGACACAACGGGAAAAATACGCATCACGTTATGAGGAAGCGCTTGAAGGGACCAGTCAGACGATGGACTGGCTTGGTTGGGTCGAGCAAGACGATTTACCCGAAGTGATGCGTCGTGCCGATTTCGTCATCGCCCCAGGGCGCTCTGCGCTAGAAGGGATGGCGGTCGGCAAACCGACCATCGCCGTCGGGAGCAAAAGTTATCAGGGGCTGGTCACACCTTCGACGTGGCAAGATATTGCGAGTACGAACTTTGGTGGCATCGGGACGAAATACGATGGATACACATCGGGTCGAATCGGTGATGCCATCCTCGAATTGATGGATGAGACGACGAGACGAGAGCTCGCACGTTTCTCGGCCGCACTCGTGGATGAACATTTCCGTGATGAAGCGGCGCAACGGCTTCTCCTTGATCTGCTCGAAGAGGTGAGACGAGAGGGACCTAAGGAAATCGATTTGGTGGCTCGTTATCCACACGTTCGTTACGACCAACTGCATGCCCGTCGCGCGAATCGGCTCTGTTCGTGGAAATTAGCGGATCGGGAGCAACGACTGGAAGCGATGCGCAATGAGCTCGAGGCGACTAAGCGACACCTTGATGAACTTCGTGCGATTCAATCGAATCAGTCTACCGAGATCAGTCAGTTACGATCAGCCCTTCAGCGATTGTCCGACGAAACCGAATAAACACAACAAGAAGGTTATAACGTGACGATTAAACGTGATCAGCAAGACCATTTGGTTGTTCTACGAGCGACATATCAAGGAATCAATCAGCCGATTCCAATCATCGTCAAATGATCGAAGCAATAAGAAAGAACGGAGTCGCAACTGTGCGACTCCGTTCTTTTGGTCAATGTGCTGTGAAGCGAGCTGGTCCAATCGAAGAGACGAGACGCGTCGCGGCACGCAAGCAATCCAGCTGTCTCGAATACACACGGCTCACATCGGAAAAGGCAGAGGGGAGATGGTCTGAGTCTAACGGACCTTGTCGCATATAGGGAGATTCCCCGGCGCCAAGCGGTGTCGGATGAATCACGAACTTATAGTGAGTCGGGTCGAGCTCGACAACCTCAATCTCTGCAAACAGTCGTGCATCGCGTGTATACAAGAAGCGGGTGGATAACCACTTATCTGAATCTGTCATGGTTCACCAGTCCTCCCTCAAGAAGTCTTACCTCCCTTATCATAAAACAATTTTTGGATATTTCAAATGTTATTTTCATATTTATGTAAATATACTTACTTGAAATTGTAAAAAAGAGCGGATTCGTGCAATCATTTCTTTGTTTGAGTAAAGTTAGGAAAGAACGTACGAAGGCGGGGTGACAACATGAGAAAAAATGCGACTGGAACATATCGGTTCCTCATCATCCTTGGGGCGAAAGTGAATGGGATACGACCATCCCGGGCGCTCCAACATCGAATTGACGTGGCTGCCGCCTATGCGAAGGCACATCCTCATGTCGAACTGATCGCAACAGGTGGACAGGGACCAGATGAAGGGATGGCGGAGGCGTGTGTCATTGAACGAGAACTGATGGCGCAAGGAATCGATGCTACGCGGATTCATGTGGAAGCGACATCGACGTCGACAATCGAGAACTTTGAGCATAGCCGTCCGTTTTGGGACGGAGCATCAGGTGTGACGATTGTGACGAATGACTTTCATGTGCCGCGGGCCCGTCTGATTGCGAGACTGTATTTTCAGCTCGAGAGCGATGCCCTATATGCACCGACCCCACCGCTTGCGAAAGGGCGATATCTCATTCGTGAAGTATTGGCGTATGTGAAGCTGTTGGGACGTTATGTATTTATGAAAGAAAAAAACTAGGCTCTTGCACTCGCAAGAGCCTAGTTTGGTTGACAGCCGATTTCTTCGTTCAGTACGTGGCCAAACGCTTCGGCGCCCTTGATATTCAAATGGACCCCGTCACTTTCAAAGTACGCTTCTTTCCCGATTGACCGTTCATGCCAATCGATGAGGGACACGTTCTCGTGAAGTTCACTTGCCCGTGCGAGTTTTTCATTGACCTCACTTTCCCATGGACGCGGGACACGTGTGTTGATCAAATAGATCTCATCTGCTCGTTCGAACTGCTTGAGCAGCGTTTCGAGTTGCTCCATTTTGAAGGCACCGTTCGTTCCGAGATGGAGGAACACAACGTGCCCCGGAGCATTATAGGATTGGTACTGTGAGGCAACTGGGATTGCATCACGAACTTGACGTCCGATTTGGGCGTCAATTTTCATATTCGGGAAGGCATCTGCCAAGTATTCGTTCAATCCGAGCATGACCGAGTCGCCAATCGCGAGAGCCGGTGGACATGTTCGTTCTTCTGGTTTTTCAGTTGGTGCTGTGTTCTCATCTGTCGGTTGATCTTCGGACGGAACATCCTCTGCCTCTTCGGATTCCGGTTCTTTCGGAACGTCCGGTGTGTCATCTTTTGGCATCGGTACTTTCACGACAGGAATCTCATCTTCGACCGGCTTCGACTCAGAGAACGCCAGGATGGTCAAATTCCCAACGAGAACGAGTGAGAGCGCGGTCGCACATGCCGTGGCGGCGAAGCGTGCGCTCGGGTGCGTCGGTGTCGAGACGAGCTGACGGAACGCATGTTTGAATCCATTTCGGCGAATCGGTGTCTCGACGAAACGATACGACAACTCGGCGATCAAAAGCGTCAACGCCACTTGTCCGACGGAAAGAAGTGGCGAGAACGTCCCGAGTCGGTCGAGCGGTGTCGACAGAATGATGACCGGATAGTGCCACAAGTAAATCCCATACGTCCGGGTGCCAATCACGCGAAGCCAAGCGCTTCCAAACAATCGTGACCAAATGGTCGCCGGATGGGCGACAGCGGCAATCAATAGGGCGGATAGGAACGCGACGAGCAAGAAGCCTCCGTAATAGAGGAACGCGTCGTAGGCGTTGACGGTTCGGATGATGCCGACGATGGCGATGAGCGAAATGGCGCCAGCCCCATTCAAAATGTGACGTCCGATCTTCGGAATCGTCTCTTTAAACGTGTCCGGGCGCCAACCGAACGCGAGGACGGCTCCCATAAGCAGACCGAACAAGCGTGTGTCGGTCCCGTAGTAGACGCGACTCGGGTCGGCTTCTGGTACATATCGGAATGCCATCCAGGCGGCGGAGACGAATAAAAGTGCAGCGAGTAGTTGGAGCAATCGCTTCCGGAACGCGAGACCGACGAGTAGGAGTAGCGGCCAGACCGCATAAAACTGTTCTTCGATTGAGAGAGACCATAGGTTTTGAAGCGGCGATGGCTTTCCGAAACTTTCGAAGTAGGAGACTTCGTGGAAGATATACCACCAGTTGTTCACATAGGCAAGTGCCGCCAGTGAATCCTGTCGCACCGTATCGAGCAAGGAGCGGTCAAACAGCGTCACATACGTCATCACGACAGACAGCATCAAGACGAGCGCCGGCAACAAACGACGGAAACGTGCGACATAGAATCTTTTCAAATCGATTGTGCCGGTCTTCGTCCATTCGCGAATCAAGATGCCGGTAATCAAGTAACCGGAAAGGACGAAGAAGACATCGACACCGAGGAATCCCCCGGATATGTAAGGTACATTTAAATGATATAAAATGACAGCCAAGACGGCGAACGTGCGCAAGCCGTCGAGACCAGGCATATACGTTGTATGTTTGAGTGGTTTCATGCCCCCACTTCCTTTCTAGTAAAGCGGACATTTCCCTTATTTTTCAATCCATTCTTCAGTATAACGAGCGAGGAAGAGGGAATGGTTTCAAAAGATTAACAATCAAATGACGTGAAAATCCAATAAAAAAAGGGACACGAGGTCCCTTGCACTTTACATCAGATTAATCAACGTCCCACCGAGTACCCCGACGATGACGAGTGCCCACGGGGGCAGTTTCCAATAGGCGATCATCACGAACAGGAAGGCGGCGAACACGAAGTCGAACGCATCGTTGACGGTACTCGTGAAGATCGGGCTGTAGAATGCCGCAATCAAAATCCCGACCACTGCCGCGTTGACGCCGATAAGAGCGCCGGCGACTTTCGGGTTATAGCGGAGCGCGTCCCAAAACGGAAGTGCCCCGAGGATGAGCAAGAAGGCTGGCAAGAAAATGGCGACCGTCGCAAGGATGCCACCCGGCACACCATTAATCACCGTTCCAAGATAAGAAGCGAACGTGAAAAGCGGACCAGGAACGGCCTGAGCGGCACCGTATCCTGCAAGAAAGGCTTCTTCACTCAAGAAACCAGCTGGTACAAGTTCTCGTTCTAGTAGTGGCAAGACCACATGTCCGCCGCCGAAGACGAGGGCACCGGCCCGGTAAAAGCTATCGAACAAGGCAATCGTTTGATTCTCAAACGTCTCCCGTAAAATCGGTAAGATAACGAGAAGCGCCCCAAATATCGACAGCAGAACGGCCCCGAGACGTTTCGAAATGGGGAACGCGCTCGATTTCGCATCGAGGCGGTCCGGCTTGAACAACAGGAATCCTGCGAGTGCCGCAAGGAGAATGAACAACACCTGACTGAACGTCGTCTGCCAGAGCAAGACGCCCGCCAAGGCGAAAAAGGCAATCGTTCGGGTCTTTGTATCAGGTGTCAGTTTGCTCGCCATCCCTAAGATGGCATGGGCGACGATGGCGACGGCGACGACCTTCAAACCGTAGAGCCAGCCTGAGTCGGACACGTCGAGCCCTGACAACAATAAAGCGAACAGAATGAGGGCGACGACCGACGGCGTCGTGAAGCCGATAAACGAGGTGATCCCACCTAATATGCCACCGCGGACAATCCCGATCCCGATCCCGACCTGTGAACTCGCCGGTCCAGGCAAGAATTGGCATAAGGCGACGAGGTCGGCGTAAGCTTTCTCATCCATCCATTTGCGTCGTCTCACATATTCCTCGTGGAAGTAACCGAGGTGGGCGACAGGACCACCGAATGAGGTGAGACCGAGCCTCGTTGAAACGAATAAAATTTCTAGTAACGTCTTGAACGTCACACGTTCTGTCGTCATATCTTCACTCCTTAATTTCTTTGAATAACTCGTATGCCTTTTGACGGGCTTCCGCCAACACAGAACGTCCTTTTTCGGTCGTCACGTAGTTTTTGCGAACGTGTCCATCGACCGTCTCGTTTTCACGAATCAAGAGCCCGTCTTTCTCCATCCCGTGCAAGATCGGGTAGAGCGTACCGGCACTGATCTCGTAACCGTGCTCCCGAAGCTCATCGACCATCCATGCTCCGTACACGGGATGTTCCGCGGCATGGTGCAAAATATGGATATGGATGAATCCGAGAAACAGCTTCCGCAAGACGCGGTCTTCCATACGTGTCATCTCCTTAATATCGAAATTCGATATCGGTTTTCGAAATCAGTCTAACAAAGGTGAGGGAATAGAGCAAGGGAAGAGCATGCAGTTTACGAAAACTTTAAATAAAAAGTTGGGAATGAGTTCGGAAAAAATAGGGAATCTATCACAAATGAGGTAAACTGAGTAGAGATTTTATTTGCTGAGGAGGAAGTGACGTGACAAACTCCCATCATTCTTTATACGACACATTGTTGCGTTATATGCCCCAAGGCTACGTCGAGTTTAAAGTGATTTACGACGACGCTTCGGAGCCGGTTGACTATGAATTCTTTGAAGTGAATCCTGCCTTTGAGAAGATCATGAAAGGGAAGCGAAAACACTTCATCGGAAAAAAGGTGTCAAGCGCCCTAAAAGACTTTGAATATAGTGAGCGAGAATGGATGATTCAAGTGGCACGTGTCGTCAGTGATGGCGGTACCGTGACATTTGAACACTATTCCCGCCGTAATAAATGTTGGTTCGAGATGTCTGTGTTTAGTCAACGGACAGGATTTGTGTCCGTCATGTTCCACGACATCACGCCACACGTTCAAGAGAACAATGCGTTAAAACAACTCGTTAACGTATCGCATCGCTTCGTCTCGACCGGTAGTGATTTGTTGATGAATCAACAATTTCTTGATCAGATTCGTGACTTCACGGGAGCGAAGGCGGTCGCACTCAATTTGATGGAAGAGGATGGCGAATCGTATACGACAGTGGCATTATCGGGCATGGATGAGATGTTAGAGAAAAGTCTCGACATCCTTGGATTTCATCCGGTCGGAAGGAAATGGCCGATGACGGATCAGCGGCGTGACCTGTTCAAACAATCGAATCCTCTTGTCTTCGATGGGATTGACCCACTGATTGATGGTGCCCTTCCGAAACGACTCGTCAAAAATCTACTTCGGATTTTCTCACTTGGAGAAGTGGTTCTCTTTAAAATCGAACAAGATGGCGTCTTGTATGGAGATTTGACGATTGTGATGGAACAGGGGAAGCAAGCGAACCGCCTCGGTCTCGTCGAGTTGTACCTCGTCCATGTACTCCAGCAATTGACGAAAGCCGATCATCAAGTGGGTGAGACGAAGAAATCGATGTTCGATGGATTTGGCACGCTCGACTTGGAATGCATCATGGCCTTCAACACACGGCAAGTGCTTCACTTGAACGAGACGTGGGAGCGCGTATTAGGGTTTTCGCTTGATGAGTTAGAGAATATCGATTTTCTTAGTCTGATTCACCCGGATGATGAGGTGATCACGGAAGCAGGATTTGCGGAGCTTGAAGAACGTGGCGAGTTGTTCCGATTCGTCAACCGCTTCCGGACAATCGACGACACGTATCGCTCAATCGAGTGGCATTGTAAACTTCAAGAGGGTTACATTTATGCGATCGCCAAGGACGTGACAGACCGAGTCCAATTGGAAGAAAAATTGGCCGATCGGGATCGCCTCTTGACGAAACTATCCGACCAAATCCCGGGTGCCATCTATCAATTCGAATTGTTGCCTGACGGAAGCTTCAACTTCCCGTTCTTTAGCCGGGGCTTTGAAGATATGCTGGGGATTTCGGCAGAAGAGGTACAGACGGACGCGAGTCTTGTCTTCCGACGGATGCACCCGGATGATTATCCGCTTGTCATGCAGTCGATTGATGAATCGTATCGTAATTTGACGATTTGGGATGCAGAGTTTCGTTTGTTGACCAAGGACGGACGAACCATCTGGATTCTCGGATCATCCCGGCCAGAGAAGATTGCGGAAGACCATGTCTTATGGCACGGCTATATCGGAGATGTCACGGAGAAGAAAACATACGAGAAAGAGATTGAATATCTCAGTTATCACGATCAATTGACAGGTATCAAAAACCGACGTTACTTTGAAGAGGCGCTGGAGCGCTATGATGATGAGCATTTTTATCCGCTCACACTCATCGTCATCGATATCAATGGTCTGAAACTCACGAACGATGCGTTCGGTCACTTGGTCGGAGATCAACTGCTCGTTGAAGCGGCAAATATTTTACGAAATAAATTGCGCACGAAAGATGAAGTGGCGCGAGTCGGGGGCGATGAATTCGTCGTTATCTCCCCGAATACGACTCTCGATGAGGCGAAGCAACTGTCGGACCGTCTCGGTCGTCTCTTCCACGAACAGACGGTAGAAGGGTTACCAATTTCCGCATCGTTCGGTGAAGCGGTCAAATATGACTCGAATGTCGAATTGGCCGAGGTGTTCAACTTAGCGGAAGACCGGATGTATCACCATAAGGTTTCTGAAAAGCAGAGTCGACGCCACCATTCTATCCAAATCATCATGCGCACGCTGTATGAGAAAATTCCACGCGAAGAAGCGCACTCTCAACGGGTCGCCAATTTAGCGGGGAAACTTGCGGAAGCGATGGGCTTCACGAGTGCCGAAGTGAATGAGATTCGAACGGCCGCCATTTTACACGATATCGGAAAAGTGGCAATCAGTAATGACATTTTAGATAAACCTGGCGCGTTGACCGAATCGGAATGGTATGAAATCAAGCGCCATCCGGAAATCAGTTACAATATTTTGAGTACGGTACCCGAATATGTCGCCTTGTCCGAGATTGTCTTGGCGCATCATGAACGTTGGGACGGTAAAGGGTACCCGAAAGGCTTGAGTGATTATGACATCCCGCTCGCCTCGCGAATTATCGCCGTCGCCGATACGTTCGATGTCATGGTGACGGGGCGACCGTATCGACAAGCGAAGACGATTGACGAGGCACTTGCCATCATCAAACAAGAGGCAGGGAAACAGTTCGATCCGACGCTCGTCGACGTCTTCTTTGAAAAAGTCGTGCCGACACTTCAACAATAAACAAGCGAGTCCTCCTGAATGTGGGGGACTCGCTTTTTCAAACGGTCAGGGGTCGTTTCTTCAACACGAGGATGGTGAAGAGGAAGACGATGCCGGTCATGCCGATCATGACAAGGATGGAGAGGAACGGGAACTGTCCCTCATACATCGTGATGACACCGTTATTTAACCAATAGGTCGGCAAGAAACGACCGACGAGTTTCAATGAATCCGGTAACCAAAGGAGGCTGATGAATGCCCCACCGGTGATAGCGGATGCCATCGTGACCGAGATTTGAAAGATGTTCGCCTTCTCCCGATTCGTCGCAAAGACGGCGATGAGACCACCGAGTGCCAGACAGACGAGCAAATAGGAAGAAAACAAGGCGAACACGGTCGGAAGATGTGTCCATACGTCCTGACCATATAGAGCGAGGCTCACACCAATCAACAGCATCACGTAGACGAAGCCGACGAGATAAAAGGCGAGGAGCAGGGAGGCGAAGTAACGCCGTGGTGTCACCGGTGAGGCAAACAACCGCGCATAAATCTTCTCGTCCCGGTCGTCTGCGACAAACATGGGGATGAACTGGAGAAAGGTCGACATCATGATGAACGACAATAGACCGAAGAAGGCTTGTGTCCGAGCGGTCGTGGCGACACTTTCCTGAAAAGGTTCACTTGAAAGTGTGTAACCGTTCGCCGTCTCAATGGATGCGAGCTCTTCGAACGTCGCTTCCTCATAGTTGCTCGCTTCGAGCAGTTGACGTTCGCGGGACAGATGACCGTTCAGCGCCTGCTCGATCAACGAGGCATCACTCCCGGCGATCGCAGAGAAGGAGAGGCGGGGCATGTCTCCTGTGAACGCCTGTTCCGTGAAGTCTTCTGGAATGATGAGGACGATATCTTCTCCTTCTAACAAGACATCCTCCGTGCTCGATTCGAGCAATGTGACCCGACCAAATCGTTCGGCCTCGTCAATGAGACGTTCGGCGAGGAGTCCACCATCCCGGTCGACAATCCCGATGGATGCGTTCAAACTGGACGTTCCGCCGACGAAGGAGAGGATGAGCGCGAAACCGAACATCGACACGAAGGTGAACACCCACAGTCCTTTCTTTCGAAGCATCCGTTTGGCCACATGTCTAATGAGTACCATGACGCTTCACTCCTTTCGAGAGAATGTAGCTGAATGCGATCAAGATAAGGAGATGAATCCCGAGCAATCCGAGACTTTGCCAATACAGATTCATGTCCCCTTCCCGCAGGAGGACGGCTAGCATCCCGTCCCGCATGAAAATCGGCATGAACACGTAGGCAGCCCACGGCGCGTAGTTCAGCGTCACTTGGTCAAAACCGGGGACATAGCCACCGGATAAGATCATGAGGATGGCGACGAAGCCGTTGACGATCGCATCCTTTGTCGTCGCGCTCAACTTCGGCAAGTTGACGATCAGGAATCCGATGGCGACCCCGTACGCGGTCAAGGCGAGCCAAGACAGGATCAGATAGCCGAACTGCACGTTCGCCAAGTCGAATGTGCGATAGACGAAGTGACTGAACCAAAACAAGAGAATGAGTTGCAACAAGATGATGACGTAGCGACTGAACGTCCGCGCGAGTCGATACTCGACCGTTCGGACGGGTGCCGCTTGGATGCGCAAATAGCTGCCTGTGTTCGGCTGTTCTTCTCGTGCCATCGCCGTGATATAAAACGACCCGAACAATGCCGTCATGATCGAGATGGTGACGGTGAAATACTCGAGCGACGTCGGGGTGCGTCCCGCCAGGTCGACACTTTCCGTATCGAGCCACGCCTCATTCTCGTAAGGGGCCGACACGCCTGCTTCGGCGAGCGTGATCTGTTGATTGGCGATTGCCGTATACTGACCGAGGATGGCATCGAGGACGTCGAACTCGACGGTCGTCGGTTCCTCATAAAAGAGCGTGATGTCAGGTCCGTCGAGTTGCAGTATGACGTCGGCATCGCCATCGTTCACACCTTGTTCGGCAGATGGGAGGTCAGCGTATGGAACGAGTCGGATGAAAGCTTGAATGTCTTCTTCTTTTAAAAAGGCCTCGAGTGGCTCGCGATACTGGTCGGTCGACGATTCGACGTAGGCGACGTTCGTGACCGGCAGTTTGAACGTGTCACTGAAGACGGCCGACAGCATCGTCCCTAGTCCAAAGATGAGGATGAGCGGAAAGATGAGCATCCAAAAGAGGGTGGCTCGGTCCCGTAGTCGCTGTTTTACATCATATTTGATGAAGGTCCACATGACGCCCCTCCTATTCCCGAAGCGTCTTCCCCGTCAATGCCAAAAAGACGGTATTGAGGGAAGGACGGTCGACCGTGATGGAAGTGAAATGGACATGTTCTTGATGGAGCGTCTCAAGGAGCGGGGCGAGCGGCGTGTCCTTGTCTAACGACACCTCGATGTACGGCTCTTCATACTCCACTTTTTGAACGTGGTCGAGTGCATCGAGTCGTTCGAGCAAGTGAGGTGTGAGCGCATCGACTTTGATCCGGGCCGTCTCGAGCGTCATGACACGGTCTTTCAGTTCGTCCTGCGTCCCTTCGGCGATGATCTTTCCTTCATCGACGATGGCGATCCGGTCGCAGAGGAGTTCGACTTCTTCCATGTAATGAGACGTGTAGATGATGGTGGCACCGCGGCGGTTCAGTTCGCGGATGTTCTCTAGAATGGTATTTCGCGACTGCGGATCGATGGCGACGGTCGGTTCATCCATGAAGATGAGTTCGGGTTCATGGACGATGCCACAGGCGATATTGAGGCGACGGAGGAGACCGCCGGACAGTTCGGGCGGGCGTTTCTTTTGATGGGCATCGAGCTCGACGAAGTGGAGCGCGGCCTCGGTCTTTTGTTTCGCTTCTTTCGGACTGAAGCCATACAGCTCCGCAAAAAATTGGATGTTCTCATAGACGGTCAGCTGGTCATAGACGGAGACGTGTTGCGGCACGATCCCGACGCGGCGTTTGATGGCCAGTTCGTCTTTTGGCATCGCTTTTCCAAAAATGTGAATCGAACCGGAGTCCGCCTCGTACAGATTCAACATGACCGAAATGGCGGTCGTCTTCCCGGCACCATTCGGTCCGAGCAACCCGAACAGTTCGCCTGCTTGCACGTTCAGACTGAGGTCGTTCAAGGCGATCGTATCCCCGAACCGTTTCGTGACATGGTCGAGCGAGATAATGAACATCGTGATACTCCTTTCGCATATGAAATATTCCTCGTTCTACACAAAGGTGTTCGAGGATTGTCACGAATTTACCTGTCCGGAACGCATGAAATGTGCAATAATCTAATTATTCAGATAATTATAGTGTCGAAATGAGGGATTTGGATGAAAGGATGGCAATTCAATAAACAAGAGGGGGCATTGTTCCCAGACGAAATCGTGCTTTCTGCGTTTTGTACAGTCGAACCGAAACGAATGGATTCGACACTCCCGTTCTATTATGATGAGTCGATTTTTCGTTTCACGAATAAGCATGGAGAGACGTTCTACTTTAAAATATCCCCGAGCTATCACGAGTTTGAAATCAATATTAAAGGTGGGGACGGGGAGCTTGTATATTATCAACTGCTCCGTACCGTCAGCAAGGTCGAGATTTTAGAAGACCGGCGAGACCACGCAGAGTTATTGATCGTCCTAGCTGAAGATCGAAAGCGGACCGTGACGTCAATCGAATTGACCGTCCGACCGCGTTTTCGTGTGCTCGTGAAAGAGCATGAGATATAAGGAGTGTCAGGTTCAAGAGCGGATGCAAATCCGCTTTTTGTTTTGCCGAACAAAAAGACAGCCACGACGTGACTGTCCCTTCAGCGGTTATTTCGTTAAAAAGATTTGAACATGGATGGTCGACCCTTGGGCATCGGTCGCTTTGCCGATCCCGAGGTGCGTATAATTCGCATTCAAGATGTTCGCACGATGACCACTACTGTTCATCCACGCATCGACCGCCCGGACCGGGTCGCTCGATCCTTTATAGATGTTCTCTCCCCAGCCCCGATATAGGACACGGTAAGCGTCTAACGTGTCCCCGGGTGTGCCGTTCTCCTTGAGCGTGTGTGAGAATTGACCCGTACGCGCCATCTCATCGGCACGGACTTGAGCGACACGGTTCGCCTCACTCGAAGCGGCGAGAAGAGAGAGGCCGGCAGCATCTCGTTCTTTGTTCGTCTCGGTCAACACATTGACGGGCGACGTGAAGCTGACATGGTTGGCGAGGATGTAACCGGTGTATGAACCGTAGCGCACCTTGTACCATCGTGATGTGCCGGTATAGCGATATGACACAGTCTCAAGTTCTGTACCCTGCCGGACGAACTTGACGTTCGAAGAAGTCGTGAGCGGACGTGATTTTAAATAAACGCTCGACGGTTTGACGTACGTCGGTTTCGTAAATTTCACCTCGGCAGTGGACAAGCGGACATACTTGGCGGGCAGATAAGCGTAGCCGCTGCCCCATTGAATCTTATACCAGCGCACACCGTCCAATTGGAACGATGTTCGGACACGCATCGAACCGTCTCGCGGAATGAGTGCAAGTCGTTTCGCGCTCAAAGAAGGCGACTGCCGGACATTGAGTTGACTAATGTTGGTCACGTAACCGGTTGTGTTGATCGACGTCTCATAATAGGCTTGGACGCGGTTGATAGAGAAGGGCGACCCGATCACACCGAGTGTCAGAATGATGGTGAGTAGTAGAGAGAGATGCTTCTTCAATGGAATCGACTCCTTTTGTGGGACTCCCTATATTCTATATTGTTTGGGTGATTTTTGGTTTTACCATTTCATTACAAAAAGGATGGACTCTTCGTGAGCCCATCCTCGCGTCATTTATACAGCAAATACTCTTTTCGAATCGGGAGGAAGGCGTCCCGCTCGTTCTCGATTTTCATCAGGATGTCTTCAAGCGGAGCTCCCTCGAGAATCATGTCTTTCACGTAGGCGTTTCCTGTCAGTTTCGTGATGAAGTCGTTCGCTAAAAATTCGAAGTCGTCCGGATACATGTCATGAGCCGTTTGAATCATCGCAATCCCGGTTCGCGTCGATTCGAATCGAACCGGGTCGGTGACATACACCTCAACCCCGTGCGTCAGTTTGCCCGCATGCTTAGAGAACGTCGGAGTGAACGAGGCGGCCCGGAAGGCGACACCCGGCAACTCGAGTTCGTTCAGCTCATTCGCATAGTCATGCGCTTTTATATACGGCGCGCCGATCAGCTGAAACGGTTTCGTCGTCCCGCGACCCTCGGATAGGTTCGTCCCTTCAAACAATCCGGTCGCAGGGTAGACGTTGACCGTGTCGGTCGTCGGCATGTTCGGGGACGGCATGACGAACGGGAGGCCCGTGTCCTCATACATCATCGAACGTTTCCATCCTTTCATTTTGACGACTTCGAGGTCGGCTTGAATCTGATACTCGGTGTTGAACAGTCGCGCGAGTTCTCCGACGGTCATCCCATGCTTTAATGGAATCGGATAAAGACCGATGAAGCTAGAGTAGTCCGGGTCGAGCACCGGACCGTCGACGCGAAGCCCACCTTGTGGGTTCGGACGGTCGAGGACGACGAACGGAATATCGTTCTCGGCTGCGGCTTCCATCGCATACGCCATCGTATAGATATACGTATAGTAGCGTGTCCCGACGTCTTGGATGTCAAAGACGAGCACGTCGACATCTTGTAGCATCTCAGCCGTCGGTTTCTTCGTGGCACCATATAGACTGTATACGGGCAATCCCGTCACGTCATCGATGTAGGAGCTGACGGTCGACCCGGCTTGGGCGTCTCCTCGAACGCCGTGTTCCGGTCCGTACAGTGCCGTCAATTCGAAGTCATCGGACTGGTCGAACAGGTCGACGATGCTCGTACGTTCCGCGTTGATCCCGGTCGGATTCGTGATCAGTCCGACCCGTTTTCCTTTCAAGATTTCCGGGTTTTCCATCAACCGGTCGACCCCGAGTTCGACCTTTGGTTTTTTCGGTTCAGACTTCGCATCGGCATCCAACCAGACGATGGAAGTCGTGAGGATCGTCAACGCGGCCATACCACCCATCCATTTTTTCATCAGAAGTTCCTCCTTTAATTCATGTAAGCGCTTTAATTTCTTAACAGGAGTGTACCATCCAGAAATTAAATTTCAATATTTAATCATAAAAATAGGAATTTATATTTCTTAATTTCGTACTATTTTCCTAATCGCACACAAAAAACGTGCCCTTCGATTAAAGGCACGTTCCTTCTTACTTATCTGACCGCGAGCGCTTTCCATCCGGTCGCGCTCATGACGGCGCTCACTTTTGATTTCGGGATGACCAAGCGTCCACGATATGGGTCGTTGATATACAAGTTTGATTTGTCATAGCCGGTTGCCAACATGACGTGATAGTTGACGTAGCCGGTGAACTTCTTGTTCGAAGCGGTGTACCAGTTGAAGTAGCCGTACGGTTTGTTGAAGTCGACGCTCGCCCAGACGATGACCGGGTTACCCATCGACAGTTCGCGCTCGATCGAGCCGAGGCCTTGGTTGGACAAGTCTTTCACCGGACGATATTTGCTGGCGAATCCGACCATGCCTTTCGGATAAATCCCGTAGTTCTTATATTTGCCGAGCGTCCCTTTCGGATCTCCCGTGAACATGACGTTCGGGTCGACCCAGCGATAGAGACGGTTCTCATAACGCGCGTTCCACATGCTCTTTGGCATCTCGTTATATAAGGTCGAGGCGCTGACGGCACGACCTTTCTCTTCAAGCGCCATCTTGAGGGAGAAGAACTCGCAGCCGGACGGATAGCCCATCGGGAACTGACGATAGAGTGGGACGCTCATCTTATAGATGGACAGTGCCTGAGAATAGGCGCCCCGCGCATCGAACGAGGCGTTGCCGACACGACGGTTTTGATACATCTTTCCATACGTGTCAAAGTAATACCACTTGCCGTCGATGGCTTGCCAATCCGTCTTCTTCGTCAACGCGGGAGCGTAATACTCGTACTGGGTCGTATATTTCCATCCTTTCTCGGGGACACCCGTCGAGTGGAAGTGATACGTCTTCCCATCCAATCGGAATTTCCCTTGTAGCCGGTATCCGTAGGTTGGGTGGAATCCGACCTTCTTCCCATCGACCGTTTGGAACCCATACTCGCGTCGTCCGTATGCATCGAATGAATAGACACGTGCATTTAGTTTATGGATACCTTCTAGTCGGTACCCGTACGTCGGATGGAATCCATACATGACACCATCGATTCGCTGTAGCCCATACTTGCGGTCGCCGTATTTTCCGAACAAATAGTGTCGATTGTTGATGCGATAGAGTCCTTCGAGGCGGTATCCGTAAGTGGGATGGAAACCGTACATCTTGTCACCGATCCGAGCGAGTCCTTGGCGACGTATCCCGTCATCCCCGAAGTAATAGCGACGTGTGCCGATCGTCTGCCATCCGGTCGCCATCTTCCCTTGCTCCATCAAATAATATTTCTTGCCGTCAATCGTATACATCCCTGTACGGATGGTGCCGTCTGGGAAGAAATAATGCTTGGCGTCACCAAGCTGCTGCCATCCCGAGAGACGGACCCCATCCTCGTTGAAGTAATAGCGCTTGCCGGCGATCGTCTGGAATCCCGTGACGGGTTGACCGGTCTCATCGTAATAGTAGACGAGACCGTCCCGTTCCTGCCAGCCGGTGAGTAGCTTTCCGTTCTCGTCAAACGTGTATGTCGTGCCGTCAATCGCATAAGCACCCGTGACGAGTCGACCGTCTGTCTCAAAGTAATAGGTAGCCCCTTCGATTTCCTGCCAACCTGTGAGGAGCATGCCATCTTCATTCAGATAGTATGTATGGCCGTCGATTTCTTGCCATCCCGTCAAGACCGTCCCGTCACCCGACGTATAGACGATGCCATTCTCCGTCTGTTGGAATGAACCTTCCGCATGTGTCAGAAGGGGAGAGGTAAGGAGGGTGCCGGCAATTAAACTAAATAGGGTAGTTGTCTTCCACTTCATATGAGTAAGCCTCCCGATTTTCAAAAAATGCTATATAAAATAATATAACCATTTTTATCCAAGTGAAGATAGTGGCAAATGAATCATTTGTGAGGTCAGACGTTTACGCCGAATGACTCATGAATCGAAGTCGTTTCGATGCCACGAAAAGGGAGATGAGAACGACAACGGTTCCCGTCACGAGTGGCCACACGAGATCCACTTCGGTCAGGAGCACCTGGCTCGATTGTGGACCGAGCATCCATGGCATCCAATCGAGGTCGACCCATCCGATGAGGAGCGACATGACGAAATGGAGACCGAGCGTCAAGACGACCGCGACGACCCCGCTCTCAATTATGGCAGCGAGGAGAATGAAGATGGAGAGCTGAACGACGAAATGACAGACGAGAAGTGCCGTCGAGACGAGAAATGCGGGTACATCAAACGGCTCGAAAAGAATGACCGTATAGTACGCCGCCGCTAATTGGGCGAGTAAGAGGCCACCGACCGTCAAGAGGACGTAATGGGCCCATTTGCTGACGACGATGCGAGACGTCGGAATCTGTAACGATTTGAGCCAGGCGAGCGTCCCGTTCGTCCGCTCATGACTGAACGTGTGCATCGCCGACAACAAGACGACGAGAAGTCCGATTTGACGGAGCTGTTCACTGACTGAAATCAATACTTCTTCTGGTGTCGGCGTCGGGAGCTCGATGACGGCGCCGTCCGGTAAGTTGCCGCCGGAGGCGAGGATATCCGGTAAGAAATAGAGCGTGAGCGGTTGCATCGAGGCAAGAAGCATGAGAACGATTGGGATCCATATGAGCCGCTTGTTCGACCATGCCTCTCGCCACTCCTGTTTGAAGATTGCGATACGCATCAGGCGTTCACCTCCAAGAATAGGGACTCGAGTGACGGGTGCCCGACGTGTAGCGATTGGATGGTGACGTTCCGTTCCAGGACGCGCCGCAAAATCGCCCGTTCGGCGAGATTCCGGTCCGTTGACTCAAACGTCCACGTGGAACCCCGTTTCGTTGTCCGAGCCACGCCTTCTAACTGTGTCCAGTCTGCTTCACTCGTCTCATCATCAAAGAGACGCAACTCGATGGTCGACTTCGAACCGAGTAGGTCGGTCACGGTTCCTTCCATAAGCAATTTGCCTTGGCGAAGCAAGAGCACCCAGTCGCTCGCCTCTTCAGCATCCGGCAGGACGTGCGTCGAGTACAGGATCATCCGCTCTCGTTTCAAGTCACTCAACAGATCGAGCACTTCGCGTCGACCGCGAGGGTCGAGTGCGGAGACGGGTTCATCGAGTAACAAGAGTTCCGGGTCATGAACGAGCGCTTGGGCGATCCCGAGTCGCTGTCGCATCCCGCCCGATAAGTTCGTTGCCGGACGGTCGACCGGTTCGAGCCCGACCCGTTTCAATAGTTGAATCGGATCGACATGTTTGGTCCCCGTCAATTCAGCGGCATACCGAATCGTCTCGACGGGTGTCAACGATGGATAGAGGGCCGGGCGCTGAGGCAAATAGCCGATCCGAATGCGTTCATGTCCACTCATGTCGCCGCTTGTCGGGTGGGTGACGCGGGCGAGCAAGTTCAAAAGCGTCGTCTTCCCGGCACCGTTTTCCCCAAGGAGGGACGTGCAGCCGGGTCGTAATTCGAAACTGACATCATCGAGCGCCGTGAAGGAGCCGAATTTTTTCGTTACATGTGTGATGTTCATCGCGGTGTCCGCCCCCATAAGAAGTAGATGATTGGGCCGAGTATGTTGATGAAAACGATGACGAGAAGCCATACCCATTTCGGACCGTTCGTCACGTCGCGTTTGAACAAGTCAATCAAGGCGACGACGAGTAAGATGAGTTGCAAAATCAGAACGGGTAGTAAGATGAGAAAAAGGGTATTCGGGTCGTTTACGATGTCCATCGTGAGAACCTCCTTTGAATTAGACTGTTCTTAAACACATTCTACACGTACAGGATGTCCCCTGTATGTGACACAAAAAATCCCCATCTCACGATGGAGATGAGGACGATGCATCATTTGACGATGATGACAGGAGCGAGAGCACGTTTGGCGAGTTTATGACTCACGCTACCGAGCACGAACTCTTGGAACGTGTTCAATCCGCGTGATCCGACGACAACATATTCGTACGGCTCATGGTTCGCATATTTGACGAGCTCGACGTCCGGCTCCCCACGAAGTTCGATGTATTCGTAGGCTATGCCTTCTGCTTCCGTCAAGTCGAACAATGGCTTGAGCATCTGCTTTCGCTTCGTCTCCAAGTCGATCTTTCCTGTCGAATTGAGGGCCGCTTCTTTCGATTCTTTCGCACTGATGACGTGTACGATGTCAATCGATGCATTCGACGCCTTTGCGAGCTGAATCGCTTTTTCAAGCGCACGTTTCGAGTGGGCAGAACCGTCTGCCGCTAAAAATACCTTTCCCATGAAAACTCCTCCTCTTTCGCACATTCTACTTTTAGTATAGGTGATTTCACGAGTCGGGGGAACGGTGAATCAGTGCCCTGCGTTCGCGTCTTGTTGCTTCAAGTGAAGGGCGAGCGTGTTGAGCAGTTTTTCCGAGTCTTTGTTCAAGTTGAGCAGTTCCGGTTCGATTCCGACTTCCCTATATTTGAAGATGACCTTATCAATTGCCCCGATGGCAGAGTCGTCCCAAAGATGTGTGTTCGCAAAATCGATCGTGACGTGTTTGATCCCCGCTTCCGCGTCTTCTGCCACATCGAACTGATTGACGAATTCAGACGTCGAGGCGAAGAAGAGCTGTCCGTTCACCATGTAATGAGCCTTGTCGGCATCGATCTTTCGCTCGAGATCGATTTTTGAGATTTTAGCAGCGAAGAGAATTGCTGCTGTCAAAATCCCGGCGAGTACACCGAGTGACAAATCATGTGTGACGACGGTGACGAGTACGGTGACGAGCATGACGACCGTATCCGATTTTTGGGCGGTACGCATCGCTTTGAGCGAACCCCAATCGAACGTCGCGTACGAGACGAAGAACATGACCCCGACGAGCGCGCCGACCGGGATCAGCATCAATACGTCACTGATCGTCATGATCATGATGAAGAGGGCAAGTCCGGCTGTGAATGTCGAGAGTCGACCACGGGCACCAGACGAGACGTTGATGACCGATTGTCCGATCATCGCACATCCTGGCATCCCACCGAAGAATCCGGTGACGATGTTCGAAATGCCTTGTCCGCGCGATTCGCGGTTTTTGTTCGAGTCCGTTCCTGTCATGTCATCGACGATTTGAGCCGTCAAGAGCGACTCGATCAAGCCGACGAAGGCGAGTGAGATCGAGTACGGCAAGATGATCATGAGTGTCTCGAGCGTGAATGGCACATCTGGGAACAAGAAGTCTGGAAGCGTCGCTGAGATCGTTCCCATATCCCCGATGTTTTTCGTGTCGAGTCCAAGCGTGATCGCGAGGACCGTCATGACGACGATGGCGACGAGCGGTGCCGGAATGGTCTTCGTCACACGTGGGAACAAGAAGATGATGGCGAGCGAGGCGGCGACGATTGCCCAGATGATCCAGCTCTCTCCTTCAAAGTTAGAGAGTTGCGCCTGAAAAATCAATATGGCGAGCGCGTTGACGAATCCGACCATGACGGCACGCGGGATGAATTTCATCAAGCGGGCGATGCCGAGGTAACCGAGAATGATTTGGATGATTCCGGTCAAAATACCAGCGGCCAGTAAATATTGAAGCCCATGGTCGGCGACAAGCGAGACGACGACGAGCGCCATCGCACCGGTCGCAGCCGAGATCATCGCCGGACGACCTCCGGCAACGGAGATGATCATCGCGATAATAAAGGAGGCATAGAGCCCGACCATCGGGTTGACTCCCGCGATGAGGGAGAAGGCGATGGCTTCAGGGATGAGTGCCAAGGCGACGACAATCCCGGCCAAAATGTCGGCCCGGACATTTCCGAACCATTCGTGTTTCAACGTATTCAATCTTTCCAAAAGAACACACCTTTCTATTTATAATGATTTAATTTTCGAGTCTCACGAAAATCAAAATAATGGAATCCGTTCATTTTCAACGTGTTTCATCATACCGAATTGAGTCCAAAATGACAATTGCTTCGGATGAAAAATTGTGGTAATTTCATAACGTGCAGGTTATATAACGAATTTGTTATATGAAAGGTGGGGAGAAGATGTATGCCGTTGAAGAATTGAGCAAGGTGCTCAAGGTGCTTGGGGATCCGACCCGATTGACGATGTTGAAACAAATGGAGGCAGGCGAGCAGTGTGCGTGTAGTTTCGTCGACTGTTTCGATATCTCGCAACCGGCGATCAGCCGTCATTTGAAAATGTTACGTCAGGCGGGACTACTGTTAGAACGTCGAGACAAACAGTGGATTCATTACCGATTGAACGAGACGAGCCCCTTTTATCCGCTCGTCACCGATTTGTTAGCCAATCTAGAAACCGTCGAACCGAGCTGTGATTGTGAGCCGGATTGTGCGATGTAAGGAGAGAGACAATAGAGACTATAGGAGGAACTCATTGTGCAGTGGATTGCTAGTTTAATTTTTCTTGTGACGCTTTTCCTCATCATCAAGCAACCGAAAGGCCTCGGCATCGGTTACTCGGCGATGGGGATGGCCGTCATCGCCCTCGTTTCAGGTGTCGTCAATCTTGATGACGTCGGAACGGTGTGGGGCATCATTTGGAACGCGACGTTCACCTTCATCGCAATCATCATCATTTCGCTCATTTTAGACGAGATTGGATTTTTTGAATGGGCCGCCTTACATATGGCACGAATCGCCAAAGGTGGCGGCGTGAAGCTCTTCGTTTATATCACGTTACTCGGTGCCCTCGTCGCAGCATTGTTTGCGAACGACGGGGCAGCGCTCATCTTGACGCCCATCGTCTTAGCGATGGTCCGGGCTCTCAAACTGCCGGACGCGATCGTCTTGGCATACGTCATGGCATCCGGATTTATCGCCGATACGGCGAGTCTCCCGTTCATCGTCTCGAACCTCGTCAACATCGTTTCAGCCGACTTCTTTGATATCGGCTTCGCCGAGTACGCCGCGCGGATGGCATTTGTGAACGTGTTCGCGGTCGCGGGGAGTCTGCTCGTCTTGTATCTATATTTCAAGAAAGACATCCCGAAACGATATGATGCCTCACAGTTGGCTGAACCTTCGTCCGTCATTAAAGACCATACGATGTTCCGCTTATCGTGGGTCGTGCTCGCCTTGTTGGTGATCGGCTATTTCACGAGCGACTTGCTTGGGATTCCAGTCTCGCTCGTCGCCGGGGTGATCGCCTTGTTCTTCCTCGTGATGGCGAATCGCTCGTCAGCGGTACAGACGACTCAAGTCGTGAAAGGTGCACCGTGGGCCATCGTCTTCTTCTCGCTTGGGATGTATATCGTCGTCTACGGTTTACAAAACGCCGGACTCACTCAAGTACTGGCAAACTTTATCGACTGGTTCGCGGTGAACGCCTTCAGTGCCACGTTCGGGATGGGCTTTTTGGCCGCCATCTTGTCATCTGTCATGAACAATATGCCGACCGTCATGATTGATGCGCTCGCTATCGACTTGACGCATACGACCGGACAGATTCGGGAAGCGTTAATCTATGCGAACGTCATTGGTTCCGATCTCGGTCCAAAGATTACCCCGATTGGGTCGCTAGCGACGCTTCTATGGCTCCACGTCCTTCGTACGAAAGGGGTCAAAATCGGCTGGGGACAGTACTTTAAAGTCGGGATCATCTTGACGATTCCGACATTGGCTATCACGTTGCTCGGTCTATATATCAGCTTATTACTTTATTGAGGAGTGGATTATATATGAAACTAGTCATCATCGGTTCAGTCGCTGCCGGGACATCGGTCGCGGCGAAAGCACGTCGGAACAACGAAGACGCACAGATTACGATTTACGACCGGGACTACGACATCTCGTATTCGGGATGTGGGATTCCATACTACGTCGGTGGAGAGGTCGAGTCTCGTGACGACTTGACGCCACGTGACGCTGCCTTCTTCAAGAAGCGTTACAACATCGACGTCATGACACGTCACAATGTCACAGCCGTCGATAAAGACGCGAAGACGGTGACGGTCGAAAACTTAGAGACAGGTGACACGTTCACGGACGCCTATGACGTCCTGGTCCTCGCGACGGGTGCGTCAAGCATCATCCCACCGATTCCAGGGGTGAAGTCGGACAATGTCTTCCCGATTCGAAACATCCAACATGCCGAGGCGACACGCTCCTTCGTCGATTCGACAGACCCGAAACATGCGACGATCATCGGCGCCGGCTTCATCGGTCTAGAGATGGCGGAACAGTTGAAGCTTCGCGGTGTGGACGTGACCATCATCGAACGTGTACCACAAGTGATGCCGCCACTCGACAAGGACATGGCGTGTCGCGTCGAGGAGCACCTCGAGAAGAATGGAATCGAGCTCATGCTCGGAGAGACCGTGACAGAACTTGCCGGTGACGGACACGTCGAACGAGTCGTCACGGAGAGTGGGAAGACGATTGAGACCGACCTCGTCATCTTGTCTGTGGGAGTCCGTCCGAACGTCGAGCTCGCCATGCAGATGGGAGTCACACTAGGTGAAACGGGTGCGATTGTCGTCAATGAGCGGATGGAAACGAATATCCCAGACGTCTATGCGGCAGGAGACGTCGCGGAGAGCTTCTCAATCGTGACGGGCAAACCGATTTGGCGTCCGCTCGGTTCGACAGCGAACAAGATGGGGCGGACCGCTGGGGACGTCATCACGGGCGGTCATCTCGAGCATCGCGGCATCCTCGGCACGGGCATCTTCAAAGTGTTCGGACTTGCCGTCGCACAGACGGGGCTGGCCGAAAAAGAAGCACGCGAACTCGGATACGATATCGAGGTGCTTCATAATACGAAGCCGGACAAGCCTGCCTATATGGGTGGAAAAGATATGACGATCAAAGCGGTCGCGGACCGTGCGACACGTCAACTGCTCGGCGTCCAAATCGTCGGATTCGAAGGAGTCGACAAACGAATCGACGTCTTCGTCACGGTCATCACGCTCAAGGCGAAAGTCGACGACTTGTTCCACCTCGACCTCGCCTACGCACCACCGTTCTCGACGACGAAAGACCCGGTCATGTATACGGGGATGGTGCTTTCGAACAGTATCGACAAGGCGGCTCGACTCATCACACCGGCCGAGCTTCAGACGCGAATCGATGCCGGGGAAGACATGCAAATCATCGATACGCGGAAAGCAGCACAGTTCGAGAAGGCGTGTGTCGATTGTGCGGTCAACGTCCCACTCGGTAACCTTCGGGAAGTGGCGAAAGACATGGACAAGGACAAACCGACCGTCGTCTACTGTAACGGTGGGGTGACGGGGAACGCGGCCCAGAACGTGCTGCGTAACCTCGGATTCACCGACGTGTACAACTTGTCAGGTGGAAATAAGAACTATCAGTTGTTCAAAAAATACGGGAACTAAGCAAGACGACGTCCTTTGCGGGCGTCGTTTTTGATATGCTGGAAATGAGGTGAAGTGAATGAAGTATAAGATGTTACATGAGAAGTTTGAGCGACGGAAGCAGTGGCTCATTTTTGACAAAGAAGAAGTCGTCCGTCGTGTCATGGTGCGCTACAAGGCAAAGATTATCCCGAAGACGGACATCATGGACTTGGTGAACGACGATCAACTGTCGTATGAACATATCTTTTGTTGCTTAACGATTGATGACCCAAGAATGCTCGAGAAAATCTTCACGGCGAAAGAGCGACAAGACCATCAGTGGGAGATTGATGACAATGCGAGACGCGGGATGAGATACAAGTACAAAGATGAGGCACATCGACTTTACAACCAGTTGATTATCGATGAACAGGAAGGTCGCCGACTCGACATCGTCTTCGAGAGCAAGGATGGGAAGTATGTGACCGGTTTTTTGACAAGAGACATGTCAGAGCAAGTCGCCTCTTATATTTTTGCACATGTCGGAGGCGCCAAGTTCACAGGTCTAGTCCCACGTTCCCTCTTACCGGCGGACTTAACAGATGAAGAAATCAAGATGAGCTATCTTCACTACTTGGAGTCGCTCGAAGAATGGAATAAACTTTGACGGATCCTGTGATGATGAGTGGGACCCGTCTTTTTAGTTCATATTTCTTAGACAGGTTTTGACACTCCCACGATTAAAACCGTGGGATTCTGAAGTGCTTGTGCGAGCGCAGGCCATTTCTGTTTTGCTCAAGCCTTCAGATGAGGGTGTGCCATCACCCCTCCTGAGACAGATCATATAGATTCTCAGGCTGGTGGACTGTTACCATCCACCACAGGTCGTTGCAGGTGTGTCCATCTGATGTTTTAGCGTCTTTTGCATGACGACAGGCATCGTTTTACCGGTCATATGTTTTCATGACCGAACCGTATACGATTTTCAAGGGGCGATGGACACAGGCGTTTTAGAGACTTGTTCTTGTCTATGGGATAAGTATACCCGAACGTCGGATGTTTTCACATCCGAACTCACTCTCATCCTATGCCTAAAGGCGTGCTATGCCCGATATGGGCTTTCCCGTTTGTAAAATCTGTAAAGAAAATGATGCCAATTGACCCTTTTCTAAATTAACGTTGCTTCACTCAAGGAAACCGTTTACAATTTTTGTGTAAGCGTTTTCTCAAAATGGTGCTACAAGGAGGGACCCTCATGGTCAAAAAGCAGTGGAAACCCGTATGGGCAGTTGTGCTAACGTTTGCACTAATTCTGTCAATGTTTCCGATGCCGACGTCCGCTTTAGATAAAGGGAAGTCGACACTTGTCGTCGTCCATTATCAAGAGGCGCCGGATAACGAAAAGGATTGGAACTTATGGCTTTGGGCGAACGGCCCAGATTACTTCCCGAACAAAGGCTTCACATTCAACGGGGAGGATGCATTCGGAAAGGTGGCGGCTTACGAATTTCCGGTCGACTCACCTGAAAAAATCGGTCTCATCGTCCGCACGGACAACTGGGACAAAGATAAGGGGTCTGAAAATGACCGCTTCATCACGAGCGACATGATTCAAGATGGCGTCGCCGAAGTGTGGATCAAGTCGGGCGACCCGACCATCTATACGTCAAACCCGGACGGAGAGACGGCTTCGACGGAAATCGATATGAAAGTTCATTATTTCCGTTACGACAATACATATACGGACTGGGGTCTTTGGGCTTGGCCAGACGGTGGGGACGGACAGAGCATCGTATTCGATGGGGCTGATGATTTCGGTGCCGTCGCGAACGTGAAACTCGCCAACCCAGAATCGAAGAGACTCATGGGCTTGATCACGAAAAAAGGAGAATGGACGGAGAAGGATGGGGAAGACCGATTCGTTCTCGGGACTGCAAAAGAGATTTGGCTCGTTGAAGGAGATTCGACAATCTACTATTCAGAGCCTCAAATCGATCGCTCTCCGAAGCTCGTCTCGTTCTCGGCGGACACGTTCCGTCAAGCGACACTCACGACGAACCGTGTCATCACGGATGCGTTCATCGATGAATTGAGCGTGGACGGGGCAACGGTGGAATCGATTGAAAAGGCTAGCGACAAGTCGGTGACGATTCAATTCAAGTCAGACATCGACTTAGCGAAAGTCATCAAAGCCTCGCACCCGGAGTTTGGAGAACAGACGCTCCAAGCCGGCAAGGTGCTTCGTTCAAAAGAATTCGATGCAAAATATGCATATGACGGTAAACTCGGTGTCACGTACCAAAAGTCGAAAACGAAATTTGTTCTCTGGGCTCCGACGGCTCAACAAGTCGAGCTCGAACTATGGAACATGCCGACGAACCGACCAACAAATGATAAAGATTTGAAGAAAGTGATTCAAATGAAACGCGGTGAACGCGGCACGTGGGTGGCAGAAGTGCGGGGTGACCTAGACGGCATCGGCTATACGTACCAAGTGACCCATGCGACAGGGAAGGTCCGTGCGGTCGATCCGTATGCGACGGCTGTCGGCGTGAACGGTGACCAAGGTGTCATCGTCGATTTGAAAGAGACAGATCCAAAACGTTGGAATTCAATGAAACCGAAGTTGAAACAATCGACAGACGCAATCATCTATGAGACGCATGTCCGTGATTTCTCGATCTTCGATGTGAAGACGGACAAATACGACTCAGGCATTCAAAACAAAGGGAAGTACCTCGGTGTCATCGAACCAGGAACGCGTCTTCTCGTTGATGGAAAGAAAACAGCAACGAAGACGGGACTCGACCATGTCAAAGACCTCGGCGTGACACACGTTCAGTTCATTCCGGTCTATGACTTCAACACGGCATCGGTCGATGAAACGAATCCGATGGCGACGTACAACTGGGGATACGATCCGAAAAACTACAATGCACCAGAAGGGTCGTATTCAACGAATCCTTACGATGCGAAAGTACGTATCATGGAAATGAAACAGATGATTCAAGGGTTACATGACAACAATTTACGTGCCGTCATGGACGTCGTATACAACCATATGTTCGATGCGCAGGCGTCGAATTTGCACAAAATCGTACCGGGTTACTACTACCGTTACACAGCAGGTGGTGACTTCGCCAACGGTACAGGTGTCGGAAACGATACCGCTTCTGAACGGGCGATGATGCAAAAACTGATCGTCGACTCTGTCGTCTATTGGGCAAAAGAGTATCATTGGGACGGATTCCGTTTCGACTTGATGGGAATCCATGACGTCGACACAATGAATAAAGTTCGTTCGGAGTTGAATCGAGTCGACAAGTCGATTCTCGTCTTCGGAGAAGGATGGGACCTCAGTACGCCGCTCGATGCTGAATTAAAAGCAAATCAAAAGAACGCCTACGACATGCCGGGTATCGCCCACTTCAATGACAACATCCGTGACGGCTTGAAAGGTAGCGTCTTCTTCGATGAGGACAAAGGATTCGTCAACGGAAAAGAAGGCATGGAAAATCGCGTGAAGACGGGAATCGTCGGTGAGATCGCGTATAGCGACACGATTAAAGGATTCACGAAAGAACCGACGCAAGCCATCACGTACGTTGAGGCCCACGACAATCACACGTTATGGGACAAGCTGGAGTTGACGAACCCGATCGCATCTGAAGTGAACAAGACGAAGATGCACCGACTCGCTTCAAGCATCATTTTGACGAGCCAAGGGACGACATTCCTTCACGCCGGACAAGAGTTCATGCGTACGAAGGAAGGCGACCACAACTCGTACAAATCACCGGACTCGATCAACCAGCTCGATTGGAAACGGGCAGCCGACCGCAAGGCGGACGTCCAATACATGAAAGGCTTGATTGAAATGCGTAAAGCCAATCCAGGTCTTCGGATGACTAAAGCGAGCGATGTGAAACGATTCTTGACGTTCCACAAAGCGGAAGCGAACGTCATCACGTACACGATTGACGAAGATGCACCGGGTCAAAAGAACGACTTGTTCATCACGCATAACGCCAACCCGACGAATGTCCAAGTCACCCTTCCAAAAGGGAACTGGAACGTGATTGTCGATGGCGACCGTGCCGGAACGAAGACAATCAAGCGTGCGACTGGAAAAGTAAGCGTGCCTGCATACAAGACGTTCGTCCTCGAACGGAACTAATCATTGACCCCACTTAGAAACGAGTGGGGTTTTCTAATGGCACAGTGATGGGTAATTGGTGATTAATGCTTTATCAAAATTAAGCGAGAATACTCCCACTTCTAAACGTTAAGGACAGAGCTTACGTGAAAGTGGGATATGAATCGCCAACCTCTCCTTCGGGTAAAATATCTTCAAAGGGGGTGAACGTCACATGGTGAAGCACAAGGGCTATAAATTCCGGATCTATCCGACGAAGGAACAGGAGGTCCTGATCACCAAGACGATCGGCTGTTCGCGGTTCGTGTTCAACCATTTCCTGTCGAAATGGGACGCGGCCCATGAAGCGACCGGCAAGGGACTGTCGTATGATGCCTGCTCGAAAGCACTTCCCATGCTCAAACAAGAATTCAGTTGGTTGACGGAAGTGGACAGCACGGCCGTCCAGAACAGTGTCAAACACCTGGCCGACGCGTATAAGAAGTTCTTCAAGAAAAAGGGGAATCATCCCCGTTTCAAGTCGAAGCGAAACCCCGTCCAATCCTATACGGCGAACATCCAAGGCAATTCCCAGCTCCCCGAGGTCTCGATCGTCGGAAATCGACTCAAACTCCCGAAGCTGAAATGGCTGCGTTTCGCCAAATCGAGACAGGTCGAGGGTCGCATCCTGAGCGCCACGATCCGACGCACAGCTTCGGGCAAATACTTCGTCTCCCTTCTCGTAGAGCATGAGATCAGTGAGCTGCCGAAAACCGGCTCATCGGTCGGCGTCGACGTCGGGCTGAAGAACTTCGCCATCCTATCAAACGGAACCGTATACCAAAACGACCGTTATTTCCGTACGCTCGAGAAGAAACTGGCCCGCGAGCAACGCAAGTTGTCCCGTCGTCAGCGCATCGCCCTGAACAAGAAGGTGAGACTCTCCGAGGCGAAGAACTACCAGAAGCAGAAGCGGAAGGTCGCCCGCATCCACGAGAAGATCGCCAACAGACGCACCGACTTCCTGCAGAAGGTGTCGACCGAAATCGTCAAAAACCACGACGTCATCGGCATCGAGACCCTGCAGGTGAAGGACATGCAGCAGAACCGCAAGTTGAGCAAGTCGATCTCCGAAGTGAGCTGGTCGGAGTTCCATCGCATGCTCAAGTACAAGGCCGGTTGGTACGGGAAGACCGTCGTGAAGGTCGGGAAGACCTTCGCCTCGAGCCAATTGTGTTCGAGTTGCGGCCATCAACACAAAGACGTGAAACATCTTGAACTACGTGAATGGACGTGTCCGAATTGCGGAGTCCATCATGATCGCGATATTAACGCAGGTATGAATTTGAAATTAGAAGCTGAACGAATCTTAGCTTCTTCAACCGTCGGGACGACGGGGTTAGCCTGATCAGGTTTCTCTCGATAGAGAGGATAACTCAGGAATCTCCCACCTCTAAGCAACGCGTAGGTGGGAGTAGTTCAAAAACTAGTCATTTTGTATGAACAAGAGAATTTACGCTTGAAACTTCCATCTCTTTCGAAAGGAGAGATGGTATGACGATTTTCAAAAAGTGGATTCATCGCGTCAATGGTGACGTCACGGATATCTTGTCAACTGGACCGATTCCCCCGTTCCATGTGGATTCGCTCCTGATTGAACAGTATTCGGATACCATTTACGTACTCGATACAAATGGTCAACTAATCGATTCGAACGAAAAGATGGGACTGCTGTTCGATGACTGCGCATGATCTCCAGCCGATGCGGAAGAGTTTGCGCCGTATCACGAACAGGCGTTAACCCGAGAAACGGTTCATCCTGACGATTGAGAGCGGTTGACTCGAGCAATTCAGACGTCACGTTCATCATTCGTTTTGCATCCGGTACAGACTTTCCTGTCCGCTTGCGTCGAATGACCGAAGTGACGAATGTGTTATATCAATATGCCGCCGAATACGAATCAAGTCCGACCATCGAGGCTCAATTGACCGCCCTTGAGAAGGAAGTGAGCGGAGACGAAGAAGTCACCGACTATATCGAACTCGTTCATCAACCAGAGGGGTTCTAAGTACCCGACGTGTCGCGTGTGAGAATAGATAGTTGAAACAGGGGTCTCCTTTTCTCTAAGATGGAAAAAGAGAGAATCGAGTGAGGAGATTTTAGATATGAATCTGTATGAACAAGCGAGCGACTGGATGCGGCAATGGCATGACGACCCGTCCGAACGTCTCCGACAAATCAAAGATGAAATTGAGCGCACGGGCACTTATTCGTTGACGACGGAAGAGTTGTGTGAAGGTGCCAAGGTGGCGTGGCGGAATTCGAATCGTTGCATCGGCCGCTTGTTTTGGCAGACACTCCATGTGATCGATGCACGGGACGCTGATACGTTTGAGGCTGTCTACGACCATCTTGTCAACCATCTTCGGTTCGCTACGAACGGTGGAAAAATCCGTTCGACGATGACGGTTCTCCCGAACGAGTTCAAACTATTGAACACACAGTTGATTCGGTACGCGGGATATGAGACGCCGGACGGAATCATCGGAGACCCGATGTCCGTCACGATGACGAAGCGCGCGAAAGAGCTCGGATGGGTCGGAGCCGGTACGCCGTTTGATATCCTCCCGCTCATGATCACGGACGGACGAGACGTCCGCTTGTTTGAGTTGCCGAACGAGGCCGTACTTGAGGTGGACATTCAGCACGAGGATGTGGACCTGTTTGACGGACGGACCATCAAATGGCACGCGGTCCCGGCGATTGCGGATATGGAGCTTGAAATCGGAGGGCTTCGGTTTACGTCGGTCCCGTTTAACGGTTGGTATATGGAGACGGAAATCGGGGCACGGAACTTGGCCGATACGGACCGTTATGATTTGTTGCCGCTCGTCGGACGGTCACTCGGGCTCGATACGACGAAAGAGCGGTCGCTTTGGCGCGACCGGGCACTCGTCGAATTGAACATCGCCGTCCTGCAATCGTTCGAGCGGGAAGGTGTGACCATTGTCGACCACCATACGGCCGCCAAACAGTTCAAGCGGTTCGAAAAAAACGAACGGGACGCGGGGCGTGACGTCACCGGGCAATGGAGTTGGCTCATCCCGCCGCTCTCTCCTGCGACGACGCACGTTTTTCACGAGCATTACGACAATCAGATCAAAACACCGAACTTGTTCGCTCGAAGTGGATGTCCGTTCTCAGGGTTTCGTCAGCTGGTAAAAGAGGAATTGAAAGGCTAGAACCGAGAGAAAGGATGATTGCTGTGGCAGTCCCACTTTGGAAACGAGCCGTCGCTGGTCAAATCGACCAACTCGTCTTTCAGACACCGACGAAATTGATTGAAAAGGCCGTCCGTCAAAAGATTTGGCCAGACAAAGAAGTGAAACGGTATTACTTACCGACCGTTGTGACGATGGCCGGAGAAGTCTATTGTATGTTGTATCGAAACGGTCAGACGATAGGAGACCGTGTCGTCGGAATTAAGGTCGTGAGTGCGGATGGACGCCCGCTTTCATTGGAGCAAGTCATCAAGCGGACACTCTATAAAGACGTCGTCTACCCGGCGACGCTTGGGATTCCGCTCATCCGTGCACTCCAACAGATGAAGTCGAATAAAGACCTCGAGTTGCCGCACGACGAGTTCGCCCATACAAAATTGATCTCGACCAAATGAAGAAGAGCAGGGCGACCGCGTGTCGCTCTGTTTTTTCGTTCCGTTCGGTCGAGTAGGAATAGGGGCGGGAAATAAGGTATAATGTGATTGGACAAAAATGAACGACTATTGGAGGCTTTTTAGTTATGACAAAAATCGCATGGATTACCGACAGTATGGCTAACTTCTCTCAAGAAGAGGCAGCCCGTCTCGGTGTCGATATCGTTCCGATTCAATTGATTGTGGACGGGAACGGCTATAGTGAAACGAAACTCTCGCTTGAAGACTTACATCGGTATATGATTGACCAAAAGAAACAAGCGAAGACGTCACAACCGATCTTCGGAGACTTCATCGCCCGCTACGAACGCTTGAAAGAAGAGGGATATGATTGTGCCATCGCCGTCCATTGCTCGAACGGATTGAGCAGTACGGCAAAAAACTCGAAAGCAGCGGCAGAAGCGGCTGACTTTACCGTGTATACCATCGACTCGCATGCCGCACTCGAGGCGCAGCAAGAACTCGTCCGAATCGGAAAGGCCGCTGAAGCTGAAGGCAAGTCAGTGGAGGAAATCGTCGCCCTTATCGAAGCATGGCGCGATAAGAAGAACTTCTTCATGATCATCGGAAACATGGAGACGATGCGCCGTGGCGGTCGCGTTTCTTCCGGTGAGATGTTCCTTGCGAACATCTTGAACATCAAGCCGATCATCACCGTTGATGAGACGGGGAAAGTCATCCCGTTCAAAAAGGCCCGTTCACTGAAGAAGGCTTATGCGGAGATGGTCGGTGAACTCGAACGTCGTCACGCGGAAAACGGTGTGAAGGACAATCGGGTGTTCGTTCAGACGGCACTTGCACCGAACATGCAAGATGACCTCGTCGCACTCATCGAGTCGAAACTGCCAGGTCTCGAAGTCGTACGGACTCGATTCTGTCCTTCGATTGCGGTACATGCCGGATTCGAGACGGTTGGTGTCTTGTGGCTCAACGCTTAATCAAGTAGGAGGAATGTAAGATGGAAGCAATGACAACCTTGACTGGATTGAATGAACGGATTGCGAGCACGGAACAGCTGCTCGTCTACGTGTCACATCCGGGATGCAGTGTCTGTCATGCGCTGAAACCTCAAATCGAAGAGATGCTCAAAGAGTTCCCTGAAATCGAGGCGGTCGCGGTGGATTCGGACGAGGTGCCGGAAGTCGCAGGCGCCTTCTCCATCTTCACCGTTCCGGTCGTCCTCTTTTTCATCAACGGGAAAGAAATGCTTCGCCGGGCACGATTCGTGCCAATCGGCGAACTGACGCATCAACTCGAACGCATGCAAGAAATGAGACGAGCATGAACAGAAGGCTGGGACATAACTGGCCGATTTTAAAGATTTGTGATAAAAACAGGGGACCGGTCACCGATTCTCGGTGGCAGGACCCCTCTTTTTAGTCCGAAACGCGTGCGCGAAACCATAAAAATGACAAGAGGCCTCCGTGAGCGACTTGTTCGCTCACGGAGGCCTCTTTCTTATGAATCTACTGGGTTATGTCCAGCCTCTTTCTTATTCTGCTGCTTGTGGGACGAGGTAAATCAAACCGAACGGGTTATGCAATAAGTTGTCGATGGTCGTCCGCTCGTCTTCTCCCATCTCGACCGTGAAGGCACGCCCGTCCTCGAAGGCGAAATGGTCGCCGTCGCCGAACATCGCGCCACCGGAGATGAGGTGGAAGTTGAACGAATGGATCACGTGGATGGCATCTTCAATGTCGAGGGTCATCGGTACGGCCACGTCCGCATGACCGAACGCTTTCATTCCCCATGACATATAGGCGTTCTCTTCTTCTGTGATGGCCGTGAGGAGCGAGTAGTCGAGTGCGAGATCTTCTTCTTTTGACTCTTGCCACTCGTCTTTCGAGTAAGCGACACCTGCCGATTCGACCATGACCCCGAGTCCACCTGCGTTCAAGACGGCGTTGGCGGCACGACGCGCCGCGGCGACGTCTGTCAAATCGTTGACGTCGACAATCAAGTAGACGACATGCGTGTGACGGGCGATTCCTTTCGCCACTTTCGGGGTGAATCCGCCAGAACTCGCGTGAATCATCGCCTCGGCGAGGGCTGGGTCACGTTCCACGACTTCAACGGTGAACGCCTTGCCTGTCTCATCTTCGAGCAACAACAGACCGGCCATCGTGTAGCCTTCGCTATGTAAACTGATTTGTTCGCTGACACCTTCTGCGGAAGACCAGTTTCCGGGAATGGCGAGCATAACTTGTGTACGATTCATGTATATCATCCTTTTCTGCAAAAGTTAGGTCCCTCCTCAGGAGAGACCTGGTCTATCTTTTATTATGCCCTATTTTGGCATGAATTATTCTTGATACGTCTTCAATACTTCCTGAAGTGGGATTTGATCGATCTTCCGTCGACTGACGAACGTACTCATGAAGAAGAGGAGAACGACAGCGCCGAGCGTATAGACGATATAGATCCATTCGAATTCAAGCGGGAGGACGAGCCCATAATCTTCTGCAAAGACGACGATGAAGATCCGCAGCGTCAACAAGGCGATCGGGATGCTCAAGAGGGCAGAGATGAGCGCATAGATGAAATAACTGTTCAGAATCATCGAGCGAACTTCCTGTTTTTGATAACCCATCACTTTCAACAAGGAGATGACGTAATAGTTCTTCTCGACCGTCAGCGCCGTCAAGACGAACAGGATGCTGAAAGCGATGAGGGACGCCCCGCCAATCAAGACGTTCATCATGAAATTCATATATTGATTGATCGATTCGGACTGATCGATCAACCCTTGACGTGACAGGATGGTCGGATAGTCCGATTCGTTCGGGCGTTCCGTCGCGTAGATGCCGTTGAACAGGTCATCCGTCGAACCGTCCGTGAGTAGTTCACTTAACGTCGCCCGAGGCAAGTAGGCGAAATCCCCGGAGAATTCATCGGCAATCCCGATGATGGGATAGGTCAACGTGTCCCCGTCGAGTGCGACATCGATGTCTTCACCGACGTCGAGCCCGAGCTTCAGGGCGAGTGAGGAAGAGACGACAAGGCCGTCAGGTTCGAGTGTCAACGCATCCCCATCTTCGTTTCGGAGGGGGAACAAGGTGTTGTCGAAGTCGAGCCCCTTCAAGGTGATCAGCTTATCTTCGACAAAGGCGAACGGATAGGTGAGGAACGGTTCTTGTCCTTCTTCTAAAACGGGTGCCCCGTCTGTATACGCCTCGTATTCATACACCGCTTCGTTCAATCCACCGACGGTCATACGGTCGACGGCCCCGTTCATCATGAGGGCGAAAACGATGAGAATCGTCGAGAAGAGGATCCCGAGAAAGAAGATGAGGAAACTCCCCGTGCTCTTGACGGCATACAAATATTTGAACTTCGTCTTGCCACTCGCCCGTTTCAACAGTCGACTGACGAATCGGCTGAGTCGATTCAATGAGACGTTGTCCCGTGGCGACAAGAGGGCGAGGGCGCTCTCTCCCATAATTTTATAGATGACGGCTCCCGCGACGAGCGCAAAGAAGAGGAGCGGGGCGAACACGGCTGTCACGAACACGAGTGGACTTTGGGCGATGGTGATGGACGGTAAGAGATAGAAGTCGAGATAGAGTTCTTTCAACGGGTTCGCGAAATAGAGTCCCAGGAAATAACCGATGATGAGCATAAAGAATGCGAAGATCAAGATGAGCACCAAGTAAGGCGAGGCGATTTGACGACGATCGTAGCCAATCGCCTTCAATAGTCCGATTTGTCCTCGTTCCGCCTCGAGCATATTCGAGATCAGGATGGCGACGATGATGACAGCGATGGAGACGATAAAGAGACTGAGTCCGAGCGCCATCGCCTTGCCGGATGAAATCTCGCTGTAGATGGCGCCGCTTCGAATGATGTTCTCCGTTTCCATGACCGAGACGACGAACGGGAGCTCTAGGTCGGTCTTAATCGGTTGATCGGTCACCCCGGACAGCCGGAACGACTCTTGCCCGACGAATGTTTCGAACGATTCATCCGTCATCAAGAGGAGGGTCTGTGAACCAGGGTCCAAGTTGAAGAAGTTATCATCGAAGAGTGGGAGCGTGTAGTCAGGAAAGAGGACAAATCCACTCACCGTGAACGGTTTGCCGATGTCGATTGTGTCTCCGATGTCGATGCCGTTCTCCTCTGCATATTTTTTATTGAGGGCGATTTCATCATTCGCGCTCGGTCGATCACCGGCCTCGAGGTAGGAGCGGTTAATCGTGTCTGATTCTTTGACGATCAATCCCCGATGCTCGGTGTCATCGAACGTGTAGGTGATAGCTTTCAAATCACGGAGTTCAATCGTGGCATCCGGCATCTCCTGTTCGACGGCGGCGATTCGCGATGCGATCAGACGATTGAAGACTTCCGCATCGGCTTGTTTGATGTCAGCCAATGTGAACGCTCCTGTTTCCGCAAGCGTGGCGACAGCGGGGTCGCGTAACTCTTCTTCCGTCACCCGATTGAGCATGTCAATCGCAAAGTCTTCTTGGTTCGATTCTTCCAGATACTCTTCGGTCGGGACCTCAATCCCGCTGATGCCATAGAACATCATCGTGTACGTGAGTGAACTCATGACGATGATGATGGCGATGGCGAGGAGTTGCATCCACTTCCGACTCAATGTCTTCCAGACGTTTTTATACAGCATGTCGCCATCCCCTTATCCCCAATGGATGTCACGTGCCGCGACCCGGGTCTCATGATGGATCACTTCCACAATCCGACCAGAGTTCATCTTGATGACATCGTCCGCCATCTCACTGATTCCATTATTGTGTGTGATGACGACGACCGTTTTTTGATACGTCTCGTTCAATCGTTCCAATAGTTCGAGTACTTTTTTCGAATTTTCTTCGTCGAGCGATCCCGTCGGTTCGTCACAAAAGACGATGGCCGGATTTTTGGCGAGGCTACGGGCAACGGAGACTCGTTGCTGCTCGCCACCCGATAGTTGATAGGGGTATTTGTCACGTGCCGATGTGAGCCCTACTTGTTCGAGCAATTCATCAATCGTCAACGGATCTTTCGTCAAGTCGGATCCGATTTGGACGTTCTCATAGACGGTCAAGTTTTGGAGAAGGTTGTACTGTTGAAAGATGAAGCCGAGATGGTCGCGTCGAAATGACGTCATCTGTTCGGGGGACAGGTCGGTCAGCACGGTGTCGCCGAACGTGATTTTTCCCGAGGTGACCGTGTCGAGTCCGCTGATGACGTTGAGCAGTGTACTCTTCCCGCTCCCGCTCGGACCGAGAATCACGACGAACGCGCCATCCCGGATGGTGAGGTCGATGTCTTTCAAGGCGGCCGTTTCCACGTCACCTGTCTTATAGATTTTGCTGACGTCCCGTAGTTCGATCATGCCACACACGCCTCCTTTATTCGTTATAGATGGTATACCCTTTTCTAGAAATGAATGGACGAGCTGCACACAGGATGTTTTGAAAAAATAGTGAAACCGCTTCACCTGTGATAAAATAATATAACCAGGTACTAAAAACTTTTTTTAAGGGAGAACTCTTTATGAAGATTGCTTACATCACGGACAGCACGATTGTCCTTCCAGATGCATTAGCGCAACATCCTGACATCCACATCGTCCCACTCTATGTCGTCAAAGGGGACCAGCCGTATAAAGATGGAATCGAGGTCGACGCGAAAACGGTTTATGAATGGATAGACGCGGGAGAGCGTGTCTCGACGAGTCAGCCCGCGATCGGGGATTTCGTCACACTCTATGAAAAATTGAAAGAAGAGTACGATATGGGCATCGCGATTCATTTATCGTCGGATTTGAGTGGAACGTATTCGGCGTCCGTTCAAGGGGCTGAGATTGCGGAGTTCAAGTTGCTCGCCTTCGATTCACGGGCAGGCATCTATACGATGGGACTCATGTTCGAGGAATTGATTGAACGGGTCGAACGAGGCGATGCGCTTGAAGACGTGGAAGCCTACATGAAGGCGCGCGTTGAGGACGTCCGCATCGAGTTGACGCTTCAAAACTTGACGCAGATGCAAAAGGGCGGACGAATCTCTAAATCGAAAGCGCTCATCGGGAACATGCTTCAGTTGAAACCGGTACTCCGATTTGAGGAAGGATTGATTGTCCCGTATCAAATCGTTCGGACGTATAAAAAAGCGCAAGCTCATTTATTCGAAGTTCTTCGTGCGGCAATCGAGTCAGGCGAATGTCAGGACGTCTCGATTTTCCATGGTAATGTCCCTGAACTTGCCGAAGAGTGGAAACAAAGACTCGGTGACACGATTCCGATTCGGGTCGATACACTCGCACCACTTCTCGGGGCGCATACGGGCTCAGGGTCAATCGGCATTTCTTATCTGAAAGCAAAATCATGATTCAGGGCGGTCCTTCTGCGAGGGGCCGCCCTTTTACGTGTTTTTTTGTTTCCGTAGATAAAGAAGTGTGATGGTGATTGAGTAGATGAACAAAAACATGATCAGAAATAGCGAAAAGTCCATGGTGAGCCCCCTTTATACAAGTCGTTGCCGACATTTAGCATAACGAAACATTGAATTGGGAATTCTTTCAATATTTCATTGTCTCAACTTTCAAACAATTGCTGGAATGTTTTTGCAATACGGGTCATACTAGAAAAAATGAACGAGAAAAGGGGAGAAGACGATGCGATTTCGGAAGTACCTAGTTCGGAGCTGGCTCGCGTGGACACTCGTCTTCACGGGAGTGACGTATTTGACTTTCCAAAACCTTGAGGCGTTCGACTGGCCGTTGTTTTGGTTCATCTATACGCTTGGGGCACTGTTCGTCATGAATCCCTTAAAGCGCAGGCATCTTCACTTCACGTTTCATGAGATGTTTGTCTTTATCACATTCTTCTTATATGGGCTCGCACCCGCCCTGTTGATGGGGCAACTGCTCCTCTTCACGTTTCAGGCGCGAGCCTTCAATCGTCGCGTCGGGCGTCGACGGTTCCTTCATTTCTATCCGCTCAACACGGTGATTGAATGTCTACTCGTCTTGTTGCCAGGGCTCGCCTATATCGCGCTCGGTGGACGAATCGGAGAGCCCGTTCATTTGATGCAACAAGGCGTGGCCATGTTGGCGTTTTTAGGGACCTTGTTCCTCGTCCTGACGATGAGTTTTGCTTTATCCTACTTCATGGTTGGAGAACGGATCCCGTTCCCGATTATGTGGCGACTGATTCGCTTTGACTGGCTTGTCGTATCACTCGAACTACTGTTCGCGATGATTGCCATCGAGTCGTATCTCATCTTCGGTTATGTCGGGCTCATCGTCACGTTCTTCGTACTATCTGTCCTAAAGATGACGATGTCGAAAGCGACGGAGACGGAAGAAACCAAATCGAGAGTCGACCAAGTCGAACGCTTGAAAGAACAGCTGTACCGAGTGGACAGCGAGCAACTGTTGATTGAGAAGTTTTGGAACGGTCTACGTGATATCGTCGAAGTGGAACGTGGATGGTTGCAGGTCAACCGAAACGGGGAGCGGACGTTTTATGATATGACCGGTCGCGTCATCCCGAGTGTGCCAGATGCCTTCACGATTGAACGCTATCAAGATGAGGATGAGCCATGTTTCGTCTATGACTCGCTTCATGAATGGCATCCCGAATTGCAGCAACAGCAACAAGAACTACATCATTCGGCGCTCGTCATTCAACCCGTTTGGGGAGCGGAAACTGCGGTCAGCTGCATGGTATCGACGACAGCAAACGGGGCATACGAGACCCCGATTGCGGTTGAAGTGAACCGTCTTCTCAAGACGTTATCGTGGTCCATCGAGCGCATCGACGAACGCAACCGTTTGCAACATGAGAGCTTGACGGATCCGTTGACGGGATTGCATAATCAGCGAGCGCTACGCCGTTGGACGAAAGAACGTTTGAACGATGTGGCGTCCTATCCACTCTCTGTCTTCTTGATCGATTTGGACCACTTCAAGTCGATCAACGACACGTACGGACATGCGTTCGGGGACGAGGTGTTGATTGAAGCAGGTCAACTCTTTACTCGCAATGTTCGAGCGACGGACTTGGTGACGCGCTATGGAGGGGAGGAGTTCGTGTTCGTCTTCCCGAGAATGGATGAGGCGGCCGCCCATCTGATCGGTGAAAAGATACGAGACGCCTTGAAGCGCCATGATTTTGGAACGGAAGGGACGCGTATCACGGTGACAGCGAGTATCGGGATTGAAACGATTTATGAATATGAAGACCTCGATACGGTCTTGCGACATGCGGACCGGGCCATGTATGTCGGGGCAAAATTCAACGGGCGAGATCGTGTCGCCCACTATCATGATCTATCGACTGAAGTCAGATGAAAGGAGGATCCCCAAAATGGTGGATCCTCCTTTCGTATGAAATGATTATGAGTTCGTATTATAAAGTTCAGATTCAACCGCATGAACGGCGGCTGACCAGGAGCCATAGCGATGCAAGATTGCTTTCGTCGAAGGTTTGTTGTTGCGTTTTGCCCATTCACGGTACGCTTCAAATGAGAGCGAGAAGCCCATTTCTTGAATGGCTTCACGAAGAGCGTTCGAGAGTTCTGTTTTCGAATAGGTCACACTCGCCTCAAGTCCTGCCTCGGCACAGGCATCATGCCACGAACCGAACGTTTTGACGATATGGTAATGGCTCGGTGCCTTCGGATGGAGCTTTCGCCATTGCTGATACTTCTTCAAGGTGATGATCGAGCCCATGTCTCGCGAATAAATGGCGAGCGTCTCGATGATGTCCTCGCGTGTATACTTCGGCATTTTGTCTGGCAATTCGACGGTTGACTCTCCATGCCATTCATAGCCTGCGATGGCAAGTGCCTCAGCCCATGACCCGAACTGACGAATGATCGACTCAGGAGACGGCCAATTCTGTTCCATTGCGAAGCGGCGATAGACAGAACGGCGTGGACGTTCCTTCAACAAGTCCCCGAGAAGACGAATGCAATGGATCATCCTTTGCTGTTCGGTAGACAAGTGATGGGATTTAGTGGATAGCGTTTGATTCAATGATGGTTCCTCCTTCCGTGGACTCAAATCTGAACCGAGAAAGATAAAAAAATGCTCCTACAATCATACTATCGGATTGTTTTTCGGATTTATTAACGTGATTTTGAAAAATTTTAAACAATTCCTAGGAATTGGATAGGACTAAAGTCGCAGTTGATAATTTCAAAAAATGGTAACAGTTCTATTACAAATTAAATCGAATTTCGAGAGAAATGTAAACATAAAGTTTTAATCACCCAAATTTGTAATATTTTTATAAAAAAGTACCCAGCTGGAGAGTTGGGGTCATCGCCTTCGCTCCAGATGAGTACCCTTCTATAATAAATTTAATTTTCAGACTAATCAATCAAATATTGAAATTACGGCAAAAAAATTTTAATGGCTGGTCAATGAAAGACCGATTCTGCTAAAATAGCCGCATTGAGTGAAAAACAGAAAAGAGGATCATCACTATGACAGTTTGGTTATTTTATACGTTACTTGGATTGATTCAAGGGTTCACAGAGCCCATCCCGATTTCATCGAGCGGACATCTTGTCATCTTCCAAGAACTATTTAACATTGACTTGCCGGGATTGTCATTTGAAGTTTTCGTAAACTTTGCATCGCTTCTTGCGGTTTTAACAATCTATCGTCAAGACGTCGTTCGTCTTATCATGAGTTTGTGGACGTTTTTATTTAAGAAAGACCGGTCGGATGAGACGATGGTCGACGTGAAGTTCATCGGGCTGTTACTTGTCGCGACCGTTCCGGCTGGTGTGCTCGGTGTCCTGTTTGGTGACTGGATCGCCGAGGTGCTCGGTGGCGTGGCGACAGTCGGCTATACACTCATCATTACGGGACTCGCCCTCTGGTTCATCCGGAATATGCGAGGAAACAAGGGCGACGGTGGCATTACGCTACGTGACGCCGTATTGATCGGACTTGCTCAGGCCGTGGCGCTCATTCCTGGGATCAGCCGTTCCGGGGCGACTATCGTCATGGCGATGCTCCTCGGAATCAAACAGGAGTCGGCGCTTCGATTCTCGTTCTTCCTGTTCATTCCAATCAGTCTCGGCACGATGATTTTGGATGGTCCGACGTTGTTCACAAACCCAGACACGCGTGACTTGTTCGGTCCGCTCCTTTTGGCATTTATCGCATCATACGTGTTGACGGCCATTTCATTGAAGTGGTTCCAGCACATCATGGCAAAAGGCGAATTGAAGTATTTTTCATATTACTGCTGGATTGTCGGGCTTCTCGTCGTCCTCTTTCTCGCATAATCGAGGCGCTACTCTCACGAGTAGCGTTTTTTGTTTTGCGAAATAAAAACAATTGCGATACAGTAAACCTGTACAAACAAATATTCCTTCGGGGTCGGGTGAAATTCCCAACCGGCGGTGATGGGCCTATGCCCTAAGTCCGTGACCCGGGCGCACGTGTGCGAACGGTGGATCTAGTGAGACTCTAGAGCCGACAGTATAGTCTGGATGGGAGAAGGAACAAAAAACAGGTCCACGTGACCTGTGCTTCGTCGTACGCTTTTCTGTATAGAAAACGTTTATTTGGCTTGCCAAAATTTGACGAAACCCTCCCACCAAGACCCTAAGGACTGCTCCTTAGGGTCTTTTGTTTGTACGGAAAAAGGAGGGAGAACGATGAAACAGTACATGGAACAGGCCATTCAATTGGCGAAATCAGCCGATGGACAGACCGGTGTCAATCCACTCGTCGGTGCCGTTCTCGTGAAAGACGGACGTATCGTCGGAATGGGTGCCCACCTTAAGGCGGACGAACCACATGCTGAAGTGCATGCGATTCGAATGGCCGGTGCGGCTGCATCCGGGGCGACTTTATATGTCACGCTCGAACCGTGCTCGCATCACGGTAAGACACCACCGTGCGCCGATTTGATTGTAGAATCGGGCATCAAACGTGTCGTCGTCGCCATGAAAGATCCGAATCCACTCGTCGCAGGCAATGGGATCGTGCGCCTGCAAGCGGCCGGTGTCGAAGTCGATGTGGGTCTGCTTGAGGAAGAGGCGCGTGCCTTGAATCCGGCATTTTTGCGGTCGCTTGAGACGAAACGACCATACGTCATCTTGAAGACGGCAACGAGCCTCGATGGGAAAGTTGCCTTAGAGACGGGGGAGAGTCAATGGGTGACGAGTTCGGAAGCCCGTCGTGATGTGCATGAACTTCGTGCCACGGTCGACGCGATTTTGACCGGGATTGGAACGGTACTCGCGGATGACCCATCGCTTACGGTTCGATTGGACCGCGTGACGCGACAGCCGAAACGAGTCGTGCTCGACCGTGACCTGAGGTTACCGCTCGCTAGTACGTTAGCACGTACCGCCGAAGACGTTCCGGTGCTCCTCTTCACTTCGTCAGATGAGGCAGAACGACGTGAACGAGCTCAATCCGTCGGTATCGAATTATTCGATTATACGTCACTCGGCACGGTTCTTGAGACGCTATACGCAAATGGGATTGGGCGTGTGTTGATCGAGGCCGGACCGACGCTTGTCACCTCACTTCTTGACGGAGGCTACGTGGATGAATGGGTCGCCTATCAATCACCACGGGTGTTCGGTGGGAAGCATGGCGTCTATCGCTCACAGCAGGAAGGGACGATCGATGGGATATCCCGTTTTACGATTCATCAGGTCGAAACGATTGGACCCGACCTGAAAGTCGTCCTTCGAAAGGGGGCGCTCTGATGTTCACGGGAATCGTAGAAGAAATCGGAGCGGTCAAAGCGGTCAAGCGTAACGGACCATCTTTACGACTCGTCTTGTCCGCTGTGAAAGTGCTTGACGATGTGAAGCTCGGGGACAGCATTGCCGTGAATGGGATCTGCCTCACGGTGACGACGTTCGATGACGCGACGTTCTCTGTCGATGTCATGCCAGAAACGTTGAAGGCGTCGAGCCTAGATGGGGTCAAGCCGGGAACACAAGTCAATCTCGAACGGGCGATGCCGGCGAACGGACGTTTTGGTGGACATTTCGTATCCGGACATGTCGACGGGGTCGGGCGCATCACGAAGAAACGACCGCTCGCGAATGCCGTCTATATCGACATCCAATGTGATCGTGCGCTCCTTTCCTACATAGTCCCGAAAGGTTCGATATGTGTAGATGGGACGAGTTTGACCGTGTTTGACGTGTCAGAGCGTGGGTTTACCTTGTCCTTGATTCCACACACATACAGCGAGACCGTGCTTGGGATGAAACAGACGGGTGATGTAGTCAATTTAGAATGTGATCTGTTGGCAAAATATATGGAAAAGGTCGTCGGGCAGTCGAAGATGACGCTCGAGTCCTTGGCAGAACAAGGATATGGAAAGGCGGGATGGTAATGTTTGATTCGATTGAACGAGCGATTGAGGAACTGAGACGAGGGCGTCCCATCATCGTCGTGGATGACGAGGACCGTGAGAATGAAGGGGACTTTGTCGTACTCGGTGACAAGGTGACACCGGAAACGATGAACTTTTTAATCACGGAAGGGAAAGGGCTCGTCTGTAGCGCCATCGCAGAAGAAGTGGCGGTTCGTCTCGACCTCGCGCCGATGGTGACGAACAGTACAGACCCACACGGTACCGCCTTCACGGTCAGTGTCGACCATATCGATTCGACTACTGGCATCTCGGCGAGTGAACGGTCTCACACCGTTCGTGAGTTAGCGAACCCATCGTCCCGTCCATCCGATTTTCAACGTCCGGGACATCTGTTCCCGCTCATTGCGAAAAAGGGAGGCGTCTCCGTTCGCCGAGGTCATACCGAAGCGTCTGTCGACCTGGCGCGACTCGCAGGAAGTGAGCCGGTCGCGGTCATCTGTGAAATCATTCGAGAGGACGGGGAGATGGCACGCGTACCTGATTTGGTACAAGTCGCTGAACGCCACGGGTTGGCATTCATCACTATCGAAGCGTTAGTCCGATATATGGAGGAGAACCTCGTCACACGTGTTGCGGACGTGTCCCTACCTTCCTCAAAAGGAACGTTTCGCATGATAGGGTATGAGAATCGAATGGACCGTGAAGAGCATGTGGCGCTCGTGACGGAGACACTTGAGGAGGTCCCGCTCGTTCGCATTCACTCCGAATGTCTGACCGGTGACGTCTTCGGTTCGTTCCGATGTGATTGCGGTCCGCAACTGGACACGGCGATGGCACGAATCGAGCAGGAATCGGGCATCGTGCTCTATATGCGTCAAGAAGGGCGAGGCATCGGACTGTTGAACAAACTGAAGGCGTACGCTCTTCAAGAGAATGGATTGGATACGGTCGAGGCGAACGTGGCACTAGGGTTTCATCCGGACCTTCGGGACTATCGGGTGAGCGCGGCGATGCTTCGTGATCTTGGCGTCACCCGTGTCCGGCTCATGACGAACAACCCCGATAAAGTCGATGCCTTGGAATCATGTGGCATCACAGTCGTCGAACGCGTTCCGATTCATGTCGGTGCGCATGAAGCGAACGAATCGTATCGCCTGACGAAACAACTCAAAATGAATCATATTGGAGGAACATGGACATGACCTATACATTTGAAGGAAACTTAGTTGGAGAAGGCTTAAAGATTGGAATCGTCGTCGGACGGTTCAACGACTTGATCACGATGCGTCTGCTTGACGGGGCGAAGGATGCCTTGAAACGTCATGGAGTGAAGGGAGAGGATGTGTCGCTCGCTTTCGTCCCAGGAGCATTTGAGCTTCCGCTCGTCGCGAAAAAAATGGCGATGAGCAAACAATACGACGCGGTCATCACGCTCGGAGCCGTCATTCGTGGTGCGACCCCGCATTTTGATTACGTCTGTAACGAAGCGGCAAAAGGGATCGCCCAGGCGAGCTATCAATCCGAAGTCCCTGTCATCTTTGGTGTGTTGACGACGGAGACGATTGAACAGGCGATTGAGCGTGCAGGAACAAAAGCAGGCAACAAAGGGTGGGAAGCGGCGACTTCTGCCATCGAGATGGCCAATCTGTTAAAGCAAGTCTAATCAAAACCGGGTGGCGACCACCCGGTTTTTCAAATGGATCTGTCCGACCAGGAATGGGTGTTCATGCGCGACCATGTGCGTGTCGACGGCGAAATGTTGAAGGATTTACAAACACAGTCCCTCAGAATTACTTCATTCAAATGGCCTATCCCATCACACTGTATCATCACGAACGTTGGGACGGAACGGGGTACAACCAAGGACTGAAAAGGAGAGGACATCCCGCTTACGGCTCGAATCGTCACCATGTTCGAGCAGACATTTAAAGCACACTAAAAAGGAGACGTCCCCTCGGGGGAGCGTCTCCTTTTTGATTAGAACGTTTCAGATGTTGTTTTCGCTTGCATGTGGAGTTGGATGTAATCCGGGCCACCTGCTTTTGAATCCGTACCTGACATGTTGAATCCACCGAACGGCTGATAGCCGACGATTGCGCCTGTGCAACCACGGTTGAAGTAAAGGTTCCCAACGTGGAAGTTTTGGCGAGCGTATTCTTGATTCATACGGTCACGTGTGAGGACCGCCCCTGTCAAGCCGTACTCTGTGTTGTTCGCGATATCGATTGCTTCTTTGAAGTCTTTCGCTTTCGTGAAGGCGACGATTGGTCCGAAAATCTCTTCTTGCATGAGGCGTGCTTTCGGGTCGACGTCTGCGACGACAGTCGGCTCGATGAAGTAGCCTGTTGAATCGTCTGCTTTCCCACCTGCGACGATGCGTCCTTCTTCTTTTGCGACATCGAAGTACGATGTGATCTTCTTGAAGGCCGATGCGTCGATGACTGGTCCCATGAAGTGTTCGTTCTTCTCTGTGTTTCCGACAGAGAGTTCGTTCGTGAGTTCGACGACACGGTCGAGTACCGTATCATACACGCTGTCGACGATGACGGCACGTGAACAAGCCGAACATTTCTGACCAGAGAAACCGAATGCCGATTTCACGATCGATTGTGCAGCGAGCTCGAGGTCGGCTGATTCGTCGACGACGATCGTATCTTTTCCACCCATCTCCGCGATCACGCGTTTGAGCCAAATTTGACCTTCGTTCAATTTAGACGCACGTTCGTTGATGCGGAGTCCTACATCACGCGATCCTGTGAAGCTGATGAAGCGTGTTTTCGGATGATCGACGAGATAGTCCCCGACTTCTGCACCCGGTCCCGGGATGAAGTTGAGCACGCCTTTTGGAAGACCTGCCTCTTCCATCACTTCGACGAATTTCGCAGCGACGATTGGCGTCGTCGAAGCTGGTTTTAAGAGAATTGTGTTACCGGCGACGATGGCCGCAACTGCTGTACCGGCCATGATTGCGAATGGGAAGTTCCATGGGCTGATGACGATCCCGACCCCGAGTGGGATGTAGTCATACCGGTTGTATTCGCCTGGGCGGCTCTCCACTTTCTTGCCTGGTTTGAGTTCGAGCATTTGACGTGCATAATATTCCATGAAGTCGATTGCTTCCGCTGTATCCGCATCTGCCTCGTTCCACGGTTTACCCGCTTCTTTGACGAGGTAAGCCGAGAACTCGTGCTTACGCTTGCGGACGATGTTCGCTGCTTTGAACAAGACGTCGGCGCGGACAGCCGGGTCGACATGGCGCCATGAGTCAAATGCTGTGAGTGCTTCTTGCATCGCACGTTCTGCGAGCTCTTGGTTCGCTTTTGACACGCGACCGATCACTTCTTCTTTGTTAGCCGGGTTGTAAGACGTGATTTTACCTTCCGTCGTAACCTTTTCCCCACCAATTACGAGCGGATAGTCTTTCCCGAGCTCACCGTTCACTTTCTCGATTGCCGCTTGGATTGCTTCGGCATTCTCTTTTTGTGTAAAGTCTGTGAATGGTTCATGTTTGTATGGAATCATTCTCGTTCCCCCTTAAAGTGATGTTGAGCGTTAAAGCGCTTACGTCTGTATTGTATCGAAATTATCGTAGAAATCCTAGTGAAACAATTTTCCAGAAACACATGGCATTGGAGCAAGAAATCGAGACGTGATAGGATGGGGGAGAACACGGCTTTAGAAAGGACGAACAACATGAAAAAATGGTTCATTCCGCTACTCCTCGTCTTCATGCTCGGGGCATGTGGAAACGAGGAAGAGACGGTGGTAGAAGAGACAGACCGCGCATTGCCGGACGCTGTCACGGACGTGTACGCAGACTATCAGACGGCACTCGAGTCTGGAGACGCCGAGGCACTCGCATCAATTGATTATGCTGGCCGGTTGACCGAGATTCCGGCGACTGGTGCCGTCACCCGTCAATTGTCTCCTGGTGAGATTTATAAGAGCTGGGTCAACGAAGAGGAAGACGTGGCGTTCCTTGTCCATGAGATGATCGATGAAGAAGGGAACCCGCTCCCGAACCGACTCAGTAAAATCGCTGTGAAGGAAGGGGATGAGTGGTCACTCGTCATCACACCGGTCGCTTTACCAAAAGACGTGATTGCCGAGGTCGGAGAGTTACTCATCGGTGTCCAGGCGAACGAGTACGGAGTGAATGCCGAAGCGAACGCCCGTCTCGCTGAGATTCCGGAAGATGAGGCTGGTCCGATCTATGACCAAGTCAACGCACAGACGGACTATATGGCGCTCGAGGCAGACAATAACGTCTTCCTGCTCATGGCGGAAACGTTGACGGTCGAGGAGAACCAAACCATCATGACCGACTATTTCAAAGCGTATGAGACGTGGTTCACCGATAACGAGGAGACGCTCCGAAAAGCGGCTGCAACGGAAGATCCAGTCGAGTATATCGAAGTGCTTGACCCGTTAAAGACAAAATTAGAAGAAGCGATCGATGGCTATGACGAACAACTTGTCGACCCATCGTTTGGCTAAGGAGGAACAGCAGATGCTCGCACCAACATTTTCATTACCGAACCAAAACGGAGAGATGGTTTCATTAAAGGACTATCTCGGTAAGAAAGTCGTCTTATACTTCTATCCTCGAGATTCGACACCTGGTTGCACGACCGAGGCATGCGATTTCCGCGATGCGTTGCCGAAGATGGAAGGCGCGGTCGTCCTTGGGGTATCGGCCGACAGTCAAAAGAAACATCAAAACTTTATCGCCAAGAATGACCTCCCATTTGATTTACTCGTGGACGAGGAACATGAAGTGTCCGAGCTTTACGGCGTCTGGCAGTTGAAGAAAAATTACGGGAAAGAATATTACGGCATCGTCCGTTCGACTTTCTTGATCAACGAGGACGGCTATATCGAACAAGAGTGGCGCAACGTCAAAGTGAAAGGTCACGTCGAAGAAGTCGTGGCTGCCATTCGTTCGTAAAACGAGAAACTGAAGGAAAGGTCATGAACGGTTTCAGACTGTAGACAACGCATGGGTCTACAGTCTTTTTTGTTCCCTTAAGAGTCTCGCCTGCCCGTAATTGGTCGTTGCTATCAAGCCGTTTCGAGCGTGCTTTATACAGTTGCAACCACTCCATTTCTGATTGAGATGTAGTCTATCGATTAACGGTTCGTATTGATCATGAAATCCGGGCTCATGCAGTTGAATATATATTACAATCATATTTCGAAATAAATTTTAAGATTCTTTTAGATACAAGGGTTCAGGGAAAATATTACAATAATATAACGTTTTGAAAACGCTTTCTTTAGGCGGTGTACCTTGACTCGCTTGTGAATGTTCTGAAAAATATAGGGAGAGCGCTCAAATCAAGAACGTAGGAGGAGAGCAACACGGTGAATCAAATTGAAAGTTGGCTGACGAGTTTATCCAATCTCGTCTGGGGGCCACATTTACTCATATTACTCGTCGGGACAGGGATTTTCCTGACCGTCCGTCTCGGATTTATCCAAGTGACGCGACTTGGGGTCGGTCTGAAAGAGGCATTTATACCAAAACCAGAACAACCGAAGAAAAAGCAACGTGGGGACATCTCGCATTTCCAAGCACTTATGACGGCATTGGCGGCCACGGTCGGTACCGGAAACATGGTCGGTGTCGCGACGGCGATTGTCCTCGGGGGACCGGGTGCCGTTGTTTGGATGTGGTTATCTGGTTTCGTCGGGATGGCGACGAAATATGCGGAGGCCATCCTGGCGGTCAAATATCGTGTCGTCGATGAACGCGGTGAGATTGCCGGGGGTCCGATGTACTACTTAGAACACGGCTTGAAGAAAAAATGGCTCGGCGTCTTGTTCGCCGTCTTTGCATCGGTCGCAGCCTTTGGGATTGGGAACGGGGTCCAAACGAACTCGATCAGTCTCGCCTTGAACAACTCGTTCAACGTCCCAATGGTTGTGACAGGGATCGTCATGATGGCGGTCACGGCATTCGTCATTTTAGGTGGTGTCAAATCAATCGGAAAAGTCGTCGGAATCTTCGTCCCGTTCATGATTTTTGCATATGTCGGAAGCGGGCTCGTGATTCTCATCATGAACCTCGAATTGGTACCAGGTGCCTTGTCGACGATGTTCTCGAGCACCTTCAGTGCCGAAGCCATCGGTGGGGGCGCGTTAGGTGCCGCGATTCGCTACGGGGTCGCGCGCGGTGTGTTCTCTAACGAGGCAGGACTTGGATCTGCACCGATTGCGGCTGCGGCAGCGAAGACCGATTTCCCGGGACGTCAAGCACTCGTCTCGATGACACAAGTGTTGATCGACACGCTCATCGTCTGTTCCATCACGGGACTCACGATCGTCATGGGCGGTCAATATACGGAAGGGCTTGAAGGGATTGCCTTGACGCAAGCCTCGTTCGCTTACTTCTTAGGGCCGATTGGTGAAATCATCGTGACGATCTCGCTCGTCTTCTTCGCCTATTCGACCGTCCTCGGCTGGTGTTATTACGGCGAACGTTCAGCGTACTATTTACTCGGTGAAAAAGTGATCGTCCCGTATCGTGTCCTCTATATTTTAGTCGCGGGGCTCGGTGCGATGACGACGAACTTGAATTTGATATGGTCGATTTCGGATGTGTTCAACGGTCTCATGGCCATCCCGAACTTGATTGGACTCTTGTTCCTCTCCGGTGTGGTCGTCGCGGAGACGAAACGATTCGAACTCGAACGGAAAAAAGAAGGGCAGTCCTCTGCCGCTTGATGAGAAAACCCGCCGGACAGCACGTGTCGGCGGGTTTTTGTCATACCTTGAATTGGCGAATCAGTGAATCGAGTTCTTCCATCTTTTGTTGCGACTGTTCCGTCGCATGGTTCAACTCGGCGAAACGTTCGACGGACATCGTCACTTTTTCAGCGATTTCTTGCGTACCGAGCGCTCCGTTGTTGACGGTCGTCGCAACGTCCTGGATGACACCAATCATGTTCGATGTCAATTGTTCGAGCTCCCCGGCAGCGGCGGCAAACTCGGTCGCAGTCGTTTCAAAGCGACCTGCGTCCTCGCTATATTGTCCGGCTGCCTCTTCAAGTTGGTCATAATCTTTCAAGACGTTCGTGTCGAGGAAGTGGAGCATCTGTCCTGAGCTTTCATTCAAATGATCGACCGAATGAAGGACGGTCGTCGAGATGACTTGAATTCGTTCGACGGTCGCCCGGCTCGTCTCGGCGAGTTTTCGAATCTCGTCGGCGACGACGGCGAATCCGCGTCCGGCCTCTCCGGCACGTGCCGCTTCGATCGAGGCATTGAGCGACAAGAGGTTCGTCTGTGCGGCGATGTCGAGGATGTCGTTCGTGAGCGTCGCGATTTCACGGACGGCTTTCGCATCTTGCATCGCTTTCTCCAAGTTCGTGCGTGTCGACTGAAGGACGCTGATGGCATTCTCTTTCGCCTCCACCGCATGTGACTTGAGGGAGAGGGCACGCTCATCGATTTGTCTCGCTTCGGTTTTCCGCTCATCGGCCATCGTCACGATATGATGAATCGTCCGCTCCATATCCGAGGCGGAAGCGTTCATCTCTTGAGCGCTCGCCGCCGTCTGTTGCATACCGGCGGTCAAATCCTCTGTCGTCGCAGCGGTCGTCGTCATGTACGTATCAAGTTCTTTCAACTCTTCGTACATATGGGTTGATTGTTTCGTCACGCCAGTCGTCACGTCGTTCACTTGAAGAATCAACTGACGTAAGTTGGCGATGAACTGGTTAAAGTCGCGTGCGAGTCCGGCGAACTCGTCGCGGCGCTTCACAGGGATTGACGTCGTCAAATCGCCTTCGCTCGTGGCGAGCTCACGCATCTTCGTCTTGAACTCTTTAAGTGGTTCAAAGATGGAGCGGAAGATGAAGAGCATCATGAGGATCGTCATGACAGCCGCGATCCCGAGGACGATGAATAGTGTGAGTTGTACTTGTTCAAACGACTTAGCCGCCGCCGCTGTGTCCGTCTGAATTTCTTCCCGGTTCAAGTTGACGAGTAGACCGAGAGAGTTCGAGAGCGTGTCAGCGCTTGCATCCGCTTTATCGCGAATATATGTTTCTGCGGCAGCACTTCCTTCTTCGTTAGAAATACGGATGAGTTCACTCATCACGCCTTGATAGTCAGTCCAATTCGAGCTTGCCTGATCGAAGAGCTGTTGATCTTCTTCCATGATAATCGTGGCTTCATAACCGTCCATCCGTTGTTCTAAGATGGCGACGGATGCTTGAATGTCTCGCTCGATATTTTGTTTCGTCACCGCGTCCTCGACGAGTGCGTGACGAATCAAATGACGGCGAATTTCAAGCAATTGCTTATCCACTTGATGGATTTGGTCAATTCCTGGTACCCAAGAGACGATCATGTCCTCCTGGGCTGCTTTTGATGCGTTCAAGGCATACCAAGAGTAACCGCTTACACCAAGAAGCAGCACAAACATGATGCTAAACGCAGTGATGAGTTTATTCCGAATCGACATACGATTCCTCCTTACGAAACTTTTCTATCTTTAGCATAATCAGAATCGCACATCAACCGTATAGCTGATTTCGAAAGCGGGTCAATATTCGAGATGGATTCCCCTAGTTTCTTAAAAAGGAGACATTTTCTCACAAGATAGATTTCCTTTTTTGTCTTATGAAAAAGTGGTATGATAATGAACGATGTATTGAAAACTGTTGGAGGTGGGAATTTTGGCTCGTATTACAGAAGCTGAAGTTCGGCACGTCGCCGGACTTGCCCGACTTGCGATCACAGATGAAGAAGTGACGCACTTCACGGAGCAATTGACAAAAATTCTCGAGTTCGCCGAGCAACTCGATGAGCTGGATACAACGGGTGTCGAACCAACGACCCATGCCCTAGATTTGAAAAACGTACTACGCAAAGACGAGGTCCGTCCATCGCTTCCACGTGAAGAAGTCGAACGGATGGCACCTGACTGGGAGAACGGTCAAGTCCGTGTCCCTGCGGTCTTTGAGTAAGGAGGCCTTTCATGAGTTTATTTGACCACGGTGTAGCGAAACTGCATACGTTATTAAAAGAAGGCGAAGTCACGGTCACGGACCTCGTCAAAGAATCGTTCGATCGCATCGAAGCGACGGATGATCAAATCGGTGCGTTTTTGACGCTCAATGAGGATGCGTTCGAGCAAGCGAAGCGCATGGATGAGCTTGCGAAAACATCAGACAATCCGCTCTTTGGGATGCCGATCGGTGTGAAAGACAACATCGTCACAAAAGGGATGCGGACGACATGTGCTTCGACATTCCTCGAGAACTTCGTCCCGGCACACGATGCGACGGTCGTCGAGCGTCTTCATGATGCCGGTGCCGTCACAATCGGAAAGTTGAACATGGACGAGTTCGCGATGGGTTCATCAAACGAGAATTCGGCGTTCAAACCGGTCCGCAACCCATGGGACCCGACTCGTGTACCAGGAGGTTCTTCAGGCGGTTCAGCGGCATCGGTCGCAGCTGGGCAAGTCCTCTTCAGCCTCGGTTCGGATACGGGTGGGTCAATTCGTCAACCAGCCGCATATTGTGGTGTCGTCGGGATGAAGCCGACATACGGTCTCGTCTCACGTTTCGGTCTCGTCGCCTTCGCGTCGTCACTCGACCAAATCGGCCCGCTCACGCGTACCGTTGAAGACAATGCTTACTTATTGAATACGATTGCGGGTCATTGCGACATGGACTCGACGTCGGCTGAAGTCGAAGTGCCGGACTATACGGCAGCGCTCAACCAGGATTTGACGGGCATGAAGTTCGCACTTCCGGAAGAGTTCATGGCAGAAGGTGTCGCACCTGGCGTCCGTGAACAGATTGAAAAAGCGATCGAGACGCTCAAGTCTCTCGGTGCGACAATCGAGACGGTTTCGATTCCGTCTGTGAAGTATGCCCTCTCGGCGTACTACTTGCTCGCGTCGTCAGAAGCTTCTTCGAACTTGGCTCGTTTCGACGGTATCCGTTATGGAAGTCGCGCCGAAGCGGACACGCTCGACGAAGTGTTCACATATTCGCGTGAACAAGGGTTCGGGGACGAGGTCAAACGCCGGATCATGCTCGGGACTTATGCCCTCAGCTCTGGTTACTATGATGCGTTCTACAAGAAAGCCCAACAAGTCCGTACCCTCATGAAGCAGGACTTCGCGAAAGTGTTCGAAGAGTATGATGCCATCGTTGGACCAACTGCTCCGACGACAGCGTTCAAACTCGGCGAACAGCTCGACGATCCGCTCACGATGTATGCGAACGATATCATGACGATTCCGGTCAACTTGGTCGGTATCCCGGCTATCTCGGTTCCGGCAGGTCTTTCAGAAGGACTTCCGGTCGGTCTTCAAATTATCGGGAACTACTTTGATGAATCAACACTTTACCGCGTGGCCCATGCTTTTGAACAAGCAAACGGCGGTTTCAAGATGCCACAGCTCTAAGGAGGACGTACGATGAACTTTGAAACGATCATCGGGATCGAGGTGCACGCCGAGCTGAGCACGAAGTCGAAGATTTGGTGTGGCTGCTCACGCACTTACGGTGCCGAAACGAATACACAGACGTGTCCGATTTGTCTCGGACACCCGGGCGTCTTGCCTAAATTGAACGAAGAAGCGGTCAACCTCGCCATCAAAGCGGCAATGGCACTCAACTGTGAGATTGCGACAGATACGAAGTTCGACCGCAAGAACTACTTCTACCCTGACACGCCGAAAGCGTATCAAATCTCGCAGTTTGATAAGCCGATCGGTTCAAACGGTCACGTCGACGTCGAAGTCGACGGAGAGATGAAACGATTCCGCATCGAGCGCGTGCATTTGGAAGAAGATGCTGGGAAGATGAACCATACGGACGAGAAGCACTCGGTCATCGACTTCAACCGGAGCGGTTCACCACTCATCGAGATTGTCAGTGAAGCAGACATGCGCTCACCGAAAGATGCGGTCGCGTATCTCGAGCGCTTAAAAGAAGTCCTCTCGTTTGCTGGCATCTCGGACGTCAAGATGGAGGAGGGGTCACTTCGCTGTGACTGTAACATCTCGGTCCGTCCATTCGGGCAAGAGAAGTTCGGTACGAAGACGGAGCTCAAGAACTTGAACTCGTTCTCAAACGTCTTGAAGGCACTCGACTATGAAGAGACGCGTCATCGCAAATTGCTTCTCTCAGGTGGCGTCATGCGTCAAGAGACGCTCCGTTACGACGAAGCGGCGAAAAAGACGATTCTCATGCGTGTCAAAGAAGGGGCATCGGACTACCGTTACTTCCCAGAACCGGACCTCGTCCGTCTTGAAATCGATGAGGCATGGAAAGAGCGCATCCGCGCGACGATTCCAGAGATGCCAGCAGCACGTCGTGAACGCTACATGAGCCAATACGGTCTCTCGGCATACGACGCAAAAGCCCTCACGTCGACGCGTGAGTTCTCGGACTTTTTCGAAGCGACGACAGCGGCCGGTGCGGAGCCGAAAGCGGCAGCGAACTGGCTCATGGGTGAAGTGCTCGGTCACTTGAACAAGTCGGATGAAACGATCGAGACGATGAAGTTGACACCGGAATCACTCGCTGAGCTCATCCGCTTGATTGCGGAAGGGACGATTTCATCGAAAATCGCGAAGCGTGTCTTCACGGCGATGATGGAAGAAGGTGCTGAGCCGAAAGCATATGTGGAAGCGAACGGACTCGCCCAAATCTCGGACGAGAACTTGCTCCGTGGCTACATCCTCGAATTGTTCGAGGCGCATCCGCAAATGATCGAAGACTTCAAGAACGGGAAAGACCGTGCGAAAGGCTTCATCATCGGCCAAATCATGAAACAGACGAAAGGGATGGCGAACCCGGCACTCCTCGATGGCTTGTTCCACGAAGAGATCGCGAAACGCTAAGCAGGCGGCGAGACACTTGTGTCTCGCTGTTCGCTCGAGTTGAGCATAGGGGAGAGAATCAATATGCAACGGAAACGTGCGCGGGTCATTTATAACCCGACATCTGGTAAAGAAGTGATCAAACGGGAACTCCCGTACATTTTGAACCGCCTCGAGGATGCGGGTTATGAGACGTCGACGTATGCGACGAAAGCGATTGGTGATGCCACGCTCGAAGCAAAACGGGCCTCAGCGGCCGAGTTCGACCTCATCATCGCCGCAGGTGGAGACGGGACATTGAACGAAGTCATCTCCGGGCTCGCACCGCTTGAGAATCGTCCGACAATCGGACTCATTCCGGTCGGGACGACGAACGATTTTGCCCGGGCGATGCGGATTCCACTGAGTGTCGTCGGCGCACTCGACGTCATCTGTGACGGGTTCGAGATGCAGGTCGACCTTGGGGAAATCAAAGGCGAAAAAGGTGACATCCATTATTTCATCAATATCGCCGGCGGTGGCATCATGACCGAGATTTCGTACGAGGTGCCATCGAAGTTGAAGACAGCGCTCGGACAGCTCGCCTATTACGTGAAAGGGATGGAGAAACTGCCTCTCATCAAACCGACGTATATCGAACTTGAGCACGATGAAGGAACGTTCCAAGGCGAGGTCATGGTCTTCCTCACATCGAACTCGAACTCGGTCGGTGGATTTGAAAAAATCTCACCACACGCGTCGTTGAATGACGGGTTGTTCGATCTGTTCATTTTGCGGAAATGTAACTTGTTCGAATTCATCCACGTCGTCCGCCTACTCCTGCGGGGTGAGCATTTATCCAGCTCACTCGTCGAGCACGTGAAGACGAGCCGCGTCCGGATGAAGACGACCGAGCCGATGAGTCTCAACATCGACGGCGAGTATGGCGGGGAGTGTACAGGTGAGATGCGGAACTTATTCCGTCACTTGACGGTGCTCGCGCCGAACGCCCGAATTCGCGAGATGGAAGATTTGAATGCACAATATGAACGCGAACAGATGATCAAGCAATTGTTCAATGTTTCGCTCGATAAAGCAGAGTGAAAAGATAGGAATGACGACATCTGTCATTCCTATTTGCAATGGAAGGAGCATTCGTATGCTACCAGTGAAAAAGAATGATCGTCTCGATGTCCACGTCCACGACCTGACCCACGAAGGGGCGGGTGTGGCACGTGTCGACGGCTATACGCTGTTCGTGCCGAACGCGTTACCGGGTGAGACGGTCGAAATCGTCGTGACGAAGACGAACAAGCAGTACGGGTTCGCCCGGTTGTTGAACGTGAAAGAAGCGAGCGCCGACCGCGTCGAGCCACCGTGCCCGATTTTTTATCAATGTGGTGGCTGTCAGCTGCAACACTTCAGTTATGAAGGACAACTTCGCCAGAAGCGAGAACGCGTCGTCGATGCGCTCAAGCGTCTCGGGCAGTTCGACGTGCCGGTCCATGACACGATCGGGATGCCTGAACCTTGGCGCTACCGCAACAAGGCACAAGTCCCGTTCAAACAAGAAGGAGACCGTCTCGTTTCAGGCTTCTATCGCCCTCGTTCCCATGACATCGTTGAGATGAGCGAATGTTTGATTCAAGATGAGCGCAATGATCAGGCGATCCAAGTCGTCCGTGATGTGTTGGATGCACGTGGCGTACCGGCGTATGACGAGAAGACAGGACGTGGGGTCATCCGTCACGTCATGGCCCGTTACGGGTACCATTCGGGTGAACTCATGATCGTCCTCATCACGAAGACGACGAAACTAAAAGGCGTGAATGAGATTGTCGCCGATATCGTCGAGCGTCTTCCAGACGTGACGTCGATCATGCAAAACGTCAACCCGGACAAGACGAACGTCATCCTCGGAGCGACGAACAAGTTGCTCTATGGTCATGAGACGATTGAGGATAAAATCGCAGGACTCACGTTCACGATTTCTCCGCACTCGTTCTTCCAAGTCAACCCGGTCCAAACGGAGAAGTTGTACGGGAAAGCGCTGGAGTACGCACAACTGTCAGGTACGGAACAAGTCGTCGATGCCTATTGCGGTATCGGGACGATCAGCCTTTTCCTCGCCCGGAAAGCGGCACACGTGTATGGTGTCGAAGTCGTTCCGGAAGCGATTGAGGATGCGAAACAGAATGCGCTCGTCAATGAGATCGATAATGTGACGTACGCATGTGGTGCAGCGGAAGATGTGCTTCCAGAGTGGAAGAAAGAGGGCGTAAACCCGGACGTCATCGTCGTCGACCCACCACGTAAAGGCTGTGCCGAATCGTTCCTTGAGACGATGGTCGAGATGGGACCGAAGCGAATCGTATACGTCTCGTGTAACGTCGCAACACAGGCGCGCGATATGCGTTACCTCGCCGACCGAGGTTATCGCTTGATGGAAGTGACACCGGTCGACATGTTCCCGCATACGGCGCATGTGGAGACGGTGGCGTGGATGTCTAGGGAATAAATACACTAGCTGTTCAAGCATTGATAGAGCAAGGTTTATAGGGTTTCACTTAAGTTTATTTTATGTTAATAAACAGGTGGGACCCTTTTTATTATTGGCTTTAGATGCCCTGAAAATCGGGGTTGAGTTGATAGAATAGATTTTGGATGGGGGAGTCGACAGAATAGATGTAGGGCATAACTGTGTTGTATTTAGACTAATCATATAGTTAGAAATCGCATTGAATATTATTAGTCTAAAAAAACATAAGTGCCAGGAGGTAAGGAGATGCCTGATCAACGTAGAGTGATATGCTTCCCAATAGGTAGACAGATGAAATAACCAATCTGTTTATTCTATTGGGGAGCATATCAAACACCAACAGGGAAAGAAAAATGGAGTAAACGAACCATTGATGTCATGTTTAGCAATGAAAAAATATATTGGTGTAGTGAGGCTATTGAATGCCGGGGAACATCAAGAGAATTATGTTTCTGAAAATAATCATCCAGCAATCATTTCAAAAGAGCAATTTGAAGCGGTGCAGATTGAAAAGAAGAATAGAAGCAATGTTGTGAAAACTGATGATGGTGTAAAAAGAAAGAGTAGGAAGTACAGTTCGAAGAGAAAGAAATAATAAGCTAAAAAAAATATTTGATAAAAATCTAAGCTTGTTCGACTTACTTTGACAGAAAAATAATGTAAAGGGGGGATGATAATTTGAAAAAAGAAATAAATTATTATCCAACTAGTGCACAAAATTTTACCATTGATGAATGGATTTGTATGTTACAAGAAAATAGTGGTTTTACTCCGGTGAACTGAACCCTGAATGAGCACTTTTTATCAAGTGTCTATCATTCAGGGTTCAGTTCATTTTCCGAGCGGTTTAGTTTGCTGTTTATAATGCTTTTCTAAAGCCTGCTGAATAAAGAATGTACAATATAATGAATTTTTGTGATTGTATGTTCGACAATATATAAGAGTTGTTCCGTAAAACAGTTGGTTTTGTTATGCTGTTCTTTTATAATTTTTCACTTTTGCAATAGAACTTGATTCGAATCAATTTTTATTTCATAGAAACATCCTATGCTAGAGTCATCAACAAGGAATACAAATGAAAATGAAATTGGAGGGAATCAACATGCAAAGATATATATTAAGTAAAAAGAATTCCATTACACTGATCAGTGCAATTTTGATTGCACTTGCATTCTTCGGACGATTTTCCTTAGACAACATGGCCATTTTCAATTGGTCGCTCATCATTGCATCTATTCTTGGTGTAGCACCAATTGCGATTCAAGCCTATCAGGCATTAAAAGTAAAAGTTGTCAGTATTGATGTTTTAGTTACCATTGCAGTTATTGGGGCAGTATTGATTCAAAATTATGAGGAATCAGCCATCGTTACTTTCTTATTCTTATTTGGTTCTTACTTGGAGCAACGTACCTTGAACAAAACACGTTCTGCCATTAAAGAATTAACAGAGCTGGCACCAGAAAGTGCTTTAAAGCAAATGGAAAACGGAGAATTTGAAGAAGTAGATGTCGATGATGTAGACGAAGGTGATATTTTATTAGTTAAAACGGGTGCAAAAGTTCCGGTAGATGGAACAGTGTTAATTGGTGAAGGTCACATTAATGAAGCAAGTATTACTGGAGAATCGCTACCTGTAAGTAAAAAGGTTGATTCTGAAGTATTTGCAGGATCTATCTTAGAAAATGGAACGATCCAAATTCGAGCTGATCGTGTTGGAGAAGATACAACATTTGGTAGAATTATCGAATTAGTGGAAGAGGCGCAGGATTCCAAATCAGAAGCAGAACGTTTCATTGACCGATTCTCAAAATACTATACACCAGCTGTGTTAGTCCTTGGTTTTATTGTTTGGTTTTTCTCAAAAGATATTGAACTAGCTATCACGATTCTTGTTTTAGGATGTCCAGGTGCATTAGTTATCGGGGTACCTGTATCCAACGTTGCCGGTATCGGAAACGGTGCACGTAATGGTGTCCTCCTAAAAGGTAGTGAAGTTATCAATGACTTTAGCAGAGTAGATACTATCGTTTTTGATAAAACAGGAACATTGACAGTAGGAAACCCTGAAGTTGCCGAAAAAGAATTTTACGGAAAAAATACTGAAGAGGTTCTAGGATATTTAGCAAGTGTGGAGCGTGAATCGGACCACCCACTAGCGAAAGCTGTCCTACAGGATATTGGCGAGACAACTTTCTCTACTGTTGAAGAAACCGAAGTCGTTAAAGGTGGCGGAATTGTAGCAAAAATAGGTGTTCATCGTATAGCCGTTGGTAACGTAGCTTTAATGGAAAAGGAAAATGTGAAATTAAGCGAAAAAGCTAAAAAAGACGTCGAACGCTTTGAGAAAAATGGGAATTCTCTTGTGTTAACTGCGGTCGACGGAGAATTAAACGTTCTGATGGGTATTCGGGATCAAATCCGTCCAGGTGTTAAAAAAGATCTTCAAAAACTGAAAAAACTAGGGGTCAAAAACCTTGTCGTTCTTTCTGGGGACAACCAAGGAACCGTAGATTTAGTTGCTAGAGAACTTGGGTTAACAGAAGCACATGGTCATATGCTACCGGAAGGAAAATCTGCTTATATCGAAAAAATGCAAGCAGAAGGCGGGATCATTGCCTTTGTCGGTGACGGAGTGAATGATAGTCCTTCACTAGCCTTAGCAGATATCGGAATCGCCATGGGAAGTGGAACAGATGTTGCAATTGAAACATCAGATGTTGTTTTAATGAATTCTGACTTTAGTCGTTTACCACACGCATTAGGCTTAACAAAATCAACTTCAAGAAACATGAAACAGAACATTACCATAGCAGTTGGTGTGGTATTAGTCTTACTTGCCAGCCTACTATTTAGTGAATGGATGAATATGTCAATCGGGATGTTGGTTCATGAAGCAAGTATCTTAGTAGTCATCTTGAATGGTATGAGATTGCTTCGATACCGTTTGAGAGAATAATTTTAATAGAAACCAGTCTTGATGAATGATAAAGGGGAAGTATTCAGGTAGGAAGAACAAAATACTCCCCTACTTTTTCTTAAAACTTGATTTGCATCAATTTCATTTCGTTGAACCTGAACTATACTTAAATTGTAAAAAAAAAGAAGAGGGAAAACAAAAAAATCAAAGATAAGATGAAAGGAGAAATAATTCATGCAAAAAGGAGTTATTCAATTAGAAACATTATCTTGTCCATCTTGTATGCAAAAGATTGAAAATGCGGTGAAAGGATTAAATGGGGTTAATCAAGATAGCTTAAAAGTATTATTTAATGCTAGTAAAGTAAAAGTAGATTTTGATTCAGAAACGATCACCATTAACGATATCGAAAAAGCCATTGAAGACTTAGGATATCCAGTCGTCAAATCAAAAGTAAAATCGGCCTAAGACCAAAAAATCACAAGAAAGAGGGAACGAATAATGTCTGAACAAACATTTTCTGAACAAACATTTAACGAAGTAATAACAAACCATTTTGAAAAACTTGATTTATACACCACTGCAATTACACGGGCCCATGGTAAGAATCACCCAGAAGCCTTTGAAGTACGTGAATTGTTTGAAACAATTAGTGGAAAAGTAAAAGACGCAGGTACGAACAAACCTGACTTAGATGCTGAATTTGCTCAATTACGAAAAATCACAGACAACTACACCATTCCTGGAGATGTATGTGAAACGTATGCAGGCACATTCGAGATGTTATCAGAAGTAGATAAAGCATATCAGGCTTTAAGGAACTCAAAAACAAAAGAATAGATTGGTTTACGGTCGTTAAAAAATGAAGGGGGAAATGATTTATGCAAAAAGCAACGATTCAATTAGAAACCTTATCTTGCCCATCTTGTCTCCAAAAGATTGAAAATGCGGTGAAAGGAATAAACGGTGTGAATCAAGATAGCTTGAAAGTAATGTTCAATGCAAGTAAAGTAAAAGTAGATTTTGATTCAGAAGCAGTCGCTATTAACGATATCGAAAAGGCAATTGAAGACTTAGGATATTCTGTTGTCAAATCAAAGGTAAAACCTGCTTAATCGAGTGAATAGAAAGGAATCCTAGGATGCCCTCTTAGGCTTTTTATAAAAGGGAGAGGTTATTTTGGAACAAAACCAATGTTGTCATCACCAACATGGACATGCAGAATGTATTCGCATTGTTCCCATTTTCAACCATTTGGAAGACTCACAAATGGATTTGATTGCGGAATCTGCCAAGATACTTCATCTTAAAAAAGGGGAAATGTTATTCCGTGCAGATGAGGAAGATGATACCTTATATATTATCAATTCAGGTAAGGCTCGGATTTACCGCTTAACGGATTCTGGAAAAGAACAACTTGTTCGCATTTTAAATCCTGGTGATTTTACAGGTGAAGTCGCCGTTTTCCAACCTGGAAGTATTCATGAGAATTATGCGGAAGCACTACAAAATACATCCATTTGTTTAATTAAACGAGGTGATTTACAGAAGTATTTGGTGGAATATCCGCAGATCTCATTAAAAATACTGTCAGAAGTAACGATGCGTTTAAAGGATTCTGAAAAACAAACCACACAAGTAGCGATTGAAAATGTAGAAACCCGCATCATATCCTTTTTAGCTGAGAATGTTGAAAAGGGAAGTGGCGATAGTCCAACGATTATCTTACCAATGTCCAAAAAGGATTTAGCCTCGTATCTTGGTACCACACCAGAAACAATCAGCCGTAAATTTACTACTCTAGAAGAACTTGGATTGATTAAACAGTTACCGAAAAAGAAAATTAAAATAATGGATTTAGATCAATTGTTACTTCATACTGAATAAATATAAGCAGAGTAGCGTGCCATCATCTAACGTGTTAAGTTTAATAGTACAAAACATAAAATAACAAACCTTTTAGCAATCCAATTAGCATATAAAATGGATTGCTAATTTTTGTTGATTTAACAATGTTTATCTACAAAAAGTGAACTGAACCCTGAATAAGCACTTTTTATCAAGTATCTATCATTCAGGGTTCAGTTCATTGACTCAATCGGGGGCTTTTTTGCAAACAGCCGAAAGGGGAGTCGGAGATGAGGAAAATCATTGTACTTGAACATCTGTCATTGGACGGTGTGATTCAAGCACCGGGTGGGAAGGAAGAAGATTTGAGTGAGGATTTCATGCATGGGGGATGGACGGAGCCGTTTTCGAGTCAAGAGCTTGGCATTTGGATTCGGACGCAAATGCATAGTGAGTTTGATTTGTTGCTCGGGCGAAAGACTTATGACCAATGGGCGAGTTATTGGCCGAACCATGATGATGTCTGGCGGGAAGCCACTCGGGCGATGAAGTATGTGGTCACGCGGCAATCACAGGATTCACGATGGGAATCAACGACGTTTCTGACAGAACCGGTCGAAGCGTTAAAACGAATCAAACAAGAAGAGGGATCCGATTTACACGTCTGGGGAAGCAGCGAACTTGTGCATACGCTACTCGCGAACGATCTCATCGATGAAGTTCGACTGATCGTGTATCCCATCATCATCGGTTCAGGCAAACGACTTTTTCCGGACGGCAACATCTTGCCACTACAACTCGACGTAATCGAGCAACAGCTGATGCCGAACGGGGTCCATGTCGTTCGGTATGGGCGCTTTCAATCGGAAGGGAAGAAGAGATGAAAATCGAGCAACACCTCGAGATGACCGTTTCAGAATCGATGGATAAGGAACTGACCGAGCTACTGCAACACGCGTTTCCTTCAATTTATCCGAATCGTCGCGTATGAAGACGAACGGATCATTGGACAAGTCGGGTTAGACTTTCGTGTGATGAATATGAACGGAGAACCGATTCACGTGCTCGGCATCATCGATCTGTGTGTCCGGGAAGAAGTTCGGGGACGTGGGGTCGGACGGGCCCTGATGCAAGAAATCATTGCCCTCGGAAAAGAATACTCAATCGACTTTCTTCTGTTATTCGCAGACCAACCAGACCTTTACGAACGCATCGGGTTTCACACGGTATCCAACACATGCACGTGGCTTCAAATCAATGATGAGAACCAGACGACACGCGGGATTGGTGAGACATCATTTGACGAACTGATGGTACGAGCGGTCGGGGATAAGCGATGGATGGAAGGAAAGCTCGATTTATTAGGATACTTATACTAAATCGGAACATCTTCATGTTGATTAGGTGATTGAGAACGAAAAATATAACAGTAATCTTTAGGAGGGATTGAATGAAGCAATATACGTTTCGAACTCGTAACGTCCCGCTTTCCCTGCATGATGCGGTCATCACAGAAGCGACTGTGACGGGTTCGACAATCCGTCTCGTCTTTATGGATGGGATCCGTGACTTGTTCAAAAGGGAAGCGGTATGGACGGGTCGTGCCACCGTGACCATCTCGAACGTGGACCGGGATGCTTCGTCGCTCGTCCGTTTTGGTGAATCGTCTTATTCGGTGTGTCCGATTGAACAATTGGGTCAGTTCGTTCAAATGGGGCGCTTCGAGATCGTCGATGAATTATACGGGTATCGGCAACTGTTGTTCCGCTGCATGTGGTTGACGGATACGACATGTGAGACGGTGGAGTTGAATCTTTCCCATGCAAGCGAGCTCGTCATTCGATGGGAAGACGAGTCGGTCGAAGCGATGTATGAATCTGAATCATTTTGAGGAAAGTGTGAGACCGACGTGATCGGCGACCGCTCGCGCAACATCTGACTTCGAGCGATGGTCGGTCATAATTTTTTCTGCACGGATGTCAGATTCGAATGCGGACTGGCAGCGGTCGATCTGCGCTTTGCCCCAAGAGTTGAACCATTCGAAGCGTTTATTCAGTCGCTTCACGAGCGTCTGTCGATTCGCTTCAAGGATGAGGTGACGTACGTCGATCCCGTCCCGCTGAAGTCGACCGATGATTTCATCTACATACTTTGCGTCCACCAGTGTCATCGGAACGAGGATGACCCCATCGAAGGACGTGGCAATCTTCGACAGCATTCGATAGTTGAACTCCCTCCATTCCGGATGGTGCTGAAAATCGGACTGTTGAAGACTTTTCGGCAATTGGTCCCGAATGAAAAAGCCAGCCTGCTCCGGGTCATAGAGAAACGCGTTCGGCAATTGTTTCTCAAGTATCTTGGCACAGGTTGTCTTGCCCGAACCGAATGCACCGTTAATCCACAAAATCATTGTCATCATCCTTTCGTGTTTCTATTCTCTACGACTACAATGGAGTCCTACAAAAAACACCCCATAGTAGCGGAATTCGAATTCCATCTACTATGGGGTGTTGTCATGCTGTCTTAGGATTAGGGGATTCTGTTTCTCGTAACGCATCGACTCGTTTGTATTCTTCAGTATCGGTCCACATCTCGTCTTTCAACGGATTGAGACGTCGTTTCATAATACGTGAAACCTGCATGACGGCGAGCACGACGTTGAGGGCGAGACTGATGAGGGCGAGCGTCCAGTTCGCTGCCGGATTATAAGAGACGCTCACATTGAACGTACTGCCGACCGCAAAGAAGTAAGGGAAGGTCATAACCCACATCATCCAAATTGAGAGCGTTTGGGCACGGTTCTGCATCCATGTTCCTTTCGCCCAAAGGAGAGCAGGGATGGTCGCGGCAATGTTTAACGCAAATCCGGAATAAAATGCGTTACCTGGTGCACACGAATAGACGTAGGAGATGTTCCAAATCCCATATGCGATGATCCACAATTTCGTCTGGTCCGGCCAAATCATATCGACTCGCTTACCGGACGTCGCAAAGATGCCGAACCAGCCACAAATGGTGAGGATGTTCAAAATTCCGGCGAAGGCGTTCACGTAGTTCCACCCACCGGAGATGTAATTCATACCGTCGACGACTCCATCAAATCCCATGAAGCCGACTTGAAACTCCCGTATAACGGCCTCCATGATATTGATGGCAAGAATGGCCGGGACGAGTACTAAATACCAAGGATGTTTCTTATGGTAGTTCGTGAAGCGGATGACCATGTAGATGAGCGCGCCGGCGAGTGCCGAATACACCTTCACCCAATGGAACCACGACGTGATTTCCGAATCGACGACAAACAACCAGATTGGAGTCAGTGCGATCGGTAACGCCATGAACATAAGTTGGCTCGCCCGTTTACCAGAACGGACGAACTCGTTAAACCCCATCAGCAGTCCAAGGACGACGAACCACATGACGACGTTATACCAAGGCATTGATTCGAAGAAAAACATAACATGACACTCCTTTCGAAAATGAGATAAACAGAAATAAATGCAATGGCTAAACATACCGAACGTTCGTTATGTTTATGTGAAAATTGTAACAAACTATTGTAAGCGCTGTCAATAAGAGGTGGGAGCTCACATGGAAGTGTCGAAAGTTCGCCACATCATTATGGTATAATGAGCGTTGAAAACAGAGGAGGGTGCGAGATGATGATGAACGAAGGAAAGTTGAAAATCTTACAAGCTGCGCGTGAAATCATCGTCGAACAGGGCATCAAAGGCACGACGCTCCGAGGGATTGCGGAGCGGGCCGGATTCAGTACGGGTGCGATTTATCATTACTACACGTCCAAAGAGGCGATTCTATATGACGTGATGGACGAGGGGCTCGGTGAGGTAAAACGCATTGAGACCGTCTCCCATGACGATCGAAAGGAAGCGACGGTGATCATCCAGGAAATCTATGAAGGTATGCAGGAGCGCCTTCAAAAAGATGCGGAGAGCCGACTTCAATTTTATCTCGCCCACGAAGCGATGATTGGCAATGAGGAGATCGAACAAAAGTTCAGAGAGAAATATCAAGACTGGATCACACGGATTGAGACGATCTTTGTACGGGCTTACGGAGTCGAGCAAGGGCCGATGACTCAGGCGGTCGCCACATGGACGATGGCCGGGATTGACGGGATGGTGCTCCAGACGCTACTTCGCACGGGAACGATTGAACCGGAATACACGAATCGTGTGCTTCATTACTTATTGACCGAAGGATTCCCGCACTTTTTTCAACTCATTCGCTCGAAAGAAACGGATCATGAGTAATGTCAGTTGATACAATCCGACGGACATAATAGAATAGATGAGTGATTTTGTTGGACTGTATGGATGAAAGGAACTGATTTTACGATGAAAGAAAACTTTTGGCGCGACCTTCCGCGTCCGTTCTTTATACTTGCCCCGATGGAAGATGTGACCGATGTCGTCTTCCGTCATGTCGTCGCCCACGCGGGACGCCCGGACGTCTTCTTCACAGAATTCGCGAACTCGGACAGCTATTGCCATCCGGAAGGAAAAGGAAGCCTCCGTGGTCGTTTGACGTTCACTGAGGATGAGCAGCCGATGGTCGCCCACATCTGGGGAGACAATCCGGAATATTTCCGTCAAATGAGTATCGGGATGGCCGAGATGGGCTATAAAGGACTCGATATCAATATGGGTTGCCCGGTCCCGAACGTGGCGAAACGTGGGAAGGGGAGCGGTCTTATTCTCCGTCCGGAAGTTGCGGCTGAGCTCATTCAAGCAGCAAAAGCCGGTGGTCTCCCGGTCAGCGTCAAGACACGACTTGGCTATTCGAAGCTCGATGAGTGGCGTGACTGGTTGACGCATCTCTTGAAACAAGACATCGCCAACTTGTCGATTCACTTGCGCACGCGCAACGAGATGAGTAAAGTCGACGCGCACTGGGAAATGATCCCAGACATCGTAAAGTTGCGGGACGAGATTGCGCCGGATACGCTCATCACCATCAACGGGGACATCCTCGACCGTCAAATGGGACTCGAGCTCGTTGAAAAATACGGGGTCGATGGTGTCATGATCGGTCGCGGGATTTTCAAGAACCCGTTCGCGTTCGAGAAAGAACCACGCGAGCATTCGATGGAAGAACATCTTGATCTATTGCGTCTGCAACTGGACCTTCAGGATAAATTCCAGGAAGACGTGCCGCGTTCGATTTCGAACTTGCACCGTTTCTTCAAGATTTATGTCAAAGGATTCCGTGGGGCGAGCGAGCTCCGTCATAACTTGATGGAAACGAAATCGACGGATGAGGTACGAGCGTTGCTCGATGCCTTTGTCGAGAAATATCATGAAGAAGAGGCAGCACTCGCTGAGGCGGTCTCGACAGTCGAATAGTTTTTGAAGGGGGTCAGTGAATACTGAGTCCCTTTTTTATATGAAAAATAGTAGATGACGATGAAACGTTTCATATGGTCGATTCGTATGTAATGAGTGGAAAGAAGAGGAGGGGTGAAGATGAGCGAATGGTGCGAATCAGCAGTCGGGCTTGGACTTGTATTTGGCACGGTTAGCGGAATCGTCATCTCTTTATTAGTTGATTTTCCGTTTATGTACGGTATTGTCATCGGTTCAATCATCGGATATGTGATTGGTCTTTTCATATCCATTCGTGCAATCAAACGATAGCGACCCATTACAGAATTTTCGAGCGGGAAAGCCCACTCCTTTAGGGGTGGGATAAAAGCTCGGCAGGATGCGGAGTGTCAGTAAAGAGTCCGAAGGTTTTGGCGCTTTAAGTATCTGGAAATCTTCTTGTTGCAGTTTGTTGGTTAAACTGACACGATATGAATATGGAAACCAACTATAGAAGAACTCATATTACTGTTTCTCTAATCAATTATCACTTCGTCTTCTGTCCTCGATACAGAAGAAAGATATTCCTTCGTAACGATGTAGAAACACGTTTCAAAGGTTTGATGTCCGAAATATGCGAAGAACTGAATATCAACATTATAGCCTTGGAATGCGAGAAAGATCATACGCATATGTTCCTTAACGCCCCTCCAACACTGAGTCCTGCTGACATCATGGCAAAAATAAAGAGAGTAACATCTAAAAAGTTAAGAGAGGAATTTCCTCATCTTCAACATTTGCCGAGTCTCTGGACACGATCCTATTTCGTCTCCACCGCTGGAAATGTATCGAGCGAAACGATTAAACGTTATGTTGAACAACAAAAAACAAGGGGGTGACACCGTGTCCCAGACGTTGACGGTCAATATCAAGCTTCATCCTACCAAAGAACAGGAATCGATTCTAAAAGATATGATGGCGACATACATCGAGACGACCAACCGACTTGTCTCGGACATGGTGAAAGCCGAGGTGACGCTCAAGTTGACGAGCAAGAATGTCTCCTCGCCCTTGCCTAGTGCCGTCAAGAACCAGGTCATCAAAGATGCCCAGAGTGTCTTCCGGAAAGTGAAGAATTCGAAATACAAGGTCGTCCCTGTCCTGAAGAAACCTTATTGCACATGGAACAACCAGAACTATTCGTTCGATTTTGAGTCCGTTTTTCTTCCAATCATGGTAGACGGGAAGGTCAAAAGGACAGAGATCCGTGCCGAGATGGTCGATCGAGACAATCGTAACTTCTCCCTTCTGAATAACAAGCTGGGTACGCTTCGTATCACGAAGAAGTCAAATAAATGGATGGCTCAAATCGCTGTCACAATCCCCACGACGGAGAAGACCGGTACGAAGGTTCTTGGTGTCGACCTCGGTCTCAAAGTCCCGGCGGTCGCATCGACCGATTGCGACAAGGTGAGGTTCTTTGGGAACGGTCGTGAAAACAAGTGCATGAAACGCAAGTTCCGGGCGAGACGGAAAGAGCTCGGTCAAAAGAAGAAGCTGAACGCGATCAAGGAACTGGACAACAAGGAGCAGCGTTGGATGAAAGACAAGGATCACAAAGTGAGCCGTGAGATCGTCGACTTCGCAAAAGAGAACAATATTTCTGTCATTCGCCTAGAGAAGCTGGCGAATATCCGGCAGACGGCAAGAACAAGCCGTAAAAACAATAAGAATCTGCATACATGGTCGTTCTATCGCTTGGCATTATTTATCGAGTACAAGGCGAAACTAGAAGGGATCAAGGTTGAATATGTCAATCCTGCACACACATCTCAAACATGCCCTTCTTGCGGGAGTCGGAATAAAGCGAAAGACCGTACCTATTCGTGTTCTTGCGGATTTAATAAACATCGAGATGTAGTCGGTGCGATGAATATCCGAACCGCACCTGTGGTTGATGGTAAAAGTCAATCAGCCTGAGAATCTATATGATCTGTCTCAGGAGGGGTGATGGCACACCCTCATCTGAAGGCTTGAGCAAAACAGAAATGGACTGCGCTCGCACAAGCACTTCAGAATCCCACGGTTTTAATCGTGGGAGTGTCAATAAAACAAGAGGGGGCTTTTACATGAGTGAATTCCAATTTATTGTGAGCGATCACCCACTAAAAGAAGTCGAAAATCCATATGTCGAGTTCTTATCTATCAACGAGGCCATCCAAAAAGGATTCGAGTTGCCTGACATTCTGACAGACGTTGAGGACCTCGACCGTGATGAAAAGATTTTGATGAACGTCGAGTCGGAAGAGCAGCTTGACGAGATTGAGATTAAACATAGTCTCTATTATGCTGTGGAGAACGTCGAGGCGTATTCTTCAAAACTGCACGTAGTAGAGTTGCGTTGGCGTTATTCCGATGCGAGAGCCGAACAGCTCGTCGAGTATATAACCGACCATTTGAAGACGGCGGAGGAAGTCGAGATTTGGAAAGTGTGGGTCGATGAACAGACCGAGCCGAAAGTTCAATCCATCAAGCTCGACGAGTTGACGATAGATGCATTACGATTCTTAGGCGAAGTCGGATTCGTACGACCGGAGTGCCTTCGAGTGACAACATCCTAATCCGCATGCAAATAACGTATTATCCTCCCTGACGAGATTTCTCGTTAGGGATTTTTGATTTCTCGCCTCACTTGAATAAAGACTGCTATATTATGGGGAGAAGAGTCAGGAGGGAATACCATGCATATTCTAATCGTAGAAGACGACCGGACGATCGCCTCCGGTCTCCAATATTCACTCGAACAAGAACAATTTAGAACAACGTTATGCCAAAACGTGGCTGACGCGACGCTTATGATTGAACAACAGTTACATACAATTGATTTATGCCTCTTTGATTTGTCACTGCCAGATGGGAGTGGATATGACTTATGTCGGCTCGTGAAGCAACAACAAGACATCCCTGTCATCTTTCTGACGGCATTCGATGATGAAGTGAATGTGGTGATGGGACTCGATATGGGAGCGGACGACTACATCACGAAACCGTTCCGTGTCCGAGAACTCGTTTCACGAATTCACTCGGTACTTCGTCGATACAATAAAAACGTACGCTCGCCTCTGTTGACGATTGGTCCAGTTGAAATCAATACGCAAGATGCAAAAGTAAAAAAGAATGGGGACGAAATTTTGTTGACAGCGCTCGAGTATCGTTTGTTGCTCATCTTTGGGAGGCATAAAGGGCAAGTGTTGTCACGGACCCAGCTACTTGATCAGATTTGGGATGTGGGTGGGGAATTCGTGAACGATAATACGTTGACCGTTTATATTAAGCGACTCCGCGAGAAACTAGAGGATGATCCACAACAACCGATGCTTATTACGACGGTGCGTGGAATCGGATACAAGGTGGGGCGTTAATATGTTGCGAAACCAAGAAATAAGAATATACTTGTTCACTTGTCTATTTTTCATTGGAATAGCTGTAGGTATTGCCTTCTTATTCATGTCCATAGAGGCGGCCGTTCTGGTCGTCCTATTAGCAATCATACTTTTCGGCGTTACGTATCGTTTCACGGCATGGCGTTATCGAGAAATCGAGCAGCTCTCGGGATATCTTCAAGAAATCAGTAATGGCAACTATACATTGGATGTCCGTGATAATCGCGAAGGGGAGCTCAGTTTGTTAAAGAGCCAACTCTACAAAGTGACGAAAATGCTATCTGAACAAGGAGCGCATCTTGAAGAAGATAAACAGAAGTTAACGGATGCGATCTCCGATATCTCCCATCAATTGAAGACACCGCTCACCTCGATGACCGTCATGGCGGATCTCCTCAGTGACCCTCGTCTATCCGAGGAAAAGCGTCAAGAATTCACCCATAACATACAAGTACAACTTGAACGAATGGAGTGGCTCTTGTCTTCTCTTCTCAAACTATCAAAAATTGATGCCGGGACAATACATTTCAAGCGCGAATTGGTATCCGTCCCTGCGCTCATTGAAGCCGTAGCGGAACCGATGCTCGTACCGATTGATATTAAAATGCAACGACTTCACGTTCAAGGCGAAAAAGATGTTACATTCGAGGGTGATTTGAAGTGGACGACAGAGGCACTCATCAACATCTTAAAAAATTGCGTGGAGCATACGCCGGAACAGGGCGATGTATTCATCGAGTTCAGTGAAAATACGCTGTATACAGAAATTGTGATTCGTGACACGGGGATTGGCGTCGCAAAACAAGACCTCCCGTACATTTTCCAACGGTTTTATAAAGGTGTGAATGCGAGCGAAGAAAGTGTCGGGATTGGGCTTGCCATGGCACACAGTATCATTATGAGCCAGGAAGGTGAGTTGACTGTTCGAAGCGAACCTGGGGTCGGAACGGATTTTCATATTCGCTTCTATAAAGCAGTTGTCTGACCGCTAAGTGACGAAATCGTCACTTTCGAGTCACAGACGAGTCACACTCACTCGGTACACTCGAAGTAGATCAAGTACTGGAGGGTGCAAACATGAACATATTAGAAGTGCAAAACTTATCGAAAGTATACGGCAAGGACGAGATGGAGGTCAGAGCGCTCGATGACGTCTCGTTCACGGTGAAGAAAGGTGAATTTGTCTGTATCGTCGGGCCTTCGGGTTCGGGGAAATCGACATTGTTGCATTTACTTGGTGGTGTCGATGTGCCGACGAGTGGACAGGTGTTGATTGATCAAACAGACATTTATGCATTGGACGAGACGCAGCTTGCCATTTTCCGTCGTCGACAAATCGGTTTGATTTATCAGTTTTATAACTTGATTCCGATTTTAACGGTCGAAGAGAACATCACGTTACCGATGCTATTAGATGAACAAAAAGTGGATATCGCGCACTTGGAACGCATCATCGGTATCTTGGGCTTGTCAAACCGATTGACCCATTTACCAAATCAATTATCGGGAGGGCAACAGCAGCGCGTTTCCATCGGGCGGGCACTGATTAGTAATCCAGCTATTATCTTAGCCGACGAGCCGACAGGAAATTTGGATAGTCAAAATAGTGAAGAAATCATGAGCCTGTTAAAACTGTTCAATAAGAAATTCAATCAAACGCTCATCATCATTACCCATGACGAGCGGATTGCCTTACAGGCGGATCGTATCATTTCGATTGAAGATGGCAAGATTGCGAAGAATGAGGTCGTCCGCGCATGAACATCATCAATAAAATGACACTTCGGCATTTGCGCGAGAACAAACGACGCTCGCTTGTTACAATCATCGGAGTCATCATCTCTGTATCGATGATTACAGCTGTCACAACGCTCGGATCTTCTTTTTTGGATTTGATGATTCGTCAAGACATCGCAGATAACGGAGAATGGCATGTTCAGTATCTAGATACAAACGAAAAGCAAGTCGAAGCTATTCGGGATGATGCGAACACGAAGGCTGTCATCCTTTCAAATGATGGTTATGCTCAACTAGAAGAGTCACAAAATGCTTACAAACCATACTTATATGTTCGAAACTATAACACATCCGGATTGAAGAGTTTTCCAATTGACTTGACTGAGGGGCGTCTACCGGAAAAAGAAGGCGAAGTCGTCATTTCAGAAGGGATTCGCCAAAATGCCCTCGTCACCTATAACATCGGTGATGAATTGACACTGGAGATTGGAGAGCGGATTGATCCGTCATCAGGTTACGTGTTGACACAAAATGATGGTTTGATCCGAGAAGATGAGACGATTCTCGAACAATTAAACATTGAGGATACGGTGACATTGACGGTTGTTGGAACGATGGCTCGACCTGACTGGGAACCGACTTGGTCGCCAGGGTATACAGTCGTCGGATTCATCGATGATCAAGAATTGAATGGAGCAAAAGTCGATACGTTCGTCGCCTTGAACGATGTAGACAACTCGATTTATTCGGAAGCGAAACAGTTGATGACCGAACAGAACATAGAACGTGTCGCCTATAATTCCTCGTTGCTTCGTTATTATGGAGTGACAAATGACGATGGCTTGCGTAAAACGCTATATGGATTTGGTGGAATCATCATGGCGGTCATTGTGATCGGTTCGATTTCTCTAATCTATAACGCATTCGCCATCAGTGTGTCGGAGCGTTCTCGTTACCTCGGAATGTTGGCAAGTGTCGGGGCTACGAAGCGACAAAAGCGGAACTCGGTCTATTTTGAAGGGATGGTCATTGGGGGGATTAGCATTCCACTCGGTATCCTGGCGGGGGTTACGGGTATTGCGTTCACATTCCTATTCATCAATGCATTTGCCGAAAAAGCGTTAAACGTGACGGAGAAGTTTGAAGTTGTCGTCACACCGATTACTTTACTATTAACTCTCTTTATTTCGAGCGTAACCATTTTCATTTCCTGCTATCTTCCGGCGCGTCGAGCCTCAAAGATTTCTGCGATTGACGCCATTCGTCAAACGCAAGATGTACGATTGACGTCAAAACAAGTGAAGACGTCAAAACTAGTTCGTCGTCTTTTCGGTTTAGAAGCAGAGATTGGGTTGAAGAATACGAAGCGCAACCGTAAACGATATCTGGTTACCGTCTTCTCGCTCGTCATCAGTATCGTCCTGTTTTTAGTGGTCAGTTACTTCACTGATCGTCTCGAACAGTCCCTTGACATGTCTCAAGCAGAATATGATTTCGATATTCTTGTGAATGGTTCAACGCTTGATCAAAATGATTTACGACGTTATGAATCGTTAGATCATGTGACGAACGGAACATATTTTGAAAATGCAACGGTCCAAACGATGGTCAGCAAATCTCAATTACCGAGTGCAATTATCGAGAACGAGAATTTGGCATCGTCGTTTGTTGACGGAAAATTTATGTACTACGTATCCCTCTATCAATTAGATGATGAAAGTTTCAATGCGTACTTGAAACAAATCGGAGCGCCTGTCAGTCGTTTTGAAGACGGGGACGTACCAGGAGCCGTCTTGATTGATGAGATCTCGTATCAAGACATGGATCAGAAAAAATTCATCACTTCAGAGACGGTCGAAGCAGAAATCGGTGATACGTTTGAATTGAGGGACGAGAATGCAACGGGCGACGCGGCACCGCTTAGAACGATTCAAATTGGTGCTATGACAGATATCGCCCCGACCGGTGTGATGACAGGTTCTCTTGGATGGCTCGATGTGATAGTACGAGAAGGGACGTTTGAAGAAGACGCAATCGGGGATTTGATGAAACAATCGAGTCCGTCAATCGCGTTGAATTCAGATGATCCCGAGGACACACAACAAGTGATTGAAGCGGAACAGAATTTGGATTTGTATGTCTTTAACGTATCGGAACAACGGGAACAACAAGAACAGATGTTGTTACTTTTATCAATATTTGTGTATGGGTTTATCGTGCTAATTTCGCTAATTTCGATTGCGAACATTTTTAATACGATTTCAACGAGCGTCTCACTTCGTCGTCGTGAGTTTGCGATGCTTCGTTCAGTTGGGATGACACCGAAAGGATTCAATAAGATGGTGTACTATGAAAGCATTTTTTATGGGGTAAAAGCCCTTGCGTATGGGATTCCCGTCAGTCTTCTCATCATGTACCTCATCTATCGAGCGCAAATCAATACGTTTGATGCTCCGTTTACCTTGCCGTGGAATAGCATTCTGTTTGTCGTCATCATGATTTTCATGATTGTGGGTGCCTCGATGCTATATTCCGTTTCAAAAATAAAGAAAGACAACATTATCGACCGATTGAAACAAGAAAATGATTAAGTAGATTATTGAAAAATTCATAATAAACCATGAAGTACACAACAAGGGGCTCAGTACATGCTGAGTCTCTTTTTTATGATGTCATGACAAACAAAACACGATTGCCAAAACGATACGAAGAACGACCAAAATAATAATATTTTGTCACAGCTCTTGTTAATTAACCAAAAATAGGATATTTTTGATATATCGGATGACGATATAACGAAGAACGATATAAAGGAGCGGGATACGTGACACAACAGTCAAGTACAGGCGCATTAACCGAGGCGGTTTATTATATATTATTATCTCTGCAAGTCCCGAGGCATGGGTATGGGATAATGCAATTCGTGCAAGAATTGAGCAATGGGCGGGTTCAACTCGCCCCAGGTACGTTATACGGCGCCCTCAGTAGTCTAGTAGACAGAGGATGGATTCAGGCGCTCGAAGGTACGGGGCGGAAGAAAGAGTATGAGATCACGGAAGCGGGTCGGAAGGCACTCCGGTCAGAATTAAATCGGCTAGAAGAACTGGTGCGACATGGTCATGAATGGACGAAGGGGTTGGACACATGAAGACGAAAACGATTTATCGCATCTTTGTTGATTATGAGAAGGAAGAGAAGTGGCTCAACGAGATGGCTCAAAGCGGATGGGCACTCGAATCCTTTCGTTTGATGCGATATGTGTTCAAACAAGTCGAACCCGGGACGTACACGTATCGAATCGAACTATTGTCTAACTTACCTTCGCATCCCGAGTCGAAGGCGTATATGGCATTCCTGGATGAAGTGGGCATCGAAGTGGTCGACACGTCGTACCGGTGGATTTTCTTACGAAAACGAACGAGTGACGGACCGTTCCAATTGTATTCGGATTTTGATTCGATGATTCAGCGAGAAAAACGAATCATCCAACTGTATGGCGCAGTGGGACTCGCTAACTTTGTTGTGGTGATAGCGAATCTTTCCAATCCATATGCGCAGTGGACCGTCCTATTGAACATAGCTGTCGTCGCAATGTTGGCTTATGCGGTACAACATCATACTCGGAAAGTCAGGACACTAAAAGGTCTCAAAGCGATTGGAGAGATGAAGTCGTCAGATTGAGCGCATGGTTAGGAGGAGCAAGATGGATTCACCAGAATGGAAAGACTGTATCATTTGTTTCGGATTGATTGCGGGAACGACACTCGGTGTGATTCTCTCGTTCTTCTTCGATATCGAGCTGGTATATGGGATTGCGAGCGGGGCGATGATTGGCTACATTGGCGGACTTGCCGTATCGATTTGGAAGAAATGATGGATCAGGGTAACATTCCTCGTCTCGACGACGAGGTTTTTTTGATAGATTGTGACGAATGATATGAGATTGGGGTCTATAGTTATAGAGGGGTTATTACGAAGGGGGTAACTGGATGGATGACCAGGTCATCATCGATTGGTACTGGGAACGATCGGAGTATGCGATTGTCGCTACGAAGAAGAAATACGGAAGCTATTGTCATCGTGTTTCTTATAATATTCTACAGAATCGCGAAGACACAGAGGAGTGTTTGAACGATTTATATATGAAAGCGTGGGAGTCGATCCCGCCGACACGTCCGCTTCGACTCGGAGCGTATTTGACGAAGATCGTGCGAAATCTCGCACTGCAGCGTTATAAGAAGAATCATGCAAAAAAACGTGGTGGTGGGGAAGTACCGCTCGTCTATGAAGAACTAGAACATGTCCTTACGGAATCGATGAAAGACGAAGACCTCGTCGACGTGTTGAATGAATTTCTAGCAGACCTACCTCGACTGACAAGGGTGATGTTCATGCAACGTTATTTCTATTTACACTCGATTCAAGAAATTGCAACGACACATCAGCTCGGGGAGAGCCATGTCAAAATGACCTTGAAACGCACACGGGATGCGTTACAGCGAGCGCTTGAAGCAGAAGGGGTTCGTGTATGAAAAATGACCAGATCCTTCGACTACTCGGTGAAGTCGATGACCGGTATATAGAGGAATCGATGATGATAGAGCGAAAACCTTATCAACGACTGAAATGGGGAGGGGGACTTCTCGTTGCGATCGCTGCAGGATTCATGCTCTTCACATCGAATGTCTGGAACGAACGCATCCCATTATCTACGGATTCCACTGCGAATTCCGTTCACATTGTCGACCAATCAAAAGTGACATCAGATATTTCCGAGGAAAATATGATGGACATGACCGAAGATGAACTCTTTTCGAAATGGAATCCGGTCGTGGTCCGAGGAACGGTCACGAACATTCGACATATCGAGATTGATTTCAATGGAGAGACCGAATATCAGTCACTTATCACGATACACGTATCTAATGTGTATCGAGGGGATGTGCAAATCGGGCGAGATTTGATTGTTCGTGCCGATGCAATTGGGGAAACTGGACAGGCAAAACATATGAGTGTTATCTCGCACGTGAAACAGGGCATGGAAGGAATTTTCATGCCGATTCCATATGATGACGAGTTTGTCTGGGAACAAAATGATGCCACGCTCCGATTGAAAGATATTGCCGATTACGGTTTTCCGGATGGGGAGCGTTATCTATTTTTAGATACTCCGAACGCACTCTTGTTCGAGCGGGATGCTTACCCCTCCTTACAAGGTGTGGACTCACTCGATGAAGTAGAGGACTGGATGATGACGCGATTTTCAGAATAATGGAGAACTCAAATCGATAAGGGGGAAATGGATATGGAACGAAAGATTACCGTAAAAGGGACGGGGAACGTCTCATCTCGACCGGATTTGATTGTGATTCACATGGACCTCGTCTCGAAAGCACCACGATATGAAGATACGATGACCGAAGCAGCAAGTGCGGTGTCCCATCTTCAAAAAGCCATCATGCGTGCTGGTTTTGACAAGACGGACCTCAAAACGAGTGACTTTTCGATCGATACGGAATATGAGAGCTACCGTGATCGAGATGAGAATTATCGGTCACGCTTCGTCGGATACGTCTGTAAACAGAAGACGAAGCTCGAATTTGCGCTCGATACATCTAAACTATCGGACGTCATCGAACAAATCAGTCAATCTCGGGCAAATCCGAAACTCTCCATTCGCTTCACGATGAAAGACCCGAATGCGATTGAGGATCAGTTATTGGTGAGTGCTGCGGAGAATGCGAAGAAACGAGCGGAGCTTCTTGCGAAAGGAGCAGGCGCCGAGCTTGGGGACTTGCTTCAAATTGACTACACATGGGGAGAGATTCACCTGTTCTCGCCTACAAACGTCCTCTATAGTCAGGACGTCGTCTATTCGGAATCACGGATGCCCGAACTCGAACCAGATGACATTGACGTCAGTGATTCGGCGACATTCGTCTGGAGTCTCAAATGAGGCGACTGATTTTCTTGATGCTCCTTTCACTCTCGACTGCGCTGCCCGCATCTGCCCTTTCCTGGGCCTATACGTTTGTCGTGTTCGACCGAAACGCATATGAAGTGCTCGACACAACGATCGAAGAGGATGCACTCGGTGACGTGATCGGTGAAGTGGAGACAGTGGTCAATGATGAGACGGGACGTTACTACGGGAATGCTTCGAACGGATATCCGATTGGGACGGTGTACCGTGAAGTCGACGGGGAGTCTGTGGAAGACGTCATTGCGGTCGAGGACGGTTCGGAGTGGAAGCGAGCGGAGTATCGATTCGAAGCACCCTATCATACGCGCGACTTTGTCACGTTCTTCGGCTATTTGCTGCTCGGGATGGGCATCATCATGATAAGTTGGTCGTTCTTCAAGCGAAGTTCGTTGTACAAAAAAGAAGCATGAACGAAAGGAGAAATGGGAAGGGGAATACAGAAAGGTTCGGCAAAGGGGGGATTCACGATGAACATCTTGATTATTTTTGACTCACTGTATGGTCATACAGAAAAGGTTGCCCATGCGATGCAAGAGGAACTGTCGAAAGACCATGAGGCACGCATGGAACATGTGTTGAACATTGGATTAAGCGACTTGGCATATGTCGACCTGGTCATCATCGGCTCACCGACACATGGGGGATACGAAACGGAAGACATCAAAGTGTTTTTGGATGGCATCTCGGACAATGCGTTACGAGGAAAACGGACGGCTGCCTTTGACACAAGTATCGTCAAAGAGAAACAGAATCCGATTCTTGGAAAAATCATCGACTGGTTCGGTCATGCCGTCAATCGAGTCGAAGGGGAAATGATTGAAAAAGGGGCGACGGATGTCCAGAAAGAGTCGTTCCTCGTCGATGGGACGACGGAGATGTTGAAGGAAGGCGAACTCGAACGCGCGAAAGCGTGGGCGCGGGAGTTGGTCGGATAATACACGAAACGCATTCTGAGAACAGAGTGCGTTTTTTCTTGAAGCAGACGAGAAGAAATGAAAAGCGGGTAAATATTAAATAAGGCATAAAGAACGATAATTGTTCTCTATGCCTGTTCGAAAGATTAATTTACTTCAATGATATCTTTTACAATTGTTCGAAGTCTTTCTGTATATTCTTCAATTTCATAGACATGATTAATTTTGTGGCGAACGTTAGGCTCATCTCGGAAAGTGATGTATTTGTTCGTTAATGAATTTAAATGTAGACGACAAACCCATTTCCGATTACTATCATCAATCAAAATATTGAAGTAACTAGCGTTATCTCTATAAAAAATTCGGTCTTTATCAATTACTGATCCTAATAATACTTTCACTGTCGCATATCCTTCGATTTCTTCTTGAGTTGTTTCAATGATTGGTTGTGCTGGAATATCGACCGTTATTTCTTGCTCTTCTTCATTGGAAACAGGATCATCTATATTTGGCATTGCAGTGGGTTCTGTTTCACCTGAAATTGCATGCTTGATTCGTTCATTTAAATTTTCACTGATAAATTGATTGAAGGCTTTAGAAACAATTGGTCGGAACTTATCGACCACAGTTTGTGTCTTCATACCAAGGTAGCATTCTTGAATGAGTAGTTTGATTAATTCATCACTCGGTGACTGAGACAAGGTCTTTAGTTGATCTTTAATTGCACTGAGATATTTAAGTTCTTCCGCTGTCGAAAGAATTGTATTTACGTTGAATTCTTGTTTTTTAAACTTATATAGTTCTTTGATTTCATTATCTTTAATGTTTGATAATACGATTTCAAAGAAAGGAGTGCTATCCATCACATTAGGAGATTCTAAATCTGTATAAAAGCGATACATGTCACCATTTGTCAAGATTGCAAATTTTGCTTGTGTCGTTCCAAAATACCGAAATAATTGAGAATCATGTTTTGTTAATCGTTCATTAATAGATTTAGCTTCAATTAGAATTGTTGGTTTACCATCCTCCATAATGGCATAATCAACCTTCTCGCCTTTTTTTATACCTACATCAGCAATATATTCAGGAGTAAATTCTGCTGGATTGAAAACGTCATATCCAAGCGTTTGGAAAAACGGCATAATCAGAGCGGTCTTCGTGGCTTCTTCTGTCGAAATTGAGTGTTTAAGTTGTTTGATGCGTTGAGAAACAGTACGAATATCTGAAGAAAACTTTTCCATTATAATAACCTCCAATATTTGCATTTATTAAGTTAATACTACCTTTTATTATCGTGATAGTAAATTTGTCTTTATATAGTTTTTTAATTGTTAAGGAGATTGTCACAATAGAAAGGGTGATATCCATGAAAAAAATGGAACGGGATGTATTGGTCGGTTGGATTGTCGTCGTGCTAGTCCTCTTGATGCATTTTCTGATCACCGTGTCTCTCGGCAACTCGTACTTTGCTGAAAGTTCGTTGAATCGAATGTTGTGGCTTTCGAGTTTTCCGGCATTCTTAATCGCATTCGTCGCAGCCTTCTTCCAAAAAAAGAACACGGTCTTCCTAGCGGTTCGTCGTGGGCTACTGTGGACCATCGAGTTGATGGTCGCCTTCACCATTCTCGCTTGGGTGTTCCGTTCTTTCGAAGGACTGTATGCGAATGCTGGTCTCTACTGGTTGTTCGGTGCCGTCTTAATTGGACCAATCTTTTATATGATGGCGTTCCGACGTCAACATTCGAAACGAATCCGCACCCCTTGATTGAAACGCTTCCTCTCAAAGGAGGCGTTTTTAGATTGCCTCAGGATGGGAAAAGATAGAGAGAAGAGAGATTGGAGGAGAGTGCGATGAGCCAGTATTTTTCATCATCTTACGAAGAGTCGCGAGAGAAGTTCTTGAACTTACTGTCTGAAGTGAAACGATTTTATCCGAAAGCGGAGTTGTTGACACACTCGATTGGGGACGAGAGTATCGACGTCATTTTAGGGGAGCCGAAACGAGAACGAAAAGCGATGATTCTCATGACAATCGGGGAACATGGAATTGAAGGGTATGCGGGCGCCGCGGTGACCCATCAATTTGTTCAAACACAACTCGCGCATGTCCGTCATGAGACGACGGGAATTTGTCTCATCCATGCTGTCAATCCATGGGGGATGAAACACTTTCGACGTGTCAATGAACACAATGTCGATTTGAACCGAAATTACGTCATTGATCGTGAGTCAGTCCCATATAACGTGAACCGTGAATATGAGCTGATGCGCCATCTCTTCGTACCGGACGGAGTAATTGACGACTATCATGAGGCACGTGAACAGATCTATTCATTTCTCGGCTCTGGAATTAAGCTTGATGGCTTCAAAGCGATGAGTGGTGCAAAAGGGATGGGGCAATATCAATTCCCGAAAGGGGTGTATTACGGGGGAGAAGAAGGCGAACCGTCTGCCATCTTTTTGAAGGGAATTCAACATGATTTACTTGAGCGCTATGGAAAAGTCGTCCATCTCGATTGGCATACCGCACTCGGACCGACGAACGAGGTGACGATGGTCATCAGCAAACGGGACGGTCGCACGGAAGATGAGTTAAAACAAGCGTACGGTCTAGACAACGTCAACGTGTATGACCCGGACGAGGTACTCGGAGATTCGACGAATCATTTTTACTACGTGCGCGATACGGAATACCCGGACAAGGGTCTCGTTTCTGCCTTATTTGAATTCGGTACGTTTGGGACGTCGACAAAAGCATCCATCCGTGAATTTTTAACGATTATTTTAGAGAACCGGCTGTACTTTGAAGGGACAAAGGACCCTGAGGCACGAAACAGTATTCAAAACGAATTCATGGCGATGTTCTATCCGGAAAACGCGGATTGGCGAGAAGCTGTTTTACGAGAAGGAGCGAAAGCCGTTGAAGGTTATCTAAAAGGTGAAGCGCTCTGGCGCGACACATAAGAGGGTTTCTCGAAGTCGGAATAGGGAATAATGAGGTTGTGAGTGTTTTCGCTAAATAATGACTGTGGAGGTTGGATGATGGGATATATTACAGCACATGACGGTACAAATCTATACGTAGAGGATGTCGGGTCTGGGGAACCGATTGTCTTCTTGCACGGTTGGCCAGCAAACAACAATATGTTCGAGTATCAGAAGAATGCGCTCGTCGAAGCGGGATATCGCTACATCGGCATTGATTTCAGAGGATACGGGAAATCTGATGCCCCGGCGACAGGTTATGACTATGAGACAATGGCGTCTGATGTGCATATGGTCGTCTACGGACTTGGCTTAAAAAACTTCACGCTCGTCGGTTTTTCAATGGGTGGGGCGATTGCAGTTCGCTACGCAGCCGACTATAAAGAGGATGGACTCAACAAATTGGTCTTGGCCGGAGCCGCGGCACCAATCTTCACACAGCGTGCAGATTATCCATATGGAATGACAACGGACGAAGTCGACGCATTGATTGACGATACACGGGCAGACCGACCGAAGATGCTCGAAGGGTTCGGAGAAATCTTCTTCGAGAAAGAACATTCGAAACCGATGCAAAACTGGTTCCACCATCTCGCGCTCGTCGCGTCGAGCCATGGGACGATTGCCTCGGCACAAGCGTTACGCGACGAAGATTTGCGCGATGCCCTGCCGAAGATTGACGTCGAGACGTTGATTATTCACGGAGTGCACGACAAAATTTGTCCTTTTGAGTTTGCCGAACAGATGGAGCAAGGCATCCCGAATGCGCGAATCGAGCGCTTTGAAGAGAGCGGACACGGTACGGTGCTGGATGAACGAGAGAAATTTAACGATACGTTGTTGCAGTTTGTTCAATAATCGATGGCCTCCGAATCGGGGGCTTTTTGTATGTCGATAAGGGTAAGAACCAACGAAAACGGGTATAATTCAATTGGAGTTCCCTTCCATTTTTTGAATCACTGAAACATCGCTGTGACTAGAGTCACGATGTTTTTTTGTGTTGTTTTGGAGAAAGGGGGATGAAACCAGATTAGAACATGGATTTAGTTCAACCTGTCCTACCATTCATGGTACAATAGCGGGGTGGATTAACAGATTGAGGAGAGATTTAAATGAATATCGCTTTCTTTTTATATCCGAAAGAAGACGTCAAATATTTGGACCCCGAATCAACGGTACGACAAGCACTTGAAAAGATGAAGCATCATCGATTCACGTCTGTCCCACTCGTTTCGGAGAACGGATTTTACGCCGGGACGATGACAGAGGGGGATTTACTCTGGGCACTCGCAGAACAGCTTCGCGGGGAAGAAGACTATGAAAAAGTGCTCCGGACACGTCTAAAAGACATTAAGCAACGCGTTCGCTATAAGCCGGTTTCGATTACGGCACAAATCGAAGAACTTGTCGATGCGATCACGGACCAAAACTTCGTGCCGGTCGTCGATGACGGCAAATACTTCATCGGCATCATCCGACGCCGTGACATCATCGAGTATTACTCGACAAAGTTGAAACAATTGGAGAATGAAGTCCGATAATGAACAAGCCAGAACCGACTCCCGGTTCTGGCTTGTTTTACGTTTCTTTCAGCTTCGTTTTTAAAATAGGAGTAGGGCAAACCTCAATCAAATGGTGGAAAATGTGGAAGTACATATTTTCCTAATTCATCGATGACTTGGTTCTCGTCAACGATCCGTCTCGACAGTTTGTGAAGGAAGTTGGATGGTCACTCAAGCCAATCTTGGACGCCACGTGCGCCTGGGGCGAGTGCCATATCAATCAGTCCGGTGAAGAGGTCATTTCATAACCATCACGGTCGTCCAATACGGGCGACCGTTTTTCGTAGTGATAAGTCGGGTACAGGGACAGAGACAAGGAGGGAATTAGGATGGACGTGAAAACTTTTTTGTTTACAGATGACGGCTCCATTCCCAACCATCCGGATTATCCGGCGCTCCTCTATCGTGGCGTCTTTGATGACCCGAGCGGGATGCGAGAGACGTTTGCCCATAATGAATGGACGAACAGTTGGGTGAACGGGGTGTTCGACTATCATCACTATCACAGCAACACGCATGAAGTATTGGGCATATTACAAGGTGAAGCGACGCTTCAACTCGGAGGGACGAACGGTGACCTCGTCCGCGTCCGCCTAGGTGATGTCCTCATCTTACCGGCGGGAACGGGACATCGTCGCATCGAGGCGAGCGAAGATTTTCAAGTGGTCGGGGCATACCCGGACGGTCGCGACTATGACACATTGACAGGAAAGACGGAAGAACGACCGGACAACGTAAAGCGAATCGAACAAGTCGAAAAACCGAAGTTTGACCCCGTCTTCGGGACGACGGGTCCACTACATGAAGCATGGACAAAGGAGGAAACGTTATGAATCAACGACTACCACATTCTTTATTACTTGCGGCTTTAAAGCAAAACGTCGTCAAATTGAAAGACGGGCGCGAGATGCGCGCACTCGGACAAGGTACATGGCGCATGGGGGAAGACAAATCGAAGCATGATGCCGAGGTTGAGGCGCTTCGGACAGGAATCGACTGCGGACTCCATGTCATCGACACAGCGGAGATGTACGGGGAAGGGGAGTCTGAGAAGTTGGTTGGGGAAGCAATCCAAGACCGACGCGAAGATGTCTTTCTCGTTTCGAAAGTGTATCCATACAATGCGTATGGCGACAAACTCGTCAGCGCATGTGATGCGTCGCTCGAACGACTCGGGACGGACTATCTGGATCTCTACTTACTACATTGGCGAGGTGATGCCCCGCTCGAGGAGACGGTTCAAGGGATGGAACAGCTGAAAGCGGACGGGAAGATTCGGGCATGGGGGGTCTCGAACTTCGATGTGGACGATATGAAGGAATTGCTGTCGCTACCGAATGGAGACAAGTGTGCGGTCAATCAAGTGCTCTATCACCTTGGCAGTCGCGGGATTGAGTACGACCTCCTTCCTTATCTAAAAGAACAAGGGATTCCTGTCATGGCATACGCTCCACTCGCTGAAGGAAGTGACGTGAAAGAAGACGTCTTCAATAACGAGACGATCAATCGGATCGCGGAGGCGTATAGTGCCTCAGTCGCGCAAATCTTACTTGCTTGGACGATTCGGAGCGGACACGTCATCGCCATCCCGAAAGCCGGGCAGGCGGTACACGTGGAAGAGAATGCGGCAGCACTCTTACTTCAGTTGACGGAAGACGATTATGCGGCACTTGATGCGGCATTCCCGCCACCAAGTGGGAAAGAGCCGCTTGATGTGATTTGAAGCTTGTCCATAAAAGCGGGTCCAGTCACTGATATATTCGTGACTGGACCCTTTCCTTTGAATCGAGTAACTTAATCGGTTATCCGATAAAAACAACACAATTCTTCCTCGGTACTATAAAATTTCCAAAGACATGTATTGTAATGATGCGAAGCGAGTGTCGGGATCAGATTTGAGAAGCTGAACAAGGAGCCTATTTCAAATTCATGCGCCAAAGCAATTTGCATGATTTCTTTAGATGATTGATTAGAAGCCTCACTTTCTTTTTTTTCTTTGAATAGAATGCAACTTGTTTTAGAAAAATGTCTCATCATCTCTACTGCCAAAGGTAACGAGTTCAAATTAAATTCGGCTACTCCGATGTAACCCAATTCCTCATTCACTGTGATTGGTTCTTCAATTCTTGATGTAAAGCCATGTACATCATAATATTTTTCGAGTCTTTTCCAATACTTATAGTAATGAACGATTCTCTCGCTTCTTTTTGACCCATCTCCAATAATGCTTAGCCACCAAAACGTATAGTTCGCTTCACTCTTATCTGTCATAAAATGACGCAACAATAGGTCATCACATGTTTTTTTGAACAAAAGTCCGTCTTCATAGGTGATTAATCGATCGCCTACAATGCTGAAAGATTCGAGGGGAGGCCGATTTTTTCTCCAATGTGGAGCTAGATGATCGGATAACCACCAGAATGATTCGTATGCGTTCTTCGTCTCTTCGACATAATATCTCATGATTCAGTCCACTTAGTTTGTACATCAATTTCAGAGAAAATGAACGTCGTCTTCGTATGCGCATACGGGATAGCGGCATCGATAAACTGCTCGGTCTCGGCGAATGTCGCGAAATGCATTTTGACTAAAAAGCAGGCGCTCCCCGAGAGGCGATAACAAAACGCGACGTTCTCGTAACGTTTCAAGAATGTCGTGAACGCCTCATAGTTGCTGTTCTTCACGGTCGCCTCAATCAGACATTGAATTGGTTGACCGAGCAAGTTATGGTCGACCTCGATTGTGTACCCTTGGATGACGCCGAACGATTCGAGCCGTCGGACGCGTTCGCCGACGGACGGGGCCGATAAGTTGATACGACGACCGAGCTCGCTCATCGAGAGACGACCGTCCTTTGTCAATTCAGCTAAAATCAGCTGGTCTGTTTCATCAATTTTTAACATGGAAAGGATTCCTCCTCATCTCATTCTGTATGGCATGTATTTTACCGTGAACACGTTCGGAATGAAATGGGAATCATTCGAACTCCTTTTTATACTAGATACAGGGGGTGACGAGATGACACGGATTCGACAAACAAATACAGGAGCGACACCATTCGAGCGACTGCTCGGATACAATCCGCGCATGATGCAACAATGGTCCGCACTCGGTGAGACGATCACGGGAGACGGGAAATTGTCCGCCGAACTAAAAGAACAAGTCCGTCGAACACTTGCGCAACAAAACGGATGTGCTTATTGTCAGGCGAAAGGGAAACCGGCTATCCACTCGTTCGACGAGCGGACGGCACTCGCCGTCGGCTTCGCCGAGGTCTTTATACGGATGAAAGGAGAGACGCCGGCTTCAGCGATTGCTGTGTTGCATGAGACGTTTTCCGACGCGGAGATTAGCGAGTTGTGCGCCTGTATCGCTTTTTTGACCGCGTCCCAATACGTCGGCGCCATGCTCGGACTTGAAGCAGAAAGAGGCTGGGACATAACTAGCCGGTTTTAAAGCTTTTTGGATAAAAAGAGGGGTCCGGTCACCGATTTTCGGTGGCCGGACCCCTTCTTTGCACTTCCGCCGATGCCATTGGCGATGAACTTTCGTAGGTTCACCGCCATGAGGGCGAAGCCGAGCTCACGTTTCACACGCTGTCGACGAGGTCATGGACGGCGAAGGCGATATCGTTTTCCTGGAGCCGGACTTCTAAATCTAGGGGCAAAACCAATTGGTTCATGGTATACTCTTTGTACATAGGGGCACCTCCAAAGTTATGGTTTGGTCACTTTAACTTTATCAGAGGTCGCCCCTATCTGTTTAGTCTCAAATGCGTGCACGAACCCATAAAAATGACAAGAGGCCCCCGTGAGCGAACAAGTCGCTCACGGGGGCCTCTTTCTTATAAATCTACTGGGTTATGTCCCAGCCTCAATTTTTTATTTTGCGAGCGGGTGGCTCAACAAATAGTCTTCGATTTGATCAATCGTTTCTTTCAACACGCCGTCTGCGAATGGTGATTTGAGACCTGCCAGTTCGACGAGTTCGAGGAACGAGCGGCTTCCGCCTGCCTGACAGAGTGTGAGGTAATCGCTCCATGCCGCTTCGCGGTCTTCATGCATGCGTACCCAGAACTGGAACGCACACACTTGCGCGAGCGTATAGTCGATATAGTAGAACGGGCTTTGGAAGATGTGACCTTGTTGGTGCCACCATGCGCCCGATTCAAGATAGTCGTTCGTCTCATAATCACGGTGCGGGAGATAGACCTTCTCCAAATCGCGCCACGCCTGACGACGCTCGGCTGCTGTCATCTCCGGGTTGCGGTAGACGACATGTTGGAACTCATCGACGAGCACGCCATACGGAAGGAACGTCATGCTACCTGCCAAGTGATTGAACTTATACTTGTCGACTTGGTCGCCGAAGAAGAGCTCCATCCATGGCCAACAGAAGAATTCCATCGACATCGAGTGAATTTCACACGCCTCATACGTCGGGAAGGCGTATTCCGGTGTCGTCAAATGACGGCTTTCATACACTTGGAAGGCATGACCGACTTCGTGCGTGAGAACATCGATGTCGCCGGCCGTCCCGTTGAAGTTCGAGAAGATGAACGGAAGTCCTTCAGACGGTAAGTACGTGCAGTATCCGCCGCCAGATTTCCCTGGTTTCGCCGTCAAGTCGAGGGCGCCGCGTTCCTGCATGTACTGGAAGAACTCGTCCGTCTCATTTGAGAGTTCACGATACATCTTGTTTCCGCCTTCGATGATGAACGACTCATCGCCTTGCGGTGTCGCGTTTCCGTCTGGGAAGACGAACGACTCGTCATAGTAATAGAGGTGGTCGACACCGATTCGTTTCGCCTGCTTTTCTTTCAAAGCAGAAGCGAGCGGGACGATGACGTCACGGACTTGTTTCCGGAAGTTGTCGACCATCGACTCGTCATAGCCGACACGCTGCATCCGTGCATAACCGAGTTCGACGAACGACGGGAAGCCGAGCGCATGAGCAATCTCCGTACGGACCCGTATGAGTTCCCCATAAATGCGGTCGAGCTCGTCGCCATTGTCTGACAGGTATGTATAGCGGGCGACAGATGCGGCTTTTCGGACATCACGGTCTGGTGATTGAAGATATGGGCCGAACTGTGACAAGTTGAGTGTCTTGCCGTCAAACTCGATTTGCGCAGCGGACATGACCTTTTGATAAGCTGTCGCGAGGCGGTTTTCTTCCTGCAGTTTCGGGATGAGTGACTCCTCGAACGTTTCAAGTGCGCGCTCGGCGAGAGAGAACAGTTGGCTGCCCCATTCCGCTTCGAGTTCAGTGCGAAGCTCGTGGTTCGTCAAGACGCGATAGTACGCTTGAATCTCCTTCTCATAGACCGGAAGTGCGTCGTCAAAGAATGCCTGTTCTTCTTCGTAAAACGAATCGCGTGTGTCGACCGAATGTCGGATCGCGACGAGTTGACTTTGTGTCTCAAAGTCGTTCCGTTCTTTGTTGATTTGGCGAATGAGTTCGTTCGCTTCCTCGAGTGTGCTGGCTTGCTGTAATTCGGCAGAATAGTCCGACAATCTGCTGTTTAAAGCGTCCAAGTCGGGCCGTTCATATGACAATTTTGTGAAAGTCGTCATTGTAAGCGCCTCCATCGTGTGAAATTTTTACAAAGTGTAAAAAGGGCTTGCAAAAGCGATTGCACACTCGTATTCTTACGATGTGTAAAACGATTTCGCACTACCTTATTACAACTATACCGTTAATGGGGTAGGGATTGAAGTATTAGCTTTTCGGGTATAAAAGTGTAGACTTCGATTCAATAGAACATGTTGGAGGGATTAAGCTATGGGATTCTTTAAAAAACTTTTTGGTGGTAAAGAAGAACAACTCAACGCGGTTTCACCGCTTACAGGAAAGGTCGTCGACATCACGAACGTACCGGACCAAGTTTTCTCACAAAAAATGATGGGTGACGGAATCGCAATCGAGCCGACAGAAGGAAAAGTCGTCTCACCGGTTAGCGGAACAATTGCGACAGTATTCCCAACAAAACACGCGATCGGTATCAACGCGGACAACGGTGCGGAATACTTGATTCACATCGGTTTAGACACGGTCAACTTGAAAGGCGAAGGCTTCGAGACACACGTTACAGAAGGTCAATCTGTCAAAGCAGGCGACCCACTCGTCACGTTCGACCTCGATTTCATCAAAGCGAACGCGCCATCGACGATCACTCCGATCATCGTCACGAACCACGACAGCTTCGGCGTGAACAAACTTGTCGCAGAAGGCGACACGGTGACAGCTGGATCTTCGGAAGTCGTCGAGTTGACAAAGAAATAAGAAGACGACCCATGACTCGGGAGCTTAGGCTTCCGAGTATTTTTTTGCGAATGCGGGAATTATAATGAAGAGAGGGAAGGGGGAAATGAGATGGATGGAAAAAATGCACCATACCGGGGATACGGGGATCGGATACGAATATTACGGGAACGGGCCGGATTGTCGATTGAGACGCTTGCAGAACAGATTGGTGTCGCACCGTACTTTATCCGACGTACCGAACTGAGTGAGGTCTATCCGACCATGCCTTACATAGAGGCGCTCGCAGACGCTTTGCAAATCGACCCGAACTATTTGGCCCGCCATATTTGGACGGGCGAGTCGCTCAAAGTACTCATGCGAGGAAAAGTACCGGAACTCGAACAGATGAAGCTCGCCTATGAAGAAGCGATGCACGGGAAGTCCGTCGAAGAAATGCAACGGCAACTCGAAGTACGGATGCGCATCTTTGACTTGATGCACGAAGAGGAGTTACATCGCATTTTCAAAGAAGACGAGGAACCGACGTCACACCATGCACTCGAAGCGCTCGTCGATGCGGTACTTGACCTCGGACGGTCACATGACACGACGCGTCATATCGTCCCGTTCGCCCGCTATGTGGAACGTCTCGTCCCAGACCAATTCGCGGATAACTCATTTCAGTACTCAGAGTATGGCGTCGTGGACAAATCCTATAAATTACAATGACCGTAGAGCATTCTACGGTTTTTTTGTGCACGATGAATTATAAAATTAAGTGCAACACCCCAAAGTGAACACAAAAAGTGACCAGGAGAATCCCTGGTCACTTCAATCAGCGCGTCGGACGCGCTTCGTAGCGTACTTTTGGACGTGTGCCGGCGAGTAAGAAGCCGAGCACGATATTCAAGATTGTGAGCACCCATCCGACATAACCGAATGTGTAGGCAAGACTCGCCAGCATCGTTTGCCAGTCGAGCAATGCTGCTGCGTCCCCGCGGAATGTGAAACGGATGACGGTGAAGCCAATGAGTGTCGCTGCAGTAATCATGATGCCGATCCATGCGCCACCGAAGCGGGACGTTTGAGAGCGTCTGCTGACCGGATACCAAAACGCGAGCGTTCCGATGAACGCACTGCCTGCATAGGCAAGCAGGATTTGCCATAACGCATCCGCGTCTAAGAAGACGGTATAACAGATGAACGTCGTGAGCGTCGTCATAAACGTAAAGATTAAGGCTGCGAGTAATCGTGATCGCATAGTTCGTTTTCCTCCTCATTTTGCACATTCTTTAGAGTAAACGAAAACGAATTTGCTGTAAACGTTATTGACGGTTTTGTAATATTTGTCGCCATTGTTTAATAGCGTTCGTTCCATAGAACAAGACGCCGCCACGATAGAATTTCGAGCCAATCCACAGTGTGATGCCAATCGTTCCGATGAGTAACCCAATCGAAAGCGCCACTTCCCATACGGCCACATCGACGAGCATGACGCGAAGGAACATGAGCATCGGAGCGAAGAACGGGACGAACGAGAGAATGGTCACGATGGTCGCATCCGGGTTGTTCAATCCAAACATCGCGACTAAGAACGCAGCGACGAGGAGCATGATGACCGGCATGACCATTTGTTGTGACTCTTCGACACGGCTGACAAGTGAACCGAGGACAGCGAAGAGTGAGGCGTACAACAAGTACCCGAGCAAGAAGAAGACGAGTAGATAGATGACAGCCCGTGCGTTGCCGGCGTTCTCGATGACCGTCGTCGCCAGTTCGCTACCACTCGCACTTACATAACCAAACCCAAGGAAGATTCCGATTTGGATGAGGGCGAGTGTCCCGATAGCGGTCACTTTCGCAAGCATATGGGTCACCGGATGAGTCGTGGAGATGATGAGCTCCATGACACGCGATGACTTCTCCGTCGTCACTTCTGTTGAAATCATCGATCCGTACGTGATGATCGAAATGTACAGGAGCATCAACATGACGTAAACGAGCGCCGAAGACGAGAGGAGCTCATCCGAGTTCTCTCCACCGCGTCCGAGATAGGACTCGTCGAGTTGGATCGGTTCGCTGAGGGCAGCGATGACGGTCGGGTCGACATCGGACGATTCAATCAATTCCGCATTGCGCAACTGTTGTAAGGATGTTTGCAAGAGGGTCGTGAACTCCTGCTCCGGGCGTTCGGAGATAACGCGAGCATCATAGCCGTCAACAAAAGCGACGACCCCATACTCTCCGTCGTTGATGCCGGTCCGTGCCTCTTCTTCCGTAATTTCGCTAGAGGCGACGTCTTCATAGCCGAGTGATTTCATCGTGTCGACGATTTCTTTGTTCTCAGACACGACGAGTGCGCTCGCTTGCTCGGAATCCTCAAACGTAGACATGATGCGGTCGATGTTCGTAAACCCGAAGATGAACAGGATGGTTAGCGCCGTCGAGATGAGGAATGCTTTTGAACGAATTCTCGATTTGAGTGTGAACGCATAGAGCGGTCCAAAGTTATGAAACATGCTGTCCGACCTCCTTGATGAAGATGTCATTGAGCGATACCGGTTGGCGCATGAACGTCTTCACGTTCGCCTGATGACGGACGAGTGCCGACAGGACGGCGTCACTGTCTTCGAAAGAATGTAAGCGTACGAGATGACCGGATTTGTAAGGCTCGATTGTCTCCACGACTGGGAGCGACTCGAGAATGTGAATCTGATCCGTTTCAATAAAGAGGGCAGGCTCTTCGTATCTCGACTTGATTGTCGGGACGTCACCGCTTACGACGGCACGGCCACCTTTCAAGATGCCGACGTGTTGGCACAATTCTTCGACATGTTCCATTCGATGACTCGAGAAGACGATGGTCGTCCCGGCGTCACGCAACGCGAGAACTTCACGCTTCAGGATTTCAACGTTGACCGGGTCGAGGCCGCTGAACGGTTCGTCTAAGATGACGAGTTCCGGGTTATGGAGCAGGGCGGCGACGAGCTGAATCTTCTGTTGATTCCCTTTTGATAGCTGCTCGACGCGCATCGTTTCATATTGAGGAATTTCAAGGCGTTCGAGCCATGACTTGACCGCGCGTTTGGCATCGCTCCCGCGCATGCCCTTTAGGCTTGCGAGAAAGACGAGCTGTTCACGCACTTGGGATTTGGGATACAGGCCACGTTCCTCGGGCAAATAGCCGACGATGCGATGGTCGACCGCTTTACCGTTCCACGTGATACTCCCATCGGTCGGCTTCAAGATGTCGAGGATCATCCGGAACGTCGTCGTCTTGCCAGCACCGTTTGCACCGAGCAAACCAAACATTTCCCCTTGTGGGACGCGGAACGTGAGGTCGTCGACAGCTTTGAAGTCACCAAACTCCTTGGTGACGCGTTCGATATGTAATGCCATATTCTATTCCCTCCTTAGAATGTCTCTTCTTCTATCGTACGCCACCTTGAGCAAAAAGTTTCACTTTTTCTGGTAAATGATTTATCTTGAAATCAAGATAATAAAAGGAGGATGACAATGAAAACGCAGTCTACGGGAATCCATCACATTTCGTCGATGGTACAAGACCCGCAACGTACGCTAGATTTTTATGGACAGGTACTCGGTCTCCGCTTCGTGAAACAGACCGTCAATTTTGATGACCCGGGCACGTATCATCTCTATTTTGGGGACGAAGTCGGAACACCAGGGACGGTGATCACGTTTTTCCCGATCCCGGGCTTAGGGAAAGGGCAGGTCGGGAGCGGACAGGTTGGCGTGACGACTTATCTCGTACCGGCAGGAAGTTTACCGTTCTGGGAAGAAAGACTACAACAGCACGGCATCGCGACCGTCGCCACTGAACGGTTCAGCGAGGCATCACTTTTATTTGAAGACCCGGACGGACTCGTCGTCGAACTCGTCGCCCGACCGAGCTCTAAACAGACACGCTGGGTCATCCCCGGTATCACAGAACATGAAGCAATTGTCGGATTCGCCGGAGCGACCTTGTTGTCGAAAGCACCGGACGAAACCGTGCGCTTGTTGACGGAACTGTTCGGCTTTGAACGGGTCGCAGAGGATGAAGAGTGGATCCGTTTGAAAGGGTCAGCAGATTACGGGAACGTCATCGATGTGAAGAAAACGATTTTACCGAACGGGGTCCCTGGGACGGGAACAGTTCATCACATCGCGTGGCGCATTTCTGACGGAGAACATTATCCGACCTGGCAAGATGCCATCTTTGACCTTGGGTTAAGACCGACCGAAGTGAAAGAACGAAACTACTTCCGCTCCGTCTATTTCCATGATGCCGGTCGCATCCTGCACGAACTCGCGACGGACGTACCTGGATTCACCGTGGACGAATCCGTTGACACGCTTGGTGAGACGTTGCGCTTACCGCCATGGCTCGAAGCGGACCGAGATAAAATCGTCCGCACACTACCAACAATCACGATCCCGAGAGGAGAACGCATATGATTCATCAATTCATTCAAGGTACCAAAGAGACGACACTCGTTTTATTACACGGAACTGGAGGGACCGAGCAGGATTTGATTCCGCTCGCGAAAGAACTGTCGACCGAGGCGAACATCTTGACGCTTCGAGGGGATGTCATTGAAAACGGGATGTCCCGTTTCTTCCGTCGCCACGCGGAAGGGGTGCTCGACCTTGAAGATTTAAAGAAACAGACAGAGCGCTTCCTTCAGTTTTTAGATGAAGCTGCGACAACGTATGGTATCGACCGAGACAAGATGATCCCGCTCGGCTATTCGAACGGGGCGAATTTGATCGGGTCGGCACTTTACCGTCATCCGGCGTTCACTGCTTCACTCCTATTCCACCCGATGGTACCGGACCGTTCATTGACGCTACCTGACTTGTCAGGAACGAACGTGTTCATCTCGGCTGGCGAACGCGACCCGATTTGCCCGAAAACAGAAACAGAAGAGCTGACGTCGACACTCCGAAACGCGGGAGCGGACGTCGAGCTCTTCTATCACTCGGGAGGACATGAACTTCGCATGGAAGAAGTCGAGGCAGCACGGACATGGATTGCCGCATACCTCGACTGATTCATTCAAGCCATTTTTTTCGGTTTGTTCGGACGAGAATAGACGACGAGGACCCCTCGGTCAATCAAATAGGCGGCGAATAAACGTTTCGCTTCCTCAGCACGCACAGTTCGGTCGATTTGGATATACAATCGGCCGAGCTTTTTTTGTGAGGTGCGCGTGAGCAACCAAATCGAGTCGAGCGTATACTGCCAACTTTGGAGCGTGTCGCCACCGATGTATAAGTAGCGGTTTTGGGTGCGCTCAAGTAAGTAGTTGAGCCACCAGACGTCACGAGCCAGCTTGGCGCAGACACCGAGCACGAACGTGAGACCGAGGAAAACCATGCTAGATAAGACAGGATGAATGGCAGAGAACCCGTTGCGGACGGACTCGAAGGCGACAAGGAGCAATCCGACGGAAAAGACGCTGATGAACCACCAGAATCCGAAGTTAGAGAATGAACGTTTTGGGTCGTGCACCATATGATGTCGATTCCGGATGATCGATGCCATTCTCTCCACCTCCTTTATTAGAATATTCTGAATATTAAGTAACACTACTATACTATACTGTACCCAATTCCGTCTATTTGAATACGCACACAACATGCTGAATCGTGAGGATTTTTTGACGTTTCGGCTTGCATTCTTCGAATTATGGGAATGATGACAGTGAAGACATGAAAATTTTGTTGAAACGTAATTTCACTTTGTGGAGGAATCGCTTATGATAGGTGAGGGAATTTTCCAAGACCTATATGGATTCTGTCTGTAAAGAGAACGTGAAAACATGAAGGTCAGCTTCATTGCAGTCATCATAGAGAACTAGAGGGAATGTTATGAGAAATTATTGGTATGACAATATTAAAGGAGTACTCGTCCTACTCGTCGTCTTCGGACACTTGTTGACCGATGTCCGCGGCGCTTATGACGACATTTTACCAAAGTGGGTGTATCTGTTCCTGTATACCTTCCACATGCCGTTATTCATCATGTTGAGCGGTTACTTTTATCGGGAGAACCGCTATTTGCGCGTGATCCAGCTATTCGTGGTCTATGTCATTTGGCAGGTCATCCTTGGGTCATGGTTCGCATTTACAGAAGGGATTCCGATTTTCTCGCTTGAAAATCCGGGACTGAATTTGTTGAAGCCATACTGGGCGCTTTGGTATCTGATGGCCATCATTTTCTGGTACATCATCACCCCGTACGTGACACAACTGAAAGGCTACGTGTTGTATGCCCTATTATTCGCGCTCCTGTTCGGATTCCAAGCCGAGGCGACGGGGTATTTCGCGTTACGAAAAGTCATCATGTTCTATCCGTTCTTCTTGATTGGGAACTGGATGTCCGAGCGAAATACGCTCAACTTCTTTGAGCTACCGAAACGGGCCGAGCACCGGAACCGATACCGCATCGGTGGGGCGATTGTCTTCACCACGCTCACGCTGGGGCTCTTGGTCTCGATGCGCGTCCAGCAAGACGATACGTTCTATCATATCGGCAACTTGTTCAAATTCCGTTTCGCCTATGACACGGTCGTCCCAGAGGCGATGTGGAGTGGACCGTTCGCCTTTTTGATCGTCTATACGGTGTCGCTCCTCATGTCAATTAGTTTCGCGCTCATCATCCCAGGACGACAGCTCCCGATTTTTTCGCGTGCCGGGCAGTATAGTCTGTACGTCTATCTCGTCCACGTCTTCTTTGTTGTCGCCTGGAAGGCGTTTATACCGGCTGGGTTCATGCCGACATCTTGGATGCAACTGCTCGTCTTGTTCGGTGTCGCCTTTGTGATGGTCCTCGTGATTATCAGTCCACCGATGGTCCGTCTCTTGCGTCCGCTCGTCGAGATTGACGTGAAGCGAGTCCAAAATACGAAGGGTGTAAAAGGGTAAAGTCTTTTCTAAACGCTTCATTTCCGCTACACTTTATTAAGAAGAAACGAAACTAGAGTTAAGGAAGTGACCCTATGCCATACGAAAATGGAATGTACAGCACAGAAGGCGACGTGAACGTATCACGTCACGTCGTTGAAATGATCGCCGCGGTCGCGGTCAAAGAAACGAAATACGTCTCGTTCACGCAAGAAGACACGAAATTGTCAGAGCGTGCGCTCATGAAACACGTGAAAGTCGATGAGTCGGACAAAGGCATCACCATCAACCTATCGCTTTACATCGCTTACGGACAGTCGATCATCAAAACGGTGACGGCCGTCCAAGAGCGCATCACGCAAGATATGGACACGATGCTTGCGATGACACCACGTTCTGTGAACGTGAAAGTGGTCGGAATTCAGCTGTGATAAGAAAGGGGAGAGCACAGGCTCTTCTCTTTTTTTGATTTTTGCGAAAACGGTTGCATCAAGATAACGTTTTCATTTATAATAGAAATCGAACAAGTGCAACCGTTTGCATCATTGACCAAACGTGCGGCGGGTACTTGTCAAGTTCCCTAAATGTAGTCTGACGACACAAGCATTTGAAGGAAAGGCGGAAAGCATGTATGTCAACGATTGAAGCAGTGATTTTCGATTTGGACGGTGTCATCACTGACACGGCAGAGTACCATTACCTCGCTTGGAAGCAGCTCGGTGAAGAGCTCGGAATTCCATTTGACCGCGAATTCAACGAAACGCTCAAAGGCGTGAGTCGAACTGAGTCGCTTGAGCGGATTCTTACGCTCGGCGGTAAACAGAACGATTTCACACCGGAAGAGAAAGAAGAACTCGCACAAAAGAAAAACGAGCACTACGTTGAACTCATTCAACATATCTCATCCGACGATCTTCTTCCTGGTATCGTTTCATTCCTCGATGAAATCAAAGAGGCGGGACTCAAAATTGGAATGGCTTCTGCTTCAAAGAACGCATTTGCGGTCGTTGATGCACTTGGTGTCCGCCATTACTTCGACCATATCGTCGATGCAGCAACTGTCGCCCAGTCAAAACCACACCCCGAAGTGTTTTTGAAGGCCGCTTCTGCCCTTGGTGTGAAACCCGAACTCGCCATCGGCGTTGAAGACGCGGCTGCCGGCGTAACTGCAATCAAAGCGGCAAATATGTTTGCTGTCGCCGTCGGAGAAGAATCGATGCTTGGTCATGCAGACCTCATCGTCGCTTCTACTGACGAACTTTCACTTGAACGCATCCTCGAACGCGTTCACGTGTAAATGGCTACAATCATCTTCCGTGAGACGACGACTGCCCCGAACAGTCGTCGTCTTTTTTTGAGTCAAAAGTCCTAAATAGACAGAATTGCCCAAAAAGAGATGACAAACACATTACAAATCCGTTACACTTTTATAGAAGATATAGAGGGATTATTAGGAATTGCTGATTTAAATTAGGGAATTCCAAATTATAATTGGATGTAGAAGGGGATTTGTGTATGGAATCTACGAATGTCAATGACCACATTTATCGAGAATTAATGGAAATTGAAGAGTCGTATCGTCAATTGCAACGACGTGCCGAGTATTTGATTGCGGAATTGAGTCGAGATAGAGAAGAGAAGGACCCAATGACTGATGCGTCAAAACGCCTACGTCCACGACGTGTGAACCAGCGTTATCCGCTCGAGGTGTACGTTCATCAAGTGACGGATCTATTGAAGGAGCGTCAGACGATGAGTGTACGTGATATTCAAATGGAACTTGAACTTCGTTACCGTCATCACATCAGCAACATTTACCAATTGATGGTGAAGATTGAAGGGGTCAACCCGGAAATCAAAAAAATCGGTCGCGGCTTGTATACATACGAACCGACAGAAGAAGTGGCAGCGACACTTTCATGATCCAGAGCTGATGGGGAACGCCTCATCGGCTTTTATTGTAAACGGACTGATATCCACTCCTCGATTCAAAATGTGATATAATTCGCCAGAGTCTATTTTTTTGAGAGAGGAACTGTCGGCCCATGCTATGGATTGCCATGTTGGTCAGTTTTGTGATGGCCATCTTGATTACACCGCTCGTTCGTCGATTCGCATTTTTCATCGGTGCGGTCGATCATCCGAACGCACGAAAAGTACATTTACGGACGATGCCACGAATCGGGGGTCTCGCGATTTTTATCGCATTTTTCATCGGCTATGCCTTGCTGCTTCCGACGAGTCGTTATAACGATGCCATCTTGATTGGGGCTGTCGTGATTCTCCTTACGGGACTGATTGATGACCGGTTCCAACTATCGGCCCGCGTCAAGCTGATGGGGCAGATGATTGCGACTGTCGTCGTCTTGAACTCGGGGATGCGAATCGAACTCATCAATCTTCCGTTCGACCAGCAACTCTACCTCGGGTCATGGAGCATCCCGATCACCGTCCTCTGGCTGATTGGGATCACGAATGCCATCAATTTGATTGACGGTCTCGATGGTCTCGCCGCAGGTGTGTCGAGCATCGCCCTCGGGACGATTGCTGTCTTGGCCATCATTCAGGGAAACGTCTATTTGACGATGATGGCGCTCTTGCTCCTTGCGAGCACACTCGGGTTTCTCGTCCATAATTTCTACCCGGCGAAAATCTTTATGGGCGATACGGGGGCACTGTTCCTCGGATATATGCTCGCTGTCTTCTCGCTCATCGGATTTAAGAACGTGACGTTGTTCTCGCTCGTTGTGCCGGTCCTCTTGCTCGGGTTACCGATCTCGGATACGATCTTCGCCATCGTGCGTCGACTCGTCCAGGGACGACCGCCGATGTCGCCGGATAAATCGCATATGCATCACCAGTTGATCGATATGGGCTTCACGACACGGCAGGCGGTCCTACTCATGTACGGGATGACCTTATTCTTTGGCATCTCATCCATCTTGTTCGCCAAGACGACGATGCTCGGTGCGGTCATCACGTTCATCGTCGTGTTAATTGTCATCGAATTGATCGTGGAATCGACTGAACTGATTCATCCGAACTATAAACCTATCATCCGTACGTCCCGACGATTGCTCGGACGACCTAGAGCGTAAAAAAGTAACCGGTATCGCGTGACGATACCGGTTACTTTTTTAGTATGTGGTCGTTTCGGTCATCGAATCGTCCGTTTCGTCTGTCGATGGTTCATCCGCTGTCACAGGCATGCCGAGTTCCGTTTGCAGAAGCGCCTGAGCATCGCGAAGGTCAACAGGGTCGAGTTCGTAATAATACACACCGTTTAACGTCAAATCGTTCCCTTCGAGCGTTTCTCGGTTAAACGACTTCAACGATTTTGCGTACGGTTGAAGCTGAGAAGCCTCTGACAACGACATGTTTGTTCGAATGTTCTCGCCGACGGCATTCATGATCCGGTTCAGCTTCGTAAACGAGTTGATGGTCGTCGCCTCGTTGATGATGGCCTCGATGACTTGCTGTTGTCGACCGGCTCGACCGATGTCGCCGGCAGGGTCTTGCTTCCGCATCCGCGCATAGGCAAGTGCTTCTTTTCCGTTCAAGACTTGAACGCCAGGCTCTAGCTCGACATTTCCGGTCGCTTTTCCGGAGATGGGGATGAGGACATCGATCTCGACGCCACCGACCGCATCGACCAAATCTTCGATTCCATCAAAGTTGATGGTCGCATAGTAATCGATTGGGATGTCGAGCAGGTTCTCGACGGTCGCGATGGTCGTGTCAATGCCTCCGTAAGCGTAAGCATGGTTGATCTTGTCTTTGAACGGATCCTCATCGTCGATGATGATGTCGACATATGAGTCACGTGGGATGCTGACGAGCGTCACTTGCCGCGATTCCTTGTTGAACGTGGCGACCATGAGCGAATCGGTCCGTCCTTCCTCGAGCGAGGCGCCGCCATCGACTCCTGCTAACAGGACGGAAAAGTGATCTTTCGTCAAGTCGATGGTCTCGTCGCGACGTTCTGACTTGTCGCCACGTTCCAACGCCTTGTTCGCGTTTTCGGCGGTTTCATTCGCTTTGAAGACAAAATAGCCGAAAGCGGAACCACCGACCAGCAATACGACACCCAACACGATGAGGACGATTTTCCAAGGTGATCTTTTCTTGCGTGGGGGTGTTTCCATGTTGTTTCCTCATTTCAGTCTTTTCTTTTAGTATAGGCGTTTCAGCGTTTGAAATCACGTTCGATGATGCGGATTGTATGAGTTTGAAGCTGACCTTGACCGTTCGTCATGTCTGTTAGCCAAGCGAGTGCCTCTTCTGTCTCTTCCACGGGGACCGACACATGAAACGTGACGAGGTCGGCGTAGATGATGTCATCGAGCAGGTAGCTAGACTGTCTCAACTCATTTTCGACTTTCCCAATCCAAGTATAGTCGACGGTGAGTGTCAATTGTTGCATCGGTAGACGTTCGACGATTCCGATCGCATCGAGTCCCTCGCTCACAGTTCCACCGTAGGCACGTATGAGTCCGCCGCCACCGAGCTTGATTCCACCGAAATAACGAGTCACGACGACGACTGTATCTTTCAAGTGGCGTTTGCGTAACACCTCGAGCATCGGCATGCCGGCCGTACCGCTCGGCTCACCGTCGTCATTCGCTTTCTGGTGCTCGTTTCGTTCCCCGATGATGTAGGCGGAACAGTTATGGTTTGCGTTCCAATGCTCTTTCTTGATGGCTTGGATGAACGTCTGCGCCTCTTCCTCGGTTTCGACACGTTTGAAATGAGCAATAAATTTTGATTTTTGGATAACGACTTCGTATGTTCCACTTTGTTTTATAGTATAATTTGACTCAATAGACATTTCTGAAAATTCTCCTTTCTATTTTTGAATATTTTTTTTAGAATTCAAGTAGGCACATACGCTACTTATAGCGAATGGAATTATAGAAAATCTCTCATGTCCGCTGTAAACCTGTTTAGGGTGGGACGATATATAAGAATAGATGAGGATTAACTACCGAACTATTAGGGGATGGCATCGTGAATCATATTACCGATCGGACAGCTTTAGAACATATCATAACAAATATGATTGAAACGGTGACGGAAAGTAAAGAGGAGATTGTCCGTATAACCGAAAGTTCTGCAACTGAATATTCAGCAATTCAAAATGAGTTGAAAGAATTGACGGATAAAATCGAGTTCTACATCGAGGAATCCGATCGACTCGACCGAATCGTGAAAGCTTCAAAGGCCAAGCTCGTTCAAGTCAGTAAAAAGTTTCATATACATAGTGAACAAGAAATTCGTGAAGCCTACGAACGGGCGAATCAAATGCAACTCGAGCGTTTTCTTGTTCAAAAAGAAGAGATGGCGGCACAGCAACGTCGGAATGACTTAGAGCGTCGTCTGCTCATTTTAGAGGATACGATCGAACGTGCCGAAAAGTTGATCGGTCGTGTGAGTGTCGTCTTGAACTTCTTACGGGATGACCTACAGCAAGAGTATTCGGACATGATGAAGAAGCAAGAGATGGCCATCGGTGTATTCGAAGCGGCCGAGCGCGAACGGCGCCATCTCGCCCGCGAGATGCACGATGGACCAGCGCAATCGCTTGCTCATATTTTGATACGGGCCGATCTGATTGAAAAGACGTTTGACAAACGAGGAAAAGACGAGGCGTTTGCCGAATTACATGAATTGAAAAAGTTGATTCGTGGGGCACTCGTCGACGTCCGTCGTTTAATCTATGATTTACGTCCGATGTCGCTTGACGATTTGGGCTTTTTGCCGACGCTCGAACGCTATCTCCATCAAACGGAGGAGTATACGGCGATCAAGACACGTCTCAACTATCGGGGGTCGCGTGCGCGATTACCGGAGAAACTGGAGATTAACGTGTTCCGTCTCGTTCAAGAATCGGTCCAAAATGCGATCAAACATGCAAAAACTGCCGAAATCATCGTCAATGTCGAGCAGGCGAGTGATGTGATTCACATTCACGTCCGCGACTACGGTGTCGGGTTTGAGTCGAGCACGATTGGCGAAGGGTCGTTCGGGATTGTTGGAATGCGCGAACGAATTGAATTGGTGAACGGAAGCATCACCATCGACTCGGAAGTCGGCAAAGGGACGGTCGTCCGGATGTCGATTCCGATTCCGTGAGAGAACAAGGGGGAAGACATACATGGAAATGACACAGACACGCATTGCAATCGTGGATGATCACGAACTGTTCCGTGAAGGATTGAAGCGGATTTTTGATTTAGAGGATGAATTTACGGTTGTCGCCGAAGGGCGCACGGGGCGCGAAGCGATCCGCATCGCGGGCGAGCAAAAACCTGAAATTTTGATCATGGATATCAACATGCCAGACATGAACGGGATCGAGGCGACAAAGCAACTGTCACTCCTGTCACCAGAGACACGTGTCCTCATTCTTTCAATCCATGATGATGAGTCGTATATCACGCATGCGCTTGAAGCAGGGGCATCAGGGTTCTTATTAAAAGAAGTCGCATCGACAGAATTGATCTCGGCAGTCCGTGCCGTCGCAAAGGATGGGGCGTATCTTCATCCGAAAGTGACAACGAACGTACTGAAGGATTACCGCCGTCTCTTACAATTCAAAGGGGAACAGGCGGGACGTGGCGTCGAGAGCCGTACAGATGACCCGATCTATCAATTATTGTCGCGCCGTGAAGTCGAGGTGTTACACCTTCTCGCCGACGGTCGCTCGAACCGAGACATCAGTGACATGCTCTTTATCAGTGAGAAGACGGTTAAAAACCACGTCTCCTCCGTGCTTCGTAAAATGGACGTGAACGACCGGACACAAGCCGTCGTGGATGCGATTCGCCGGGGTTGGGTCGAGATTTGAGCGTCACCGATGCTTTACCTCGTTTTTGTGTTACAATATGGAATGGAATCCTAACATAATTGGAAAAATGAAACGACGTAAAGTGAGGATATAGTATGGGAAACATTGCGATTTTAACCGACAGTACCGCCTATCTGTCGGATGATTTTTTGGCGCGACATGACGTCCATGTCGCACCACTCAGTGTCATCTTCGATGGCGCGTCGTACCGCGAGTCGATTGACATGTCGACCGAGGCGTTTTATGAGCGTATCGAGGCGGGGAATCTGCCGACGACGTCGCAACCGGTCATCGGTGAGACGGTGGAATTGATTGAGAGCTTGCCGGACGATGTGACGGACGTGATTGCGATCACGCTCTCCAGTGGAATCAGCGGAACGTACCAATCGATGGTCGCGCTAAATGACATGGTCGATGTGACGGTTCATGCGTTTGACTCAGAGATTTCGTGTATGCCGCAAGCGTTCATGGTCGAAGAGGCCCTTCACCTCCGTGACAACGGAGCGACACCAGAAGAAATCATCGCCCGGCTTGAAACGGTCCGTGATTCGATTCGTGCGTACTTCGTCGTCGATGACCTCGACCATTTGCAACGCGGTGGACGGTTGAGCGCGGCGCAAGCGCTCGTCGGATCGTTCTTACAAATCAAGCCGGTCCTTCATTTCCAGGATAAATTGATTGTCCCGTTCGAGAAGATTCGGACATACAAGAAGGCTGTACGTCGAATCGAAGAGATGATGGACGAATCGATTGTCGGAGACGGGGAAGGCTACTGCATCGGCATCATTCACGCCAACTGCCCGGAGCGTCAGGCGGAAGAGCTCGCTTCGATGAAACAGAAGTTCCCGAAAGCACACATCTCGGGAAGCCATTTCGGTCCCGTCATCGGAACGCATCTCGGACCTGGTGCAATCGGCATCACGTGGTATCGTCGCGAATGGTAAGAGAGACGACCGTCTAAGGTCGTCTTTTTCAATGGAGGAGGGAATGAAATGGCGAAATATCGCCAAATCTTTGAGCGTCTGGCAGAAGAGATGCGAAATGGAACAAGACCCGCTGACTCAAAGCTTCCGTCTGAGACCGAGTTGATGCATCAGTTCGAGGCCAGCCGGGGAACCGTCCGAAAAGCGCTCGATCTTTTACAGGAAAACGGGTATGTCCGGAAGCATCACGGAAAAGGCGTGTTCGTATTGAAACGGGACCAGATCGAGTTTCAATTCAACGGCATCGTCAGTTTCTCAGAAGTGTACGCGAGCATGCTCGGTCGTTCTATTCAGACTCACGTCGCTTCGTTTGAAGAGATGGAGGCCCCGACTTGGCTCGCCGAACGGATGAATTTGGCGGCGGGGACGCACGTGTTTCGCATCGAACGGGTTCGGAACTTTGACGGGGAGAACGTCATCTTAGATATCAACTATTTCGTCAAAGACCTCGTCCCTGGATTAACAGAAGAGATTGCGGCTCGTTCGATTTATGGATATATCGAAGGAGAGCTCGGCCTACAGATCAGCTATGCCAAACGAAAGATTGCGGCAGAAGACGTGACCGAACTCGACCGGAAGCGGCTCGACTTGCATGACTATGAATACGTCATCGTCATCACGAACGATACGTTCTTATATGAAGGACAACAATTTGAATATACGGAGTCGCGTCACCGCTTGGACAAGTTCCAGTTTAGCGACGTCGCCCGTAGGTAAACCTCTTTCGTACAGGAAGGGGTTTTTTGTTTGTCCTAAGTCAAAATAGGGGAATTTTAACAGTAAATCACAACGCAAAACTTTCATGTTCAACTCATATATATAAGTTGTTGACTTAACTTATATAGATAAGTTATACTTTGTTTGTACTCATAAGTAACCGTTTTCATTTACAGTTTTCAAACAAAGGAGGACATTCAACATGAAGGCAGATTATCGTCAAATTGCCGCAGAGATTTTAGACGCGATCGGCGGCAAAGACAACGTGGACAAAGCCGCACACTGTGTGACACGTCTTCGTCTCTCCCTCAAAGACCAGTCAAAAGTCGATGAGGCACGTGTGAAAGAAGTCGATCTCGTCAAAGGGGCGTTCGAGAACTCGGGCGTGTATCAAATCGTCATCGGAGCCGGTGATGTCGACCGCGTCTATGCCGAGTTCATCAAACTCGCGGGACTTGAGGCGGCAACGGTCGCCCAGGTCAAATCCGCAGGCGGCAAAAAAATGAATCCGCTTCAAAAACTCGTCAAAGTCTTCTCTGACGTCTTTATGCCAATCATTCCAGCCATCATCGTGGCCGGTCTCCTCATGGGGATCAACAACTTACTCGCTTCTGAAGGTCTCTTCATCGACGGAAAGACACTCATCGAGGCGTATCCGAACTTACAAGGACTTTGGGACCTCATCAACATGATGGCGAACACGTCATTCGTCTTCTTACCGGCACTCGTCGGTTGGTCGGCGACGAAACGTTTCGGTGGGAGCGAAGTGCTCGGGATCGTCATGGGTCTCTTGCTTGTCCACCCGGACCTCTTGAACGCTTGGGGCTACGGGACAGCAGCACTTGAAGGAGAAGTACCGACGTTCGATATCCTCGGACTCTTCGAAATTGAGAAAGTCGGATATCAAGGTCAAATCTTGCCGGTTCTCGCTGCGGCTTATATCTTGAGCCAAATCGAGATGTTCTTGAAAAAACGTGTACCGAACGCCATCCAACTCTTGGTCGTTCCGATCACAACCATCGTCGTCACTGGATTCCTTGCACTCGCAATCGTTGGACCGGTCACTCGTGGAATCGGGAACGTGATTGCGACAGGACTCGTCAACACGTTTGAAGCCGTACCGGTCGTCGGGGCACTCCTCTTCGGCTTGTTCTACGCGCCGCTCGTCGTCACCGGGATGCACCACTTGTTCATCGCCATCGACCTTCAGTTGATCGCCGATACAGGCGGTACGTTCATCTGGCCGATGATCGCACTCTCAAACATTGCTCAAGGTTCGGCTGCACTCGCGATGTTCTTCGTCTACAAGCACAACGCGAAACAAAAGAGCATGGCGTCGACTTCAGCCATCTCGGCTTACTTCGGAATCACAGAGCCGGCGATGTTCGGGGTCAACTTACCAAATAAATTCCCGTTCTACTCAGCGATGATCGGGTCAGCGATCGCAGCCATCTTCATCACATTGAACGATGTGCAAGCAATCGCCATCGGTGTCGGAGGACTCCCTGGATTCCTCTCCATCTTCACAGATAAAATCCTTCTCTTCATCGTCGGCATGGTCATCGCGATCATCGTACCGTTCGCGCTCACATTCATCTTGTCGAAGCGTTACATGAAGAAAGGTGAACTTGAAGAAAACAAAGTCGCATAAGCAATGACTCGGGAGGGAGGGACGGCAGTTCTTCCCTCTTTCTTATTGAAATGAAAACTCTTACAAAAAGGAGATGTCGTTGATGACACAGAAAAATTGGCGCAAATCAGTCGTCTATCAAATTTACCCGAAAAGTTTTTACAGTCCGGAAGGGAACGCGACCGGATCGATCAAAGGGGTGACGGCGAAGCTAGATTACTTGGCAGAACTCGGCATCGAATATATTTGGATGACACCTGTCTATCAGTCACCTCAACACGACAACGGCTATGACGTGAGTGATTACTATGCCATCGACCCGTCTTACGGCACGATGGAAGATCTCGATGAATTGATCCGTGAGGCAGAGGCGCGGGGAATCGGCCTCATGATGGATATCGTCGTCAACCACTCGTCGACCGAGCACGAATGGTTCCAAAAATCATTGGCGGGAGACGAGCGGTACCGTGACTACTACATCTGGCGCGACGAACCGACGAACTGGGAATCGAAGTTCGGCGGAAACGCGTGGGAATATGATGAGAAGAGCGGGCAATATTATCTCCACTTGTTCGACGTGACCCAGGCCGACTTGAACTGGGAGAACGAACAGATGCGCGAGGACGTCTACGAGATGATGCGCTTCTGGCGTAAAAAAGGAATCAAAGGATTCCGTCTCGACGTCATCAACCTCATTTCGAAAGAACAGGACTTCCCGGAAGACGAGTCGGATGGTCGCAAGTTCTATACGGACGGTCCAGGCATCCACGAATATTTAAAAGAGATGAACCGGGAAGTATTTGACGGGCATGACGTCATCACGGTCGGGGAGATGTCTTCGACGACGCTCGACCACTGCGTCCGCTATTCAAACCCGGACGAGAACGAGCTCAGCATGACGTTCAGCTTCCACCACTTGAAAGTCGACTATCCGAACGGGGAGAAGTTCGTCGCTGCACCGTTCGATTTCATTCAATTGAAAGACATCATGTCGACGTGGCAACAAGGGATGCACGGGAAGGGATGGAACGCCATCTTCTGGTGCAACCATGACCAACCGCGCGTCGTCAGCCGTTTCGGGAACGACACGAACCATCGCGTCGAGAGCGCGAAGATGCTCGCGACCGTGCTCCACGGCCTTCAAGGGACACCGTATATTTATCAAGGGGAAGAAATCGGGATGACGAATCCTGGCTTCGACTCGCTCGACGAATATCGGGATATCGAGACGCTCAACATCTACAAGTTGAAGCGGGAGGAGGGCGTGTCGCACGAAGACATGATGGCCGCCATCAAACAGAAGTCACGCGACAACTCGCGGACGCCGATGCAGTGGGATGCGACGACGCATGCCGGCTTCACGAGCGGCACGCCGTGGATCAACGTGGCACCGAACTATGAGGACGTGAACGTCGAGACGGCGCTCCGTGACCCGAACTCGGTGTTCTACCACTACAAACATTTGATTGCATTACGAAAAGAACTTGACGTCTTGACGGATGGGGATTACACGCTTCTCACACCTGATTCGTTGGACGTTTGGGCATATACACGGAAGACCGACCGCGAGGAACTTCTCGTCGTCGCCAACTTCTATGGAACGGAAACGACGTATACGATTCCGGAAGGGTTCGAGCGGGTGAACGTCGTCAGCCACAACTATGACGTGCCTGAGCTCGACGGGACGACGCTGTCCCTTCGTCCGTACGAGGCGATCATGTTCTACAAACAGAAGTAACAAATAGGACCCGACGCTTTCGTCGGGTCCTATTTGTGTAGTCGACCTACGTTGTTTTAGATAAGTCGTATCGCATTTATATAGCCGTTTTGGTAGCGTGATGACAAAAAGGAGTCAGGTCATGGGAGAACTTATTGTCGCTCAGGCAGGAAAACGGGCCATCCGCTTCGGTATCTGCCAACGCTGTCTCAGCACGGACGTCCGGACGTTCACCTGTCATCACGGAAGTTGTGCCTATTGTCGAAATTGTCTATACCTCGGGCGTGTCTGTCGCTGTGATTTTCTACAAGAACGGGACATCACGACTCCACTTGAAACGACGGAACTGACGATGCCGTTCGAGCTCGCCCCCGACCAAACACGGGTCGCAAATCAATTGCTCACGTGGTGGGACGGACAAAAGACGGGGCTCGTACATGCGGTATGCGGCGCCGGGAAGACGGAGATGACGTTCCCGGTAATTGAGCGGGTCGTCAATGCAGGGAAGCGGGTTTTGATCGTGTCCCCGAGGAAAGACGTCGCCATCGAATGGGTCGAACGGCTCGAACGAGCATTCACCGTGCCTGTCACGAGACGATACGGGGGAGGGGAGAAAGACTCCGTCGGGATGATCACGGTGGCGACCGCGCCGTTACTCATGAATGTTCGGGACGTCTTCGATTATGTGCTCGTCGATGAGTCCGATGCTTTCCCGTTTGCCTTTGACATCGCGTTATGGAATACGATTCGTCGGGTCGGGAGAGGTGTCTTCTTGTTCATCACGGCAACCCCGACCGTTTGGCAACAGATGTTTCCAACGGTTCATCTGTCGCGGCGCTATCACGGATTTGATTTGCCGGTCCCGACACTTGTCAAACAGTCCGACGAACGAATCGTAGATTTCTGTCGACGTCACGCCTTGAAACCACGTCTCTTGTTCGTACCGACGAAGCCTGATTTGGAGCGGTATCGCGAGATGTTAGAAGGTGCGGGACTCGCATGTCGGACGGTATCGGCTGAGACCGAGGAGCGGACTGACGCCCTTCACTGGCTCCAAGAGACAAAGGGCGTCGTCCTTGCAACCTCCATCTGGGAACGGGGGATGACGGTTCGGGACGTGCAGGTCGGGGTACTCGAGAGCGAGCATCGGCTCTTCTCGACACGGGGACTCATTCAGATGGCAGGACGGGCGGGGCGGAAACCGGAAGCGCCGACAGGAGAGGTCTGTTTCTTTTACAGGGAGCGGACGTTCCGTCAAGATGTTGCCATACGGAAGATCAAGGAGGCGAATCGGCGATGAGATGTCTTATTTGTCATGAGTCGATGACCGTCCCGTGGACTCCTGCCACATTATGGCGACGAAACTGGGTGTGTCCTTCTTGCGAGTCGAAACTGACGCCGCTCGGTACGGGTTGCCCGCGCTGCGGTCAACCGAATGAGACCGGTGAGACGTGTCCGGACTGCATCCGCTGGCTCGCGCTCGGTCTCGATTTGACCGTCCGTTGCCTGTACGCATACGATGAGGCAGGAATTGACTGGCTACATCGATTTAAATTCAGCGGGGATGTCGTCATTGCCTCATCGGTCGCGCCAGCGCTTCGGGCATCGCGTTCATCTGGCGTGACGTATGTTCCGATCCCGTTGAGTAAGGAGCGGCTTCAGACACGTCGCTTCAATCAGGCCGAGGTGCTCGCGCGATGTATCGGTCCAACGCGACAGTTTCTCGAAAAAACGGAGGTTTCAAGTCAACGTGAACTCGGGAAAGAAGGAAGACGACACCGAACGAATCCTTTCACTGTACCAACTTCAGTGAAATGTGGGAAAATCATTCTTATAGACGACGTCTATACGACGGGGACGACCCTTCATCAGGCGGCATTTTCGTTGCGACAGGCAGGTGCATCAGAAGTTTCTGCGATTTGCTTATTTCGGGCGCTAAACAAATCGAAATCGCGTCCGATATAAAGAGCAGAGGTGAAACCAATGGATGCAGCATCTTGCCAAATGTGTGGACGCTTGTTTATGAAACAGGGTCGTTCACCGTACTGTCCATCATGTAACGAAGTCGATTATAAAAACTTCTTGAAAGTCCGCGACTTCATTCGTGAACCGGCCAACAAACAAACGACCATCGGAGCCCTCGTCGAAGCGACGGGTGTCTCTGAACTTGATATCACGCGATATATCCATGAAGGACGCTTGATCATTAAGGACAATCCGGCGCTTGCCATCAGCTGCGTCCGTTGTGGTCAACCGACGAACGAAGGAAAAATTTGTTCGAACTGCCAGAGAGATATGCAGAAGGAACTGTCCAGTCTACAGGAGAGCTTGACGAAACAATCAAGCATCCGCACTTATCGTTTGGATTAACATCATGAAGAGGGGGAAGACGCATGCGCATCGATTCAGCCAAGTGGGTACACTTACCGAACACTTATGAAAAGAAAACGCAAGTCGAACCGAAGCCCGCGCAATCACGCCAAACGGACCAATTGTCAATCTCGGCGGAAGCCCGCGCCCGGTTTGAAGAACCGGTGAAACATCCGGACCGTCTCGCAAAAATCGACGCTTTGAAAGCAGAGATTGATGCGGGCACGTATTCACGGGACGCGCGCGAAATCGCTAAACGCTTTCTACAAGGATGAATGGAAGCGAGGTCCGTTTGAGGCCTTCGCACTGAATAACACGGCACGGAAGCTGACTAAATAAGGGGCACCCCTTTCTTTAGTCGGCTCTTTTTTTGAAAAAAGGAGAGACTCATGCTCACATTACATAAACGGTTACTCGAATTGGCTTACGCGAAAGAACAGCAACTCATTCAAAATGACATGGTGGCATTTAGCACGCTCGTCAAAGAAGAAGCGAAACTTGTCCGACAAATTTCACAAAAAGAAGCGGAACGACTTCAAGGGACGTATGAATTGGACGATGAAGAGATAGAGGAATTGAGACCGGTCTTGTTCGAGTTGAAGCGACAGAACGAATTGAACGCGACGCTACTCGAACAATCCCTTCGTTATATTACTTGGCATCTGGATATGCTCATGCCGGAAGCAGATGATTTTACATACGGACAACAAGCGTTCGAAACACGCTCGTTCAGCCGTGACGTTTAAGGAGGAAGTGGAATGGGTTCAACATTTATGGGATTAGAGACGGCACGCCGCAGTCTCTCGACACACCAATGGGCGCTTCAAGCGACCGGGAATAACGTGGCGAACGCCTCAAACCCTGGCTATTCACGGCAACGACTCACACTCGGGATGACCGAACAGCTCTCGGTCAACTTCGGCGGGACGAAAGCCGGACAATTCGGGACAGGTGTACGCGGGGAGACACTCGCCCGAATTCGCGATCTCATGATCGATCAACAGTATCGTGATGAGTCGGTGAAGAACGCCTTCTATGCGACGAAAGAAGCGGCGTTCGGCCGGATGGAAGACATCATCAACGAACCGTCTGAGAACGGACTCGCTAAATCGCTCGACTTGTTCTGGGCGTCACTTCAAGACTTGTCGGTCAACCCGGATGATACGGGTGCGCGAAGCGTGGTTCGGCAACGAGCGTTGACGTTGACACAAACGTTCAACTACATGTCTTCTTCGTTATCGAAAGTACAAGAGGACTTGAAAGCAGAAGCGGGCGTCGTCACGAAAAAAATCAACGACTTGTTGACGAAAATTGGTGACGTCAACCGTCAAATCGGTGATGCAGAGCCTCTTGGTGTTCTGCCAAATGAATTGTATGATGAGCGCGATCGCTACATGGACGAGTTGTCGCAATACATTGAATTCGAACGTGTGCCTGTTGATTACACGAACGGCGAAACACGTGGAAACTCGCAACGTGTCGCGGAAGGACGGATTGATATCCGAATTTCCGTGCCTGGAACACCGACTCCAACAAAGATTACGTTAGTGGATGGACTAACAGGCGGAGTTGGGAAAATTAACGACATGGAGATCACAGATGCGGCCGCAGGAACGACAACGCTCGTCTTTGACGATTTACCAAATGGGAAGTTGAAAGCGCTCGTTGATATGTACGGTTCAGCTACGGGAACAGAAACGCACGATGGAGCCTTTACCAAGATGTTGAAGGATTTAGACGTCATGGCAAAAGAGTTCACGACGGCATTTAATGATTTGCATAAGACTTTTTACGATGGGAATGTTCAAGATAATCCCCGTCAAAAAGGTATCGATTTCTTTATTGTCGGCGATGCGAAGACCGTAACGGTCAATCCGACAATTTTATCGAACTTGAACTTGATCGCCATCTCAAAAGACCAAAACATCGGAGACGGTAGCGGGGCTCTTGACTTGGCAAACTTAAAAAATGCGCAAATCACATTTACGGGTGGTTCATCCACTGCGACGACTTCCATCGGGAAATACTATCAAAACGTCATCGGGAACATGGCTGTCGAGGCGAGCCAGAACGGAAACCTCGCCAAGAGTACATTCGCCCTGTTGAGCAGTTCAGACCAGCGTCGTCAGTCGGTCAGTGCCGTCTCGCTCGATGAAGAGATGACGATGATGATCCAGTATCAGCACGCTTATAACGCGGCGGCACGTAACATCACGGCCGTCGATGAAATGTTAGATAAAATCATTAACGGCATGGGTGTCGTAGGGAGGTAATGACTGATGCGTGTCACACAGACAATGCTCACACAGACGAACTTGAAGCATTTATCTAGTAGCTACAACACACTCGCTCGCGTTCAGGAACAACTCATCAGCGGGAAACGAATTCAAAAAGCATCAGAGGACCCAGTCGTCGCGATGCAAGGCATTCGTTACCGAACCGAAGTACGTGAAGTCGACCAATTCCGTCGTAACGTCAGCGAGGCGACGAGCTGGATGGATTTGACGGACTCGACGCTCAACGAAGTCACGGAAGCCGTCAAGCGGATTCGCGAATTGACGACGCAAGCGGCGAACGATACGTATGAATCGTCGCAACGTGCCATTATCAAGAGCGAAGTCGATCAATTGATCGAACACATCGGTTCACTTGCGAACTCAAAAGCAGGTGAAAAGTATATTTATAACGGTACGAAGACAGATCAACCTCTCATCAATGTCGACCAGTTAAAAGCGTATTTAGCGAATCCGGCTGGTTCTGTCGATTCGATTTATGAGAGTGGAACGGCACCTGCAACAAGTGGGGAGATCGAATTTGAAGTGTCAAAAGGAATTACTGTACAAGTGAACATGCAACCAGAAACGGTTTTTGGTAAAGAGTTATTTGAAGGTCTTCATAAATTGAGTACACTTTTAAAAGAGACAACGACTACTGGTGCCGACCTATCGGCTGAACTCGACACGCTCGACACACTCGGTCAAAACTTGATCACGGAACGGGCGGAGCTCGGTGCCCGAGCAAACCGTTTGGAGCTCGTCGACAACCGTTTACAAGACCATGAGATTATCGCCAAGACCATCATGTCTGATAACGAGGACATCGACGTGGAGAAAGTCATCATGGAACTGAAGTCACATGAGACCGTCCACCGTGCAGCCCTTTCTGCAGGTGCCCGCATTATCCAGCCGACGCTTCTCGACTTCTTGCGGTAATCGGTCATGAATCTCGCGAGACTTGAGATGCGGCAGACGTTTGCCGCGATCCAGATGACATCTAATCGGCCCGTGCTCGAGATGCGTCAAGGGCGGGCTGACCTGTCGATCCAACAAGGTAAAGCCGAGATGACGCAACAGACGACACCGGGGAAGCTTGAGGTCGACTCATCGGTGGCGAGAAGTGAGAGCAACCTGAAAGGCGTGCTTGAACTTGGGAAATACCTCGGTCAGATGGGAGAGCAAGGGGCCCGTGAGGCGATGGCGAACATCGCCCGGGAGGGGGACCGCATGATGCGGATCGAGAACGGGAATCCGATCCCTTCAATGGCAGCGGAGAAGGTGAACGACCCGTATCCGATCGTCGAGATGGGCTACATGCCAAAATCGATTGATCGTGTCAAGTTGACGTATACGCCGGCGGATGTGAAAATCGAGTGGAATATCACGCCACCCCAAATTGATGTATCGCTCACGCCAGCCGATATCTCGTTCACGCCATGGACGACGGACATCTCGCTCCGTCAACAGGCGTCACTCGAGATATGGCCGGTCGGTGGGATGTATGATGAAACGCGTTGAAAGTGAGGACAATCCATGTTCATTGAAACAGACTACTTTGGCAAGATTGAAATAAACGAAGCGGAGACGATCACGTTCGTCAGTGAGATTCCGGGGTTCCCGGATTGTAAGACGTTCGTGTTGATCCCGTACGGGGAGGATTTACCGTTCTGGTCGCTTCAGTCAATCGAGGAACAAGCCTGTGCGTTCGTCGTGACGAACCCGTTTTGGCATAAGTCGGACTATGCGTTCGAATTGTCGGATGGCGCGAAAGACCAACTTGGGATCGAAGAGGCGGAACACGTCTCGGTCTACTCGATCGTCACGCTCCGTGAGCCGTTCGAATCGTCGACGCTCAATTTGAAGGCGCCGATTGTCATCGAGACAAAGGAACGTCGCGGGAAACAAGTCATCCTAGACGATGCATATCCGGCCCGTTATCCGCTCGGCGGCACGAAAGCGGAGGTGCGCTGATGCTCGTATTGAAACGAAAACAAGGTGAGGCCATCCATATCGGGGACGACGTGACGCTTACGGTGCTCGCCATCGAAGGCGACCAGGTGAAGCTCGGGATCGACGCCCCGCGTCATATCGACATCCACCGTCATGAAGTGTACATTCAAATGCAGGAAGAGAACGAGTCGGCACGAGATAGCGCCAACTTGATGAAGCAGATGATTCAGAAGCAGTCGGAAGCGTGAGCTTTCGACTGTTTTCATGAATCCGGTAATTGATGGATGACAGCGCTTGATGGGTTGGGATAGGATGGAAACGTGAAAGGAAGGAGGGGAATCGGTGGAAACAGGTATTAATAGTTTTCTTATCAACATCAGTCTGATCTTTTTATTCATGTCGCTCACACTCTATGTGATGCGAACAGTTTTACCGATTCAGCCGACCTCCCCGTTGTTCGTACGGTTTTGGTTTGGGGTCTCTAACGGGTTGACGGCAATTCTCTTAACCATTAACTCCATCGAATTAGGGGATGCACGAATCGACCTTCGTCTCATCCCGATTGCCTTATCCGCAACGTTCGCTGGACCGTTCGGAGCTATCGTCACGCTCGGTCTGATCTTCATCGGACGCACGACGCTGCACGGAATGAGTGCTCCGTTCGTAGACTCGTTACTACTGTTATTTGTCTTCTTTTTATTTTCTCTTGTCATGACACGCTTACCGATTCGTCGAGGGAGAGGGTATGCCATCTACATCGGGTTAGGTGCGCTCCTCGTCTTGATTCAAGTGAGCGGCAGTGTGAATGAGACGGTCTTTATAAATGTATTTGTTCCTTATTTTCTCATGTTATCTTTTGGGGCCTGGCTCTGCTATTGGGCCGCAAAAAAGATTGAGACGCATCTATGGATGTTTCTCCTACATACGCACCGGGCGACCATTGATGAGTTGACGGGACTTCCGAACCGTTATCGGACGCTCGAACAGATGAACGATTTGGAAATGTCCGGGAAACCGTGGACGTTACTCGTTATCGACGTCGATCATTTTAAACAGTTGAACGATACATATGGGCACTTAGCAGGAGACGCAGCACTTCGTCATATCGGACAAACGTTGGAACGAAGCTGTCCGCCGTCTGGATTTGTCGGACGATACGGTGGCGAAGAATTTTTGCTCGTCATTGAAGGTAGTGAAGGCATGGCGAAGGTGGCAGAAAACATCGTGCAGATGGTACAGCGAACACCACTCGAATTTCAAGGTGAAATCATTCCGATGACTATTTCAATCGGTGCAGCGATTGCAGGGCATGAGCCGAGCACGGTCGTGTTCGAAAGAGCAGATGAAGCATTATATGAAGCAAAGCGAAATGGTCGGAATCAGGTCAAATTTGCGTAAAAATCCCCTATAACCGTTGGCGATGATAGTCCAGCGGTTATAGGGGATTTCACGTTTAGTGAATGTTTTTCTTCTTGAACTGACCGCCACGAACGTCGTGAATGTTGCCGATGGCGAGGAACGCTTTCTCGTCATAGTCATCGAGGATGTCTTTCAGTTTCGTCTCTTCGAGTCGACTGATGACCGTGAAGACGACTTTCTTCCCGTCACCCGTGTAGGCGCCTTCTCCATGAAGATACGTCACGCCACGACCGAGTCGGTCCATGATGGCCTGTCCGATATCGTCTGGTGCGGACGTGATGATCCACGCCGCTTTCGACTGGTCGATTCCTTCTAGGACGACATCGATCGTCTTGAAGGCGATGAAATAGGTGAGGAGCGAATACATGGCCCGGTCCCAACTGAAGACGAATCCGGCCGTCCCGAGGATGAAGATGTTGAAAAACATGACAATCTCCCCGACGGAGAACGGCAACCGGTTCGTGAAAGCGACGGCGAGGATTTCTGTTCCGTCGAGCGAGCCCCCGGCGCGGATGACGAGCCCGATTCCGGCACCGAGTAAGAAGCCACCGAAGACGGTCGACAAGAGGAGGTCGTCTGTGAACGGCTTGATGTCATGCAGGACGATGGTGAAGGCCGACATGAGCAGGATGGCCGTCAACGTGACGACGGCGAACGTTTTCCCGATTTGCCGATAGCCGAAGTAGATGAACGGTAAGTTGAAGAGGACGAGCCAAATCGCGAGTTTCGTCTCCGTCAAGTACGACACGATGATCGAGACACCGACGATACCACCGTCGATGATTTGATTCGGTACGAGGAACGCCTCCAAGCCGACGGCAAAGACGAGGGAGCCGAGCAGCAAAAGGACAACTTTTACAAACAGTTCAGAAGCCTTGATCGGATTATGTTCACGCCTTAAGCGCTGCACTTCCTCCGGTGTCGGGGAAGGCATAGGTGTACGCTGCATACAGGATGCCCCCTTTCCATTTCTTTCAGTATACCAAATGATGCGAACCGACAATCATTTACGACAGAGAATCTGACATGAATATTCAGAATTGAGGGATGATTCCCGATAAATTATTTCGAAATCATTTTATGTTAAACTAACAAGGTTGTTGAACAATGGATGGAGGTCTATAGGATGAAGCGAGAAAACAAAACATGGTTGATGGCGTTTCAAATGATGATGAACATCATCGGGGGACTCATCGCGGCGTATGGATTGGAATCGGTCCTCATTCCGAATAACGTTTCGGACGGGGGCGTCACTGGGATCAGTATTGTCGGGTCACAACTGACGGGACTGCCGCTCGGTATTTTCATCGGGGTATTGAATATCCCGTTTGTCTATCTCGGGTATAAACAGATCGGCAAGAGTTTCGCCATCCTCTCGGTTACCGGGATTGCGTCCTTGTCTGTCGGTACGGTCATCATGCACCACGTTCCGACCATCATCGAGGGGGACGCGCTCCTCATCACCGTAGTCGGTGGGATCATCCTCGGGTTCGGGATGGGGATTTCGCTTCGTAACGGGGGCGCGCTTGACGGCATCGATATGTTGGCGGTCCTCTTATCACGGAAACTGCCGTTCGGGACGAGTGATTTGATTTTATTTTTAAATACGTTCGTCTTTATCGTCGTTTCGACGGTGTTCGGTCTTCAAGGAGCGGTCCTGTCCGCCATCGCCTACTTCATCGCCTCGAAAGTGATCCATATCGTGGAGGAGGGATTGAGCGGGGCGAAGACGTTCAAAATCATCACGAGTGAACCGCATGAGATGGTCGAGACGATTCGGGACCGTCTCGGACGGAGCGCCACGTTGAATCAAATCCAAGGGGCGTATTCCAAAGAAAGCTATTACGAAATCACGTGTGTCATCAACCGGCTCGAAGAACGAAAGATCAAAGACATCATCGATGATGTCGACTCGAAAGCGTTCGTCGTCGTGTATGAGGTGACAGAGGTCAAAGGCGGGAACTTCCAAAAACGCGATATTCATTAACGGATGGCCAAGGGTCGTCCGTTTTTTTAACCTCTACACGTGTGAACCGACTAAGCAGGAAATCACATAGGGAAAGTGGAAGAAGTCGATGCTAGAGAAAGGGGAGGATTGGGAATGTACGCACTGATTGGAAAGCTTGTCACGAAAGCGGGGCAACGCGACAGACTGGTGGCGATTTTATCGGAAGCGGCGCGGGAGATGGAGGCGACATCGGACTGTGAATCGTATCGAGTCCACGTGTCGCTCGACGAAGCGAATACCGTGTTCGTCTATGAAGTATGGCGAAATGAAGAGGCGCATGCGGCGTCGTTGTCGCTTGCTGAAGTGAAGGCATATATCGATCAGGCGAAGCCAATCCTCGAGCGGATGGAGCGGATCGCCGCGCTCGAACTCCGGAGATGACTGAGGGGGGGGATGAAGCGGATGGCGAAGCGCTGTCCGTTTTTTGCAGGAGAAATGGCAAGGTGTCGAGAACATGACAGGATTCGGAAAGGAGGGATCGGATGCGTCCACTCATACTCGGTGTCTTCGCCGCCTTGTTTTTTGCGAGCACGTTCGTGTTGAACGAAGTGATGCAAGTCGGGGGTGGCAGCTTTGCCTATAGCGCCTCGCTCCGCTTTTTGTGGATGATCCCGTTACTGCTAGTTGTGGTCGCATTTCGTGGTGGACTCAAGCGAGTCCTCTCGGCATTGAAAGCGAATCCTCGTCCATGGATTCTTTGGGGGACGGTCGGGTTCGGATTGTTTTACGTCCCGATTTGTCTCGCGGCCGAGGTCGCACCTCCGTGGCTGATCGCGGGCACGTGGCAAGTGACGATTGTCGCCGGGGCACTGTTGTCCCCACTCTTCAAGAAGGGAGACGGGACACGGGAACGAATCCCATGGCGCGGACTTCGCTTCTCGGTCTTGATTCTCATTGGGGTCGTAATGATGCAAGCGGAGTTTTTCGAGTCGTTCGAACCACGCTTCCTTTGGCTCGGGGTCGTGCCGGTCATCATCGCCGCATTTGCCTACCCGCTCGGGAACCGGAAGATGATGCAACATACGGACCTCGACGTGTTCGAGCGAATCCTCGGAATGTGTCTCGGGTCGCTCCCGGTCTGGCTATTGTTGTTCGGGTACGGCTTGACGACGGGACGCCCCTCATCGAGTCAGCTCGGGCAGACGTTCCTCGTCGCCCTATTGTCCGGGGTTGTCGCGACCGTGCTCTTCTTCATGGCGACCGATCTCGTCAAACAGGACATGGGAAGACTGGCATCCGTCGAAGCGACGCAAGCGCTCGAAGTCCTGTTCGCGCTCATCGGGGAACTGGTCTTCCTGCATGCCGTCATGCCGTCGCCGATCGCCTTGTCCGGGATCGCGCTCGTCATGGTCGGGGTCGTCTTTCACAGTCGGAGTCAGTTTATGGAGCTCCCGACCGTCGTTCGACAAGAGGCATAAAAAATCCCCTCGCTCTTATGGACGAGGGGATTGTCATCAACTTGTTGTCAAACTGCCTTTGACTTTGTCATAGAAATCATCCATCATACCGGTACGGCTACCGAGTTGGCAGATGAGTTCGAGCGTCTCTTTGTAGAACTTCTTGACGAGTCCTTTGTTTTTGACGCCGTCCATCGAGGCGAGCGTCTGGTCGAGATTCTCTAAAATCTCTTTGATTTGCGCGTCCGAGTCCGGCTTGACGACCGTCATGTTCTCGGGGATGCTGACGACCTTCTCTTGGCCTTGGTGACGGAACGATGCACCGAAGCCAAGGTTCTCGATGAAGAGGTGAGGCATCACTTTTTGACCGAAGAAATGCTTGTGCCAGTCCGTCGCTTTCATCGTGTCCATGTCCTGTTTGAACGTGGAAGCCGTCGAGACATATTGTTTAAACAAATCCGTCATGAATTTCTCGATGACCGGGATTTGAAGGGCGAAGACGTTTTTCAAGAGCGCGTCCAGCTGAGCGCGCGTCAAAGTAGTTTCGTTAGACATGTCAGTTCCTCTTTTCTATAGTACGTTACTACCATCGTATGGGATTGACGGACACTCGTCAATGTAAGGGGAAACATTTTTTCAGAATATTTAATGAAAAGTCATCAACTTGTGGGATAATCAAGTGAAGACATCAACAAGTGAGGAGTGGTTCTTGTGAACAAATCGATGAAGTGGGCGCTCGCGCTCGGTGTGACAGGTGCATTGGTGGCGACGGTCGGTGTCGTCTCGTCCCGGGGACGGACAGAGGATACGACGCAGACGATTCGTGACCGTGAGCTCGGTTATGAGATCGTCTTGCCATCAAAAATCGTCGAGGCGATTGAGCGGGGTGACGTCTATATCGAGAAGGCGCAGGACGTCGTCGACATCGGGGACACGAAGAGCTACGGTACGTTCGATTTATACTATAACGTCGAGGATGGGGACGACCAGCTCTTGTTCCACCTGGACTTGATCGACCGCGAATTGACGGAAGAGGCGTTCGCGACAGAAATCGGCTACGGCAACTACCTCGGGACGAACGACAAGACGTTCTTCTGGGTCGAACCGACAGAGGCCGTCCCAGGTGCGGAGGCACATACGGACGAGATTGCCGAGTTGATTGAGACACTCCCTGAGTTGGAGTTCCGGACGTTATAATATGGAAAGGCTGTGGACGGCTGAATCGTTTGCAGTCTTTTTGGAATGGGTGGTCGTGTGCGAACGAGGAAACGGGATTATACGGAAGGATTGATTGTAGCCCTTCTGTTTATCGTTGCGATGTATGTATTTGATTTACCGAAACAAGAGAGCTTGATCACCTTGGCTGTCGTCATCGTCATCTTGGTGATGATGCGAGAAGTGACGCAACTTTTTCAGAATGAACGGAATGACTAAGAGACTGCTCGCTAAGGCGGGCTTTTTCCTTTGTGCTACAATAATACATGAGGTGATGTACATGAATTGGACAGTAGAAGAAGTAAGGCAAGCGGATGACGTCAAGGCGCTAGAACAGGCGGTCAACGCGAACGACAAGATCGACGTGAAAGTCGGGCATGAGTCGGTCGGGCAGAACGATTATGCGGTTTATGACGGAGAGACACTCGTCGGGTATCTCATGCTTTTCCCGTATCTCCCGAACGAGTATGAGGTGAATGCCCTTGTCCATCCGGAATACCGGAAACAAGGTGTCTTCACGGCACTGCTTGAGACGGCGAAACAAGATGCAAAATTGAACGGTTGCGAAGCGTTCACGTTCGTCATCGACCGAAATTCAGCGTCCGGGAAAGCAGTGCTCGAGCATCTTCAGGCGGCGTATCAGTTCTCGGAATACAATCTCGTCTTGAAAAAGGCGGAGCTCTTCTTGAAACCGGACGAGGTATCGCTACGTGAGGCGACAGCAGACGACCGTCCGCTCATCATCGCGACGCTCAGCGAGGCGTTCGGTGACCCGGTCGATGTGACGGAAAACATCTATCAACAAATCGACACGCCAGACCGCGTGACGTATATCGGCGAAGTGGACGGCAAACCGATCGGCGTGATTCGCGCTCTTCTCACTGGGGACGACGCGGCTAGCATTCATGCGTTCGGGGTCAAAGCAGGCGAGCAAGGCAAAGGCTACGGCACAAAGATGTTGAAACAGATGGTTCAACAACTGTTCCGCATGGGTCGGACGAAAGTCGAGCTCGATGTCGAGACGGAAAACAAGGCGGCGCTCGAGATCTACAAACGCGCTGGTTTTGCGGAGAATGGTGGCTATGAGTTTTACATGATCGAATTATGAGGTGAACCACATGGTGAAAAATCTGAAATGGCTCGGCGCGGCGTTTGAAGCCTTTCTCGGGATTCCGTTTCTTGGCGGTCTCTTTATCATCGGGATGGGCTATTCGCCCCTCGGTTTCATGTTCGTGTACCACGTGATCGTGTTGATTCTTTCGTTCAGTCGACTGAATCGATTCTCTTACGGCGCGGCGGTCGGAATTGCGGCATCAATCCTCGGCTTTATCCCGTTTGTCGGCATGATGCTGCACTGGGCGGCTGCCATCACGCTCGCGATTGATGCGGCGACGACACCACGACGTGTGGCGCACGTCGAACGAGACGACGAAGCATTCTAACGAAACGTACTCCTTGACGGGGTACGTTTTTCATTGACCAAACGTTCAACTGAAAACGCTATACATTCATTGGAAATTGGACGATATAAGGAGTGATGAACACAATGAGGAGGAACAAACAGTGAAAGTATTTAAAAACTTTACGACGCAACTGCTCGCGTGGATTTTGGTCACGTCCTTTATCACGGGCGGAGCGGTCGGCTACATTACCCTATTACTCTTGACGGAACTCGAGATGGAACAAGGTCAAGTCATGCTCGTCGGTACGGTCGTGGCATTACTCATCTCGTCACTCGGTGGGGGCGTCATTTACTTGATTGCCCGTCGTCCACTGAAAGCGGTCGAGATGGCTTCTGAAAAAGCTGTTGAAGTCGGGAACGGGGACTTGACGGTGCACTTCGCCGACGAGAAAACGACAGATCGTTCAGAGATGGGACGTCTACTCTTGTCGATGGACAACATGGTCGAACACCTTCGGGAACAAGGCACGAACATGCGTTACACGGCGGACCAATTGACAGGGTCGGCACAGGAAATCGCAGCAGCGGTCCAAGAAGGGAACGTTGCAGGAGAAAACATTCGTTCTGCGATGGACTCCCTCAACAAGATGTTAGAAGACAACGTCAGTGCGACGTATAACTCGATGGACTTGCTCGGAGCGGTCGCGCGTACAATGGAGAGCATCCGTCAAGAGATGTCATCGGCGCTTGATTCAGCGAGCGAGATGCAACAGGAAGCAGAGAGCGGGAAAGGTCTTGCCTCGTCTTCCGTCAATGCGATGCATGCGATTGCTGGGAAAGTGGAGCAATCATCAACACTTAACAGCCAGTTGACAGAAATGACAGGCGAAATCTCACGGATCACGGATGTCATCAGTGACATCTCAGCACAGACGAACTTGCTTGCCTTGAACGCATCAATTGAAGCGGCACGTGCCGGTGAGCATGGTCGTGGATTCGCCGTCGTAGCGGCAGAAGTGAAAAAGCTCGCGGAACAAACAGCGAACTCGACTCAAGAAATCACCGATCTCATCGTAGACGTGAAGCGTCTCGTTGGCGATACGTCATCGTCGATGGCGAACGTCAAAGCAGAAGTGGAGACAGGTGTTGGCTTAGTTGAAAAAGCAGGTGGTGCGTTCGCATCGATCCACAATTCGGCAAATGAAGTATACAGTCATGTCCATTCGGTCGATTCACTCCTCGATGAGTCACGTGGTCAGATCGATTCGGTTGTGACAAACTCGGCGGGCATCGTTGGGATGGTCGAAGAGGCATCACGTTATGCGAATGAAGTGACGTCAGCAGCGAGCCAGCAAGCAGCTAGTCTTGGTGAAGTGAACGGAGCGATGTCAGAGCTCGTTCGCGTCGCGGAGAGTTTGCAGAATGAGACGGAACAGATGAAGGTGGAAGTGTAAGTCCGAATAGCCCACTCGAGTTGGTCATCAAAAGCTGACGAGAGTGGGCTATTTTTATGCGTTTTGAAGATTTATATTCAAAACGTGTAACTTTTTTCGAAAAAGACTAAACAGATGAGAACGGACTCCGATATAGAGTATGGAAACGATAAAACGTTCCAAAAAATGCAAGGTGAGGGGCCGGCCTAAACCTTGCATGCTCGGACAAAAGGATTTGGAAGAGCGGAAAACTTTAAACCTATGGAGGGAAATTACAATGATTATTAACCACAACCTAAACGCTATGAACGCACACCGTAACATGTCGTTCAACACGAACCAGACTGGTAAAGCGATGGAGAAACTATCTTCGGGTCTTCGCATCAACCGCGCTGGTGATGATGCAGCTGGTCTTGCAATCTCTGAAAAAATGCGTGCGCAAGTACGTGGACTTGATCAAGCGACACGTAACGCACAAGATGGAATTTCGATGATTCAAACAGCTGAAGGTGCATTGAATGAAACACACTCAATCCTTCAACGTATGCGTGAATTGTCAAACCAATCTGCAAACGGTACGAACACAACAGAAGACCGCAAAGCGCTTCAAGACGAAGTGAAGCAATTGAAAGAAGAAATCGATCGTATTGGTAACACAACTGAGTTTAACACACAAAAACTTTTAAATGGTAGCTTAAATGGCGCTCAAGGTGTCTCGTCTTCAGCTAACACTACAGTCGGTGGTGTAGTAGCGAAGCTCACTTCAGGTGTGATGACTTCTGGGACAGCTATCGCTGCCGACCATTCATCTGCAAGTTTTGAAGCAGATACATTGACAGTCGACGGTCAGAAAATTGAAGTGAATTGGGATACTTTACTCACACAAGATCAAAAGGATTTGTTGGCATCAAATTTAACTACGGCAAGTGCTTCTACAATCAAACAGATTGGTGAAGTGTTAACCAATGCGATTAATAAAGCAATTGATGATTCTGGAGCTAGTGTAGGACACGTTTCAGGATATGTAGATTCTTCTGATCAACTAGTTCTTACAAGCAGTTCTAAAGGAACAACTTCAGAAGTTACACTTACGACTGCAGGAGCTGCTACTTCTATTGGAGCTACTTTCCTTTCAGACGCTGCGGGAGCTGTATCAACTGCGGCCAATCTTGGAGATAGCACATACAACGGAACAGATATTACTGGTAAAACGTTTGACGTATCCTTAAATGATCAGTTGATTGGTGTAAGTGGATCATTCACTGCTGCGAATGGTGATGATATGTCAGATGTAGCAGATAATTTAGCGACAGCTATCAACGCTGCGATTGGCACTTACAATACATCAACTGGGAAATCAGCTGGCGATGAAGGATTTGTTCAAGATGTAGCGGTAACTGTATCGAAAGATGGACGTTTGGCAATCAGCAGTCCTTCTGGTGAAATTTCACTTAAAGATTTGACAGGCGAAACGGCAGTTGAAGATTTAGGTCTTTCTAAAGCTCAAACTGAATCTGCAGGTAACGGTGGAATGACATTCCAAATCGGATCTAACCAATCGCAGTCAATCACATTTGGAATTAAAGATATGCGTTCTGCTGCACTTGGTGTTTCTAACATTGATATCTCATCTGCTTCAGGTGCTCAAGCGGCTCTTAAATCACTAGATAGCGCAATCAGTTCTGTTTCATCTGAACGTTCTAAACTTGGGGCAGTCCAAAACCGCCTTGAGCATACGATTAATAACCTCGGAACATCTTCAGAAAACTTAACTGCTGCAGAATCACGTATCCGTGACGTTGATATGGCGAAAGAAATGATGAACTTCACGAAGAACAACATTCTTAACCAAGCTGCACAAGCTATGATGTCACAGGCAAATCAGCAGCCGCAAGCGGTTCTTCAACTTCTTCGTTAAGATTTTCTTTCAACTTTTTAAATCAGTATACGCAATGTACGGATTGCATAATGAAGCCCGTCTCTCACCAATCGAGAGTCGGGCTTTTTATTAGTATGTGTATAGAAGTGAGTCCTCATTTAAAATATTTTTCTTAATATCTTGCCATTTGTACACGACGGACCAATACGTGCGATTTAATGTTTCGGCAATCTTAGCATCCGTCATCCCTTTCTGTTTGGCTTGAATGATGAAATGAATCTCTTCATCTGTATAGTCATTTTTTGCTTTAGATACGATTACGGAGAGGCCAGGATGTTTTGTTTTTTCCAAATCAAGTCGATACTCCCAATCCAATTTTTTTCGCATTGAAGGAATCGCGTATGCGTAGGGTGCGAAGTCATTTAAAAATCGTATGGCCTCCTCTGTTTTTTGAATACGTAGCGTGTAAAAATGACCATCGGATCGTTTGCTTAACACAAACTGATGATGGAATGTGCGAGCAATGAATGTGCTCAATTGTTCGAGTTCTTCGGGATAAAATGCTTGGAGATATAAATAAATATGCGGTGTGAGGATGATCTGGTTCAATTTAGACCGTGATGACTTGGTCAATGATAAACTTCCATCGTCTAAGTAAAGGGCGAGTAAAAAGACAGGATGGGTGCAATCTTCTAATAGGTGAATGGGGACATGTTTCTTGCAATCAACGTAACACTGTTCCCAAAGCCAAGCGAACAGTTCATCTTTTTCAGAATACAGTTCTGCGCTCGTTCCTGTCTTTCGAATTCGAATGCCACTAAAAATGCGAGGGGCCACTTTTAATTTCCATTCCCGATACTCCATTTGTTTGACAGAAAAATGTTCTCGGTATTGAAGCCCTTTTTTCGGAATACTTTTTGACTTTGTTCGTGCGATTGTACCATCTCCGAGTAATAAACTCTTCTCGAAAACCGTCAACTCTTCCCATTTCACTTCAATCACTCCTTGTTATAATTTTCACATAGTGTTTTATTCCCATTCCTTATGAATCTCATTCCCTTAACCGATATAGAAAAAAGAAAGGGCTGAAGTTAATGAATCGAGAAGGACTCATACATCAATTAAATCAAGTCAAACAAGTACAAGAAATGCTTGATAAAAAAGAAGAGCTATTGTTGACGATGAAATCAATCGCACTTGAAGCAGCAAACACTGAAGCGACGAGAAGGATTGTTTTAAATCATTCATTTCAAGACTTACAAAGTCAATTAAGCTATCTCGAATCAGAGATTATGGATAGTTTTCGTGAAATCCTCAATAATTCAATAGAATAACCGATATATGAATTGAGAACATTTATTAAGAGGAGTAGAACCATATGAACCCGACCATTTCAGAAGTCCGGCTTCACCTACCTTCTTCCGTCTTGCCGTATGAACAAACGAAAAACGTGTTCGTCGAAGCGAATCAAGCGAAACTCGCCGACGAAGGCATCGTCATTCTTCCGACGCCTCAACACGTTACCAAGTTAGAGGCAGCCGTCGAGAAGGCGAATCAAGTCCTAGACCAACAACGTACTGGCTTAAAGTTCATGAAACATGAAAAATTGAACGACTACTATATTCAAATCGTGGATACGAACAACGAAGTCATCCGCGAAATCCCAAGCAAGAAATCACTTGATTTCTTTGCGGCGTTCATGGAGTTTAACCATCTCTTTGACGAACGCGTATAAAGGAGGATTCTCATGACGACACCGATCCGATTTGGCGGACTCGCCAGTGGAATCGATACCGACACCATTATTAAACAATTGATGCAGGCCGAGCGTGCTCCGGTCGATAAACTGGAACAGAAAAAACAAACAACGGAATGGAAACGCGATGCCTATCGCGAAATCAACCGCTCACTCATGACCTTAAGGAACAGCGCGGTCGATCTGATGTTCAGCCGAAATTTCTATGCGAAGACGTCGAGTTCATCGGATGAGTCACGTGTTTCGGTCGTGGCAGGTCCGTCGAATGGAAATACTGCAATTCGAGTCGATTCTGTTTCTGCTTTAGCAACTGCCGCGACAGTGACGGCAACACCGTTAACGAAAGCGGACGGTGCTGTGACACGAACGACTAAAATTTCTGATATGAAATTTACACCGACGTCTCGTTCAGCGACACTTGATACTGCTACGAAAGATTGGACACTTTCACCACCGCCAAAAGCCGGTAGTGTTCAATTGCGTGATGCAAGCGATTCACCATTAGTTGATGGAACTTATAGCGTTGACGCGACAGGTAAAGTGACGATGACAGATGGATCGGATATCCCAGCTGGCACAAAAGCAACATTCACTTCCGGATATGAACTCGAACTACGCTCTGTAAAAGACGGTGCGATGCAGAAGATTCAGTTATCAGAAGATGCCACTGTAGATAATCTGATTGCAGCATTAAATGGTAAAGATACAGGCATTTCCGCATTTTTTGAACCGATTTCAGGGAAACTGGCTTTGACCCAAAAACAAACGGGATCAACTGCGGTGATTGAATTCGATGCAACCACACAAGTAGCTCTAGGAATTGCTTCTGGAGATGCCTTAAAAGCCGGAACAGATGCACAGTTTATGCTGAATGGCATTCCGATGACACAAAGCTCGAATACTGTGACAATTGATAATATGACGTTAACTTTAAAATCAACATTTGCGAGTGGGGCTGTCACCCTCTCCGCTGCCACTGACACCCAAAAAATCTTTGACAACATCAAAGGATTCGTCGATAAATACAATGAGACGATCGATCTCATGAACAAGAAGACGCGCGAAGAACGATTCCGCTCGTTCGCACCGCTCACGCAAGCACAGCGAGATGAATTGTCTGAAGATGAGATTAAAAAGTGGGAAGAGAAAGCGATGAGTGGGATGCTCCGGGGTGATACCATCCTTCGCGGGACGATGGATACGCTCCGTAGCAAATGGTCGAGTGCGACATCGGCATCGAACGATAAAGAGATGAAGCAACTGTTCCAAATCGGTCTTTCGACCGGATCAGACTTCACAAACGGCGGAAAGATTGAGCTGAATGAAGAGAAACTGAAAGCCGCAATCGAGAAAGATCCGGAACAAGTGTATAAACTCTTCACGGATGAAAAGACGGGACTCCTCCCGCAAATCCGTGATACGGCGAAAGACTCACGTGAGACAATCACACGAATCGCCGGTGCTGATGGTGCTGGTGCTCCGACGTATTCAATGGGTCGTGAAATGACCCAAATTGACTCACGAATCAAACGGCTCAACGATTTACTCATCGATAAAGAAAATGCCTATTACCGTCGCTTCGCCGCGATGGAAACGGCGATGAACCAGGCGAACTCGCAAGCCGCTTCACTTCAACAGTTTTTAGGCGGAGGCATGTAAGAGGAGGAATTTAAATGGTAGCCAATCCATACGCAGCTTATCAAAACAACGCGGTCACGACCGCGAACCCACAGGAACTGACGCTTATGCTTTATGACGGGGCGCTCAAGTTCATGCGCCTCGCCAAGCTTGCGATCGACCAGGGCAACCCTGATTTAAAGAACATCAACATCCAAAAGACGCAAGCCATCTTCCAAGAGCTTCGTCTCACACTCAATAAAGATATCGCCATCTCGGCGAACTTGGATTCACTCTATGACTACATGTGGCGCCGCCTCGTCGATGCGAACGTCAAGAACGATACGACCATCCTCGACGAAGTGCTCGACTTCACGACGGAACTCCGTGACACGTGGAAGGAAGCGATGAAACTCGCGAAGCAGTCATGAGACCGATTGATGAGATCATTTTAAAGACACAACGTCTAAAAGAGTTGCTGGCGAAAGTTCCCGAAGAGCCGACGTATGACACATGGATGGAACAAATCCATGAGCTCTTGGACGACCGGGAACAGTTGCTTGTGGCGCACGGTCCTGATCTGGAGAAAGCCGATCAGACGGTCCTTCGGCAGCTCGTCGACGACAGTCAAAAGATCGCCCGTCTCATTGAAGCCGAACACCAGCGCCTCGGGATGACGCTCGGGACGGCCCGGATGGAACGGAAGACGGTCAAGTCCTACGTCGATCCATATGAGGATGTCGATTCTAGCTTTTCCGGTCTATTCGACCAACAGACATAACAAAGCTCGAAGGCGCACGCCTTCGAGCTTTTGTGTTAAGAGGCTTTGATTTGGCGACGCATGCGTATAATGAAATAAGAAGCGGTAAATAAAATCAGACCACTAACCGTGAAATTTAACTAAATCAGGCGAGAATTCTCCCTCCTCTAAGCGTCTCGGGGCGAAGCCCAGCGTAGGTGGGAGATGAATCGCCGGTGTTAGCAAGATTGTATGTGCTTGGTATAATGGACGTAACCAATCAAAAGGACTGAACTATCAATGAAAATGGATACGAACAAACATTCAGTCTTCCTCCTGAACTCCCATCTCGTCTTGGTGGTCAAATATAGACGCAAGGTGATCGACGACGCCGTCTCCGGGTTCGCGAGACAGACGTTCGAACGAATCGGCGCGTCGTACCATATCACACTGACCGAGTGGAATCATGACGGCGATCATATCCGTGTGTTGTTCAAGGCCCATCCGAACACAGCGATGTCGAAGTTTCTGAACGCCTACAAGAGCGCCAGCAGCCGACTGATCAAACGAGACTTTCCGCACGTCAAGAGACGACTGTGGAAAGAGATGTTCTGGTCTCGGAGCTACTGTCTCGTGACGACCGGCGGTGCGACGATCGACATCATCAGGCAATACATCGAAAAACAAGGAAGGGAGTGATCACTTTGCTGAAGGCGTACAAGTTTCGACTATACCCGACGAAGCTACAACGAGAATCCTTCATGAAGACGTTCGGTTGCGTCCGTTTCGTCTACAACAAGATGCTCGAGGAACGTATCCGGTTATATGAAGAGTCAAGGCTGAACCCCGACGCGAAGCAGAAGCTCCCGACCCCGGCGAAGTACAAGCCCGAATTCCCTTTCTTGAAAGAAGTCGATAGCTTGTCTCTGGCGAATGCCCAGATGGACTTGAACAAGGCATATGCCAACTTCTTCCGCGACAAATCTGTGGGGTTCCCGAAGTTCAAATCGAAGCACGGCGACCGTGCCTCCTACACGACCAACAATCAGAACGGGAGCGTCCGGATCGAGGACGGGAAGGTGAGACTTCCTAAGATCGGCTTCGTGAAGTTCAAACAGCATCGTTCTTTCGAGGGGATCATCAAGTCTGCGACAATCTCGATGACGAAGACAGGCAAGTTCTTCGTTTCCATCCTTGTCAATCAGGATGACGAGCAATGGATTCCGGCTAAGAACAAGATCGGCATCGATCTCGGTTTGGAACACTTCGCCATCATGACAAATGATGACATGGTTTCTGAGAAGATCGACAACCCTCGCTTTCTTCGCAAGTCCGAAGAGAAGGTCAAGAAGGCGCAACGCGCTCTGTCTCGTAAGAAGATCGGAAGCAAGAATCGGGAAAAAGCCAAACTGATCCTCGCCAAGAAACACGAGAAAATCGCAAACCAACGCAAAGACTTCCTTCACAAATTGTCAAAACGAACCGTTGACGAGAACCAAGTCATCGTCGTGGAGACATTGAAATCGAAGAACATGATGAAGAACCACAGGGTCGCCAAATCGATCGCCGACGTCAGTTGGTACGAGTTCGTCCGCCAGCTAGAATACAAGTGTAAGTTCTACGGACGGACGCTCATCAAGGCCGACCAATGGTACGCATCGACGCAAATCTGTTCCTCTTGCGGCGAAAAAGGCGAGAAGAAAACATTGGATGTACGCGAATGGACGTGTACGTGTGGCGCTCATCATGACCGCGACATCAATGCGAGCATCAACCTGTTGATGTTGGCTGACTAAAAAAACCTTCAGGGCAGGGACTGCCCGACGAGCTTGGTAAACAATCGTGGCTAGTAAAAGCACGGTCTTCCCAAGAAGCTCCCACTTCAATTTGCGAAGCAAATAAGTGGCGAGTAGTTCACGTAGAGACGCGCGGCATCTTGAATTGACGTGACTGGCGTAGCTCCACCGAACCAAAGAAGTGGCAGAATCGTCACGTGCATGACACTCCAATGAATGAAAATCTGTTTTTTTGAACGACCATTGTCGAATCTCGTAAATGACACTCGTCAGCCCGAGAAAGCAACCCCTGCGTAGACGAGCATGGCGTGTATGGCGTCTGTGTTACCTGACCAACTTTGATAGAGCGCGAGGATTGCGAACGGCAGAGACCAGATGAAACTCCGCATGATTCCTTTTTTCAATAATTGCATATGAATCTTCCTTTCATCGAATCGTTGTAAATGTACACGACTGTGGAAAGGAGAAGTTTCATATAAAGGGTATAGATGAAATGACGTCTGTTTTCCGCTATAATCGGGTAAACATCAATGTAGCCGTTGCTTCTTTTCTGGAAAGAGGAGGGAAACGAGATGCGTGAGAAAGAGTCCAAACCGATATCGTCACGGAAGCGCCGTTATTTCGTCTATGGTCCAGAGGGAGCGTACGATGAATACGTCGAACGGGACCCCAAACTTGAAGCGTACGTCGAGGACGATACGCCGTTTGAGGATCGTCCCGATCCGTACGAAGAAGAAGAGCTGAAATCAAGAGGATAAGTATACATGTCAAGGTCCGATTATGGACCTTGACATTTATTTTACCTGGAACTTTTTCTTAATACGGTTCGGTTTGTCAATTCGTTATATTCGTCTTAACCACATCACTTTGATTTTGGAAAGGGAGAGATGAAGATGAACATGAAACGATTTGGCTTACTGGTGGCGGTACCGTTCGCACTACTTGTCGGATGCGGAGAAGCAGATGAACTGAAGACGACGGCCACGGATACGGAAGACGTGGCAGAAGCGGAAGCGAGTGCGCCTGAAGAAGCGACCACTGAGAACGAAGACGTTCAAGAGAGTGAACTCGGCACAAACAAGATCTACATGAAGAATAAGGCGCTCACGATCGCGGAGGCGATGGGACCAATCCAGTTCGCAATCGACAAGGTACAGACGTCACGCCTTACGGTCGCGGAAGCTTATCGTGACTCATTCGATGGACAAGAAGAGGTGACGGTCGTCGCGATGAACATGATTGTTGAAAACACGGTCGACGAGACGATGAGCTTCCATCCGAACCAGGCGACACTGGTGACGAACACAGGGGAACAGGTGTCTTCGGATTTATGGTTCTCAGATGACGTCGGTGGAGAATTTTTAGGAAAGGTGAAGAAGGAAGGGAACGTCCTCTTCTTCGTGAAAGCAAAACCAGAAGAGCTGACGGACTTGAAAGTCGTCATCGATGGACCATTCAACGAGAACTTCGACAAAGTGGCAGAAGACCGCTACGAATATACACTTAACGTGACAAAATAAGAGTAGGCGTGCCGAATAAAATCGGTACGCCTAGTCTCATGGTTGATTATTACTACACAATAAGCATAGTGGTTAGCATAGAGAATATAAGAAGGGATTCTCATATTTTGAGAGTTCCTTGTATCTTAATTTTTTCATTTTGTAAAATCTTAATTCTTAATGGGTACATATAAATCGACTTTAGATTTTCCGTCGGGATCTTCAGCTGGATTGTTCAAATTGAACTCCAAGGTATTTCTAGATTCGTCCACTGAATATTCGCGTTCTAGTAACCATTCTTCAAAAATATATTTATACGTCTCACTCAGTTTTTCTGGAGTATCGTAGAAATGGTGCACGATGTATTGACCACCTTCTAGCATTTTAAATTGTATCTCCCCGTGCCCTGTTTTATCAAAGTTTCTAGGAACTGTGACACAAGCATCATGTCTACATTCATGAGGATCAACATCGTTCGGATTATCTAATGAAATACCGATAAATTGACTTGATGGAGGGTAAAGGTTGTGTTCCGTCGCCCAATGTATTAATTTCCCCCAATGTTCTTGTGGTTCAAAATAGCTACCCGTACGTCTGATAAATGCAATTTCAGTTTCAGGTAATTGCTTTAAAGTCATATCCATTTTGTAACCCCCATTAAAGTTGACTGATTCAATTGTCTTGATGTCCAAAAAAGTGCTTCATTGAAATAATATCTCGTTGAAGTGTTGCAACAGGAATTGTTATTTACGCTGATGCGGCAACGGAATCGACAACACATCCCAGTCGCTCCCGGCGAATAGCTTCGACAGATAGACGATTTGTCCGACATGATACCCATAATGCGACACTTGGCGTTCGATCGCGTCAATCACGGAATGGGCTTCCCCTCGAATCATCACATTCTTCCCTAAGTCATCTGGTGTCAAATCAGCTAAAACATTATCCAACAGTTGCCAACGCTCGTCCCAAACCTCCATGAGCTCCGCACGGGATAGCTGCTGGTCCTCGAACTCGGCGTCCCGGTCACGGTCCGGCTTCTCGCCGTCTGTCGTCAAAAAATCGGTCCAACGCGACTTCATGTTATTCGCCATGTGCTGGATGATCAAGGCGAGCGAGAGTGTGTCCGACGCAAGTGTCTTGTGCAGGTCCTCTTCACTCACTTGGACGAGCGCGCGCTCAGCGAGTTGTTTCTGGCTTTTAAACGTAGCACGTACGGTATCGAGATATTGCATTTCAAACATAAAAACATCCTCCTTTTCATATGTATCCATTTTGACTATACCCCACATTCATCCCGGTCAAAAACTATAGTAATATTATAAAATTGGCGTTATACTAGTCTTATCGCGCAAGACGCCACCGCGTAGTCGGCATGAGGGTGCCTTGTTTTGGTTTTCACGTGAGTCATGTCGCGTGGTCTCTTTTCGGTTTGAGGGTTCACCCATCAATTGTGTCGATTGCGTTTGTCCGTGAGTGGATGAGCGCGATTTTTTTGTATGCAAAAAGTGTGAGACACGAGGTCCCACACTTCTGATTACGCATGCTCTAACCGAAACTCTTCCCAATGATCACGGGCCTGGTTCCGGATGCGCTCCGATACTTCCTTGCTGTTGAGGAGGATCCCATACCAGCGACGCGCATCCTCGTAGTAGTCGAGCGCGGCCGATAAATCGGCAATCCGTAGCATAAGTTGATCGTACGGTAATCCGGTTCGAATTGGGTCCGTATACGCTTCTTGCACCTCATTGTATTTATCGAGCGTCCGCTGCATCCATTCCTTTTCAGACGCTACATCCCCAATTAATCGGTACATCCATACGATTCGCATCCCGAGCATAGCGATGACAGATGGTTTTTGTCCGCTCAACTGGGCCGTCATGACGGCGAACTTATAGAGGAGGATGACGTGCTCATACGAGCGGTCACCTTTCAACACATCCGGGTTCACTTGATTGAAGTAGTTCGTCTCGAGCGCTTCTCGGTTGTGTTTGCGCACCTTGTCGAACGAGTCGTGGAAGACGAGGTGACAATGGTCGCAGACGGTCGGCTCGTATAAATACGGGTTCGGTCCGTCATACGTCGTGTAGCCATCCTTCTCGACTTCGAGTGGTCGGATGTGACGTGATAAGACACGGTTCGTCTTACTTTCCTGTAAACAATACGGACATTTGACTTTCTTCAAAAATAAATGCTCTGCCATCTCGACACCTCACACATAGACGTTGACGAGCAGTCCGCGAATCTCACCGACCTGGTCGAGTAAGGAGAGGCGAGAGGCCTCACCTGAGATGACCTGATCCGTCAGAGCGAGGAGTTTTTGGTCGACTTGTTCGACGACCTTATAAATCTTCGCGCGGCCGCGGCGATTGAATCCGCGTTTATCTTCGAGACGGAGTGCCGCGTCAACGGCCTCTTTCATAAAGTCTTTAATCATTTGTTTGTAGTCGGCGAGCGCCTCGACGGTCTGACTCTCGGCGAGCAGTTCTCCTTGTTCATGAATCGCGGCGATTTGACGCTGGAAGCGTTCGTATTCCCGGTCTTCGCGCTTTTGACCGATCACGTTTTGGAAGGAGACGCCGGGTTCGACTTCGGGGCGTTTCGCCTTACTTGAGCCGAGGAGCGATTGCGTCTCCATGATGCGACGAATGTCCATATGGGCAACCGTCCTTTCTTTAGGTTAGTTCAATAATTGTAACACGCCTTGCGGCAATGCGTTCGACTGGGCAATCATCGCCATGCCGGACTGATTCAAGATGTTTAGACGGGCGAAGTCCATCATTTCACGGGCCATATCGGCATCACGGATTCGTGATTCAGATGCCGTCAAGTTTTCTGAGCCGATGGCGACGACGCTGACGTTCGCTTCTAAGCGATTTTGGATGGCTCCGAGTTTTGAACGTTCGAGTGACACTTTGTTGATGGCTGCATCGAATTTCGAAATGGCATCACCCGCATCCTCAGGTGTCAACACACTCAATGCATAATACGTTTCAGTGGGTGTCGTCGAATCGTTGTCATGGTCGACGGCAGGAAGTTCCCCGCCACCAGGTGTCAACGTCGTGATATCGAGTGCGTGCGCCCGCATATCTTGTACGTTTAAGATGACGGCTTCGTTGTTGCCGGCACCGATTTGGAAGAATAACGTGCTCTTCCCTTGCATATATTCCCCGTTCATAATCTTCTTCGAGTTGAATTCGGTCGTCTCCGCGATCCGGGTCACTTCGGCAGTCAATGCGTTAATTTCTTCCTGGACAGCTTTGGCGTCGTCTTCACTGAGCGTTCCATTTGCTGATTGAACCGATAATTCACGCATCCGTTGGAGAAGGGCGTGTGTTTCGTTCATTCCGCCTTCTAGCGTCTGTGTGAGCGAGATGCTGTCGAGCGTGTTGCGTTCTGCCATCGAGAGGGAATCGAGGCGCATCCGCATCTTCTCCGAGATGGCGAGACCCGCTGCATCGTCCGACGCCTTATTGATGCGGACTCCGCTCGAGAGACGGTCCATCGTCTTCTTCATCGATGCCTGATTCAGGGAGAGCGATGAGTAGGCTTTTAAGGCTTGGACGTTATTGGTAATTTTCATAGCGGTTTCCTCCAGTCGGGACAGATTGAGTCTTTGCACGCTCCATCGCTTCGCTCCACGTTTGATCGAGGTCGCTCGCGAGCGTATGTAGTTCGGCGATTTTTTTCTTATCTTGGTCGATGATTGCTTCGACGCTGGCGTTCGCCATGTAAAGATAGATTTCATCGAGTTGAGCCGCGATGATTCCGCCGCCGTCATGGAGTCCTTGGTGGAGCTTGACCAACAGCTCCCGGGCTTGGCGAAGGTGGCGGTTCCGTTCGGCGATCGTCGAGTCTTGGGCACGTTCATAGTGATAAACGAGTGCATGAAGCATCGCTTGCGTGAGTTCTTCTGGCCTCATCTCATATAGTTGGGTTGAATTCATCTTTGTTCTCCTTTGATCGAATCAAGTTCCTCTATCAACAACAACACTTCTGCCATCACGTCATACAGTTGGGGCGGGATGGCATCCCCTAAGTCAAGGTCGAGCAGGTGGCCGAGCAAGGAATGGTCGTTCTCGACCGCCACACCCCGGGCACGTGCTTCCTGTAAAATCTTTTCAGCGACGGCTCCGGTCCCGCGGGCGACGACGACGGGCGCTTTGTCCGTCGTTTCGTCATAGCGGACGACCGCGGCCGTCTTTCGTTTCGTCAAATCCATGCGTTGGTACATCGGGACCTCCTAAATTCTAAAGTCATAACCGGTCGTCGGTGCGATCGTTGGCTCTTCGATGACACGCTCCGCCTTCGTGAGCGGTTTGAACTGGGTCGTCACACTCTTATATCCGATCGTCTCGAGCGTCTGTTCGATCTTCCCGAGAAGGGGACGGGCAAGACGTTCGACCGTCGCATCGTCATGTTCAAGCGTGAGTCGGAGGTTTCGGTCCTTCGCCTCAAGCTTGACGCCAATCTCTCCGAGGCGAGGGGTCTCCAAACGAATGTAGAGGACACTGTTCTCCCAGTCGACGACGTCCCCGGCCTCCCGGTTTTGGATATGGACATGGATTCCGGTGTCGATCTCTTGAACTTTTGCCGGTAGGGCGAACAAGAGTTGATGGAGCTGACCGCCATCAAGGCGGTTGAGCGTCTGTTGGACTTGGAAGAACGAGGCGAGGCGTTGCGCCTCGGGGTTCGTCGTATCTCCACGTACCGATAAAGCTGATGTCGGCGTATTGGACGTCGCTTGGGCGAGCTGTGCCTGTGTCTGCACACGTTGCGCTACTTCCTGGATGTGTCGTCCAGATAATGTCGAATCGAGCTTGAGTGGCGCGACGGTCGGCATCTCGCCGGCACGTGTCGCCCCGTGCGGGATATATTCGATGCGTGTCTGGTTCGGCGCATAACGGAAATCATTCAGTGCCGCCCGGACCTCTTTGACGAGTGTCGCACTCTCTTGTGGTTTCGTCGCAAGCAACGACAACGCGACGTCGAGTTTGGCCGTCATGGCGACCAATTGCTTCTCTTGCGTCACGTCGGTATGAAGCAAGGCGTCCGTCTTTTGGACGAGTTGTGTCAGACGGGTCGAGACGGTCTCGAGGGCAGGGCGTGCCGCATGCGGGTTCGTCTCGATCAACGTAGCAACTTGTCCGAGTTGTTTCGTGACGGTCGCCTGCTCGTTTCGGAACGTGTTCGTGACGGTCGCTAGATGTGACGTCACTTCCTTCACCATCACTTGCTTCCCGTTGATTGGAGGAAGCGGCATCGCTTGGCGCGATTCAGATTCAATCGGACGCGATGATATCGGTGTCGTCGGCGTGAGGTCACGGATGACCCGGTCAATCGTTTCCGGTGTCGGCGTGAAGCGTTCACTCACGGGACGTGACAGATTGACGAGTTCGACATACCGCTCTTTTTGTGGGTAAGGAGCGTTCGGCGCCGGCGGTGTGATCTGTTGTTTCGCTTCGTTCAAAGAGAGGACGGCGATTTCCCGGGCCATCTCACGAGGAACGGTCGGAGTGTCGAGCGTCTTCAAATGTAGGATGACGTCCCGCATGTCCCCTTTGAACGCCGTCTCGAGAAGGCGTACCGTGTCTTCGTTCATCGGCAAGCGTCCGGATTGTAGCAGACGGCTGACCGCGCTTCGTACTTCAGGTGGAAGGGAAGCGAGGAGCGTCTGAATCTTCGCATCAAGCTTTGACGACGCGGACGCAGGTGGTGCGGATTCAAGTGTCTCTTCCTTTGGAGGAACGACGGTCGCCATCAAGACGCCGTCCTGTTCGGCGAGCGTCACTTGGAACGGGTTCGTTTTCGGAAGCCCATCTTTAAATGTGACCTCGACTTCTTCACCGTTGATCTTGACAATTGCGGAGTCGGGTCCTGTTTGTTTGACGAGTTCGGCCTTGTACGTCCGGTTCGTCTGGATGCCTGGTAAGACCGAACTGACGGCGGTCGCTTGGGCTTGAATTTGCATGTTTGTCACCTCGACCATAATATCGACCTCTTTTTAAAAAAATGAAGCGATACAATAGAAAAAAACCTTCCGTCTTTTCGACGGAAGGCGTGTCAGGACTCGAGCACGGGGCTCGCGTTCAATTGTTGGAACCGGGCGACAAGTTCACCTGTCGCTTTGAGCTGGTTCCGGAGGACGTACGGTGTTGCGTTCGTTTGGATTTGATGTCCATCAGTCGTGAGGACAAGCCCGTTCGGCTCACCCTCAATGTTCAGTATGTCTCGAATATGGGACCAGGCATACCATTCACAATCGTCTCGTTTTGGAGACTTCGTCGGGAAGAAGACGAGTCCAGTTGTCGGTTCAATCACGACAGGGACTTTCCCTTTTACGCCGGCGACGCGTTTGGCGATGAAGATTCTTTCCTCGATCGAGCTGTTGTACTGGCGGCAAGAAAGTTGCAACAACTGGTACGGCCGGAGCGGGGTTGAAATCTCGGTGCCATCCTCGAGAATGATCCGTGACTGCTTCATGATGTCAAAGCAAGGGAGAATCGCCACGGTTCGCTTTGTGATGCGATATTTTTCCTCAGAATAGTAGGAGCGCATACGCTGCACCATCCTCCTCGTATTAGATTTTCAGGATCGGCTAAAGACAAACGGCACAAACCTAAATCATCCCTTCAATGATATATCACAAAAAATGTAAATTCAACAAGACAATATGAAAAGTAGGGAAATATAATTCCAATGAAAGCCAAATGACGAAACGTTTACAAATATTTGAGAAAGTATTTGTCACGTTTACAAGAAGGTGGTAAGATTAGCCGTAGAGGACAATCCTCTGTATTCTCCAATGGTGAAAGGAATGGATTTACACATGGTAGGTAAAGTAAAATGGTTTAACTCAGAAAAAGGTTTTGGATTCATCGAAGTTGAAGGCGGCAAAGACGTGTTCGTACACTTCTCAGCAATCCAATCTGAAGGCTACAAATCACTTGACGAAGGTCAAGATGTAGAGTTTGAAATCGTTGATGGCGAGCGTGGCCCACAAGCGGCTAACGTTGTAAAATTATAATTTCAAACCGCGAAGCCGGCTCCCTTGGGAGTCGGCTTTTTATTTTGTCTACATAATAAAAAAAGGCGTTTAAAAATGAGTGGAATGGGTATTTTCTTTCTATACCTTTCGCTCGTTCTAGGAAATGTTGAATTCGGAACAAAATTGTCATTATTTTCTGATGATAACGTTTTCAATCGTAGCGTTTTCGGGGTATAATATGAGTGAGCCACCTGGTTCCCCTTTCTTTTTTAAGAAATGAAGCAGGAGATTCCGTCTCGTTCGACGAATCATTGGTTCAAGCGGTTATTTCTAAGGAGGAGTTCAGATGATTTATAACATTCGCGGCGAAAACATTGAGGTCACACCAGCAATCAAAGACTATGTCGAGAAAAAGCTGGAGAAGTTGACTCGGTATTTCACAACTCCTACGGATGCACAGACGGCTTACGTCAACTTGAAAGTGTATAACGAGAAACAAAAAGTGGAAGTGACGATCCCGATGCCGAACTTGTTGCTCCGTGCTGAGGACATCAACCTCGACATGTATGCGGCAATTGACCTCGTCGTCGATAAATTGGAACGTCAAATCCGTAAACACAAAACGAAACTCAACCGTAAAGGACGCGGGAAAGAAGGTGGCGTCGGCGAGTACTTCAAGTCTTTAGAAGGACCTGATGATACACCGGCCGTCTACGATGAGGACGAGGCAGAACTCGAACTCGTGCGGACGAAACGCTTCACGTTGAAACCGATGGACACGGAAGAGGCGATTCTTCAAATGGATATGCTCGGTCACAGCTTCTTCGTCTTCTCTGACGCAGAAACGGGCAACACGAACGTCGTCTACCGTCGTAAAGATGGGAAGTACGGCTTGATCGAACCTGAATAATATACATGACACTACACGACCTCCCGGCTTCGGGGGGTCGTTTCCTTTTGCCTTTCCTTGAAAGGTGGCACCACTTCGGTTAAACTGTACATTAGGGAAAAAACATGCATTTTTTAGTGAGTGCAGAGGAGATATGAGTATGGCGAACTTTTTGAAAGAGTTATTTGCTCCACAGAAACGAATGTTGAAAAAAGCAGAGAAAGCGGCCGACTTGATCGAGTCGTTCGCCGAACCAATCAAAGCATTGTCCGACGAACAGCTTCAGGCGAAGACGGAAGAGTTCCGGGAACGTCTGGCGAAAGGCGAGACACTTGACGACCTCTTGCCGGAGGCGTTCGCGGTCTGTCGTGAGGCATCGGAGCGTGTGCTCGGGATGCGTCATTACCGTGTCCAGCTCATCGGGGGCTATGTGCTCCATAACGGCGACATCGCCGAAATGAAAACCGGTGAAGGGAAGACGCTCGTCGCGACACTTCCTGTCTACTTGAACGCGCTCACTGGCCGTGGCGTACACGTCGTAACGGTCAACGAATATTTGGCGAAACGAGATAAAGAACTCATGGAGCCGCTCTACTTCGCACTCGGTCTCTCGGTCGGCCTCAACGTGTCGAACATGGACCGTGTCGAGAAACAGGCGGCCTACAACTGTGATATCACGTACTCGACGAACAACGAGCTCGGGTTCGACTACCTCCGTGACAACATGGTCCTTTATAAGGAAGACCGTGTTCAACGCGAGCTCTACTACACGATTGTCGATGAAGTCGACTCGATCCTCGTCGATGAGGCGCGTACTCCGCTCATCATCTCAGGATCGGCTCAAAAGTCGACTGAACTCTACACGCGTGCGGATGCGTTCGTCCGTACGTTGAAAGAAGGAGACGATTATACGGTCGACGTGAAGACGAAATCGGTCCTCTTGACGGACCAAGGGGTCGACCTCGCCGAGAAGTTCTTCGGCATCGACAACCTGTTCGCAATCGAGCACGTCGCCGTCAACCACCACGTCGGGCTCGCCCTTCGTGCGAACGCGGTCATGCATCACGATATCGACTATATGGTACGTGAGGGGCAAGTCATGATCATCGACCAATTCACGGGTCGTGTCATGGACGGACGCCGCTACTCGGAAGGTCTTCACCAGGCGATCGAGGCGAAAGAAGGCGTCGAGATTCAACGCGAATCGATGACGCTCGCGACAATCACGTATCAGAACTACTTCCGGATGTACGAGAAGCTTGCCGGGATGACCGGTACGGCGAAGACAGAGGAAGAAGAGTTCCGTAACATCTACAACATGCAGGTCGTGACGATTCCGACGAACAAACCGATCCTTCGCGATGACAAGGCAGACCTCATCTTCAAATCGATGGAAGGCAAGTTCAAATCCGTCGTCGAAGAAATTTCGGCAGTCCACGCAACGGGACAACCGATCCTCGTCGGTACGGTCGCCGTCGAGACGTCTGAATACTTGAGCAAACTCTTGACGAAGAAGAAGATTCGTCACGATGTCTTGAACGCGAAGAACCACGCCCGTGAGGCGGAAATCATCGAGAATGCCGGTCAAAAAGGTTCCGTCACGATTGCGACGAACATGGCCGGTCGTGGTACCGACATCAAGCTCGGAGAAGGTGTCATCGACCTCGGTGGTCTTTACATCATCGGGACAGAGCGTCACGAGTCACGCCGAATCGATAACCAGCTCCGTGGTCGTGCGGGTCGTCAAGGGGACCCGGGTAAATCCCAGTTCTACTTGTCACTTGAAGACGAGCTCATGCGTCGCTTCGGAACGGATAGCCTCCAAAGCATGATGGAGCGTCTCGGGATGGATGACACGCAACCGATTGAGAGCCGCATGGTCTCGAAAGCGGTCGAGTCAGCGCAAAAACGTGTCGAAGGAAACAACTACGATGCGCGGAAGCAGCTTCTCGGTTACGACAACGTCATGGCCGACCAACGGAAGGTCATGTATAAGGACCGCTCGAGCATCCTCGAGAACGAGTCGGTCACGGATATCGTCCGTTCTATGATGGCGCAGACGGTCGAACTCGGTGTCGGACAATACACGCCGATCGAACTCGTACCGGAAGAATGGAACATCGACGAACTCGCGCACTGGGCCAACCAGACGCTCGCGCTCGAGAAGACGGTCGAAGGCAAAGACTTCTTCGGCAAAGAACGTGAAGAAATCATCGAACTCCTCATGGAGCGCGTGAACGAGCAGTATGAGGCGAAGCGTGAACTCGCGCCGCCCGAACGCTTCAACGAGTTCGAGAAGATCATCGTGCTCCGTGCCGTCGACTCGCACTGGATGTCCCATATCGACCATATGGATCAGTTACGTCAAGGGATTCACCTCCGCGCTTACGGACAGAACGACCCGCTTCGTGAGTACCAAGCGGAAGGGATCAACATGTTCGACGCGATGAATGCGGCAATCGCAGAAGAAGTGACAGGCTTCGTCCTTCGTGCCGAAGTCGGGGACAACCTCCGCCGCGAGAAAGTCGTCGAAGAGGAAGTCGCCGTCTCTGGCAAGAGCGATGCACCGGTCAAGAAGAAACCGGTCCGTCGTTCGAAAGAAGACAGCATCGGCCGGAACGACCCGTGCTGGTGCGGTTCTGGCAAGAAGTTCAAGAACTGTCACGGTAGACAACAGGCTTAATTATTGAAGAGGCGGGTCCGCTCGCCTCTTTCCTACGGAAAGGTGAATCACACTATGGAAATTTCAGATATTCGGAACGAACTAGAGGCGATGGCGAAACGCCTCGAGAATTACAGAGCGTCTCTCAACTTGACAGAGAAAGAGGCACGTATCGCCGAGCTCGAGAACGAGATGACGTATCCTGACTTCTGGGACAACCAGGAGAAGGCACAAAAAGTCATCGATGAGTCAAACGGACTCAAAGCGATGGTCGACAAGTATCAAGACCTCGCCAATCAACATGAGGACGGCGAAGTGACGCTCGAACTCATCAAGGAAGAGCCGGACGCCGAGATGCAAGAAGAGCTCGCGGAATCGATTCAAGCGCTCAAGAAGGAGTTTGATGACTTCGAACTCGAGATCCTCTTGAACGGACCATACGACGCGAACAACGCCATCCTCGAATTGCACCCAGGTGCGGGCGGTACCGAGTCACAGGACTGGGCATCGATGCTCCTTCGGATGTATCAACGTTTCGCTGACAAACAAGGCTGGAAAGTCGAGACGGTCGATTACCTCCCGGGTGAAGAGGCGGGCGTCAAGTCGGTCACGCTCCGCATCGTCGGTCATAACGCATACGGCTACTTGAAGGCAGAGAAAGGGATTCACCGCTTGGTCCGTATCTCGCCGTTTGATTCGTCAGGTCGTCGACACACGTCGTTCGTGTCATGTGACGTTATGCCGGAATTCGATGACGACATCGAGATCGAAGTACGGACAGAGGACCTCCGTATCGACACGTACCGTGCATCAGGTGCCGGCGGTCAGCACATCAACACGACGGACTCTGCCGTCCGGATCACGCACGTGCCGACGGGCGTCGTCGTTTCGTGTCAGACCGAGCGCTCACAGATCAAGAACCGTGAGTCGGCGATGAAGATGTTGAAAGCGAAATTGTACCAACGCGAACTCGACGAGCAGCAACGAAAACTCGACGAGATCCGTGGGGAAAAGACGGACATCGGTTGGGGTAGCCAAATCCGTTCGTATGTCTTCCACCCGTATTCGATGGTCAAAGACCACCGGACGAACTATGAAGTCGGGAACACGAGTGGCGTTATGGACGGCGACGTCATGCCGTTCATCGATGCCTACCTTCGTAAAACAAATATGTGATGCATGTGGCTCAAAGACACCTGTCTTTGGGCCATGTTGTGTGTAAAGGAGACTTTCTTTAATGAAGCAAATCGTCAAAGACTATCTGTATTTGTTGACCGGCTCAGTGTTCGTCGCCTCGGCCTTCAGCTTATTTCTGTTGCCAAACAATCTGGCATCAGGCGGGGTGAGCGGGATCTCGGTCATCACGTATGAGCTGTTCGGCATCTCGCCGGGGGCGTTCCAGCTCGTGGCTAACGTGTTACTTTTGATTATCGGTTGGGCCATCCTTGGACTCGGCTTCGGGGTGAAGTCGCTCGTCGGCTCCATCTTCTTACCGGGTGTCATTCTTTTCTATGAGGCGATCGATGCCGGTGCGGCCGTGGACGATACGCTCCTCGCGGCCATCTTCGGTGGTGTCGGCGTCGGGGTCGGACTCGGGCTCATCTTCCGGGGGCGCGCCTCGACAGGGGGGATGGACTTGATCGCGCAGGTCTTACATAAGTTCACGCACATCCCGCTCTATCTCTGTATCGCCATCCTCGATGGCATGGTCGTCTTGACCGCGGCCTTGACGTTCTCGTTCACGACCGGACTCTATGCACTCATCGCGTTATTCATCACGGTCAAGATGATCGACTTCGTCCAGCTCGGGTTCACACAGGACAAGATGGCTTACGTCATCTCGGAGAAGCGGGACTTTATCGTCCGGGCCGTCTTCGAGGAGCTTGACCGCGGAGCGACAGAGATCCAAGCGATCGGAGCGTATTCACGTCTCGACCGTCCGATGCTCATGATCGTCGTCCGTCAGAGCGAGGTGAGTCGATTGAAGGAAATCATCCGTCGGATCGACCCAGAGGCGTTCCTCGTCTTCAGTGAGGCACATGAGGTGCTCGGACAAGGGTTTACGTCTGATAAGCGTTACATCAACGTGCCGTAAGTTGTGGAATCTTTGTGTACTTTTCGTGAGATTAGGTTAGAAAACATACGTTAACGGCTATAATGGTAAATGTAGGTCATTTCTACAACTTAGGAGGGGAACGTGGTTATGAAAAAATGGATGATGGCCATCGGCCTCGGCGCCATGCTGACACTCGGCGCATGTGGCGGCGGTGAAGAAGAGGATACATCGAGCAACGGGGATTCGGGCTCGAACACGGCATCGGTTGACGCGGAAGCGGTATACGCACAAAACTGTGCGGCATGTCATGGTGCGAACCTTGAAGGAATGAGTGGTCCGTCACTCGAGCAAGTCGGTGCTCGTCTGTCGGCAGAAGAGATTGAAAACGTCATTCGAAACGGTCAAGGCGCGATGCCTGCGAACGTCATTGAAAAAGACGAAGAGATCACAGCGGTCGCCGCTTGGCTCGCTGAGAAAAAATAAGATTCGACAGCATGAGGTGGAACACACCTCATGCTTTTTTGTTTTGGGTGTTAAGGCTTGGGGAAATATTGTTAAGGTAACGTGAGACATAGTGGAAATGGAGTGATGACGATTGAAGACGAAACTGATTGACTGGCCGACTTTTATCGGCTCGTTTGTATTACTGTTAGGGGTGACGTTACCGCTCATCTTCTTCCCAGAGACCGGTAAAGCGTGGGTCGGTGCGGCGAACGAATACATGACCTCTAACTTCGGCATGTTGTACTTAGCAATGGGCTTAGGTGCGTTCGGATTTTTGATTTTCATTGCCTTCAGTAAGAATGGTCATATCAAATTAGGTCGTGAAGATGAAGAACCCGAATTTAGTTCATTCTCTTGGGCGGCGATGTTATTTGCTGCCGGCATCGGGTCCAGCATCCTCTATTGGTCCGTCATCGAATGGGTCTATTACTATGAAGGTCCGCCGTTCGGGCTGACACCGGAGTCACCGGAAGCGATTCAATGGTCGACAGCATATGGGATGTTCCACTGGGGACCGATCGCTTGGGCAATCTATACGTTACCGGCACTGCCGATCGCTTATTTCTTTTACGTCCGTAAGAAATCCGTCTTAAAGGTAAGTGAAGCGGTACGTCCCGTTATCGGAAAATGGGCAGATGGACCCCTCGGTAAATTGATTGATATCTTATTTATCTTTGGATTATTAGGTGGTGCCGGGACGACGCTCGCCCTCGGTACCCCGATGATTGCCGAAGGGGTCAACGAACTGACAGGGATTCCCGTCACGCTCGGGATGCAGGCCGTCATCATGTTGATTTGTACGGTCATCTTCGCCATCAGTTCTTACATTGGACTGAAGGGTGGCATCAAAGTACTCAGTGACTTGAACATCTGGCTCGCCCTTGGGATTTTGACGTTCGTGCTTATCTTTGGTCCGACTCGATTCATTATGGAGACGACGTTCAATGGAGTCGGAATCGTCATGGATAACTTTTTCCGGATGGCAACGTGGATGGAACCGTTCGGTGACTTCGGTGGCTTCACATCGACCGGGTTCCCGGAATCGTGGACGGTGTTCTATTGGGCATGGTGGCTTGTCTATGCACCATTCGTCGGATTGTTCGTCGCCCGTATCTCACGCGGTCGTACGATTCGGAATATGATCTTTGGGACGATGGTGTACGGAACGCTCGGATGCATCTTGTTCTTTGGGATTCTCGGAAACTACGGGCTCTACCTTCATCTAAGTGGGACGTTCGATGTTGTCGGGTACATGGCGGCGAATGGCCCGGCACCTACAATCATCGCCATCATCGGCCAATTGCCTTTCGGGAAAGTCGTCATCGGCGTCTTTACGCTTCTTGCCATTATCTTTTTGGCGACAACGTTCGATTCATCATCATACATCTTGGCATCGGTCACGCAAAAACATGTCGAGGATGAGCCGATTGTCTGGAACCGTCTCTTTTGGGCGTTCGCGCTTGCTATCATGCCGCTCACGCTCATGTTCCTCGGCGGACTAGAGACGCTCCAGACAGCGAGTATCGTCGGTGGATTCCCGCTTATCCTCATCATGTTCCTTCTTGCTTGGTCATTCGTCCGCGTATCGAGTCGGGATATCCGGGCTTCCGATGACTATGAATCCTCAACGATTCATATCAAGTATCGGAAACGGAAAAAGTCGCCGTTTGATGCATTGAAAGAAAAACCACACGATTAAATGTGGCGTATTGGTGAAGGGTGTTCCTTAGGGAGCACCCTTTTGAAGTGCGGTTTCAACATTCTCTGGGAGATTAAGAAAGTGAGGTTCTTCGCGACATTTTCACATCGAACTCAATCGAACTGAAACAATCCTGTAATGGTGTTTTAAAAGTCGGATTGATATAATTGTAGTCGCTTCAACATATGCCCTAGATGATTTTTTGACCAGGCTAACATAAAAAAGCGACACCTTGACAGAGGGAGCCGTTTCCTGTAAAAAAGACTCTAGGCGAAATATACAGTAACTAAAATAATCGATTCAAATTCGTCATAGATGCTTAAAAATAATTTAAAAAGGGTAGGGAATACGTTATGATCTCGATGCAAAAAGTCAGTAAAGTATATCCGAACGGCGTCGTCGCCATGGATGACCTCGATCTAGAGATTCGCGACGGCGAGTTCCTTTATGTCGTCGGGCCTTCCGGTGCCGGAAAGTCGACGTTCATGAAGATGATTTATCGTGAGGAGAAGCCGACAGCCGGTCAATTATTGATTGACGGACTCGATGTCGGGAAAATTAAAAACCGACACGTACCGAAGCTACGCCGTCAACTCGGCGTTATCTTCCAAGACTTCAAATTGTTGCCGTCACTTACGGTATATGAGAACGTAGCGTTCGCATTAGAAGTTGTAGGAGCGGACACGTCTTCGATTCGGAAACAAGTCATGGATGTGTTGAACCTTGTCGGATTGAAGAACAAGGCGCGCAACTATCCCGACGAACTATCAGGTGGAGAACAACAACGTGTCTCGATTGCTCGCGCAATCGTCAATAAGCCAAAATTGATCATCGCCGATGAGCCGACAGGGAACTTAGACCCGGAAACAGCATGGGGCATCATGGAAGTGTTTGAAGAGATTCACCGCCGCGGAGCGACAATCGTCATGGCGACACACAACCGTGACATCGTCGATAAGATTCGTCACCGCGTCATCGCGATTGAGAACGGGAAAGTCGTGCGCGATGAAGAGAAAGGAGCATATGGCTATGATATTTAAGACTGGATTGCGCCATTTGCGTGAAGGGTTCAAAGGAACACTTCGGAATGGATGGATGTCGTTCGCGGCGATTAGTGCCGTGACCATTACGTTGCTACTTGTCGGTGTATTCGCACTCGTCATGTTCAACATCAATGAAATTTCAGATAACGTCGAAAATGATGTCGAGATTCAAGTGTTCATCACTCGTACAGCGGATGAGAACTCGGTTGAGAAACTCGGGGAGAACATTGAACAGGTGCCGGGTGTCTCGACGGTCACGTTCAGTTCAAAAGAAGATGAGCTAGCGAAGTTCCAAGACCAGCTTGGCGATGATGCGGCTGCATACGGAACGGTTGAAAAAGACAACCCGCTCCACGCCCGCTATATCGTCAAAGCACAAGACCCGACAGAACTAGAGGAAGTGGCCAAATCGGTCGGTTCACTCGATAATGTGGACGATGTGAAATACGGAAAAGACTACATCGATAAAATGTTTGCCTTCTTCAACGGGATTCGCATCGGTGGACTCGCGTTGATTGTCGGTTTGACATTGATGGCGATGTTCTTGATCTCAAATACGATTAAAATGACAATCTTCTCGCGTCGCCGTGAGATTGAAATCATGCGACTCGTCGGAGCGAAAAACAGCTTTATCCGCTGGCCGTTCTTTATCGAAGGATTGCTCCTTGGAATGCTTGGGGCTCTCGTCCCGATTCTTGTCATTTATTTCGGATATGACGTTGCATATAGTGCTTTACAACCATCGCTTGATCAATTGAATAGTGATATATTTAAGTTGATTGATCCATCGACGCTAACAGTCCAAGTATCGCTTGTTTTACTTGCACTCGGTGCGTTCATCGGAATCTGGGGATCGACGACATCGCTCGGTCGTTTCTTGAAAATCTAACTTAAATAAGGAGGAGTTGGCGGATGAAACGTTCGCTTGCGCTAGGGTTGTGTGTATCGTTACTTGCCATGCCGGTCATGGCGACAGAGAAAGACACGTTGAAAGCTCGACAAGATCAACTGTCCAATGAGTTGGAGGAGTCGAAAAAAGCGCAGGCCGAGACGGATGCCGAACTCGAGATCACCGAGGCAGAGCGTGATGCCGTGAAGACGGAAATACACGTCGTCGACGACCGGTTGAATGAATTGAGCGAACAAATCGCCATTCAGCAGCATGAGGTCGATACAGCCCGGGCAGAACTCGAGTCGACCCGCCAACAACTTTCCGTTCAGGAAGAATACTTGGAAAGCCAGAAGGAACTCGTGAACGAGCGCCTTCGCGTTTTGCAAGTACATGAAGACACTTCCTATTTACAAGTCATTTTTGAGTCCCGTTCCTTCGGCGACTTCGTGACACGGGCTATGACGGCCCGCACGATCGCTGAACAGGACCGGGAGCTCATACATAATTATATGAGTGAGATGGAACGTTTGGAGTCGCTCGAGTCGACACAACGTACCCAGCTCTCTTTCATCAAGCAAAAAGAGCGCGAGCTCGTCATCACCAAGCAAGACCTTGACCGGACGGCCGAGAAGAAACGTGACCTGTTGGTTGAACTGAACGAACAAGTAGAGCAGCTCGAGCTCGAAAAGATGACGCGCAGTGAAGAGCAGGCGGTCATGGCTGAACAGAACCGCATCATCAGTGAACAACTAGAGGCGATTGCGACTGCCGAACGAGAAGCCGCAGAGGCGGCGGAACGTGCCAAACGTGAAGCTGAGGCGCGTGCCGCTGAAGAGCGAGCACAAGCAGAAGCGGAAGCCCGTGAGTCGGAGGTCGAGGAGGCACCAGAAGTGACCGCACCAACCGAAACACCGACGAATGTGTCCACGTCCACGGGATTCGTTCGTCCTGTGTCCGGTTATGTGTCTAGTCCGTTCGGTCCACGAGACAACCCGTTGACAGGTGTGCCGGAGATTCACAAGGGCATCGACCTCGTCAATGCGTCTGGAACACCAATCGTGTCAAGCGCACCAGGTGTCGTCATCAAGGCGGCACCGGCGACCGGATATGGAAATGTCGTCTTCGTTTCGCATGTCATCAACGGTGAGATTTGGACGACCGTCTATGCCCATTTAAATGCGATCACAGTCGGAGCCGGTCAACAAGTGGCGGCGGGACAGACGGTCGGAACGCTCGGCAATACCGGCTGGTCGACCGGTCCCCATCTTCATTTTGAGTTACACCGAGGAAAATGGGCACCGGGACAGCCGAACGCGATTGACCCAGCCCCGTATATTGGATACTGACAGAAGCGGACGCGTCCCAAATATGTGGAACGCGTCCGCTTTTCCTCTAGTTTTTGCTATACTAATGAAAAGACTTACAAAGAGAAATGAGGGACCAACCCGTGAAAAATTCAACCGCAGGACTACTCGCTGGCACAACGTTCGTGGCTGGGGCCGGTGCAGGCCTTGCGACGATGGCGTTTACAGACACATCGCTTCCCATTCAAACGAATGCGGAAGGCTGGGATAAAGTCGACCAAGTACGTAATTTGATTGAAGAACATTCGTTACAGGACATCTCAGAAGACGATTTATTGACCGGTGCGCTCGACGGGATGACCGCAGCGCTGAACGACCCGTATTCGGATTTCTTGGATGCGGAAGAAACGTCACAATTTACGGACTCGATTGAATCGAGTTTTGAAGGAATCGGCGCGACTTTGGAGAAGAAAGGAGAGGACATCCTAATTGTCGCTCCGATCAAAGGCGCTCCGGCTGAAGAGGGGGGACTTCGTCCTGGCGACATCATCACAGCGGTCGACGGGGAGTCGATCGAAGGGATGGATGTACAGGAAGCCGTCCAATTGATTCGAGGCGAAAAAGGGACGACCGTCACGTTGACGATTCGCCGTGGCAGTCAGACGGCGGATTATGAGATCACACGTGACACGATTCCAATCGAGACGGTCTTCTCTGAAGTGAAAGAGAAAGACGGTAAAAAGATTGGGTATCTCCAAGTCACCCAATTCTCAGAACCGACGGCTGATGAATTCCTCGAACAACTCGAGCAACTCGAGTCAGAAGAAATCGATAGCTTGATCATCGATGTTCGTGGAAATCCGGGAGGTCTCTTGCCTGCCGTCATCGAGATGTCGGAAGGGTTCGTCCCGACCTCAAAACCGGTCGTCCAAATCGAGAATGCGGACGGTGACCGTGATGCACAAAACGGTCGCGCTCGTGAAGCGAAACCGTATGACCTGTTTGTCTTGACGGATGAGGGTTCTGCCTCGGCATCTGAGATTTTGACTGGTGCGATGAAAGAAGGAGCAGGCGCGACCATCATCGGGACGAAGACGTTCGGAAAAGGTGTCGTCCAGACGGCGTTCGACTTAGAGGACGGCAGTAACTTGAAATTGACGACGAGCAAGTGGCTCACACCGGACGGAAATTGGATTAACAAGAAGGGCATCGAGCCGGACATTGAAGTGGAGCAACCGGACTTCTTCAACGTGACCCGTGTCCTGACAGAAGAAGAGTCGCTCCAAGTCGGAGATTACGGTGACGCCGTCTCGAACTTGCATAAAATTTTAACTGGAATCGGCTATGAGCCAGGCGGTCAGCCGGGATATTACGGGGACACGATGGCGAACGCCGTGAAAGCATTCCAGACAGACAATGGTCTCGAGGCTTCTGGAACTGTCGATGAAGAGACAGCCTCTGCACTCGAAGCGAAGTTGCTCGAAGCGATTCAAGATGAGGCGAATGACGCCCAATTGAATCGTGCGCTTGAAGAAGCCGCAAAATAACGTTGTATGAAAGAAAGGGTTGGACCGCGTGGAAGTTGTACGAATGGGTGTTACGGCTTTATTGACGTTGTTAGGTAGTCCGCTGTTTTGGGTGACACTTGTCGCCCTTACATACATATCGCTGACACGGGTCAAGCGAGAACGGGCCATGTTCCGTTCGAGACGTCGCTCACCGAAGTCGGAATGGAGACATTTCATCTGGCCGAGTCTTCTGTTAGCGGTCCTCTCATCGGCCGTGACGATTTTACTCGAGACGACCATCACGTTTGAGTGGGCCGTCTCGTTCACGATTCTCTATACGCTCGTCGTCTTGACGATGCATCCGCGATTCTTTAATCCGGTGCTGCCTCTTCTCGTGTTGTTTGGGGTCGTCTTGTTACGCGATGTTGTCGCATATGGGGTGCTTCGTGATTGGGTAGCAGCACTCGCTCAGGTCGATTGGACGGTCTATGCGCTCACATTCGGCCTCGTCACCCTTGCTGAAGCGATTCTCTTGCGCTGGAACGGACCAAAAGAGACATCCCCGACCTTGATCTTGTCGAAACGGGGGCAGTTTATCGGAGGGCATGTCGTCAAACGGATTTGGTTTTTCCCGCTCGTCGTCTTCGTGCCACCGATGTTCGGTCTCGACTGGCCGATGGTGCCCATCATTCTTCCGATTCCCATCGGGGTCAGTTTATTGTCGACCGGCGCCCTACCAGGAACGCTTCTCGCACGACTGAGCAATTATCGTGCCGTACTCGCTTTGATCGCTCTCGGTCTATTCGGCCTCTCATATGCGTTTGAGATTCCATATGTCGACTATGTAGTATTGACGCTATTCGTCCTCTATGAGCTCGGCTTACAATGGATCAAACGCGAGAATCGGGGAACGACACCCGTCTTCATCAACGGAAACCGTGGGGCGGTCATCGTCGACACGCTACCGAACTCGCCTGGAGAGGCGATGCAGCTCATCCCGGGTGAATCGATCTATAAAGTCAACGGGACGGTCATCACCGGAGGGCACAGTTTTTATGAGGCGCTCCAGCAACATAAGCCATACATCAAGCTGGAAGTGTTGAATCTGAACGGAGACATCCGATTCGTTCAACGGGCGATGTATGAGACCGATCCACATGAGCTCGGGATTTTGTTCGTCGGGGAACCAACGAGCCCGAGAGTTCGCTTACGTAAACTGTAAGAGTATCCGTCATGGGTACTCTTTTTTGCATACAAAAAGGGCACCTGCAAGGATGCCCTTTCGTCTTATACATCAAGTTTTGAAGGTTTGAATGCCATTGTGGCTTCGACAGCGTGTTGCCATCCTTTGTATAGGGCTTCACGGTGAGACTCGTCCATGTTCGGATCGAACTTCTTATCGAGTTTCCACTGGTCTTTGACTTCGGCTTGGTCTTTCCAGAATCCAACGGCGAGACCCGCCAAGTAGGCGGCACCGAGTGCAGTCGTTTCACTCACTTCAGGACGTTCGACCGGGACGTTGAGAATGTCCGATTGGAACTGCATGAGGAAGTTGTTGCTGACGGCTCCACCATCGACGCGGAGCGTCTTCAAGTTGATGCCTGAGTCATTTTCCATCGACGTGAGGACGTCACGTGTCTGGTAAGCGAGTGACTCGATTGTCGCCCGGACCATCTGTTCTTTCTCTGTCCCACGCGTGAGACCGAAGATGGCACCACGGACGTCAGAGTTCCAGTACGGGGCACCGAGACCGACGAAGGCAGGAACGACGTAGACACCGTCAGTTGATTCGATCCGTGTCGCATACTGTTCCGAGTCTTTCGCTGATTTCAACATTCGTAATCCGTCACGGAGCCACTGGATTGCAGAACCGGCGACGAAGATCGAACCTTCGAGCGCGTATTCTACTTTCCCGTTATAGCCCCAAGCGATTGTCGTCAAGAGACCGTGATCAGATTTGACGGCTTCTTCTCCCGTGTTCATGAGCATGAAACAACCTGTTCCATACGTGTTTTTCGCCTCACCTTTTTCGAAGCAAGTTTGTCCGAACAAGGCGGCCTGTTGGTCACCTGCAGCTCCGGCAATCGGGACTTCGAATCCGAAGAAGTGGTATGGAATCGTGTTCGCATAGACTTCACTTGACGGTTTGACTTCAGGAAGCATTGATTTTGGCACTGTCAAGATGTCGAGTAACTCGTCATCCCACTTCTGCTCGTAGATGTTGTACATGAGTGTACGCGATGCGTTCGAATAATCGGTTACGTGTGCTTTTCCACCAGAGAGTTTCCAGATGAGCCACGTGTCGATTGTCCCGAAGAGGAGTTCGCCGTTCTCAGCTTTTTCACGTGCACCCTCGACGTTGTCAAGAATCCATTTGACTTTCGTTCCTGAGAAGTAGGCATCGATGAGGAGACCTGTTTTGTCGCGGACCATATCGGAATGACCGGCTGCTTTCAGCTCTTCACAGATGTCGGCGGTTTGACGGGATTGCCAGACGACGGCGTTATAGACAGGGCGTCCTGTTTCCTTCTCCCAAACGACAGCTGTTTCACGTTGGTTCGTGATCCCGATTCCGGCAATCTCATTCGGGTCGATATCAGCAGAACCGAACGCTTCCGCCATAACGGCGAGGACAGACCCCCAAATCTCATTGGCGTTGTGCTCGACCCAGCCTGGTTTCGGGAAGTATTGTTTGAATTCGCGCTGTGCGACTGTGACAATTTTTCCATCATGATCAAAGATGATTGCTCGTGAACTTGTCGTTCCTTGGTCCAATGCTAAAATATAACGTTTTTCTTTCGCCATATGTGATTTCCTCCTTCAAAATTATGTGTTAAGGGACGAGAATACCGTAGATGAGTGCGGCAATAATCGCACCGATAATCGGACCGACGACCGGGATCCATGAATAACCCCAATCTGAAGATCCTTTTCCTTTAATTGGAAGGAATGCGTGTGCGATACGTGGCCCAAGGTCACGTGCCGGGTTGATCGCATATCCCGTCGTACCACCGAGCGAAAGACCAATCGATACAATCAAGAAACCAACGATGAGTGGATTGAGTCCGTCTGCGAATGTGTTTGCCCCGAATGACAACAATGCAAAGACAAGGACGAATGTTCCGATAATCTCACCAATCAAGTTGTACGGCGTGCTTCGAATACCTGGAGCTGTCGAGAACGTCGCCAGTTTTAAACCAGGATCGTCTGTCGCATCATAGTGCGGCTTGTAGTGGACATAAACCAAACATGCCCCGATGATGGCTCCAATAAACTGAGCGAGGATATAAAGTGGGACATCAGCCCATGGGAATTCGCCTGCTGTCGCGAGACCAATCGTGACGGCAGGGTTGATGTGAGCGCCTCCGTAAATTCCGGCTGCGTAGACCCCGACCATAACGGCAAGACCCCAACCCATTGTGATGACAATCCAGCCAGAGTTTTCCGCTTTGGAATGGCGGAGGACGACGCCGGCGACGACACCGTTACCGAGCAGAATCAATAGCATCGTACCAATAATTTCACTGACAAATGCTGACATGTGATACTCCCCTTTCTCCCTTATGCAATTTGACTTACCACTTCATTATATGCCCAAAATGTAAGCGTTTTAAAACAGTGTTTTTTAAAAATCCTACTTTTTTCCTACAAATGTTCACATTTACAGCTGTAAACTTCGCAAAAGAATTAAGAAGCAGAGCGAAACGTTCACGAAGTGGATGGTTTTTTCGGATATTTCAAGCATTCCAATTTACTAGGGACATAGTCCAATCTGAAAAGTGCAATGCTTTATGCCACAAAAGTGATTCTGTTGAAATCTTGATGTGATGATTTGGATGGAACAAGATGTTTCTTTTGAGACAGTAAAGGAAAAAGAAATGAACAATGGATTGAATGAAAAAAAGAAATAAAATGAATTAACCTACAAACTAATAAGCGAATATTTGTTCGTGTCTATGGTATAATCAAGACACTTATGAAATGAGAAGGTGAGGAGTATCTTATGGAATCGATTCCGTTTGCATTACAATCTGAATTTCAACCAGGAGGCGACCAGCCTGAAGCGATTCGACAGCTTGTCGAAGGTGTAAATCGAGGTGACCGGTATCAGACGCTCCTCGGTGCAACGGGTACGGGTAAAACGTTTACCGTTTCGAACGTCATTCAAGAAGTAAAGAAGCCGACACTCGTCCTCGCCCATAACAAGACGCTCGCCGGTCAGCTCTACTCGGAGTTCAAAGAGTTCTTCCCGAACAACGCGGTCGAGTACTTCGTCAGTTACTATGACTACTATCAACCGGAAGCGTACGTGCCGTCGACGGATACGTTCATTGAGAAGGATGCTTCAATCAATGATGAAATCGATAAGCTGCGTCACTCGGCGACGTCGGCTCTCTTTGAGCGCGATGACGTCATCATCGTCGCATCTGTCTCCTGTATTTATGGTCTCGGTAACCCGGAAGAATATCGGAGCCTCGTCTTGAGCCTTCGCGTCGGGAAAGAGATGGGACGTGACGAGATGTTACGTAAACTCATCGACATTCAATATGAACGAAACGATATCGATTTTCAGCGTGGACGTTTCCGTGTCCGCGGGGACGTCGTCGAGATCTTCCCAGCATCGCGTGACGAACACTGCATGCGCATCGAGTTCTTCGGAGACGAGATCGACCGTATCCGTGAGATGGATCCGTTGACGGGTGAAATCATCGCAGACCGTGATCACGTCGCCATCTTCCCGGCATCCCACTTCGTCACACGCGACGAAAAATTGCAAAAGGCAATCGTCAACATCGAAGCGGAACTTGAGGAACAACTTGAGAAGTTCCGCGAAGAAGGGAAGCTCCTAGAAGCGCAACGACTCGAGCAACGAACGCATTACGATTTGGAAATGATGCGTGAGATGGGGTATTGTTCAGGAATCGAGAACTATTCGCGCCACTTGAACTTGATGCCAGAAGGCTCGACTCCGTATACGCTACTCGATTACTTCCCAGAAGACTTCTTACTCGTCGCCGATGAGTCGCACGTGACGCTCCCGCAAGTACGCGGGATGTACAACGGGGATCAGGCACGGAAACAAGTGCTCGTCGATCACGGCTTCCGTCTCCCTTCGGCGAAGGATAACCGTCCGCTCAAGTTCGATGAGTTCGAGAAGAAAGTCTCACAAGCAATTTTCATCTCGGCGACACCAGGTCCGTACGAACTCGAACATACGCCGAACATGATTGAGCAGATCATCCGTCCGACCGGGTTACTTGATCCGACAATCGAGATTCATCCGATCAAAGGTCAGATTGACTACTTGATGGATCAGATTCGCGAACGCATCAAGCGCGACGAGCGCGTGCTCGTGACGACGCTCACGAAGAAGATGGCAGAGGACCTATCCGATTACTTACGCGAAGCGGGAATCAAGGTCAACTATATGCACTCTGAGATCAAGACGCTCGAGCGAATCGAAATCATTCGTGACCTTCGGCTCGGGAAGTATGACGTGCTCGTCGGGATCAACTTGTTGCGGGAGGGTCTCGATATTCCAGAGGTCAGTCTCGTGACGATCCTCGATGCGGACAAGGAAGGGTTCCTTCGTTCGGATCGCTCGCTCATCCAGACGATTGGTCGAGCGGCGCGTAATGCGAACGGACACGTCATCCTGTTCGCGGACAAGGTGACCGACTCGATGGCGCGGGCCATCGAAGAGACGGATCGTCGTCGGTCGATTCAACAGGCTTATAATGAAGAACATGGCATCATCCCGCAGACGATTCGAAAGGACGTCCGAGGGGTCATTCGGGCGACGGTCGAGGCGGAAGAGGAAGCACTCGAATCGCTCAGTACGATGAAGCCGGCCGAACGCGAGGCGGCGATTGCCAAGTTGGAAGAAGAAATGAAGCAAGCGGCGCGCGACCTCCAGTTCGAACGTGCGGCCGAATTGCGTGACTTAATCTTGGAGTTGAAGGTAGGGAATTAAATGGCTGAAAAGAAAAATGCGATTGTCATCAAAGGGGCACGCGTCAACAACTTAAAAAATATTGACATCGATATCCCACGTGACCAGCTCGTCGTCTTGACGGGCTTGTCCGGCTCCGGGAAATCGTCACTTGCGTTCGATACGATCTATGCGGAAGGACAGCGTCGTTACGTCGAGAGCTTATCCGCATATGCCCGACAGTTCCTCGGACAGATGGATAAGCCAGACGTCGATACGATTGAAGGGCTCAGTCCGGCCATCTCGATTGACCAGAAGACGACGAGTCGTAACCCACGGTCGACGGTCGGGACGGTGACCGAGATTTATGATTACCTTCGTCTATTGTTCGCACGAATCGGGAAGCCGGTCTGTCCGAACCACGGCATCGAGATCTCGAGTCAAACGATCTCACAGATGGTCGACCAGGTGATGGAATTGCCGGAACGGACGCGACTCCAAATTCTTGCGCCAATCGTATCGGGTCGAAAAGGGACGCACGTGAAAGTATTCGACTCCTTGAAAAAAGAAGGATTTGTTCGTGTCCGTGTCAATGGTGAAACAATTGAATTGACGGATGAGATCGAGCTCGATAAAAACAAGAAGCATTCGATTGAAGTCGTCGTCGACCGCCTCGTGGTCCGACCTGACGTCGAAGGGCGCCTCGCCGACTCACTCGAGACGGCATTACGTCTTGCGGACGGCCGTGTCATTATCGATAAGATGGATGGCACCGAGCTTCTCTTCAGTGAGCATCACGCCTGTCCGATCTGCGGGTTCTCCATCGGCGAACTCGAACCTCGGATGTTCTCATTCAACTCGCCATTCGGTGCATGTCCGACGTGTGATGGTCTTGGGACGAAACTAGACGTCGACCCAGAACTCGTCATCCCGGACCCGTCGAAGACGTTGAAGGAGGGGGCGATTGCCGCATGGCAACCGACAAGTTCCCAGTACTATCCACAACTTTTGGCTGCGATGTGCCAGCATTTCAACATCGACATGGACGTGCCGTTCGAGCGCCTATCAAAACGTGATCAGGACCTCGTCTTGAACGGATCTTCGGAGGAATCGTTCCTCTTCCGCTACGAGAACGACTTCGGTCAAGTGCGGACGAATACCATTTTCTTTGAAGGGGTGCTCCGTAACATCGAGCGCCGTTACCGGGAGACAACATCCGACTATATCCGTGAGCAGATGGAAATGTACATGGCGACACATGCGTGTCCGACATGTCACGGCTATCGCTTGAAAGAAGAGTCGCTCGCCGTCAAGATCACGGGTCAGCACGTCGGGCAAGTGACGGAGAAATCGGTCGTGAACGCACTCGCGTTCTTTGAAGGACTCAACGAGCAGTTGAGCGAGAAAGAGATCGCCATCGCCCGTCTCATCATCCAAGAGATTCGGGAACGACTCAGTTTTTTGAATAACGTCGGTCTCGACTACTTGACGCTCTCTCGTGCCGCTGGAACACTCTCGGGTGGGGAGGCGCAGCGGATTCGTCTCGCGACACAAATTGGGTCTCGTCTCACGGGTGTTTTGTATGTCCTTGACGAACCATCCATCGGTCTTCATCAACGTGATAACGATCGGTTGATTTCGACCCTCAAACAGATGCGGGACATCGGCAACACGCTCATCGTCGTCGAGCATGACGAGGACACGATGATGGAAGCCGACTACTTGATCGATATCGGACCAGGCGCAGGAGAACATGGCGGACAGGTCATTGCGGCCGGGACGCCGAAACAACTGATGAAAAATAAAAACTCGCTCACCGGTCAATATCTTGCTGGGAAGAAGTTCATCCCACTTCCGGCTGAACGGAAGATGCCAGACGAACGTTTCTTAAAGATCGTCAAAGCAGAAGAGAACAACCTAAAAGACGTCGACGTTTCCATTCCACTCGGGATGTTCGTTGCCGTAACAGGGGTCTCGGGATCGGGTAAATCGACCCTCATCAATGAGATTCTCTATAAATCGCTCGCGCACAATATGAACCGGGCCAAAGCGAAGCCAGGCAAGCACAAGAAGATTGAAGGACTTGAGCATATCGATAAGGTCATCGATATCGACCAATCCCCGATCGGACGGACCCCTCGTTCGAACCCGGCCACGTATACGGGTGTCTTTGATGATATTCGTGACGTCTTCGCCTCGACGAATGAAGCGAAGATGCGCGGCTACAAGAAGGGACGTTTCAGTTTCAACGTTAAAGGCGGGCGCTGTGAAGCATGTCGTGGGGATGGGATCATCAAAATCGAGATGCACTTCCTTCCTGACGTCTACGTTCCGTGTGAGGTCTGTCACGGGAAACGCTATAATCGTGAAACGCTCGAAGTGAAGTACAAAGGGAAGACGATCGCAGACGTCCTTGATATGACGATTGAGGAAGGACTCGAATTCTTTGACAAGATTCCGAAAATCAAGCGGAAGATTCAAACGATTTATGACGTCGGTCTTGGCTATATGAAACTCGGTCAGCCAGCGACGGAACTTTCGGGTGGGGAAGCCCAGCGTGTCAAACTCGCTTCGGAACTTCATAAACGGTCGACCGGGAAAACGATTTATATTCTGGACGAACCGACGACCGGTCTTCACGTCGACGACATCGCGCGCTTGTTGAAAGTGTTGCAACGTCTTGTCGAGAACGGGGACACGGTGCTTGTCATCGAGCATAACCTCGATGTCATCAAGTCGGCCGATTATTTGATTGACCTCGGACCAGAGGGTGGAGATGGTGGCGGACTCATCGTCGCAACGGGGACACCAGAAGAAGTCGCGGAAGTGTCAGGCTCGTATACCGGTAAGTATTTGAAGCCGGTTCTCGAACGAGATGCAGCCCGAGTGAAACCGAAAGCAGGAAAAAAGAAATAAGTATAGAAATGGTGAGAAACGGGAAGGTAATTGACGTGCAACCAAATTGAAGGGGGAAAACGAACGTGAAACAAGAAATGCGTGAACTGATTCTCCAGCAAGTGAAGGAAGGCAAGATGACGATCGAGGAGGCGATGACGCAACTCGAACGTCTCGAGCGACTTGAACCGGAACAGGTTCAAACGCTTGAAGAGCGACAGGATACAGAAAAGGTCGATGCCTATTCGGTTGAATCGCTCACAACGAAACTGACATCGGCAGTGGAAGGGCTCGTGACGAAACTTCGCGACAGCGACTTTTCATTCAGCTCGAACTTTGGTCCGGAAGTGACGTATTCGAAGTCGTTCCCGTTCACAGGTAGCGATATCTCGCTCGACCTGTTCAACGCGTCGGCGACAATTGTTTCGTCTGATGCCGAAGATTGTGAACTGATTGTCACGGGTCGTCCGCTCCGCCAACAAGACGCGGATAAGGCGCTCGAACAGTTACAGTCTGCGGTTAAGCACTCTGTCATCGGGGATCGTCTCGTCGTTTCGCTCCGTGATAAACTCGTCCGGGCCCACGTGGAACTGTACGTCCCGCACCACCATTTCAACCATCTTCTTGTTCAAACGTTGAACGGTGAAGTCCGGGCCGATGGTCTCGATGTCGAGAACGTTCGTGTGCAAACCGCAAACGGGCGTGTCGTGCTCCATGACGTGCATGCATCCGAACTATTACTGAACACTGGGAATGGGACGGTCGAGGTCGAAGGTGTCGAAGCGGAACTCGTTCACGTTCGGACCGGAAACGGTGCCGTCATCGTCGGTGGGAAGTACGATAAAGCCTCCCTCAAGACCGGGAACGGAAACATCCGCGCGGAACTGGCGACAGCTCGTCCTGCGAAGTTTGAACTCGCGTCACTCGCCGGAAACATTCGACTCGTGTTACCACATGGCGTCGAGGTCGAAGGGGAGCTCGAGACGAACTTCGGTGGTCTGCACTGCTTGCTCGATGAGCTCGAAATCATCCGTGACCGTAAGGACGTCGCACAGCGTCGTCTGGAATTCTTGTCGGGTCGTGGTCAAACCCCTCGCATCGAAGTCGAGGCGGGGACGCGTACCGGTACGATCGATTTGGAGCACGGTTCGGTCTATACGCCATCCACATTCCTTGATGAGGATAAAGTAGAACCGGCTGACCCGGTCGATCCCGTCGACCCGGGCGATTTGAACAATCCGTTCCATCAACAATAAGCAAATCCCGAAGGCTGAGCCTTCGGGATTTTTTGATTATAGATTCATTTCGTACTCCATCTGTTGCCAATCCATCATCTGCGTATCAAACAAAGTGAAGGCGCTGATAGCGAACACGATGAAGAGGACCGGTCCGGCAATCAAGAGAATGATTCCAAGAAGGCGCATCGACTTCGAGCGATTCCAATAGAAGATGATGGCGACAATCATGGAGATGAGCGCTCCGGACAAGAAGAATCCGATGATGTTCAAGATGAACAAGAGCAAGATCGTCTCGTTTTTCGTTGCGGCATATTCTTTCCACATATCGATCAATGATTTGATGATGTAAACGAGTGACCCAATTCCAATCACTAGCGCAAATAAGATGACAATTCCGAATAAACCTCCCATTATTCCACCTCCTAGTAAGCCTATACCCTACATACGAACGGCGTAATAGGATGGTTTCAACAATTTTTTGACACGTTCTTCATCACTTCCCTAGCCCGTCTTAGAAAGAGCTATGATACAATAATGAGCGTGAAAGGGGCAGATACTCATGCAAAATATCGTACGTACCGCTCAAGTTGTTGAGCGTTTTAAACTTCAAATCATTGCGGGAGAGGAAGGACTTCATCGTCCGGTCGCCACACCCGACCTGAGTCGACCGGGTCTCGTCCTTGCCGGCTATTATACGCACTATGCCAAAAACCGCCTGCAAGTGCTTGGGAAGACGGAGTTGACATTCTACGCGAGCCTCTCGGAAGAGAAGCGTCGTGAGCGCGCTAAAATCTTGTGTACGAAACAGACGCCAGGAATTTTAATCACGCGTGGCTTTGATATTCCAAAAGAAATCGAAGAAGAAGCGGAAGCGGCAAACGTCCCGCTCATGCGGACGAATGCGGTGACGACCTCAATCGAATCACAAATCACGAACTTCCTAGAGATGGAACTCGCACCGATGACAGCGATGCACGGCGTGCTCGTTGACATTTACGGTGTCGGTGTCCTCATCAAGGGCCAGAGTGGTGTCGGGAAATCTGAGACGGCACTTGAACTCGTCAAACGGGGGCACCGCCTCGTCGCCGATGATTCAGTCGAGATTCGTCAAACGGGGGACCATCTCCTCGTCGGATCAGCACCGAAGCTCATTCGTCACCTGCTCGAGATTCGTGGGATTGGCATCATCGACGTCATGACGTTGTTCGGTGCGGGTGCGGTTCGGTCGCATAAAAAGATCAGTCTCATCGTCAACTTGGAGAACTGGGACGCGGGCAAAGTATACGACCGTGTCGGACTCGACCACAATACGATGAAAATCATCGACAGTGAAGTTCCTCTCTTGACCATCCCCGTTCGACCTGGTCGAAACTTGGCAGTCATCATCGAGGTCGCAGCGATGAACTATCGTCTGCAAAATATGGGAATCAATACGGCTGAAGAGTTCGCAGAACGTCTCGCGAACGCGATTCAGGATACTGAAGGAGACTTGTGAGCATGGTAGAACCGACATTTGATCGTGTGGCGTTTGAGATTGGCTCTTTGCCAATCTATTGGTACGGCATGATTATCGCCTTTGGGGCGATGCTTGGTCTCGTCCTCGCCTTATACGAAGCAAAACGTATCAATTATGATTCAGAACGACTCGTGGATGTCGTCATCTGGTCGATTCCGATCAGCATCGTCTTCGCGCGCATTTATTACGTGACGTTCCAATGGGATTATTATTCAGAGAACCTCGGACAAATCATCGACATTCGTCAAGGTGGGATTGCCATTCATGGAGCCATCTTCGGTGCTCTCCTTGTCGTCATCGTCTATTGTATGCGAAAGTCGATGTCGTTCTGGAAAGTGACGGACATCTTGGCGCCATCGCTTCTTCTTGGACAAGCCATTGGGCGTTGGGGAAACTTTATGAACCAAGAGGCACATGGTGGCGAGACGACGCGTAGTTTCTTGCAAGATACGCTCATGCTACCAGACTGGATCGTCAATCAGATGTACATTGATGGGACTTATTATATCCCGACCTTCTTATATGAAAGTGTATGGAATATCATCGGGGTCATCCTTCTCGTCGCGTGGCGCATGATTGGCAATCCACGACGTGGTTATATCTTCTTGTCGTACCTCATCTGGTACTCAATCGGTCGCTACAATATCGAGGGACTTCGTACGGACAGTCTCATGTCAGGAGATTTGCGTGCGGCCCAAATGGTGTCGATCGCCTTGATCTTATTCGGTATCGTCATGATGATCCTTCGCCGCAACGCGAAACGGTACAACGACCCATCAGAGAAAGGATTGTTTGATTAATGGATACGCTCTTATTTGATTTAGACGGTACATTACTCGATACGAACCCGCTCATTATCGCGAGTTTCCGCCATACGTTCGACTACTACTTCCCAGAGCAAACGTATCGGGATGAAGACATTTATCGATTCATCGGACCAACGCTCGAAAAGTCGTTCCGTGAACTCAACGAGCCGGAATGGAAAGAGATGCAAGCCTTCTATCGGAGCTTCAACATCGCCATGCATGACCAACTCGTCGCGGAGTATCCAGGGGTCATCAAAGGGCTATACCGCCTCCATGAGAAAGGATACAAGATGGGCGTCGTCACGTCGAAAGGTCGTCCGGTCGTCGAGCGCGGGCTTCGATTGTTCAACATCGACCACTTGTTTGATGTCGTCGTGACGGCGGATGACGTCGAGAACGAAAAACCTCACGCCGAACCGGTCGAACGTGCGCTCAAGGCGCTCGGTTCGTCACCAGAACGCGCCGTCATGGTCGGAGACAACGACACGGATATCTTCAGCGGGAAAAATGCCGGAACGAAGACGGTCGCTGTAGGCTGGGCCCTCAAAGGGCGTCCATTCCTCGAATCGCTCGAACCGGACGTCATCATCGACTCGATGGAACATTTCGAGGCGTGGCTAGACGAGGTCAGTATTCATGCGTAAGACGACACGATATCACATCGAGGGACCGAATCCGCTTTGGCAAATGTATCAGACGATTCGCTTTCTGCGTGTCTTCAAAAACACGACGGTCGTTCTGGTCGGTCGTTACTTTCCGTCGGTGAAGGCAAAGCGTTGGCTTTACCAGACGTTCCTCGGGATGAATATCGGAGAATATAGTGCCCTTGCTCTCATGGTCACACCGGACGTCATGTTCCCGGAACGTATCACGATTGGTCGCAATACGGTCATCGGATTCAATTCGACGATTCTCTGTCATGAGTATCTCGTAGACGAGTATCGGATCGGGGACGTCATCATCGGTGATGGCGTATTAATCGGTGCGAACGTTACCATCCTGCCAGGGGTAACCATCGGGGACGGTGCCGTCATCGGCGCGGGCGCGGTGGTGCACCGTGACGTCTTACCAGGAGAGCGGGTCATCGGTTCAAAGCTTCAATCGTTGACACATATTTGACACAATTTTTCGCAAAATGTTTTCATGAGCATTTTGTTCGTACAGAATCAATAATACTTGAGCGGTATCACTTTTTTTTAAAGAGATGCCGCTTTTTCATGGATAAATGTACAGAAATGAAGCCATCATATTTTCGTTCAAAAACAATTTTTGAACCTAGTAAAAAATATTCATTATAGAGGGAATATAGTCGCAATTTTTTTTAACTTTTTCAGTTGCCCTCGTTGTTCGAGTGCGGTATTCTTATCCCTGCAACTAAAAAAGATTTAGAGATGATGTGGAGGATTTAGAATATGGAAGCGAACTATGAAGCAGTAATGACGCTACCCGAACCAGAATCTCCGCTCGCTGCGGAGCTCCACTACTATAGAGGTCGTCGTGCGTTACGTGAAGGTCGCCTGGATGAAGCGACTTTTTTCATGGCTGAAGCGACAGCGGCAGCCACGCATCGCGTCGACTATCATAAACAGTACGCAGAACTGTTATTTGAAGTAGGGGAGGTCTACCACGCCAATGACGTGTGGAAACGAGTATTAGAGCTCGATGAGACCGCAACAGAGGCACTGTATCACTTAGCAAGCAACTGTGCCTATGTCTCTCAATATGAGGAAGCGGCGCACTATGCATCCGAATATCTCGCCCGTGACACAAAAGGTCACTTCACGGAAGCTGTGCAATCCCTTCTTGAACTGATCGAACTCGAACAAGAGCTCGAGGACGAGGAAGAAGACGAATTGATCACGTGGCATACGGAAGCGCAGCGTCAAATCGATAAAGGACGATTGTTTGCGGCAAAGGCGACACTCGAGCGTCTCATCGGTCAATATCCATCGTTTTGGCCAGCATACAACAATCTGTCGGTCGTCAATTTTTACCTTGGTGATGACCAAGCGGCATTCCGGACGCTCGAATACGTGCTCGACCAAAATCCTGGCAACTTGCATGCAATCTTGAACACGATTCTCTTGCTCCATGAAGCGGGTCAATCGGAAGTGGCCCTTCAGTTGTCGACACCGCTTACACGTGTCCGTCCACTCCAATTTGACTTACGTTATAAATTGGCGACGACACTCGCGCTTGTCGGACATTACGACCGTGCATATGAAGAACTGCGTCTATTGAAAGACCGCGGATTCCGTGGGGACCCACTGTTTGGGCATTGGCTCAGCGTGTCTGCCTATAAGACAGGACGACTTGAAGAGGCAGCCACCTACTTGAACAATGAAGAGATGAAACAGTTTGAAGAGAAACAAAGCTTCGACATTCGAGAAAACCTCGAATTTCGTTCGGCGCTCGTCCAAGGATTGCGTCAAGAGAGCGACTTGGCTCGAATCGAGATTATCCGAATCATCGCCAACTTAAAAGATGACGAAGCGTTCGAAGCGCTTGCGCTCACGAATGCGGTGACGGAAAACGGGACGGTCCGTGCGTTCGCAGAGATGTGTCGTGCCGACCTTTGTCAGCAACCGTTCAAAGGAGACGTCCGGATCAAGCGTGCGTTTGATGCGCTCGTCTTGGCTGAAGCACATGTATCAGAAGCGGAACGGATGAGCCTAGAGGGCGACTTCTATGAACGTTTCGCGACGCTTCTGTTGTCTGATGAATCATTCATGGACGTAACGGCATCGGCCGTTGCGCTCGTCTGGATGTTTTATACGAAACGGGACGCATTGATTCTCGAAAATTGTGCGAACGCCTTCCATCTCTCGGTCGACACGTTGACAGAGACGGTCCGTTCGTTCAAACGGACACTCGAACAAGCATAAAGATAGACGATACCCTTACAGGTTTCTTATACTAAAGGCAATCAATTTCTTGCAGAGGTGGAATCAACATGACAGAAGAAAAAATTTATGACGTCATTATCATCGGTGCCGGTCCTGCCGGAATGACCGCTGCGCTATATGCTTCACGAGCGAACCTTTCAACACTTATGATTGAACGCGGGATTCCAGGTGGTCAGATGGCAAACACGGAAGACATTGAGAACTATCCGGGCTATGACAGCATCCTTGGTCCTGACTTGTCTCAAAAAATGTTCGACCATTCGAAAGCGTTCGGTGCGGAGTATGCATATGGGGACGTGCAAAGCATCTCGGATGAAACACAATATAAAATCGTCCATGCGCACAACCGTGACTATAAAGCACGTGCAATCATCCTCGCCTCTGGTGCTCAGTATAAGAAAATCGGCGTACCGGGAGAAGAAGAACTCGGTGGCCGTGGCGTATCGTATTGTGCGGTATGTGACGGAGCGTTCTTCAAAGGGAAAGATTTGTTCGTCATCGGCGGTGGCGACTCGGCTGTTGAAGAAGGTGTCTTCTTGACACGCTTTGCGAACAAGGTGACGATCGTTCACCGTCGCGATGAGCTTCGCGCTCAGAAGATTCTTCAAAAACGTGCGTTCGACAATGAGAAGATCGATTTCATTTGGAACCACACGTTGAAAGAAATCACAGAGAAAGACGGGAAAGTCGGTGGGGCTCGTCTTGTCAGCACAATTGACGGGACTGAGACAGACCACGAGATCGACGGCGTCTTCATCTATATCGGCATGAACCCGATCACCGGGTTCGTCCAAGACCTCGGCATCACGAACGAGCAAGGATACATCGTCACGAACGAGGCGATGGAAACGAACATCCCAGGGATTTTCGCTGCCGGCGACGTTCGCGAGAAAACGCTTCGTCAAGTCGTCACAGCGACGAACGACGGATCGATTGCCGCTCAGAATGCTCAACACTTCATCGAGGGACTCCTCGAATCGTTGCAAGAACAAAACGCATGATTCAAGAAGGTAGGACTGCGGGGGACCGCGGTCCTTCTCTTTTTTTCGGACGTTCGTTATACTAGATGAAGAGAGCTACACACACGGCTCGGTTGTCAATTTTAAGGGGGCGTCAGCGAGATGGAAGACTTTAAAGGATTAGAAGAATTGATCATCATCAGTGGGATGAGCGGGGCTGGGAAGTCGGTCGCCATGAATAGTTTCGAGGACCTCGGCTATTTCTGCGTCGACAATTTGCCACCGGTACTCTTACCACAATTGATTGATGTCATCAGCTCGGTCCGACCGAAAATCGCGGTCGCCATCGATACACGGACACGAGACTTTATCGATAGCTTGTTCATCGTCATCGACGATTTGGAAAAGAAGAACGTGCATCCGCACCTGTTGTATTTAGAGACGCGGGACGACGTGCTCGTTCGCCGTTATAAGGAGACGCGACGGTCCCATCCGCTCGCACCGGAAGATGCGCCACTCGTCGGCATCAAGATGGAGCGCGAACTGTTAGAAGGATTCCGTGACCGGGCCCACACGTTGTATGATACGAGCGACTTGAAGCCACAGATGTTGAAGGACCGCATCCTCCAACAGTTCAACGAAGAACGGATCCCGTTCACAGTCAACTTCATGTCGTTCGGTTTCAAACACGGAGTGCCGCTCGATATCGACTTATTGTTCGACGTCCGTTTCATCACGAACCCATTCTATATCCCTGAGCTCCGTCCGCTCACGGGTCAGACGACAGAAGTACAAGAGTACGTCATGTCGCACCCGGAAGCGCGAGCGTTCTATAAGAAGTTGATCGACATGCTCGAGTTCCTCCTTCCGCAGTATAAACGGGAAGGGAAGACGCAAATCGTCGTGGCGTTCGGCTGTACCGGCGGGAAACACCGGTCGATCACCTTCGCTGAGAAAGTGTCGGAGCACTTTGCTGATCGCTATAACGTGAAGACGGTCCACCGCGACCTCGTTCACGCGACGAAGGAGAAGTGACATGAGACGAGACCGGAAAGTAGTCGCCATCGGCGGAGGGACAGGGTTGTCCACTCTCGTTCGTGGGTTGAAACATTATCCGCTCGACATCACGGCAATCGTCACCGTCGGGGACGACGGCGGAAGCTCGGGACGTCTTCGTGACGAGTTTCATATGTTGCCTCCTGGCGACATCCGTAACGTCATTTTGGCGTTGTCGGAAGTTGAGCCGTTAATGGATAAGATTTTGCAATACCGTTTCGATACGGGATATGGATTAGAAGGGCATTCCCTTGGAAATTTGATGCTCACGGCAGCGACTCACATCTGTGAGGGTTCGTTCGTCAAAGCGATCGATGTCATGTCGCAACTCTTGAACGCACAAGGGAAAGTGTTGCCAGTGACAGAGACGCTCATGACCCTCGCCGCCGAGTTCGAGGACGGCACCATCGTCAAAGGGGAGTCCAAGATTCCGCTACATGAGCAACCGATCAAGCGTATGTTTTTACTCGAGGAAGGCATTGAACCGGCCCCGGGCGTCGTCGAGGCGATTGAATCGGCGGACGTCATCGTGCTCGGTCCAGGAAGCCTGTATACAAGTATCATTCCAAACCTTCTCATCTCGGCGGTGCGGGAAGCCATCATCCGCTCGAAAGTCCCGGTCGTCTATATTTGTAACGTCATGACGCAACCAGGTGAGACGAAAGGCTATGACGCGATGAAACATTTAAAAGTCATCGAGTCGTACCTTGGGAAGGCATCGATCGACACGATTGTCGTCAACAACGAGCCGATTGAAGAAGAGTATTTGGAGCGTTATCGTGAGGACGGGTCGGAAGAGGTCCGCTTCGATCGGAAGAAACTCCGAAACTATGGGACGAACGTTCTCGCTGGGGACATCGTCGATTATAACCGGGAGTATATCCGTCATGATTCCGACGCCATCGCCGGACTCGTCATGCAGCGGGTGCTCCGAATCAAGAAGCCACGTTCGTTTCAAGAATTGGAACTGAAATAAAGATTGTTGGAAAGACAGAAAGGAGGGGGACTCGATGAGCTTTGCATCAGATGTGAAGAAAGAATTGACACAACTTGAAGTGACTGACGCGGAAGCGAAGGCGGAACTGTCGGCACTCGTTCGGATGAACGGGGTCATCTCGCTCGCCCTAGGACGAGGCATGACCTTAGATGTCTCGACGGAGAACGCCTCGATCGCCCGTCGAATTTACTCGTTGATGAAACGTCTTTACGACCATCCGTTAGACTTGTTCGTACGGAAGAAAATGCGTTTGAAAAAGAACAACGTCTACATCGTCCGCGTGTCACAGCATGCGGAGACGATGCTTCGGGACCTTGAGATCCTCGGAGAGAATTACGAGATGATCCGGACACTGAACTCGGATATGACGGGGGACGAGAACTTAGCACGCGCTTACTTACGTGGTGCGTTCCTCGCCGGCGGGTCGATCAACCATCCGAAAACGTCGTCGTACCACCTCGAAATCTATAGCTTGTACGAAAACCATAACCAGGCGCTACGTGATTTGGCGAACCGATTCGAGTTGAACGCGAAGACGCTCGAACGGAAAAAAGGGCATATCTTGTACATGAAAGAGAGCGAGAAAATTTCAGATTTCCTCAAGCTGATCGGGGCGACCCGAGGTATGTTGGAGTTTGAAGACGCACGAATCATCAAAGATATGCGGAACTCCGTCAACCGTCTCGTCAACTGTGAGACGGCCAACTTGAACAAGACGGTCGGTGCAGCATTGCGTCAAGTCGAGAACATCAAGTTCTTGGAGCGGACGGTCGGGCTCGACGTCTTACCGAAAAAATTGCGGGAGATTGCTGAACTGCGTGTCACACACCAGGACGTTTCGTTACAGGAACTCGGGGAAATGCTCGAGTCCGGTCCGATTTCGAAGTCAGGAATCAACCATAGACTTCGTAAAATTGACCAGATTGCCGAGCGCGTACGTAGCGGGGACGAAATCGCATCCTCGTGATGCGGTTGCACCAAAACCATTCTTCCTATATAATAAGCAATTGTGTATAGGTTTTATGAATAGCGAATTAAAGGAGCTTCATCATTATGTCGAATGAAAAGAAAAGATTATCGCTCACGATCGACGCTAAGCTCGACCAGGTCATCACAGAGCGTGCCAAAGAAATCGGGATTCCGAAAAGTGCACTCGTCACGTTTGCCACAAGCCTCTTCTTGAACCAGCTTCGTGCAGAAGAGTTGTTGAACGGGGACAAGAACGCAATCTACGAAGTCATTCGTAAAGACTACGAGTTGCTCACGAGCGTAAAGAATCTAGATAACTAAGTAAAAGGTTGACTGCGGTCAGCCTTTTTTAGTTGCATCTCTCTAAGAAATTTGGAATAGTGGTGATAATGAATTGGAACGGAGGTCGATCAAATGGGTCAAATCTTACTCATCCTACTGCTACAACTAATCTACGTTCCGGTGTTGACGCTCCGGACGATCATGCTCGTGAAAGGGAAGACCGTCATCGCCGGTCTATTCGGAACGCTAGAGACGCTCATCTATATCTTCGCGCTCGGCATCGTGTTCCAGGATCTGACGACGGTCGGGATGATCGTGTATGCGGTCGGTTTCGGGCTCGGGATCTTACTTGGCGGTTTCGTCGAACGGAAACTCGCCATCGGTTACAACATGATCCAAGTCCATACGAAAGAATATCCGGCGGAGCTCATCCAACAGATGCGTGACAACGGATATGGGGTCACGCATTATCAAGGGCAAGGACGTGACGGGGTCCGTTACCGTCTTGACGTATTGGCGGCCCGCACCCGGATGAAAGAATTGCGTGAACTCGTCGAGAAACATGAACCGAAAGCGTTCCTCGTCGCATTTGACCCGATCGACTTCAAAGGCGGTTATATGATGAAAGGACTGCGTCGCCCGAAATGACGCACAAGACTCACGAACGTGGGTCTTTTTTTGTTGGAGTAGGGATTTTATCTCGTGACAGGGAACTAGTGAAGAAAGGGGATGAGACCGTGAAACGAAATCGGAGTGTGTGGATGATCTTACTATTTATACTTGTAGGGGCGGGTATCGTTTATTTCGCCATGACCTTATTTGGAGATGGAGAGGACGGTGTCAAACCGCCGCTCCCGACGGTTCGTGTCGGCTCGGTGTCTGCGGAAGTGGAACAATCGACGTACTGTTGGGAATCCGGCAATCAAGCGACGTGCGCCGATTACGGACTACCAGAAGCGGACGACCTTCAACTGATCACCGTCAAACCGGGCGACCGAATCGATGTCGTCTATCATGCAGAACCGATGACGTCGAGTTTCAATCGAATCGAGGATGGGGAACTCGTTCCTTCTGAACTCGTCGTTCCGGACAAGCCGGGCATCTATCTCTATGAAGTCGGCGGAGAGTGGTCGCAAGGAGATAGCCGATACGTCTTCGGTGTCCGGGTTCCTGAAAACTAATGGTTGACCTGCCTCTAAGGGATGGCTGTACAGTGAAAGTAGGAGGTGGGGAAACGGTGATACCAATCGGAAGAGTCGCGCATGTGACCGGATTGTCGGTCAAGGCGATCAAATTTTATGAAGCGCGCGGATTGGTCCGCCCGACGCGGACCGAGAATCAGTATCGAATGTACGGGATGGAAGAGATTCGACGGTTGAGCGAAATCAAACGATTACGTCAAATCGGACTTCGTCTCGAACAAATTCAATCGGGTCTACCGGTTGATACATTGTTAGAAACACGATTGGATGAAGTTCAAGTAGAAATCGAACGACTTCATCGAATCGAGAGGCAGATTCGATTGATGCAAGCAGGAGGGAACGACATGAAGATTAGATATGAGACATTGAATGAAGCCATTTCCGTCTATGGATATGGTGGTACGTTAGAGGAGATTCCGCATATGTGGGCCAAGCTTCAACCGGAACTGACGACGGACGAGTCGTACGGAGTCTGTCTCCCGCAGGAGAACGGTTATGTCGCGGGCATGACGAACCCGGTGTCGGGAGAAGATGCGCGTCGTGTCGAACTGACGGAAGGGAACTATATCGTCGCGACGGTGGAGGGAGGCATCCCGATGATTCCGTCGACGTATGAGCAGCTAGTAAACGTTCCAGACGTGACGCTACGAGACGCGGTCGACTTCGAGCGCTATATTCACGGGCAAGGGGGAGCGGACGACATCATTGAGATTTGGATGCCGATTGAATGAAAAAGACGTTTCCCGCTCAAACGGGAAACGTCTTTTGTGTGATTAACGTGTCATGACTTTGTCGATGAGACCGTAGTCTTTCGCTTGGTCAGCTGCCATGAAGTAGTCACGCTCTGTATCGCGCTCGATGACTTCAAGAGGCTGTCCAGTGTTTTCTGCCATGATTTGGTTCAACTTCTCGCGCATCTTGATGATGCGTTCTGCGTGAATCTTGATGTCTGACGCTTGGCCTTGTGTGCCGCCGAGCGGTTGGTGAATCATGATTTCTGCGTTCGGTAATGCGAAGCGTTTTCCTTTTTCACCGGCTTGGAGCAAGAAGGCACCCATCGATGCGGCCATTCCGATACAAATCGTCGACACGTTCGGCTTGATGAAGTTCATCGTGTCATAAATCGCCATACCCGCTGTGATCGAACCACCTGGGCTGTTGATGTAGAGTGAGATGTCCTTTTCTGGGTCCTCAGCTGCGAGGAAGAGGAGCTGTGCGACGATGGAGTTCGCGACGTTGTCGTCAATCGCACTTCCGAGAAGGATGATACGGTCTTTGAGCAAGCGTGAGTAGATGTCGTACGCGCGCTCCCCACGGCCTGTCTGTTCGATAACTGTTGGAATTAACATTGAATCTGCCTCCTTTATGTAGGTTGTAATTTCATCATACCTGTATAGTCAATGATGGTCAAACGATAGTCATCGTTTTTCACCTATTCCACGATTTTCTCGTTGTGAAACGAAAAAGAGGCCAGGCAATCTGCCTGACCTCTACATCTGATACACCCGGAGAGATTCGAACTCCCGACACCTGGCACCGGAAACCAGTGCTCTATCCCCTGAGCTACGGGTGCATATCTGTGACACGAATTTATTATACATTTGTTTTATTAAAAAAGCAATCCTGTTCGCATAGCTTTTTTGAGCGCGACGGAAGCGGGTTCGCTACAATAGAAAAGAGGGGGGGAGAACGATGCAACGGCAGGAGCAAAAACAAATTCAGCAACAACAGATGACGCAAGACCTCGTGCAGCGGTTACCGGTCCTTGAAGCGGATCGTCTCGCGCTCGTATTCCGGTTGGCGCGTCTTGCACGGCATAACCCGAACATTCACATCGGGAGCGGGGACGTCGATTGGATTGCAGATGCGGCGAGCTCGTTTGAGGAGAAGCTGTTCACACAGATTCATGAGGGTAGCGGCAGTGAGGATGAGAAAGTGTTGCGACGACAACTCGTCCTCTTGCTCGACCATCGGGGATTATTGCCGGATGCGAATGAGGTGTTGGCGACACGACTCGGTGTCGACGTCACTCGAATCGAACAGGCGAGGCAGGCGCTTTTATTTCTTGAACCGACGGGGATCGGGGCGAGAACAGAACGGGAGTGTCAATATCGACATGCGATCGAACATGAGGACCCTCGCATCGTCGATGTATTCGAAGCGATTGAGAGTGGGGTGAGTCCTCAACAGATGACGACTGCTCTTGCTATTTCAGAGGAGGAATTGGCAAGACTGGAACGAATCGTCGCGACACTTCCGAAACGTCCTCTATTATATGAAGAAACGGGTCACGTGTTTCCGGAAGTCGAGGTACGCTATGAAGAGGGGACACTCGTCACGACGTGGCTCAGTCCGGAACTCGACGAGTCGCGTGTCGGAAATGACCGTGAGGCGAAATGGTGGATGACGTCCCTTTCGATGCGGAACGAAACGCTGCGTGAGATTTGGTCAATCATTGAAGCACGTCAGACCGAGTGGCTCAAAGGGGAACTTGTCCTTAATCCGTTGACCCGACGTACGGTCGCGCAGCTCATCGGAAAACATGAATCGACGGTCGGACGAGCCATCCAAGGGAAGTTCGCCAAGACCGAGAGTGGCATCATGGAATGGCGACACTTTTTTGTTCGGTCTACAAGTCGCGGGCATTCACCATTTATGATTAAACGGACACTCGCAGAACTGATTCAACGAGAGAAGGCACCACAAAGTGATCAGGCGCTTGCGAATGAATTGATTCGATACGGTTATCAAGTGACCCGGCGGACGGTGACGAACTATCGGGAAGAGCTTGGATTCGGTAATTCGCGCGAGCGCGAGCGACAGGTATGGAAGGGATGACGAAAATGAAATTAACATTATATAAACGTGACAATTGCTCACTATGTGACGAGGCGGTCGTCATGCTCGAATGGTTACAGGAAGATTACCCGATCGAACTCGAACAGGTCGACATCACCGGGGATGAGGTGCTCGAGGCAAAGTACCTCTTTGAAATCCCCGTTCTCATACATGAAGGTGTGGTCATCAGTCAAGGGCGATATGATGACAACAAAGTTGAAGATTTTGTTAAGTATACGCTTACATCGAAAAAAAACGTTTGAAGGGGTTGCCAGACGGAAAAGTGATTGATAAGATGAACTCGTAGCGGTGGGACGCAAATAAAAAAGTGGGACAAAAGTTGTCCACACTGAAAGTCGAGGGGGTATGAGCATGATCCAGCAACTGATTCACGTTCAGAAGCAAATTGTCCCTGACCTGCTCGATACGCTCCGACATCGTTACGATATCTTACATTATGTCCGCTTGATGCAGCCGATTGGCCGCAGGACACTCGCAACGAGCTTGGGACTGACCGAACGGGTACTTAGACGAGAAGTCGACTTTTTGAAAGATCAAGGTCTTCTTTACGTCGCTACTCAAGGAATTTCCCTCAGTGAGACGGGACGAAACGTCTTACGAGACTTGCACGAGATCATGGGAGAACTTCTCGGAATCTCAGAAGTGGCAAGAGAGCTCGAAGAGAAATTAGGGGTTCGCCAAGTCGTCATCGTACCGGGTGACTCGGATGAGACATTCTGGGTTCAACGCGATATCGGACGGGCGGCGGTCACGCAACTAAAAGCGCGGCTCGCACCGGATGATAATGTGATTGCGGTAACGGGAGGAACGACGATGGCATCGGTCGCGGCGATGATGTCGCCCGATAAAAAAGAACGCCCGATGCATTTCGTGCCCGCACGTGGAGGTCTCGGCGAAACGCTTGAACTTCAGGCGAACACCGTCTGTTCACGCATGGCGGACCGGGCCCACGCAGACTATCATCTTCTACATATTCCGGATGAAGTATCACAAGAAACATTCGACCGGATGGTGGAGGAACCTAGCATCAAAAATGTGCTGGAAATGATTAGAGCGGCGCGAATTGTGGTACATGGAATTGGTGAGGCAGAAACGATGGCAAAGCGCCGTCACGCATCACCGGAGCATTTGCGGATGATTGAACGGCATGACGCCGTCGCCGAGGCATTCGGATATTATTTCAATGCTGAAGGTGAGATCGTCCATCGCGTCAAGACGGTCGGGATCCAACTCGAAGAGCTGGATGACATGGATACCGTCATCGCGGTTGCCGGAGGGAAATCGAAGGCACAGGCGATCGCCGCTTATGCGAAACACACGTCGAACATCATCCTCGTCACAGACGAAGGTGCGGCGAAAGAATTATTAACTTGTTATTAAAGAGTTGACCCCCCGTTGGCTCTTCAATAAATAGCTTCTACCCTAAGGAGGAAATTAACATGGCAGTAAAAGTTGGTATTAACGGATTTGGACGTATCGGTCGTTTAGCATTCCGCGAGATCATCAAAAACGAAGGAATCGAAGTTGTTGCAATCAACGACTTGACAGACACGAAGATGCTTGCGCACCTTCTCAAGTATGACACGACTCAAGGTCGTTTCGACGGAGAAGTTGAAGTACACGACGATCACTTCCTCGTAAACGGAGAGAAAGTGATCACGCTTGCTAACCGTAACCCTGAAGAACTTCCATGGGGAGACCTCGGTGTAGACATCGTTCTCGAATGTACTGGATTCTTCACTTCAAAAGAAAAAGCTGAGCTTCACTTGAAAGCTGGCGCGAAGAAAGTTGTGATCTCGGCTCCTGCTACAGGTGACATGAAGACTGTTGTTTACAACACAAACCACGACATCCTCGATGGTACTGAAACAGTTATCTCAGGTGCTTCTTGTACAACAAACTGCTTGGCGCCAATGGCTAAAGTACTTCAAGACCAGTTCGGAATCGTTGAAGGTCTCATGACGACAATCCACGCTTACACTGGCGACCAAAACACGCTTGACGCTCCACACCCGAAAGGTGACTTCCGTCGTGCGCGTGCAGCTGCAGCGAACATCGTTCCTAACACAACAGGTGCTGCGAAAGCAATCGGTCTCGTAATCCCTGAACTTCAAGGAAAACTTGACGGTGCTGCACAACGTGTACCAGTTGCTACAGGTTCACTCACTGAGCTCGTAACTGTACTCGACAAGCAAGTATCTGTTGACGAAGTAAACGCAGCAATGAAAGCAGCAGCGAACGAGTCGTTCGGTTACACAGAAGACGAAATCGTTTCTTCTGACATCGTTGGAATCACATACGGTTCACTCTTCGACGCGACTCAAACGAAAGTAATGACAGTTGGCGACAAGCAACTCGTTAAAACAGTTTCTTGGTACGACAACGAAATGTCTTACACTGCACAATTGGTTCGCACAGTTAAGCACTTCGCTAACATCGCGAAGTAATTTCGTGAACTAAATAGAATCAAATAGGAGCGGAAACAAGAGATTGTTCTCCGCTCTATTTATGAAATGACACGCACGACATATGGAGGCGAAAGTTATGAACAAACAGTCTATTCGTGACATCGATGTAAAAGGGAAACGCGTCTTTTGCCGCGTTGACTTCAACGTTCCACTCAAAGATGGCGTCATCCAAGACGAAACTCGGATCCAAGCCGCACTTCCAACGATCAAGCACTTGCTTGACGGTGGTGCGAAACTCGTCCTTGCGAGCCACCTCGGCCGTCCAAAAGGCGAGAAGAACCCTGAGTTCTCACTTGCTCCAGTAGCGAAGCGTCTCGCTGAACTCATCGGAAAAGATGTACCGCTCGTCGAAGAAGCATACGGTCCGGTCGCAGAAGAAGCGGTCGCTAACCTCTCTGAAGGCGATGTCGTCGTTTTAGAGAACGTTCGTTTCTACCCAGGTGAAACGAAAAACGACCCTGAACTTGCAAAAGGATTTGCAGCACTTGCTGACGTATACGTCAACGACGCGTTCGGCGCGGCTCACCGTGCACACGCTTCAACTGAAGGGATTGCACACCACGTGGACACAGCCGTTGCTGGTCTCTTGATGGAAAAAGAACTTGAAGTTCTCGGTAAAGCTCTTTCAAACCCAGACCGTCCGTTCACGGCAATTATCGGCGGGTCGAAAGTAGCGGATAAGATTGGGGTCATCGACCACCTTCTTGACATCGTTGACACACTCATCATCGGTGGCGGACTCTCGTACACGTTCTCGAAAGCACTCGGACACGAAGTCGGAACGTCACTCCTTGAAGAGGATAAGCTTGACCTCGCTCGTCAATTCATGAAGAAAGCAGAAGACAAAGGCGTGAAATTCTTGATGCCTGTTGACTGCGTCATCACGAAAGAATTTGGCGAAGAAACGTATGTCGGCCCAGTCGATATCGACTCGATCCCAGCGGATCACATGGGTCTCGATATCGGACCGAAGACAGTCGAACTTTACGCGGATGCGATTCGCGAATCGAAACTTGTCGTATGGAACGGACCGATGGGCGTATTCGAACTCGATAAATACGCAAACGGAACGAAAGGTGTCGCTCAAGCACTTGCGGACAGCGATGCATACTCAATCATCGGTGGTGGCGACTCAGCCGCTGCGGCAGCCAAGTTTGGTCTTGCTGACAAGATGAGTCACATCTCAACTGGTGGCGGCGCGTCACTCGAATTCATGGAAGGCAAAAAACTTCCAGGTGTCGAGGCGTTGAACGACAAGTAATTTAGAGGAGGGTTATCGATGCGTAAACCGATTATTGCAGGTAACTGGAAAATGAACAAAACACTCTCGGAAGCTGTTGCTTTCGTTGAGGAAGTGAAAAACAACATCCCATCTACTGACAAAGTAGATGCAGCGATTGGTGCTCCAGCACTTTTCCTCGCACCGATGGTAGAAGCAGCTAAAGGGTCAAACTTGAAGCTCGGTGCACAAAACATGTACGACAAAGATAGCGGTGCTTACACTGGCGAAATCAGCCCAGTGATGGTCGCTGACCTCGGCGTGACTTACGTCATCCTCGGTCACTCAGAACGTCGCGAGTACTTCGGTGAGTCGGATGCGTTCATCAACAGCAAAACGAAAAAAGCGTTCGAACACGGTCTTACGCCAATCGTTTGTGTCGGTGAAACACTCGAGGAGCGCGAAGGCGACAAGTTCGAAGAAGTCATCAAAACACAAGTCGAAGGCGGTCTAGCTGACCTTTCTGCTGACCAAGTCAAACAACTCGTCATCGCGTATGAGCCAGTTTGGGCAATCGGTACAGGGAAATCAGCGGACGAAGCAGACGCACAAAGCTCTTGTAAATATGTTCGCGACGTGGTGAAAGGTCTTTACGGTGAAGACGTAGCGGCTGCAGTACGCATCCAGTACGGTGGATCTGTAAAACCAGAGAACATCAAAGAGTATATGGCACAGGAAGATATCGACGGCGCACTCGTCGGCGGTGCTTCACTTGAAGCCGCTTCGTTCCTCAAATTGTTGGAGGCGATTTAAATGGCTAGACCAGTCGCACTCATCATTTTAGATGGTTTCGGGATGCGTGACGAATCGTTCGGAAACGCAGTCATGGCTGCGAACAAACCGAACTTCGATCGCTACTGGGAGCAGTATCCACATACGCTCTTAAACGCAAAAGGCGAGTACGTCGGTCTTCCGGAAGGACAGATGGGGAACTCGGAAGTCGGTCACTTGAACATCGGTGCCGGCCGAGTCGTCTATCAGTCACTCTCACGCGTGAACAACGCAATCAAAGACCGTTCGTTATTCGACCGTCAGGCGATGAACCATTTGGCAGGTCATGTGAAGAAACATGATTCGAGCCTCCATATCATGGGTCTCGTATCAGATGGCGGGATTCACTCGCACATCAATCACATGTTTGCCATCGTTGAGTTCGCAAAACTCCACGGCATCGAAAAAGTGTACATTCACGCGTTCACGGACGGCCGTGACTGTGATCCGAAATCAGGAGCTGGTTTCCTCAAAGAAACAGAAGAAAAGCTTGCTGAACTCGGTGTCGGTCAAGTCGCTAGCGTGTCTGGTCGCTACTATGCCATGGACCGCGACAACCGTTGGGAGCGCGTCGAGAAAGTATACGACGTCCTCGTAAACGGTAAAGGCGAAGTTGGCACGGACCCAGTCGAAGTTCTCAAGAAGTCTTACGAGAACGATTTGACGGATGAGTTTGTGTTACCAACTGTCATCGAAAAAGATGGAAAGCCGGTCGCGACAATCCAGGACAATGATGCCATCATGTTCTTCAACTTCCGTCCGGACCGGGCGATCCAACTCGCAAAAGTGTTCAAAGAGAAAGTCGGCTTCAAAGGCTTCGAACTCTCAAGCAAACACCCAGAGAACATCTTGCTCGTCTCGATGACGAAGTTCTCGGATGAGGTCGACACGGATATCGTCTTCCCACCGGAAGATTTGAAAAACACACTCGGGGAAACGCTCTCTGCACAAGGGTACAAACAACTCCGTGCTGCAGAAACAGAGAAATACCCACACGTCACGTTCTTCTTGAACGGACAAAAAGAACAACCATTCGAAGGTGAGGATCGTCTCCTCGTCCCTTCACCGAAAGTCGCGACGTACGACTTGCAACCAGAAATGAGCGCATATGAGCTCACAGACGGTTTGCTCGAGCGTATCGAGTCAGATGAGTATGATGCATACATCATCAACTTCGCAAACCCGGATATGGTTGGTCACTCAGGGAAGCTTGAGCCGACGAAGAAAGCGATCGAAGCGGTCGACGAATGCCTCGGTAAAGTAGTGGACGCATTACTTGCTAAAGGTGGCGCGGCCATCATCACAGCGGACCACGGGAACGCGGACATCGTCACGAACCCGGATGGCTCACCGATGACGGCGCACACGACGGAACCTGTTCCATGTATCGTCACAAAAGAGGGAGTCGAACTGAAACCAGTTCTCGACGGCGCACTTTGCGACCTCGCCCCAACGCTTCTTCACCTTCTCGGTGGAGAGCAACCAGCTGAAATGACTGGTTCGTCAATCGTTACAAAATAATACAACTATTTTTCAAACGAAAAGGAGCGATTTTTCATGTCAATGATTACAGAAATTTACGCACGCGAGATTTTAGATTCACGCGGTAACCCATCAGTAGAAGTAGAAGTCTTCACAGAAGACGGCGGTTTCGGCCGTGCCCTCGTCCCATCAGGCGCATCAACAGGTGAGCACGAAGCAGTTGAGCTTCGCGATGGCGACAAGTCACGTTACCTCGGTAAAGGTGTCTTGAAAGCAGTTGCGAACGTGAACGACACGATCGCACCAGAACTCATCGGCTACGATGTATTCGACCAAAACGCAATCGATGCGAAAATGATCGAACTCGACGGTACGCCAAACAAAGCAAAACTTGGTGCAAACGCAATCCTCGGTGTATCGATGGCAGCAGCTCACGCAGCAGCAGATGAGCTCGGTCTCCCACTTTACACATACCTTGGTGGATTCAACGCGAAGACACTTCCAACACCAATGATGAACATCATCAACGGTGGTTCGCACGCGGACAACAACGTGGACTTCCAAGAGTTCATGATCATGCCTGTTGGCGCGCCTACATTCCGTGAAGCGCTCCGTATGGGTGCTGAAGTATTCCACGCCCTCAAATCAGTTCTTTCTGGTATGGGTCTTAACACAGCTGTCGGTGACGAAGGTGGTTTCGCACCAAACTTGAAGTCTAACGAAGAAGCGATCACAGTTATCCTTGAAGCGATCGAAAAAGCTGGTTACAAACCAGGTGAAGACGTCTACCTCGCAATGGACGTTGCCTCTTCTGAGTTCTACGACAAATCAACTGGTAAATACGAACTCGCTGGCGAAGGCAAGTCACTCACAACTGCTGAGCTTGTAGACTTCTACGCTGAGCTCGTTGACAAGTACCCAATCCTCTCAATCGAAGATGGTTGTGACGAAAACGACTGGGATGGCCACAAGCTTCTCACAGACAAAATCGGACACAAAGTTCAACTCGTTGGGGATGACCTCTTCGTAACGAACACATCTAAACTTGCTGAAGGTATCGAAAAAGGAATCGCAAACTCGATCCTCATCAAAGTTAACCAAATCGGTACGCTCACAGAAACATTCGACGCGATCGAAATGGCTAAAAAAGCTGGTTACACAGCAGTCGTCTCACACCGTTCTGGTGAAACAGAAGACGCGACAATCGCAGACATCGCTGTTGCGACAAACGCTGGACAAATCAAAACTGGTTCACTTTCACGTACAGACCGTATCGCGAAATACAACCAACTTCTCCGCATCGAAGACATGCTCGGCGATGTAGCGAAATACGACGGTATCAAGTCGTTCTACAACCTTAAAAAATAATTGATTGATTGTTTCAGGCTCGCCAATCGGCGGGCCTGTTTTTTTGTGTGGAATAACCGTTTAATCGACGGTGGGAAAACTGATCGGTCGTCAACCCGTCTTGCGGCACCGATGCTTTCTGCAGGCAATCCACGGAGCCTCCTCGCGCTTATGCGCTTGCGGGGTCTCCGCGAGATTGCTTTCCTGCAAGAGTCACGGTGCCGCTTCGACGGGCGTGAACGCTCGGTGTCGAACCTCCTCGTGCTGTATACTGAACGTGACTGATAAAGGGTAGGGGGAGATTGGATGGATCAATCGAATGAACAAGAAAAAAGGTTGAGCGGTGGGAACGTGTCAACTGTCTATAAAAAGGGAATTACGTCTATCGCACTCAAAAGGAAGGCAGCGAGCGTATTCATCGATGGTTACGTCACTTGGAGGCAAAGCAACTTTCCGGAGTGCCGCATTTTATTGGAATCGATGATCGAGGAAGAGAAGTGTTAACTTACTTGGAAGGAGAAACCGCAGACTATCCTTTGAAGTCTTACATGTGGTCCGATGAGGCAATTCAAGACGCGGTTCGGCTGATGCGTCAGCTACATGACGCGACAGCGGATTTCGAGTGGGGATCGGAGTGGCCTCCACTCGACAATACACCACAACCGTTCGAGGTCATCTGTCATAACGACTTCGCTGTCTACAATACAATTTTCCATGAAAGAAAGGTAGCGGGAGTCATCGATTTTGACTTGGCTGCACCGGGACCGCGGGCTTGGGATATCGTCTACGCGCTTTATACGTTCGTTCCGCTCAGTCGTCGTCATCAAGCCGAAACGGGAGAAGTCATCTATTATGATGCCGATCGAGATGATGCGATCTATAACAAGCGTGTATCTTTGTTTCTCGAAGCCTACGGTTGGGATCAAGCGGAGGTCGACTTGTTCGACATGTTGCAACGACGCATCGAAGCGCTCTGTCTGTTGATGAAACGAAAAGCTGCGGAAGGAGACCTCGCCTTCCAAAAGATGATTGACGAAGGACATTACGATCATTACCAAGAGGAACTTCGGTTTATTCGAACGCATGGACAGAAGTGGTTCTGAAACAATCTGAAGCGGGAATATAGAAAATGAAGCATGAATGGGGAGGCGATTTTCGTGATGATGCTCGGATTTCTTTTCTTGGTATTGCTCATTGGATTCGGCATATGGTACTATCTCAAATCGCACCGGAATGACGATTGGTCATGACAACATTGTCATGACCTCTCTTTTGTGTCTGTTTGCACAAAATTTGGGTATACTCTCTACATAACGAGTAAAGGAGCCCATGCTTATGACGCGAGTACGTAAAGCCATCATCCCAGCCGCCGGTCTCGGCACCCGCTTCCTTCCCGCCACGAAAGCCATGCCAAAAGAAATGTTGCCGATCGTCAACAAGCCGACCATCCAGTTCATAGTCGAGGAAGCCGTCGCTTCAGGCATCGAGGACATCATCATCGTCACGGGGAAGAACAAACGGGCGATTGAAGACCATTTTGACCGTGCGCTCGAACTGGAACAGAACCTCGAATCGAAAGGGAAGACGCGCTTGCTCGAATCGGTCCGACATTCCTCGAATTTGGCGAACATTCACTACATACGTCAACAGGAGCCAAAAGGTCTCGGTCATGCGATTTGGTGCGCCCGGAAGTTTATCGGAGACGAGCCATTCGCCGTCTTGCTCGGGGACGATATCATCGAATCCGATGTGCCGGCGACGAAGCAGTTGATCGACCAATATGAGGCCCACGATCGTTCGATCATCGGGGTGCAGCGTGTCCCGTATGAAATGACGAACCGATATGGTATAATTGACCCGCTTGCCGTCGAAGGGAAGCTCATCCCGGTGCGGACGTTCGTGGAGAAACCGCCCATCGATGAGGCCCCGTCGAACTTCGCCATCCTCGGTCGCTATATCTTGAAACCGGACGTCTTTGAGGCGTTGGCGGGACAAGAGGCGGGAGCCGGGGGCGAGATTCAATTGACGGATGCGATCGCACGCTTGAATGAGGCGCAGACGGTCTTCGCCTACGAATTTGACGGTCGACGTTACGACGTCGGAGAGCCGATCGGGTTCGTCGAGACGACGATTTGCCACGCGCTCAGCGATCCTGATTTAAAAGATGACGTCCATGCCCTATTGAAACGGCTCGTGGACGAACTTGATCAACAGTAAGGTGTGTTATTTTTGAAAACAATGCTTATGGTGTGTCAAAACTATTATCCGGAGATCGGCAGTGCCGGCAACCGGATGCAAAACATTACGCATTTGATGAAACAGCGCGGGTATGAAGTCGAGGTCATCACGGCCGCTCCTTCGTACCCGAGCTTTGATATGTACCAGGACGACCGCTTCTGGAACGACCAAGAGTTGAACGACCAACCGTTCATCAAGCGACTCATCACGAAGAAACGGAAGCATACGTCCAACATGGTCAGTCGTCTCTTCCTGTTCCTCGAACAGATGGTCAAAGGAATCCGGGAAGTCCGCAAGCTCGAATTGAAGCCAGACGTCGTCTTTGCGACGACCCCTTCTTTTTTTATGGCGTTTGTCGGTGCTTACGCGAAACGAAAGTATCGCGTCCCGTTCATCTTGGACGTCCGTGATCTTTGGCCAGAATCGGTGAAAGGGGTCGGCGTCTTCAAGTACGATTGGGTGCTCACGCCAGCGTTTTGGATGGAGAAACGGCTGTACCGTGTCGCCGATGAAGTCATCATCAACTCGGAAGGATTCCGCAGCTATCTTCGTCAGCGCGGTGTGCCGAACGAGAAGATTCACTACATGCCGAACTCGATTCGGGAAGCGGAGCGCACGCTCGAGCGGACGATTCCACCGGACGACCGGATGGAGATCTTATACGCCGGGAACATGGGTCTTGCCCAAGATGTGTCGTTGTTACTCGAACTTGCCGAACGATTCCGGGACGAGCCACGGATCCATTTCAAATTGATCGGCTACGGCTATCGGAAAGAAGAGTTGAAGCAGACGATCAAAGACCGTGGCTTCCAAAACTTCTTGTTCCTCGAGGCGATGCCACGGACAGAGGCGTTTCAGGCGATTAAAAATGCGGACGTCGCATTCGTCAGTCTGATCGAGCAAGAAGTGTTCGATACGGTCATCCCTGGGAAACTCATCGACTATATGGCGGTCGGCAAACCGATTGTCGCAGCAGTGTCAGGCCATGCGGCGAATGTCATTGAAGCGGCGGAAGTCGGCTACGTGTCACGGAAACGTGACATCGATGAGATCGAGCGAATCCTGCGGAAGCTCCTCGACCGACCGGATTTACGGGAGGCACTCGGGGCGAACGGGATTCGTTACGTCAAAGAGAATTTATGTTGGGAAGAGAATATCGACGTGTTAGATCAAGTCGTACAACAGTTAGTGATGGAGGAAACACGATGAAGTCAGTATGTATGTTTGTATGGAACCATTTTACGAATGATGCGCGCGTCCTTCGTGAGTGCTCGGCACTCGCCGAGGCAGGCTATGAAGTCGATTTGATCGCGCTTCAAGATCCGAAAAATAAAGAGCTTCCAAAAGAAGAGATGCGTCCGGAAGGCTTCCGCGTCATCCGCGTGAAGCGTCAACCTTCGATTCTCGTCAACGCGCTCAAGTTCGCGAAGAAGACCTATCAATGGGTGAGCGAGAAGCGGACCCGCCAAATCGGTGCTGGACTCGTCGGTGCCGGGTTGTTCCTACTCGCGCCGATCACGATGCTCGCACTTGGAGCGGCCGTCGGGACGGTCTTGTTGCCGCAAGTGCGTAAGCAAATCGTCAATGCGAGTGCGATGCTCGAGATGGTGTTCGCTTCGACGAAAAAATCGTATGACTTTTACCATGCGAACGATTTGAACACGCTCCCGCAGGCACTCCTCGCCGGGAAAGTGTTCAACAAAGGTCGGATCGTCTACGACTCGCACGAGGTACAAACGGACCGTACGGGTTACGGCTATATTCAAAGTAACCTCGAGGGCTGGCTCTTGCCGTTCGTCGATACGATGATGGTCGAGAACCATACGCGAGCGGCGCACAACGAAGAGTTGTACGGATTCTATCCGTACGTGCTCCACAACTATCCGTTCTACCGTCCGCTCGACTTCTCGCTCCGTAAGGACTTGCATGCGCTTCTCGACTTACCGAAAGACGAGAAGATCCTCTTGTATCAAGGGGGCATTCAAGCGGGACGCGGTCTCGAACAGCTCGTGCTCGCTGCGAAAGACTTCAAAGAAGGGACCCTCGTCATGATCGGGGACGGGAAGCTCAAACCGACGATTCAACAGTTGATCGAGACGGAAGGGGTCGGCGACCGCGTCAAGATGATTGACAAAGTACCGGTCGAAGCGTTACCTTACTATACGATGAACGCCTATTTAGGCTTCCAAGTATTGAACAACGTCTGCTTCAACCATTACTCGGCCTCGTCGAACAAATTGTTCGAGTATTTGATGGCCGAAGTACCGGTCGTCTCATGCGACTTCCCTGAAATCGAACGGGTCGTTGCGGGGAACGATGTCGGGGTGCTCGTCGATTCGCATGATCCACAATCGATCGCGGACGGCGTCAACCGGATGATTGAAGACCAAGCACTCTATGCGCGTGTCAAAGAGAACACGAAGACCGCGCGTGAGAAATATAACTGGGATTTGGAAAAAGAGGCACTCTTAAACGTCTACGCGAACGCCGCGGAGCGCAAGTTGCCGATTATGAAAGACGGTGCGCCAAAGCCAGTACAATCTTAAGACTGCGGCTTTTGCCGCGGTCTTTTTTCTATGGAGGGAGGACATTTATGAAACGTCAACAACAACATCTATTGCGCCAACAAGTATGGCGCAAGCTACAAACCATCTCGGTGAAGGACATCGCCTGGATTATCGCGGGCTCTTTCATTCTCTCGTTCGGGGTCAACTACTTTACCGTACCGAACGACTTCTCGGAAGGTGGCCTGCTCGGGGTCACGATCATCCTGTACTACGTCTTCGGCTGGGACCTCGGGCTCACGTCGATCATCGGGAACGGGATTCTCTTTATCGTCGGCTATAAGCTGCTCGACCGTCGGACAATGGTCTATTCGGTCATCGCCGTCATCGCGACGTCATTCTTCCTCAGTCTGACACATGACTGGGGCAGCCCTGCCGAGGACAAACTGCTTGCGGCCGTCTATGCCGGAATCATGATCGGGGTCGGGATCGGCATGGTGCTCCGTGTCGGCGGGACGACCGGCGGGGGTGTCATCATCGCCCGACTCATGGAGCGCTATCTCCACTTGAGTGTCGCCGTCTCGATGTTCATCATCGATGCGATCGTCGTCGCGACATCTGGCTTCTTCTTAGGGGAACAAGTCGTTCTCTATACGCTCATCGCGATCATCATCGGCTCGTGGGTCATCGATCTCGTCGCGGAAGGTCTCAACATCCGCAAGGCCGTCACGATCATCAGCGATAAGCAAGAAGAGCTCGCTGTCGTCTTGACGGAGACGCTCGGACGCTCGGCGACGATCATCCATGGACATGGTTACTACACGAAGCAGGATAAGAACATGTTGTATATGATCGTCGACAAACGTCAGATCGCGCCACTCAAAAAAATCGTCCAAGTAACGGACGACCGCGCCTTCGTCGTCATCCACCAGGTGAAGGAAGTCATCGGCGAAGGGTTTAGCTACCCGTCCCGATAATTTGAATGCTGGTGTTTTATTGATAACTTCTATATAATAAAAGGCGTGTAAATAGAAGGAGGAACTGACTACTATGCAAACGATCGCTACAATCAGCCTACTTGTCGTGGCTGTCTTATTGATTGTCGTCGTACTGCTCATGTCAGGTCGGTCGCAAGGTCTTGGAGCGATTGCAGGTGGCGCGGAGCAGTTGTTCGGACGCCAGAAAGCACGCGGCTTCGATGCTGTTTTGAACCGAACTGCAGCTGTACTAGGCACTTTGTTTTTCATTTTAGGATTACTAGTCGCATCATTATGATGATAAGGCTGATCGTTCTCGATTTTCACGTGAGGCGGTCAGCTTTTGTTTTTTCGATTTATTTTTTGGGAATAATGTAGATACGAGGAGATGACAGATCAAATGAAAGTGACAGCACCAAAACCGTTCTTCTTCGAGGGCGGAAAACGTGCCGTGTTGATGTTACATGGCTTCACTGGATCGAGCGCGGATGTCCGCATGCTCGGTCGCTTCCTTCAAAAAGAAGGATACACATGTATGGGACCGATCTATCGTGGTCATGCCGTCCCACCGGAAGAATTACTCCAATATGGACCAGAAGACTGGTGGGAAGACGTGTTGGACGCCTACCAGACGCTCGTCGACAAAGGTCATGAGGAGATCGTCGTCTGCGGACTCTCGCTAGGTGGCGTGATGTCGCTCCGTCTCGCCGAGGAGAAAGACGTCAAGGCGGTCATCCCGATGTGCGCACCGACGGGAATCGATGCCGAGGACCGCTTGTATAAAGGAGTCCAGGCATATGCCCGAGAATATAAGGGTAGAGAAGAAAAGTCGCCGGAACAGATCGAGCAGGAGATGGCAGCGTTCAAACCGATGCCAACCTTGAAAGACCTCCGTGCCTTCGTCCGCGACACGGCGTCGAAGCTCGAGGACATCTTCGTCCCGACACTCGTCGTCCAAGGCGCCAAAGACAACATGATCGACCCGGAATCGGCGAATCAAATTTACGAGGCGGTCAACACGTTCCAAAAAGAGTTGCTCATCTACGAGAACTCGGGACACGTGATCACACTCGACAAAGAAAAAGAGAAACTGCACCAGGACGTGCTCGATTTTCTCGAAACGTTAGACTGGTCAGTCTAAGAAGGAGGTGTCACGTTGAATTTACGTGACCAATTACTAGAGATCTTACAGGCGAGCGAGAAACCGCTCTCTGTCGATCAACTGACCGAGCGATTACAGCTCGCGTCGACGGATGACTTTAAAGAGCTCATTCGCACATTGAATGCCCTCGAGGAAGAGGGCGCCATCGGCCGGACGCGGACGAACCGTTACGGGACGCTCGCCACGCTCGGACAAGTCGCGGGAATCATCTCGATTCATCAGCGCGGCTTCGGCTTCTTGTCGGTCGAAGGGGAAGCGGAAGACGTGTTCTTGCCGCCCGACCAACTGAAGGACGTCTACCATGGCGATACGATCCTCGTCAAAAAACGCGAGGACAACCGTGGCAAGACGGAAGGGATTTTATTGAAAGTATTGAAGCGCGGACTCTCCGAGTTCGTCGGGACGTATACGCTCCCGAGCGGTCGACTCGACCAGTTCGCCTTTATCGAGCCGGATGACAAACGCATCAACTTCTGGCCGGTCGTCAACCCGGACAAATCACTCGGTGCCGTCGACGGACATAAAGTCGTCGTGCGCATCACGAAGTATCCGGACGGACGCTTCGCCGGTGCCTGTGACGTCGTCCGCATCATCGGGCATAAGAACGACCCTGGCGTCGACATCTTGTCGATCGTCTATAAACACGGCATCCCGACGGAGTTCCCAGAGGACGTGATCGCTCAGGCGAACGCGGTACCGGACGAAGCGGACGAGAAAGACTTCATCGGTCGCGTCGACCTTCGTGACGAGACGATCTTCACGATTGACGGCGAAGATGCGAAAGACTTGGACGATGCCGTCCACGTCAAGAAACTCGATAACGGGAACTACGAGCTCGGTGTTCATATCGCCGATGTCTCGCATTACGTGAAAGAGGGCTCACCACTAGACGTTGAGGCGCTCGAGCGCGGGACGAGTGTGTATCTCGTCGACCGCGTCATTCCGATGTTGCCGCACCGACTCTCGAACGGGATCTGTTCCCTCAACCCTCACGTCAACCGCTTGACGCTCAGCTGCGTAATGGAGATTTCTCCGCAAAACGGGAAAGTCGTTCGCCATGATCTGTTCCCGAGTGTCATCAAGACGACGGAGCGGATGACGTATACGAACGTCCGTGAGATCATCGAACGTGATGACGAAGAGACATTGAAAAAGTACGAACCGTTCATCGGTGAGTTCGACCTCATGGCCGAGCTCGCGGAAGTGCTTCGGAAACGTCGTAACTCGCGCGGTGCCATCAACTTCGATTTCGCTGAGGCGAAGGTTGTCGTCAACGAGGAAGGGAAGCCGGCAGATATCGTGCTTCGTCCACGTTCGGTCGCCGAGAAGTTGATCGAGGAGTTCATGCTCGCGGCCAACGAGACGGTTGCGGAACACTTCCACAAGATGGACGTGCCGTTCATCTATCGTGTCCACGACAATCCGAAACCGGACAAGCTCGACTTCTTCTTCGACTTTGTCGCAAACTTCGGTGTGCATATTGAACGCATCAAAGGACAGACGGTCGAACCGAAGACGCTTCAAAAGATTTTGAAGGCAATCGACGGAGAACCGGAAGAGCCGGTCATCAGTACGATCATGCTTCGTTCGATGCAACAGGCGAAATATGACGACGTCTCGCTCGGTCACTTTGGACTCGCGACAGACTTCTATACGCACTTCACGTCACCGATTCGTCGTTATCCGGACTTGATCGTCCACCGTCTCATGCGCACGTACGTCTTCAACAACGATTTGTCGGAGAAGACGATCGCGAAGTACGAGGACCGTCTCGGGGCGATCGCCGAACAGGCATCGAAACGGGAACGTCGCTCGGTCGACGCAGAGCGCGAGACACAGGCGCTCAAGAAAGCCGAATACATGGAAGCCCATCTCGGTGAAGAGTTCGATGGTGTCGTCGCCGGCGTCACGAACTTCGGGATGTTCATCGAGCTTCCGAATACGATCGAAGGGCTTGTCCGTCTCCAGTCGATGGATGACTACTACCACTTCGACGAATCACAGCTCATGTTGCTCGGCGAGCGGACGAAACGTCAATTCCGCATCGGGGACGCCGTCCGTGTCAAAGTCGACGCCGTCAACTTAGACGAGCGGACAATCGACTTCACGGTCGTCGGCATGCCGAAACGGGAACCGTCAAGCCGTCGCCAACCGACGACAATCAAAGCGAAAGGCGGTCGTCCGAAGAAGGACGAGAAAGACCGTCGTGGCGGTCGCGGTCGGGACGACAAGAAGAAGCGCGGCAAACCAGGAAGACCTGGGAAGCCGGGCAAACCAGGTGAGAAACCGAAACGAGACGGGGAGAAGTCTTCCCAAGGCCGTTCGGCACTCGACCTGAAGAAGAAAGACAAGCACAAACGAAAAGGCGACGCCAAACGAGGTGCGAAGAAACGTCGCTGACGGGGAAGGGCTCGTCCCTTCCTCCGTATCTTGTAGATAAAGGACTGAATGTGTATGGCCAAGAAGAAAGATTCGAACGCACTCGCCCAAAACCGCAAGGCGTCCTTCGATTATGCGATCGAAGATACGATTGAGGCGGGCATGGTGCTCACAGGGACGGAAATCAAATCGGTCCGTCAATCGAAGATCAACATCGCGGATGCGTACGTCCGGTTCGATGGGGGCGAGGCGACGCTTCACAACTGTCATATCAGCCCGTTCGAACAGGGGAACCGCTTCAACCATGACCCACTCCGCGTCCGAAAGCTATTGTTGCATAAGAAGCAGATCAATCAGCTCATCGGGGCGTCAGGGCGTGATGGCTACACGATTATCCCGCTCAAGGTGTATATCAAGAACGGGTTCGCCAAGTGCCTGCTCGGCGTCGGAAAAGGGAAGAAGAAGTACGACAAACGTGAGGACTTGAAGAAGAAAGACGCGAAGCGTGACGTCGACCGTGCGATGCGCGATCGGCAAAAATACTGACAACGGATCCTAATTGTGGTATACTAAACAGAGTACCAATTACCACCTCGGGGACGTTATGGATTCGACGGGGGTAGGTCGGTCGTATGTGGCGTGTCGAGGGGTCGGCCTCGTTAAAACGCAAACGCCTATAACTGGCAAAACTAACACACAACTCGCAGCAGCCTAAGTGCCCTGCGGATCCTGACATCCATCGCTTGTGTGGATGACTTTCAGGGTCTCAAACTAAGCAAGCTACGCTTCAACCTCGCCGTCTGAGGGCGCGAAGAAGAGATGAAACAGACTGGATGCGACAACGCCTGTTTATCGGCAGTGTCACATCGAGATTCAATAGATAAACTACACACGTAGAAGCATACGTTACGATGCCTTCGGACGCGGGTTCGACTCCCGCCGTCTCCATTTTGAAGCAGTCTGTAACGACTGCGATCAATGATTTTCATGAAGACCTTCTAATTTCATTGAGATTAGAGGGTCTTTGCTTTTGATTGAAGCCATGAAGAAAGGAAGGTGAAACGCATGGGAAAATATCAATTAGATAAGAGAAGCAAAGTAGCTGCGGCGAAGTACCAAGACGGCAAAAAGCCGACTGTCTCGAACAAGAAAGAACGATTGAACCAGCTTCGTGAAGCATATTTGCAGAAACAACAAGAGAGGAAGTGATCTGGTGAAGGATTATTGAGTACCTGCTCATTAATCCTTTTCTTTTGGGGAGCGGACACCGGTTATTAGGTTTTTGATGAGAATCAAGGGATTGATCATCTTTTTGTTGAATAGAAACTATGAGTTGTTTTTTGAAAATCGTCAAGTAATTATACATACCAAAGGAGGAGTTCACATGTCTAAAAAATCGACGGAATTGATTGTGAATGGCGTCAAAAAATATGGTCCGACAGTAGGCAAACTTGCATTAAAACATAACAAAGAAATCATGGGGGCTTTAGGATCAATCAATTTAAAGAAACGACCGAAGAACCCTGATGACTCGGAGCAAAGCCCTAAAAAAGTCAAGAACAAGCATCCGCGAAAGCAACGGTATCAGTACTATTTAACCGAAGTGACACCTACGCTAGACACTCGAAATCGAGATGAGTTGTTCCAATATAGATTAGAAGTGGAGCAATGCATTCAACAAATCAAAATGGAACAAGCACAAGACATCGTCATCAAAAAACAAATTCATGAGGGGCGAATCAAAGAGTGGGAATCCATTCTCTCTCTCATCGTGAGTCAAATGACCATCAAGGACTATATGGAATTTTTAAGACTCTTTAACAATCCAGAGTATCAAAGTGATTATTTCGCGGGCTTTGAAGGGGATGTGGAGAAGTTCAAAAAATTGAATACGGTCGAACAGTATGATGCGCTCGTTCAGTATGTTCATGAAAAGACAATGATTGATATCGAACAAATCAAAAGAGAGTTTTCTGCTCCTGTTTGATGTGTGAGATCCACTTCTTTTCTGCATTCGTTATAATCAATAGTGTAATGGATGGAGGTGGAGTCGTTGGGATGGGATTTAAGTGTCGCTGAGGCGAAAGATGTGTATTTAACCGAATCAGACCTATGGCGCTTTACACAACAATTTCTGATGAACGCTTCTCATACGACGACGTACAAACACGTATTGATGAAGGTGTTACTGGAATGTACGACAGAATTGAATGAATCAGGTGTCGTGTCATTTCATCAGATTGCCAAACATGTGACGAAAATCTATTGGAATCTCATCGTCAAGCATGGGCTGACACAGATGAATCAACTAGGGAAGCAGAGCGCTGTTGAAAACGTGATGGTCTCCTTTCAGAAAGAACACAACATTCCGTCAGATTGGAACTTTGACCGTTTACCAGAGCATCAACAAAATCAATTGATTCGGAACGTGAATCAGTTTTATAAAAAATACGTATACGGTTCTTTCTATCGCTCTTTTAACGAAACGATTTACTCTTTCAATCGAAAAGAAGAATGGATTCAACTCGTTCCAGCGTATGTCGTTTTCTTTGAAAAATATAAGCGTGTTCTCATGAACGTGACAAACTATCAGTTAGCCATCTTTTTAGAAAAATACAATTCCCAAGATGCGATGGAACGAATCTTGAGCAAGCTGGAGTTTGTGTCTGCCCGTCAGTCGCTTGAGGAGTTTAAACAAATTTTATTAAGTCACGGGCACTCAATGTGCTTCTATTGCCTAAAGCCTGTAAAACAAATTCACGTGGATCATTTCATTCCTTGGTCTTATATGCAAAATGATGTCTTATGGAATTTTGTGCTGTCATGCCCGACATGTAATACGAGTAAAAATAATCGATTAGCGAATATCGATTATCTCTACAATTTGGTAGAACGAAATCATGAACTGCGTACGGCAGAATACATGTCTACATACAAAGAATCGAAACTCATTCATTTGTATCACTATGCCGTTCAAAATGGATTTGAAAACAATTGGGCTCCGAAGACATGAAAAGAGTCGAACCTAATTAAACAGGTTCGACTTTTGTTTTAGTATTCACTATAGTTGAACAGCATAGACATCAGCACATCACTTTTAACTTTCACTTGAATATTTGTATGTTAGTTTCTAATACTCAGTTCTTTAGTTCTTAAAATTGTTATGATACTCATCGAGCTAATCCCGACCCCAAGCAATGCTATAATCGCTGTAAACATACCGTTTGGAATCATAAAACCAATAGGCAACATTCCTAAAAAAGATATAGCGATTACTCCCTGGTATGCAATGTTTAGATATGAAATAATTGGATTTGAAAAGAACGACATGATGAGTGGTGGAATAAATAATACGACAACAATTCCTAGCGACATAAATAATGTCATTTGTATCTCCGGTGTCATTTCACCCAATCGATTGATTTGTAAAGTAATAATAAATAGAGCTAACCCCATCATCAATAGTACCCATAAGATTTTTTTGATCATTTAAAGTCCCCTTCGATTTTTAATTTTAACATTTAAACCCATTATATCCAAAATTAATCTTTATAAGTGCACAAATGCTTCATTACCATAATCCATGGAGAAAAAGAAATAAGTAATGCGTAGGTGAATAAACAGTGTCAAATAATTTAGAAACTTTAATTGTGTCAGGCCGGTTTAAAGAAGTAAAAGACATCTATCAAACTACTGATTTTGAAACATTTAAAAATGATTTATTAACTTTGGCGTATGATAATGAAAATCTGTCGAATTACTCCGTACTCGTCTATCTGTTATTGGACACAGAGGACGATAAATTACATGACTTAGCTTTTCAAGTCCTATCACAGCCCCTTTGCCACATTGAAGGGGCTTATACCTCTTCCTTATACCATGCTCAAAGAGCCGTGGATTTGACTGATGCTGCAGATGTGAAGCGCTTAGAGAACCTGTTATTTCTGAACATCGTCCCAGAAAAGATTGTAAGTGATGAACAAGCAAAGTCCATCGCGGAAAAAATTCTTGTTCTAGATCCAACAAATGAAGTTGCTAAAGACACTTTATATTAAACCTAGAAAATCATTTGTTCGCGTAGACCAATGGTTTTCTTTAGTTCGTGTCACTGAATAAGGGAATAACCAACTAGTCTCATCTAATCCACTTAAGCCATCAATTGTATGAAAGACAATCTGCACACCATTTTCATCTCTACATTTCTCGACTGAATAAATCAAAAGGATATCTTCCTAATTTTGAATAAGTATGCAGAATCTAACCTTAAACCTGGGGGGGCGAATGAATGAAAAGGATTTGTGATTGTGAAAATTTGAAAAGAATTACTATAGAGGCGGATGTGGGGGCGGACCCGACATGGTGTGCGACCTGTCGATACAATATAGAATTGAATGAGTTTACGATTTCTGACCAATTGAAGCGTGATTTCTATGAATGGGTTAGTCGATTCGGAGAATGGATTGACTGGGACACGGATGCACTTGCTAAAGGATGGGAAATCAAGGTGGAGCAACATAATCGTGAAGGAGACTTACTTTCGGAGCGTTTGCAAGTAGCGCTTGGTGAAGCATATGAAATTGAATTCACGCCTATAACATACGATAATTTTACAAAATCCTGAACTTCACTAGAAACGGTGATTCCAAAAATTGTATGTTACACTAAGGGAAAACGTTTAGGGGTAAACAGATGACCATTCATTTTGCCAGGATGACGGGACCAGAAATCGCGAATTATGTGACTTGGTTGATTGACGATTATGCAAAAGATGTCGCGCGCAACTATCAACTTCCGATGGTGTTGGCACAAGAGGAATCGACTCAATTGATTCGGGACCTCTTCCCAGACAATCAACCCGGGGAAGGGCAGACGATTGTTCATGTGATGAACGGAGACACTCGTGTCGGAATTTTGTGGTATGCGTTTCAAGCTGAATCGAAACGCATCTTCATTTATCACATTTTGATTGAAGAGACGTACCGTGGGCAAGGGTATGCGACAGCGGTGTTTGAGAAACTTGAAAAAGTGGTCTCAGAAGAACTTGGCGCAACATCCATTGGACTAAGTGTATTCGGTACGAATCCAGACGCACAGCGATTATATAAACGACTCGGATTCCAAGAAGCGTCCATCGCCATGAACAAACAGTTATGAGAGGAGTCGACATGAAACGTTACTTGAAGTGGCTTTTGGTCGGATTTGGCGTGATTGGGGTGGCGGGGTTGGTATTTGCCTTTTATCGGTCGATGCAACCAGATCCCGATGAGGAAGCAAAAGTGATGAAGATGGCTGAATCATATGTACTCGAGCGATTCAAAGATGCTGAAGTGACAGAGGACGTATTATTCGACAACATGGGAAACTTTCCGTTTGAATATGCGGCGATTGCGGTGGATTCGGTGACGGGAACGGAATTTTATGTTTACGAGAATGAATCGACCGGAGAAATCGTTGATACGTTTCTCTCATCCAAATGGGAAGATGCGGTCACAGAGGTGATTGAAGATTCGATTGATACGGCGTTTGGTGCAGACGTCACCTATGTCGTCCTATATGACGAAGAAAGTATCCGACAACTCGATGTCTCCTCGGCAAATCCAATCGCCTATCAGACAGCCGACGTTTCGCCGACAATCTTATTGACGCTTCATCGGGAGCCGGAAGCCGATGACGAAGAGCGCGTTCGGACGTGGATGTCTGCGTTACAAGAGAACGACATCCTGAAGCGAGCCGAGATTCGTGTTGACTATACCGCTAAAAACGGAGAACTTCTTGATGATGGTACTGGTTTAGATTTATCGTTTTAACAGTAATCCCACTTTCCAATCGGAAAGTGGGATTTGTTCAGTCAAACACTCGACTGATCCAGCGTTTGAAAAAGGGTTGGCCTGATTGTGTCACGCTATGATTGTCGAGCTCTACCTCTTCGATCGCCTCATTCGGAGACCTCAATTGAATCGTCATCTCGTCACCAAGCCCGGTCGTGACACCACTCTCAAATTGAAGATTTCTTGTCACATAAGCATTTGCGTATAGAAGTCCACCTTTTTCGTCCACTTGTACCTCCTGAATCGTATAGTGGAATTGCTCGACCCAATCCCGCTGACCGAGGAGGAGCCGGACGACGTCATCTTCGTGTGACAGTTTCGTTCGCTCGATATTCTCAAGAGGAGTATGCGCTTCAATCGCCTCTCGCTGCGCTTCTAAGATATCTTTGAAGTGATGTGTCGCAGCTTCTGTCGTCCATGCAGCGGAACCTGTCTTTGACTCAGTCGCATAATGGAAAAGAGCAAATCCAATCAAGGCGAATAACGCAAGGACACTTACTCGTTTGAACTGTTTCATCGTCGTGTTCCCTCCATATAAAAGTCGCATCGTAATGTAGTGTCATTTCAGACGATTCACGTGGATGATAGCTACATGCTAAAGGGTATATTTGGTTTAAAATCTTTTTTATGTAATATATTCTTAACATTTAGTAAAAAAAATAGTTTACACTGAACTTGAATACAATGAGGAGGCGATGGTGACGTTAAAAAATCAAATATTCCTCAGTCGTGCAAAGAAAGGCTGGACCCAGCAGCAATTGGCTGATTCAGTCGGAGTAAGTCGTCAAACGATTATTGCACTTGAGAAAAACAAGTATAACCCGTCGCTCATCCTTGCGTTCAAAATTGCGGCGGTACTCGATGAAGAACTACCCGCATTATTTACATATGAGGAGGAGTGAAGATGGATCAAGTATTGCTGTATGGAATTCTTGTCTTGATTGTTGGTGTAATTGTCTCAGAACTTTATAAGGCGAACTTTGAACGAAAAATCGAATCACAAGACGAACGAGGGCGACAGATCGCCTTAAAAGTCAAATCGATTTCTTATTCGATGTTGTCAATCGGTGTCTATGTTGGTGTCGCCCTCGTCGCAATTTTTCAAGTTTTCGATCAATATTATTTCATCTACTTTGTCATGCTTGTCTTTTTCATACAAAGCATCGGATCGTCAATTTATCTTGCTGTGATTCGCAGGACATGACTTATCGACCGGTGATTTGATCCAACCAATTCGCGACCAAGTCCGCGCTGCCATCTTGGAACATAAATATGGATACCCCGACCATCACAAGCCCGACTAAAATCAATCCACCTTGTTTCGCGCTACTTGCAATCCCTCGCACGATGAGGATAATTCCCAACCCAAGCAAAAGAAAGTACCAAAATCCCATGAATATCCCTCCTTTTTCTAATTATTCTCATTTTAGTATGAATCGGTCGAGCAGGCTCTACATACTTAGACTGATTTATCTTTTTAAAAAGAAGGGTACATTACCTCTATGCGAATAATTAGGGGAGTGACCATTATGCGAAAAACGATTGTCATTGCGGGGGCGAGCGGCTATATAGGCTCGAACGTGATGGAGCAGCTGAAGGAAGAGTATGACATCATCGCGTTATCGCGATCGACGAAGAATAAAGAAGATGAGGCCCATATCACGTGGCGTGCCTGTGATTTGTTCTCATACGAAGCAACGAAAGAAGCATGCGAGGGCGCTGATTACGCGATGTTCCTCGTGCACTCGATGATTCCGGACGGCGGCTTGACGCAAGCGACGTTCGAGGACATGGACGCGCTCATTGCGGACAACTTCGCCCGGGCGACGAAGGCGAACGACATCGAACAGATTGTCTATTTGAGCGGAATCATCCCGAAACAAGAGAAGACGTTATCGCGTCATTTGAAGAGTCGACTCGAAGTCGAACGCATCCTCGGCGGACAAGGGGTACCGGTAACAACGATTCGGGCTGGACTGATTATTGGTCCGGAAGGTTCGTCGTTCCCGATTTTAGCGAAGCTCGTCAAACGATTGCCGACGATGATCTTGCCACGTTGGACAAAGACGGAAACACATCCGATCGACATCCGGGAAGCCGTTCAGGCACTCATCTCGGTCGTCGGTGCCGAGTCGCTTTATGACCGTCATATCGACATCGGGGGTCCCGAGGTGATGACGTATCGGAAGATGATCGAGCAGACAGCCGAAGTCATGGACAAGCGTCGCGTCTTGATCGACTTCCCGTTCCCGACAATCAAACTGTCGCGGCTGTGGGTCATGGCGGTCACGGGTGAACCGAAGGCGACCGTCTATCCGCTCGTCGAGAGCATGGGGCACGCGATGGTCGCGGAAGACACGGTCGAAGGTATCGGCCAGGGAGAGATTCCGTTCAAACAGGCGGTCGAACATGCGCTTGAGGAAGAAGAGAAGCAGTCCTCGGGCGGTAAGAAGAAAAAGCAACCGAAATCGTATACGGTCCGTTCGATTCAGCGGTTCGGTCTGCCGGAAGAAAAGTCGGCGCTTTGGATGGCGGACACGTACTTTGAATGGCTCGGTCGTTTTATGTATCCGCTCATTCAGACGACGAAAGAAGATGATGATTGGGAGATTGCGCTGCTCGATCCGTCGTTCGTCGCGCTTCATCTATCGCTTGAACAGGAAGCGACGGACGATATGGCATCCTTTGCGATTGACGGGGGCAAGTTCGTCAAGTTAAGTGAAGAGGATCAGACAGGGCGTCTCGAGTTTAGACGCTTACCGGAGTCGGATGAAGGACTCGTCGCCATCCATGAGTTCGTACCGGCCCTCCCGTGGTGGTTCTATACGAAGACACAGGCGAAAGCCCATCTCGTCGTCATGTGGTTATTCGGTCGTCATGTGAAGTTGCTGGCGAAAGACGCGGAAGATGGCGATCAAGTCGTAGAGGCTCCGACGAATTGAAGGGAGACGCATCGAAAGGTGCGTCTTTTTACTTTACTTTGATGATGTTAGAAGCTACCGTCGGAATGTCATCTCCATTTTGAACGATGAGATATACGTGTTTTGCTTTGAATGGAGTGTCGTACATGAACTTTGCTAAGTCCAAGAGAGAGGTATCAAACTCATTGTGAAAGATGACGGAAAATTCAAAAGTAGAAACTTCAAATAATAGAGATGCATGGGTATAATCCTTTTGAGATTTTTTCAGCATGTTCTTTTTTGTTTCTTCAATGTACGTGGCAGCCTGTTCCTTTAGCTGTTCATAACCTTTTAATCTTGAGATCCACATCCCTTGTTCATTTAAAGCTTGTGCAATTTCCACATCCCGTGGTCCGTTTATGTAAGAACTCACTTCGAACTTTTCTTCGGTCCCATTTGGATGCAGTATGACAAAGTCATAATTTTGATTCCCGATGATGATTTTCGCTTTAGCGTCTTTTGGGAAATAAGGCGAGAGGGAAAATACATAAGCGGGTACAAACTCCTCTTGAAACTCTTTGAATTCTCCTTTGCGTAACCTCGAAATCTTTAAAGCCATGCGGTCGTCCTTCAGTGCTTGAATCACCTCTTCAAAGTAATTTTTCATTTCAGTCGGTGTACGATATTCAGATAAATCTTTTAATATGGCAAACTGTTTTTCCATAGATTATATCTCCTTTGTTACGGAAGGTAATATCAGTTCAATGATTCTAACTTTTATCAGTGTGTGTCTAATGCCTATTGTACCATCTCGTTCTTTGTACATTCTGTTAACGTTTTTCTCAATCCGTTTACAAGCCCTCTTTCCAGGCGTACACTAAACTCGCTTTTGAACTGATTGGAAAGAAGGAATGTATGATGCAAGACTCACTCTCCACGCGTGAGATGTGGCAAAAGGACATCTCGGCCGGGATCACGGTCGGTGTCGTCGCCATCCCGCTCGCCATGGCATTCGCCATCGCCTCAGGCGTCCCGCCGGTGTATGGGCTCTACACGTCCATCTTCGCAGGAATCCTCGTCAGCCTGTTCGGAGGTTCGACGTTCCAGATTGCCGGACCGACGGGAGCGTTCATCCCGATCGTCTCGGGTGTCGTCCTCGCATACGGATATAAGGGATTGCTCGTCACGACCGTTCTCGCCGGAATGTTGCTGCTCCTCATGAGCGTGCTCCGGGTCGGACGGCTCATCCGGTTTATGCCCCGGGCCGTCACGATCGGTTTCACGGCCGGGATTGCCGTCGTCATCTTCGTCGACCAGCTCGATGAGTTGTTAGGGGTCACGTTTGAGAAGGCGCCACATTTTCACGAGAACTTGCTTCGCCTCGGTCAGGCGTTGCCCGAAGCGAGTCCTTGGCCGATCGTCATTGCCGGAATCGGCTTTTTGACGCTTTGGCTCGTCCCGAAGCTGCCGTTCCGTTTACCCCTTTTACTCATGGCGATGCTCGTCCCGACGTTCGTCAGTGTCCTCATCCCGGGTGAGGTCACGACCATCGGAAGTGCCTACGGCGGCATCCCGAGCGGACTGCCGGAATTCAACTGGCTTGCGATCGACCTCGACCTGATCACAACACTCCTCCCGTCCGCGTTCGCCATCGCCTTCCTTGGCGCACTCGAGTCACTTCTTTCGGGAACGGTCGCCGACGGGATGGGGGGGACGAAGATGAAACCGGACAAGGAACTGTTCGGGCAAGGGCTCGCGAACGTGATCACACCGTTCTTCGGTGGGATCCCGTCGACAGGTGCCATCGCCCGGACGGCGACGAACATTCAGGCGGGAGCGGTCAGTCGACGTGCCGGGGTCATCCATGGGATCACGGTGCTCGTTGCGGTTCTCGTCCTCGCGCCGTTCGCGAGTTACGTGCCACTCGCCGCACTCGCTCCGATCTTGATGCGGGTCGCCTGGAACATGTCCGAACGCCATCACGTGATGACGATGTTGCGTCATCGTTCATCCGAATCGCTCGTCCTTCTCGTCACGTTACTATTGACGGTATTCGTCGACTTGGTCGTCGCCGTCGAGGTCGGCGTCATCTGTGCGCTCGCGCTCTTCGCGAAACGAATGGCCGATACGATCGATGTGCGCGAACGGACAGAACGGTACGTCACGCGAGACGGCCAAATCGTCTTCAGTGTCGAAGGCCCGCTCTTCTTCGGTGCGGTCGAGTTGTTCGAGCACGTCCTCCATCACATCCATCGGGAACCGAACGTGTTCATCTTCAACTTTCATCGTTGCCCCGTCATCGACGTGACCGCGGTCGAAGAGTTGCGGCGTGTCATCACCGAACTGAAAGCGGCCGACCGGCACGTCATCTTCGCGCACCTGTCGCCATCGGTCCGCGCGACGCTTGCTCACTATGGGCTACTCGACGGGATCGAGACGTTCGAGACGACCCAAGAAGCGATCGAGGCGTCTTAACGAACGGACAAGATGTCGCCGAACGGGACGCGGCGCACCTCGCCATCGAACAGCTCGACCTCGCGCTCGGCATAATAGATGGCGTGGACGTAGCCGCGCATGCTTGTCGTCAAGCCGTCTACGAACAAGGTCACCTCGACTTGGTCGCCTTCACGGATGGCCCGTTCGAGCTCGGTCTGCCAAAGATAGAGGAGCTGTTCGTCCAAGTCGGGCAGTTCAATCTTTTGGATTTGGGCATAATAACGTTTCAGTAGGGCGACGTGCTCGGGCATGAGAAATGGGATCCATTTCAACTCACCCCGGTCACGATAGCGGGTCTTGCTCATGAGGAATCGCCTCCTTGTTTATGTCCGCCGATTAGACGTTGGCGCGTCCGGAGCGGACTGTCTTTTAGTAGGCTCGACGCCGGTCGGATCGTGCCGCGACCGAACCGGACGTTCAGGCCGTCAATCAAATCGAGGAAGTCGAGCCGTTTCGCCTTCGCCCATTCGTCTTCGAAGAACGATAACTGGACGTGATCGCTCCGTGGCTCGAGCTTGTCGAGAGCGACCGAGACGTAACGGACGGCCTCCGTCTCTTCCCAGCCGTCTAAAAATAGCTGCAATAAGATCGGGAGAAACTCTTGCTCATCCGCTGTGAAGCGGGGGAGCTTCTTTTGTTTACTGAAGCCAGCCCGGTCGCTCGTCCGCGTATAGCGCACCCCGAGATGGATCGTCCCTCCGACGAGTCCCGCTTGCCTGGTTCGCATGCCGACTTCGACCGCGATCGCTTGTAAGACGAGCCGGATTGCGGAATACGTCGTGTAATCTTTCATGAGAGTGATACCGTGTCCGATCGACTTCGGTCGCGTCCGTTTCGCACCGAACAAAGAGCTCGCCGGCAGGATGGTCGGCGACTCGTCGATGCCCCAAGCATGATGCCAAAGTTCTGCACCGATGACACCGAACTTTTCATGAAGGGATTCGAGCGGATAACGGGCCAAATCCCCGATCGTCCAGATGCCGAGCCGCTGCAGGTGGACCGCCATTTTCGTGCCGACACCCCACATCTTCTCGATCGGCGCCGGATGGATGAGCCGTTCGACGTCTTGGAGAAGACACGTGGCGACCCCTTTCTTTTTCGCATGCAAATCGAGGACGAGCTTGGCGAGGACGTTGTTCGGTCCGATGCCGATGGTGACGGGAATGCCCGTATAGCGAAAAATCGTCGCACGCATGAGGTGGGCGACGTGCTCGTCACTTCCGAACAGTCGCTCCGTCCCCGTCATGTCGACGAGCGTCTCATCGATCGAATAGACGCGAATCGCCTCGGGCGGGGCGAACTGATGGAGGATGTGGATGATTTGGATGGAGACGTTCAAATAGTGACTCATCCGCGCCTCGGCATACAAAACGTCCCGTCGTTCGTGCCACGGGAGGCGGTCGATGTGGAAGCGGCGTGACCCGGTCTTGATGCCGAGCTGCTTCATCTTCGGGGTCGCAGCGAGGACGAGTGCCCCGCTGTCCTGCAGGTTCGAGAGGACGACGAGCTTCGTCTGATAAGGATTTTTGTTGCGCGCGGCACACTCGCAACTGGCATAGAACGAGACGCTGTCGATACAAAAGATTCGTCTGCGCATCGTCACCACTCCTTTTTACGAACAAATGTTCTGTTTTTTTTTTCATCGTAACACGGTCTCACGTCATCTCAAATAGTGAATTGAAAATATTTTTACAAATACTTTTTAAAAATTAACCAAAATTTATAGGTTTTCACGTGTCTAAAAACCAACTTTTAGGAAGTTTTCGTAAAAAAGTCTCCGAATTGGTTCGATTTTCGTTATAATAGACGAGTATGTAAGTGATGAATTGATAGAAAGATGGAGGCTATTAGTGTGATCCAATTTGTAAAACAGTTAACGAATGATCAAAGCCGGCGTTTGAAAGCGTACGAACGACGGGTCGCGCGTATTAATGAATTAGAGACAACGATGAAAGCCCTCTCGGATGACGAGATGCGTACATATACGGAGACGCTCAAAGCACGTCTCTTGGATGGAAAGAAAGTGGATGACATCGCGGAAGAAGGGTTCGCTCTCGTCCGCGAAGCGTCAGTCCGTGTGCTCGGCATGCGTCACTATGACGTCCAGCTCATCGGTGGGTTCGCCCTCCTCGAAGGGAACATCTCGGAGATGCCGACGGGGGAAGGGAAGACGCTCGTCGCCGCTTTGCCGAGTTACGTCAAGGCGCTCGAAGGAAAAGGCGTCCACGTCATCACGGTGAACGATTATTTGGCGAGACGTGATGCGGAGCAAATTGGGAAGATTCACGACTTCCTTGGGTTGACGGTCGGCTTGAACGTCCCGGACATCGAAGCGGACGAGAAGCGTTCTGCATATCAGGCGGATATCACGTATGGGGTCGGGACAGAGTTCGGATTCGACTACTTGCGTGACAACCTTGTCCATAAGCCGGAAGAACGGGTCCAACGTCCGTTCCATTTCGCCATCGTCGATGAAGTCGACAGCATCTTAATCGATGAGGCGAAGACGCCGCTCATCATCGCGCAGAAGGACCGGTCACATATCCGCTTGAAACAGTTGGCGCAACAGATCATTTCTGAGTTCGAGGAGACCGACTACGAGGTCGACCTCGAGTCGAAATCTGCGACGTTCACGGAAGAAGGAATCGTCAAGATTGAAGAGCTGTTCGCCATCGACAACCTGTTCAGCGCCTCACACCAGGTGCTCTATCACTATCTCGTCCAGGCGCTCCGTGCGAACGTCTTGTTCGAACTTGACGTCGACTATATCGTGCGTGAAGACAAGATCGAACTCATCGACTTGTTCACGGGACGCATCATGGAAGGTCGGAGCTTGTCAGAAGGGTTGCATCAGGCGCTCGAGGCGAAAGAAGGCGTCACCATCACCGAAGAGAACAAGACGACGGCGGAGATTACGATTCAGCACTATTTCCGCATGTATCCGCTCGTTGGGGGGATGACGGGGACGGCCCAGACGTCGCGCCAAGAGTTCTTGAAGACGTACAACATGGACGTCGTCCAAGTGCCGACGAACCGCGAACGTCAACGTGTCGACCATCCGGATCGCATCTTCATGACGACCGAGCAAAAGTATGCGGCGGTCACTGAGAAAGTGGCAGAACTACATGCGACGGGACGTCCGGTCTTGATCGGGACGACCTCGATCGCACAATCGGAAGCCATCAGCAAGCATTTGAAGAAGAAGCGGATCGAGCATGACGTGTTGAACGCGAAGACGGTCGCTCAGGAAGCCGATATCATTGCGGACGCCGGTCAATTCGGCAAAGTGACGATTGCGACGAACATGGCCGGACGTGGAACGGACATCACGCTCGACGCAAAAGCGAAGGAAGCGGGCGGTCTCTTCGTCATCGGGACGGAGCGCCACGAGTCAAAACGTGTCGACAACCAGCTCCGCGGTCGTTCGGGGCGTCAAGGCGACCCGGGTGCGACCGAGTTCTTCGTCTCGCTCGAAGATGAGATCGTGAAACGTTATGCGGCGCAGAAACTAGAACGCGTGGAGAAGAAGTTGAAGCCGAGTGCGACAGGTGAGGTCTCAACGAAAGATGCGATCGAGATTATCGAATATGCGCAGACGACGATTGAAGGACTCGGCGTCTCGATTCGGGACTACTTGTTCAAACTCGATGACGTCTTGAACGAACAACGGAATATCATCTATACGATTCGTAACCAGGCCGTCAACGCCGATGCGGATGCCATCACGAAAAACGTCCTCGGCATGATGCGTCTCGCCCTCGAGAACAGCATCGATATGCATGTGTCGGATGAACTCGTGCCTGAGGAATGGCCAATCGATGAGTTGAAAGATGATTTACGCTACTTGACGATGCAGGAGCCGACATGGGCAAAAGACATCGCCGATACGCGTGAACTGAAGGATGCTTTAAACGACTGGATGGAGACGATCATCGCTGCGACGGCGTCGCGCCTCGAACAGGACGACATCGTCCTCTTCGCCAAAGAGTCGCTTCTCCGCGCCGTCGACATGAAGTGGACGGACCATTTGACGACGATGAGCGGATTGAAAGAAGGGATCGGGCTTCGCAGCTACGGTCAGGAAGACCCGAGCCGTCAGTTCGGAAAAGAAGGACTGGAAATCTTCGAACAGACGTATATCAATATCGCCCGGGATGTGACGACGGAACTATGCCAGCTCGACCGTTATTTCGCTGAGATGGCAGAGGAGGAAGTATAATGTTAGGATTTCGTAAACGTAAACAGATTGAGACAGGAAATAAAGAGGAAGGGCGCCAATTGACGCTCGTCATCGACGACGCGATGGGGATCCCGAAAGAGGACGAGTACGTCTTCCGTTATCATGCGAAACGACTTCCACCACTTCTCGATAATCAGCTCTCAATTGAGTTATTGAACGTCGAGTCGATCGGGCATGACTTGTCGATCGTGGCGTTGTTCCGCAACACGCTTCCGAGCTCGTTCGAGATCAACGAATTGCCGGTCCTCTTGCTAGACGCGAATAACGTCCCAATCGGACGGAAGGTCCTCGGACGTTCTGAACTGCCGAGCTTTGAGGCGTGGACGAGCAAGCCGGTTTATTTGGACTTCTTCTTGGATGAGATGTTCGGGGAAGTGGAGTCGTACGACTCGCTCCGACTCGTCTTCCAAATGAACCCGATTGACCCGCTTCAGCCCGTGTCACCGGGAGAAGAGACGAAGTTCTCGACACGTGCATGGCAACAGCTCATGCGGACGAACATCTCGACGCCGCCAGTCGGGGAGAACGAGTTCAACTTGATGCTCGTATCGGTGGAGAAGGAAGAGACGGACGTCACGGCGACGATTCTCCTTCGCAACGGCTACGACCGCCATTTGAACGTCGAGAAGCTCCCGCTTGAACTCGTGAGTGGGGAGGACGTGGTCGGCTTCACGATGATTCGTCTTGAAGAGCCGGTTCACGGGAAACATGCGTACCCGGTATCGGTCACATTTGAAGAAATTGAAGGCGATGGACCGTTCACTGTTCGTATCAAACAATAATAGGAGGATAGACCTAATTTTTGTAAAGGAAATTAGGTCTATTTTTATACAAAATTTTAATAGGAGGGAAAGACGGCTGGTGTTATATTGAATATGGTTAGACAATTATCAACCAAAAAAAGGGGACAATCACATGAAAACCGCATTGAAATGGTCGATCGCGACCGCGCTCGTGTTACCAACCGTTTTGCCACTACAGGCACCGAACGTCTTGGCAGAAGTGGACGAGGATATCGTCAAGCTCCGTTTCTTAGAGACGACAGACTTACATACGAACATCACGAACTACGACTACTTCCAAGACAAGATCGACAACACAATCGGGTTGACGAAAGTCGCGACACTCATCAAGGAACATCGTGGAGCCGCTGGGGAAACGAACACATTCTTGTTCGATAACGGGGACACGATTCAAGGGACACCGTTTGGCGATTACGTCCGTGAGAGCCAAGTCGATAAAAATGAAGCGTTCGAACATCCGATGTACAAGGCGATGGCGGCACTCAACTACGATGCCGTCACACTCGGGAACCATGAATTCAACTTCGGTCTCGCATTCTTATACAACGCGATGGAAGGGTCGAAAGGGAAACTGCGTTTTGTCAACTCGAACGTCAAAGATTTAGAAGGCAACCCAATCGTCTCGAAGTTCAACGTGGATGGACAAGAGGTCCAAATCATCGAACGAACGGTCACAGACTTGGATGGGGAAACGCATACGATCAAAGTCGGCGTATTCGGAGTCGTCCCTCCGAAAATCATGTCATGGGATTCGGGGAACCTTCAAGGCCGTGTGACGGCAGAGGATATCATCCCGTCCGCACGTGAAGCGGTTCAAAAATTGAAAGACCGGGGAGCGGACGTCGTCGTCGCCCTCGCGCACTCAGGCATCGGTGACAGTGCGGCGCTCGCGGACGAACAACTCGACAGCGAAGAGAACGTCGGATACGCGCTCACGAAGATTGACGGACTCGACATGGTCATGACGGGGCACCAACACGGTCGCTTCCCGGATGCGAAAGGCATGTTCGCCTCATTCCCGAACGTCGACATGACAAAAGGGACGATCAATGGCAAACCGGTCGTCATGGCGAACAACCAAGGGAAGGACCTCGGCGTTATCGACTTCGAACTTGAACTCGTAGAAGGGAAATGGCAAATCGTCGATGCGTCAGCAGCACTCGACACGGTGAAGGAAGATACGGCGGTCGACCCGACGATTCAAGCGTTGATCGAAGACGACCACTTGGCGACAATCGACTACATCAACCAACCGGTCGGTGAGATTCAAGATGACATCCAGAGCTACTTCGCACTCGTCCGTGATGATGCATCGGTTCAGTTCGTGACGAACGCACAGAAGTGGTATGTCGAGAAAGAGCTTGAAACGAACCCGGAACTTTCTGCATATAAAGAGTTGCCACTCTTGTCAGCAGGCGCACCGTTCAAAGCGGGTGGACGTGAATTGACAGATGCAAGCTACTATACGAATATCCCGAAAGGGCAAATCGCTTTGAAAAACGTCGCGGACCTTTACGTGTATCCGAACACGCTCGAAGTCGTCAAAGTGACAGGAAAAGATGTCATGGATTGGCTCGAGATGTCAGCGGGTGCGTTTGACCAAATCGAAGAAGATGGCGAAAACTTGCTCAATCTTCAATTCCGTAGCTACAACTTCGATATTCTCGACGGTTTGACGTATGAGATCGATGTCACAGGTCCTGCGAAGTTCGATGTCGGCGGAAAGCTCGTCAACGAAAACGCGAATCGCGTGAAGAACGTCGAGTACAATGGACAACCGATCAAGATGGACCAAGAGTTCTTAGTCGCGACGAACAACTATCGCGCAGGTTCTTCATCGTTCCCAGGCCTTGGTGGCGGGAAGAACATCGTCTATCGCTCAGCGTATGAGACACGTAACGTCATCTCGGACTACATTGTCGAAAGTAAAGACAAGTTGGACTACAAAGCCGACAACAACTGGAAGATTGTCGCAGACGCGAAGCGATCGGTGACATTTGAGACAGCGGATGCAGGGAAGCAGTACTTGAACCTTTACGAAGGAATCGAAGCGACGGACGCGACCCGTCAAGATGCGGCAGGTCGTCTCTTCCGCACTTATACGACGGAGCTCGAGGCAGTACCAGTTGATTTGACGCTCTCGGTCGATGTCATCAAACCAGGTGCGAAAGTCGTGACCGGGAAGACGGCGCCAAATGCGAACGTGACATTAAAAGATGGCCAAACGGTTCTCGCCACGACGACAGCCGATGCAGAAGGCATGTACCGTTTGACGGTCAAACCGCTCAAACTCCGTCAGTCATTGACGATTGAAAGCGAATTGAACGGGAAGACGATGACGGAAACGAAAGTCGTCGGAGACGGATTTGTCGGAGCGCCTGCCATCTCGAAACGTTTGACGTATGCCAATACGCCAGTACTGAAGGGAACGTCTTCGCCAGGTGCGAAAATGGTGTTGAAGCGGGACGGAAAACGAATCGCCTATGCGACGGCAGACGCATCTGGTAAATTCGAATTCACGAAGCGTGCTGGTTTCGTTGCGGCAAGCTATGAAATCGAAGCGAAAGATGTTTCTGGTAAAGTAGTTGAATCCGAGTCATTTGTGATTGAGAAACCTAAGATGGTGACGCCGAAGAACACGAAAGGCGTGAAAGCGGGTACGCGTGCCTTGATCGGGAAAACGACACCAGGCGCGACGGTCCTCTTGAAAGACGCCAAAGGCAAGCAAGTCGCAAAAGTGAAGGCGAGCTGGGCTGGTACGTATACGTTCACATTCAAAAAAGGCCTTGCGAAAGGGACGTACAAAGTCATCGCGAGTGACTACGATGGTTCTGGCGCAAAACAATCAACTTTCAACTTGAAATAAGTACAGAACGACGTCCGAATCGGGCGTCGTTTTTTGTCGAATAAAAGTGTCTAAAATGTGAATGAAAGCCCTTACATTATCATCTAGTCTTATGTATAATCAAACATGTAATCGGTTACATGACACGTGTAAACCGAAGAGCCGATGGGGTTCGGCTACATATGTACGGAAAAGGGGACTGACAGATGATTACATTCTTCGTCGCACTCGCACTACTTTTGGTCGGGTATTTGGTATATGGTCGTTACGTCGAGAAGACGTTCGGCATCAAGGAAGAGCGGACGACTCCTGCCTATGCGTCTCAGGACGGCATCGACTACGTGCCGATGGGCAAAAAACGGAACTCGATGATTCAATTGCTCAACATCGCCGGTGTCGGACCAATCTTTGGACCGATCATGGGGGCGCTCTACGGACCGGTCGCCTTCCTTTGGATCGTCTTCGGATCGATCTTTGCCGGTGCGGTTCATGACTATTTGACAGGAATGATTTCCCTTCGAAACAATGGGGCACACTTGCCACAACTAGCGGAGAAGTTCCTCGGACGTTCGCTCCGCCATATCGTCAACGGGTTTGCACTCTTACTCTTACTTCTTGTCGGGACGGTGTTCGTCACGTCTCCGAGTAACATGATCAACAACTTGTTCGATGGGAACGCATCGACGCTCACCATCGTCATCTTCGCCGTATTCGCTTACTACATCTTGGCGACGCTTCTCCCGGTCGATAAGATTATCGGACGTATCTACCCGTTCTTCGGGGCGCTACTCGTCATCAGTGCCATCGGGATTGCGGTCAGCTTGTTCGCTCAAGGATACAAGATTCCAGAGATGACATTGACGAACATGCATCCGGACGGCTTACCGATCTGGCCGCTCCTCTTCTTCACGATCTCGTGTGGGGCGCTCTCTGGTTTCCATGCGACACAGTCACCGATCATTTCGCGGACGACGATGAAAGAAAGCAACGGTCGTGAAATCTTCTACGGCATGATGATCGCCGAAGCGGTCATCGCGATGATTTGGGCTGGAGCGGCGATGGCCATCTTTGAGCCGGGTGAATTACTTGGACTCATCAGTGCGGGCACTCCGGCACTCGTCGTGCAAGAAGTGGCGACACTCATGCTCGGCAGCATCGGCGGCACGCTCGCGATTCTCGGAGTCATCGTCTTACCGATCACGTCAGGCGATACGGCATTCCGTAGCGCCCGAATGATTATCGCGGACTACATGTCGATCGCACAGAAGAAGTTCTCGTCACGTCTTTGGATCGCACTCCCACTCTTCGCAATCTCATACGTGCTCACGAACATGGACTTCCAAATGCTTTGGCAATACTTCAACTGGGCGAACCAGACGACGGCGGTCATCGCACTGTTCGTCGGGGCGATGTACCTTTACATTAAAGGGCGCAATCACTATATCGCGCTCCTTCCGGGGACGTTCATGTTGTATGCGGTTTGGTTCTACATCTTGACGGCGCCAATCGGCTTCAAGCTGGACGGAGTTCTTCCGTACGTCATCTCGACACTCGGCACGTTGACGCTTCTCGTCTTGTTCCACAAACGGGCACGCGCGATGCGAGCAGCACAAATGGAATGTGACGTTCCGGTGAAAGAAGTCGCATAATCTCGACACGGGCTAATCGGTAGCCCGTGTTTTTGATTGTGTTTAAATCGGGAAATGTCCATACTAGAAAGAACAGTTACGGAAGGTGGGAGCACATGAAACAAGAACAACTCAAAGAGATGCTCCATGCCGACACGCTCGGGGAAGAGATTGCGAGCGCGGTCACGCACGGCCTGGGAGTCATCTTCAGCATCGTCGCCCTCGTCCTGCTCGTCATGAGCGCGACAGAGAGTGGGAGCACATGGAACGTCACCGCGGTCAGTGTGTTCGGGGCATCGATGATTTTACTCTATCTCTTCTCGACGCTCATGCACGCCATTCCGCATCCACGGGCGAAGCGGGTGTTGCAAGTGTTCGACCATGCGGGGATTTACTTACTCATCGCCGGAAGTTATACGCCGTTCGCCCTCGTGACTCTTCACGGGACGCTCGGCTGGACGTTATTCGGGATCGTGTGGGGTGTGGCAATTCTCGGGATTGTGTGGAAACTATTTTCGACCGGAAAGTACATGTGGGTGTCCAATGTGACATACCTCGCACTTGGCTGGATCTGCATCATCGCCATCCGTCCGTTGTATGAATCACTCGGTCATCAAGGGTTCATGCTTCTTCTCGCAGGAGGGATCGCCTATTCGGTCGGTATCGTGTTTTACGTGTGGCAAAAACTGCCGTTCAACCATGCCATTTGGCACTTGTTCGTCCTAGCGGGAAGCGTGTTCATCTTCCTCAGTATTTTACTCTATGTCGCACCTTCGACAAGCCTATAAGACAGCCGTCCTACGGGACGTCTGTCTTTTTTGAAAAGTTGGGAAGAAAGTGCTGCAAACGGTTACAAAAATACAGACGAAATGACGTTTGTGTGTCATAATAATTGCAGACATCATCATAGAGATAGATGGGTGTAAAAGTAAGGGGGAAAATCAGATGGAAAAAGTGTTGCGCGATGGATTTATCTACATGTCACAAAACAAAACACTCAACAGTTTGGCAAAGAAATATGGCCTACGATTTGGTGCATCACGCTTTGTAGCAGGGGAAGACTTTAAGGCTTCTGTCCCGACGATTCGCGAATTGAACGCGAAAGGGTTGTCGGTCACGGTCGATCATCTCGGGGAATTTATTAAGACGGTCGAAGAGGCGAATACGAATCGCGACGAGATCATGCGTGCGATTGAAATTATGGCAGAAGAGCAATTAGACGCCTATATGTCACTCAAGCTGACGTCACTCGGATTCGATATCTCGGACGAGTTGATTGAAGACAACATGCGTCAAATTTTGACGGTCGCACAACGAGTCGGGGTCTTTGTGGCCATCGATATGGAAGATGAGCAGCGTTGTGAAAAGACGCTCGAATTGTTCAAAAAGCTGAAAGCTGAATTCGACGGTCTCGGAACGGTCATCCAGTCGTACTTGTACCGCTCGGAAGATGACATCAATCATCTTGCGCCGCTCAAGCCGAACCTCCGCATTGTCAAAGGGGCATATAAAGAGCCGGCGACGGTCGCGTTCCCTGAAAAAGAGGACGTGGACCATAACTACGTGAAGCTCGTCAAACTCCATCTTGCGAACGGGAACTACGCATCCATCGCGACACACGATGACCATATGATTGACGCCATCATCGAGCACGTCAAAGAGAACAACATTCCACTCGACCAGTTCGAGTTCCAGATGTTATACGGCATCCGCGTCGAGCGTCAACTCGAGCTCGTGCGCCAAGGATACAAAGTCCGTGTCTACGTGCCATACGGTCGTGACTGGTACGGTTACTTCATGCGCCGTCTCGCAGAGCGCCCGGCAAACGTGGCGTTCGTGTTAAAGGGAATGGTGAAGAAATAAAATGAGCACGAACATTCGTCGAGGATGTTCGTGCTTTTTGATGTATGGATAACGTCGATACATTCGGTCTTCTATGTAGCGGAGGTGTTACGATTTCTTGTTCTCGTCCTCACTTACCCAAAAATCTGGACCGATTTGATCGGACAGCCAAAAGAAAAGTTCTTGATGTTCTTCTGGATGAACTGCACAAAAAGAAGACTCAGCTACGAACTGAGTCTTCGAACAATTATCCATTAATCACGGTTCCACCATTTACGTGGATGACTTGACCACTGACGTATGTCGAATCATCGCTTGCGAGATAGACATACGCCGGTGCGAGTTCGGCCGGTTGCCCCGGTCGTTTCATCTCTGCTGAATCGCCGAACGATTTCACCTTCTCCGCGTCAAACGTTGACGGGATGAGCGGTGTCCAAATCGGTCCCGGGGCGACCCCGTTGACGCGAATCTTCTTGTCCGCCAAGTTTTTGGCGAGCGAGCGGGTGAATGCCGTGATGGCACCTTTCGTCGATGCATAGTCAATCAATTGGTCGTTTCCTTCATAGGCTGTGATCGAGGTCGTATTGATGATGCTCGCTCCTTCTTTTAAGTAGGGGAGCGCTGCTTTCGTTAAGTAGAACATGCTGAAGATATTCGTGCGGAACGTCTTCTCGAGTTGTTCATCTGATATATCGAGGAGCGACTCCTGTGGATGTTGTTCGGCAGCGTTATTGACGAGGATGTCAATCCGACCGAACGTCTCGAGCGTCTCTTCAACGACTCGTTGACAGAAAGAAGATTCGCCGAGGTCGCCTTGAAGCAAGAGACAGGCTTGACCTAAGTCCTCAATCCGTTCTTTCGTCGCTTCCGCGTCCTCGAGTTCGTTTTGGTCTTTATAGACGATGACGGAGTTCGCACCTTCGTGGGCGAAAAAGATGGCGACCGACTTTCCAATTCCGGAATCCCCACCGGTGATGATGGCGACCTTATCTTTTAACTTGTCACTACCTTTATAATCTTCCCGTTCATAGATCGGGAAAGGCTCCATCTTCGAATCGATTCCCGGTTGGTGTGCCTGTTCTTGGGCTTTCTTCTTAAACGACTCAAAGTCCTTTCGGCTACCGACAGTGTTTAAACGATTATCATGCATGTATACATTCCCCTTTCTGAATTTGACTCTTTTTGTCTATACCACACCCATTGAAAACTAATCGCTCATTCAAAAAATGGAATGAAATTGAAAAATGAACGCTTGCGAATGAATGTTCATTCATTTATGATAGAAGAGTAAACACGATGGTGATTGCGATTTTTTTTACGCGTGAAATGAATCACTATTCATTCTCATTTTAGGGGGGAACACTATGACGAGTCACATCGAACAATCAACCGACCTCCGTTTGACGAACTCAATTCGTTTTGCGGTCGTCATCGGTTCAGGAGTAATGGGGGCGGGGATTGCGGCTCACTTGGCGAACGCGGGGATTCGTTCGCTCATGCTCGACATCGTACCACGTGAATTGACATCTAAAGAGGAAGCGAAAGGGTTGACGCTGGAGTCACCAGAAGTACGCAATCGCATCGCCTCAGAAAACCGTCAAAAACTACTGAAACAAAATCCAGCACCACTTGCGACAGCCGATCATCTCAACTTCATCGAAGTCGGGAACTTAGAAGATGACTTAGAGCGTTTGAAAGAAGCGGATTGGGTCATCGAAGTCGTCGTCGAACGTCTCGATGTGAAGCAACAACTCTTCGAGAAGATTGCACCTTACATCCGTGAAGATGCGATTCTCAGCTCGAACACGTCAGGGATTTCCATCGAAGCGATGGCAAGTGCCCTTCCGGAAGGATTGAAATCACGCTTCCTCGGGACACACTTCTTCAACCCACCACGTTACTTGAAGTTGCTCGAACTCATCCCGACGGAGAAGACAGCCCGTCCGGTCATCGACTTCATGTCACGTTTCGCAGAAGACCGTCTCGGCAAAGGTGTCGTCGAAGCAAAAGACACACCGAACTTCATCGGGAACCGGATTGGGACATATGGTCTTCTCGTCACGTTTGAAGAGATGCTCAAACAAAACGCTTCAATCGGAGAGATGGACTCGATCACAGGTCCACTCATCGGTCGTCCGAAATCGGCGACATTCCGCACACTCGATGTCGTCGGAATCGACACGTTCGTCCACGTGGCGGGTAACGTCTACGAGACGCTCGAAGCTGGGGAAGAGAAGGACGCGTTCGACGTCCCTTCAGAAATGAAGCAACTCGTCGAAAAAGGCTGGATCGGACAAAAGGCCGGTCAAGGCTTCTATAAGAAAGAAGGCAAGGTCATCCAGGAGTTGAACCTTCAGACGTTCGAATACGAACAATTGAAAGCGATTACAGGTCCTGAGCTCGATCAAATCAAGTCACTTCCAGGCTCAAAAGCGAAATTGAAAGGTGCCATCTTGAACAAAGGTCGCGTCGGACAATTGCTCTGGCCAATCACGGCGAAGACGCTCGCTTACTCGGCACGTCTCACTGGTGAGATTGCCGATACGATCGTTGCGATTGACGATGCGATGAAGTGGGGCTTTGGTTGGAAATTCGGACCGTTCGAGATGTGGGATGCCCTCGGTGTGGAGAAATCAGTCGAGCGTATGAAAGCGGAAGGCTATGACGTCCCGGCATGGATCGATGAGATGCTTGCTGCAGGCAACACGTCATTCTATAAGGGAGACCAGTATTACGATAAAGCGTCGAAGGCGTATGTCGAGAAGACCGTCAACCCGAAAGAATTGAAACTCAAGCCGCTCGCAAAATCAAACGGCATCATCCTAGAGAACGGTGGGGCACGCCTCGTCGATATCGGCGATGACGTCGTCGCACTCGAATTCACATCACCAAACAACGCGATCGGTGTCGACATCATGCAGATGATCGAACAGTCGATCGACCGCGTCGAGCAAGACTTCAAAGGAATGGTCCTCGCCAACGATGGCAAGAACTTCTGTGTCGGAGCCAACCTTGCGATGATGCTCATGGAAGCAGAAGACGAGAACTGGTTCGAACTCGATTGGATCATCAACAAGTTCCAACAAGTCGTTCAAAAGATTCGTTATTCAAGTCGCCCGGTCGTTGCCGCACCATACGGCATGACGCTCGGTGGTGGTACGGAAATCAGCTTACCGGCAGCCCGTATGCAAGCCGCGCTTGAGACATATATGGGTCTCGTCGAAGTCGGTGTCGGCCTCATCCCTGGTGGAGGCGGAAACGTCAACACGTACCGTCGTCTCCTTGAGCAGACACCAAAATCGATGCAAAACATCGAGAAGGCTGCGCAACAGACATTTGAGAACATTGCGATGGCGAAAGTATCGAAGTCGGCATTTGATGCGAAGACACTCGGTTACCACCGTGCGGTCGATGGCATCTCGATGAACCGTGACCACTTGACGTTCGATGCGAAACAGACGGTCCTTGAACTGGCTGACGGGTACACGGCACCGGTTCGTGAAAAGTTACCGGTCGTCGGTCAAACAGGGAAAGCGACGCTCGAACTCGCGGCGTATGAAATGTTCTACGGCGGTTATATTTCAGAGCATGATTTGAAGATTGCGAAGAAACTCGCGCACGTCATCAGTGGTGGCGATTTGGCATACGGTACGCTCGTCGATGAACAGTATTTCCTCGACATCGAGCGTGAAGCCTTCTTGAGCCTCATCGGGGAGCCGAAGTCACAACAACGGATGCAACATATGCTCGTGAAAGGCAAACCACTACGGAACTGATAAAGGGGGACAAAACAGATGAGGGAAGCAGTCATCGTAGCCGGCGCACGGACGCCGGTCGGAAAAGCAAAACGCGGTTCGTTCCGTAACGTACGTTCGGACGAGCTCGCGGGATATGCCATCAAGGCAACGCTTGAGCGTTCAGGATATAAAGGCCCGATTGATGACGTCATCATGGGTTGTGCGATGCCAGAAGCGGAGCAAGGGATGAACATCGCTCGCTATGCGGCGGTCCGGGGGGGACTGTCGCACGAAGTTCCAGCGATCACCATCAACCGCTACTGCTCGTCAGGTCTTCAAGCCATCGCGGATGCGGCGGCGAAAATCATGATCGGTCAAGCGACGGCCATCATCGCCGGCGGTATGGAGTCGATGAGCCAAGTGCCGATGGGTGGTCACGTCATCCGTCCAAACCCACACATCATGGAGACGGCACCAGAGTACTACATGAGCATGGGACATACGGCAGAACGTGTCGCAGCTGAATACAACATCTCGCGCGAAGACCAAGATGCATTTGCTATCAACAGTCACCAAAAGGCGGCGGCAGCCATCGCAGGTGGCAAGTTCCAGGAAGAAATCGTTCCTGTGACGGTCATCGAGCACGTACTCGGTGAAGACGGGAAAGTCGCGGAAGTGGAGAAAGTCGTCAAGCATGACGAAGGTGTCCGTGCCGATTCAACAATCGAAGCGCTCGGTAAACTTCGCCCGGCTTTCAAAATCAAAGGATCGGTCACGGCGGGTAACGCTTCACAAGTATCCGACGGAGCAGCAGCAGTTCTCGTCATGGACCGTGAAGAAGCAGAACGCCAAGGATTGCAACCGATGGCCAAGTTCCTCTCGTTCGCGGTCGGCGGTGTCCGTCCGGAAGTGATGGGAATCGGACCAGTCGTCGCCATTCCGAAAGCACTCGAGATGGCTGGCGTGAAGTTAGAAGAAGTCGGATTGTTCGAGTTGAACGAAGCGTTCGCGAGCCAGTCACTCGGTGTCATCCGTGAACTCGGCATCGATCCATCGAAAGTGAACGTGAACGGCGGCGCTATCGCCCTCGGTCACCCACTCGGATGTACGGGAGCAAAACTTTCAGTCTCGATCTTGCACGAAATGAAACGACGTAATGAGAAGTATGGGGTTGTCACGATGTGTATCGGCGGCGGAATGGGCGCGGCTGGTGTCTTCGAATTACTATAAGGGGGAATCGGATATGGAACGTACAGAACATGAATTGATTAAAGGCGGTAGCTTTGTCATTGACGCACTCGACGCAGAGCGTCTCTTCACACCAGAGGATTTCTCAGATGAGCATAAGATGATTGGGGACACGACGGCAGGATTCGTCGATGACCGCGTCATGCCAGTCCTCGAGCGTATCGAGAAACACGAGTTCGACCTCTCTGTCGAATTGTTGAAAGAAGCGGGCGAGCTCGGTCTTCTCGGAGCAGACGTTCCAGAAGAGTACGGCGGTTACCAACTCGATAAAATCTCATCTTCGATCATCACGGAGCGCTTCGCGAAAGCACGTTCGTTCGCGCTCAGCTACGGCGCACACGTCGGGATCGGGACGCTTCCAATCGTCTTCTTCGGATCAGAAGAGCAAAAACACAAGTATTTGCCAAAACTCGCGACAGGTGAATGGATCGCGGCTTACGCCCTCACGGAGCCAGGCTCAGGTTCTGACGCCCTCGGTGCGAAAACGACAGCTGTCTTGAACGAGGCGGGCACGCACTACGTCTTGAACGGTGAGAAACAATGGATCACAAACGCCGGCTTCGCGAACGTGTTCGTCGTATACGCAAAAATCGATGGCGACAAGTTCAGTGCCTTCATCGTCGAGCGTGACTTCAAAGGAGTCTCAACAGGCGCAGAAGAACAGAAGATGGGAATCAAGGGCTCGTCGACACGTACGCTCATCCTTGAAGACGTCGAAGTACCAGTCGACAACCTTCTCGGTGAAATCGGAAAAGGTCACGTCATCGCCTTCAACATCTTGAACGTCGGTCGTTACAAACTCGCAGTCGGAGCAGTCGGTTCTTCAAAACGTGCATTCGACCTCTCGGTTCAATACGCGAACGAGCGTAAACAGTTCAAGACACCGATCAGCCAATTCCCACTCATCCAAGAGAAATTGGCGACGATGGCAGCGAACATCTATGCGATGGAAAGTTCAGTCTATCGTACAGGTGGTTTGTTCCAGGACAGCTTGGACGCACTCGGTGATGAGAACATGCGCGACGGATCAAAAGTCGCACAAGCAATCGCAGAATATGCGATCGAATGCTCACTCAACAAAGTATTCGCTTCTGAAACGTTCGACTACGTTGTCGACGAAGCGGTCCAGATTCACGGTGGATACGGATTCATGGCAGAATATGAAGTCGAGAACCTCTATCGTGACTCGCGAATCAACCGCATCTTCGAAGGAACGAACGAGATCAACCGTTTGATCGTCCCAGGTACGCTCCTCAAGAAAGCGATGAAAGGTGAATTGCCGCTCCTCGCAGAAGCGCAAAAACTTCAAAAAGAGCTCATGAGCTACATGCCACAAGAATTGGACGGCTCACCACTCGCTCGCGAGAAGATGCTCCTTTCGAACATGAAGAAGATCAACTTGATGGTCGCGGGTACAGCTGTCCAGAAGTATCAACAAGACCTTCAAAACGAACAAGAAATCTTGGCGAAGATCGCAGACATGATCAGTGCCATCTATGCGCTTGAAGCAGCCATCGCTCGTACAGACAAAGCGATTGCCCGTTCAGGCGAAGAGAAGAACACGCTCAAAGTCCGCTACACAGAAATCTTTGCGGAGCAAGTGTTCAAGCAAGTCGAACTCATGGCGAAAGAAGTGTTGTACGCAGCGGCGTCTGGTGACGAGCAACGTATGCTTCTCTCGGCAATGAAGAAGTTCAGCCGCTATCAACCGATTAATGTGATCGGCACGAAGCGCGAAGTCGCAGCGAGCCTCATCAAAGCGAACAAGTTTATCGTCTAATCAAATGGACAGAAAGGGTGGACCGGACGCGGTCGACCCTTTCTTTTTTTGAGCTCTGCCACGTACAATAGAGACGAGGGGGAGAGACGATGACAAAACGAGATGTATTACTCGACCGGATGGAACGCATTGGACGGTCCGTTGCCGAAAAGGACGGGACGCTCATGCTGCTCGCATTGGGTTCGATTGGACAAGAGACGGAGCGGTTGGATGAGTATTCGGACCTCGATTTCTTTTTGATTGTCGAAGATGGGCAGAAGGCGCGCTTTATCGACCGACTCGACTGGCTCGAGGTCGAACCGCTTCACTATCAGTTCCAAAACACGAAGGACGGGCATAAAATCATGTATCAAGATGGCATTTATGGTGAGTTCGCCGTCTTTGAACTGCATGAACTGGCGACCATCGCCTATACGCCAGGACGTGTCGTCTGGCGACGGGACGAGGCGCTCGAAGTATTTGCGACACCACGCCTCGAAATCACACGTGAATCAGCGGATTATTATTATGAAGAGGCGTTGACGAACCTATATGTCGGCTTACTTCGGGAACGTCGGGGCGAGATGCTCGCCGGATTCGAACTCGTCCAAGTCGCGGCCGTTCAAAACGTCTTGAAGGCGCTCGGCGGACAAGGAGATCCGTTCAATCCGACACGCCGGGTCGAGTCAAGACAGCCGGAGATGATTCCCTTCTTGTCAGATGGGGTAAAAGGATACGGCAGGTCAATCGAGGCGGCAGCGGCAATCTTACGGTTGATTGAAGCGAGGCACGAAGTGAACCCGACGATGAAGCGAGAGATTGAACGGTTGCTTGAGACGTGAATTGATTTCTCGGAATATGCTACATTGAGAATAGAGGTGATGAACAGATGGTGACACTCTACGGCTATCCACCATGCAGTACATGTAAAAAAGCAGAAAAATGGTTGAAGGAGCAAGGCATCGCGTATACATACGCTCATATCGTTGAATCGACACCGACGAAAGCGGAACTCGCCGAACTGTGGAAACAATCAGGTCTACCACTCAAGAAGTTCTTCAATACGAGCGGGCAAGTCTATCGGAACGAAGGCATCAAGGACAAGCTGCCAAATCTATCAGAAGACGAACAACTTGAGCTATTAGCGAGCAATGGTATGCTTTTGAAGCGACCAATCGTCACAAATGGTGAAAAAACGACCATCGGATTTTCAGAAAAGTCCTTTACGGACGTTTGGGGCTAAGTGCTATAATACAGATGTGAGTCTAATTTATTTGAGGGGGAAGTTAGGATGAGCAAAGTACCAGCAAATTTACGTTATTCAAAAGAACATGAGTGGGTAGAAGTAAACGGAACGAAAGCCCGCATCGGCATCACGGATTTCGCACAAAGCGAACTAGGGGATATCGTGTTTGTCGAACTCCCAGAAGTCGATGGTACGATTTTGCTCGACGAGCCATTCGGTTCAGTCGAATCAGTGAAGACGGTCTCTGAGTTGTATGCACCAGTATCAGGTCGCATCACAGCAGTGAACGAGGACCTCGCGGATTCTCCAGAACTCGTCAACGAGTCACCGTTTGAAAACGCATGGATGATCGAAGTCGAGTTGACGGAAGAGTCAGACCTCGACAAGCTCATGTCTGCAGAAGAATACGAAGCGATGATTCAAGGATAATCAAAACCGGCCTCTCCAATGGAGAAGCCGGCTTTTTTTTACTCGAAATCGAGTCGGTAATGATCGGATTTGACGAGAGTCGCCCGTTCAAACACGCGATAGAAGAAGATTCCGAGTGCGACGGGAATCAGACCGAACAAGACGATGACGAGCAGGACGTTGAAGAGAGCGAATCCACCCGGCATGAGATGAAGGGCGTTCACTGGACCGATGAGTCCTGACACCCCGAACCCGGCGCTGATTGGCGTTCCCTCAATTTTTAGGATTCCAGCGAGCGCACCGAGAATCGCCGCATTTGCCAAAATGGGAAGCATCATGATGGGGCGTCGGACAAAGTTCGCCATCTGAATCTTCGGAGAACCGAGGAAATGGGCAATCGATGTGCCGGTCGCGTTCGCCTGCCATCCGGCGATCGCGAGACCGAATCCGGCTGCAACGACTCCGAGGTTCGCCGCACCCGCCGCGACACCGGACAGGCTGATGGCCGTCGCAATCCCGACGGTCGAGATCGGCGAAACGATGATGAGCGAGAACGCCATGGCGATCAGGATCCCCATGAGGACCGGTTGCAGGTCAGTCATGGTCATGATGAGTAGACCGATATACGTCGTGATTTGGGAAATGTACGTCAACAAGAAGGTACCGATGCCTCCTGCGACGACAATGATGGTCATCGGCATAACAATGACCGTATACGTCTTCAAGTGGGGAGCGAGCTTCATGACTAGAAGTGTAGCGATTGCAGCGGTCACACCGGCTGTGATCACATCCCCGATGCCCGCCATCACGAACGCACCTTCGTCGATTCGAACGGCACCGCTACCGACATACGTTGCAATCGCGATCGTCCCGGCTTCGAGAATCGATCGTCCGAACTGCATGGCGACCGCTAGCCCGATAATGGCTGGCAGAAGCCGCATCGCAATCGTCGTCGCATCCAATATGAATTGAAGAGACGGAAAATACGGAAGTATGGCTTTCGTTAATTCACCGAGTAGTGCGCTCGGGATGAGGGCGATCAGAATCGCCATGCTGAGACCGTTTAAGACGTTCATCGTGAACTGTTTCATCGTACCTGTTGTTGGTTCCGTCATCATTCATTCACCTGTCCTTCTTCTTTGCTGTTATGTACAAAAGCGATAAAGTTAGAACCCATATTATTCCTCTCACCAGAAAGAGTCAAGAGAATCATTGAAAAATTCTGAAATTTCATCAAAGCACGATTTTTGAATGGGAATCCATCGCCCCTTATAATGACAAGAGAGGTGAGAAGAATGATTACAGACGGATTCTTATATATATACGCCCCGATGTGTGGTACATGCGCTGTGGCGGAAAAAATGTTGACGGTCGTCGAAGCGGTCGACCCTGAAATTAAAATCGAAAAGCGAGATGCGAACTATATCCCAAAAGAGCTAGAAGCCTACCAAGTGATGAGCGTACCCGCCCTGTTGAAGCTTGAAAATGGCGAGGTTCAAGATCGATTGTACGCGTTTCAAAATGTGCAACATGTCCTCTCTTTCGTGAAGTGAGAGAGGAACATTAGAATAATCTGAAAATTTTAAATAATCAGTTGACACAGAAAGTTCACGAATGGTATATTCATTACAACATCTTACTTGAACACAAAATAGGACGCGATATTCCCGATATCAAGACGTTTTGGCGAAGCCGCTGCTACCTTTATACGAATACACGTCAGTCTTCCCTTCGATTGTCCCCCAAAAAAATCAAGCGAAGACAGACGTTCCGTATAATCGCACGGTCCAAGCTAAGATCGAGTGATGATTGGTGAATCTCCCCCATATAAGGATGTAAATCTTGAACGGGCAAAAGATTTTCATCTATGGGCTGTCCTTCCGTGACTCAAGGTGCTACGTTCTGTGTCGTCCTCGGACGGCACCTTTTTTTAATTTTTTTGAAAAAAGGATTTGACAGCAGAAAAAGCTGTCGCTATGATAAAGCTAATCGAATACACAACACTCTTATCAAGAGAGGCTGAGGGACTGGCCCTATGACGCCCAGCAACCGCGGAGCAATCCGAAATGGTGCTAATTCCAGCAAGGTGAGAAACCTTGACAGATGAGAGCAATCGTTGTCCGTACGATAAAGTGCGCACGTTTGCTCAAACGTGCGCGCTTTTTTTGTTGTCAGGAGGGAAAGGTATTGATTCAATTACGAAACGTCGCCAAATGGTTCGATACGAAGAATGGTCGTGTCCAGGCGGTCGATGATGTGTCACTAACAATTGATCGCGGTGAAATTTTTGGAATAATCGGATATTCGGGGGCGGGGAAGTCGACGCTCATCCGATTGCTCAACCGTCTCGAGTCTCCGTCAAGCGGTGAAATCGAGGTCGCCGGGAGTGAGCTCACGAAGCTCAGCCCGAAAGAACTACGGGGAGTTCGCAAGAACGTCTCGATGGTCTTCCAGCACTTTAATCTTCTGTGGTCGCGCACGGTCGCAGAAAACATCAGTTTCCCACTCGAACTGATTGGGGTTCCGGCAAGTGAACGGAAACGACGCGTCCAGGAACTCGTCGAACTCGTAGGCTTGGCTGGTCGCGAGGATAGCTATCCATCGCAACTGTCGGGCGGTCAAAAACAGCGAGTCGGGATCGCCCGCGCGCTCGCTACCAATCCTGAGGTTCTCCTCTGTGACGAAGCGACAAGCGCGCTCGACCCGAAGACGACGGATTCGATTCTCGAACTGCTCGTCAGCATCAATAAAAAGCTCGGATTGACGATCGTCCTCATCACGCATGAGATGCACGTCATCCAAAAGATTTGTCACCGTGTCGCCGTGATGGAGGCCGGAAAAGTCGTCGAGACGGGTCAAGTTTCGGACGTGTTCCAACATCCGGAGCAACCGATTACGAAAGAATTCGTCAAGCAAATCGGGGCGGTCGACGATCTGTCGCTCACGTTCGAACACCTTAAAGAACGGTATCCGAGCGGTCAAATCGTCAAATTGAAATTCTTGAACGAGACGGCAGAACAACCGATTTTGTCTGACGTCCTCAAGACGCATGATATCGGATTCAACATCATCGGCGGGAACGTGACCCAGTCACAAGTCGGTGCGCTCGGTACGCTATTCATCCAACTGATTGGGGAAGCAAGTGAAATCGAACGTGCCATCACGTCGATTCGTTCGCAATCCGTAGAAGTGGAGGTGGAAAGCGATGTTTCCTAACGTAGATTGGCAAATTATGATGGAGCAGACTTGGGAGACGTTATACATGACGCTCGTCGCAGGTGTGGCGACGTTTGTGATCGGACTCGCTTTAGGTTTGATTCTCTATATTACAAACGAATCACTTTTATTGAAGAATCGTCCGATTTACGTCTTCGTCAGCGCGATCGTCAACGTGTTCCGTTCGATTCCGTTCATCATCTTAATTATCTTACTCATCCCGTTCACGTTGTTCCTACTCGGGACGATGCTCGGTTCGACGGCGGCGCTTCCGGCGCTCATCATCGGAGCGGCACCGTTCTACGCTCGGATGGTCGAACTTGCGCTTCGTGAAGTCGACCGTGGGGTCATCGAGGCGGCCGAATCGATGGGGGCGACGAAATGGCAAATCATCTATAAAGTCTTGATTCCGGAAGCTCTTCCGGCAATCGTGTCGGGACTCACGGTGACCATCGTAGCCATCGTCGGTTATACGGCAATGGCGGGGGTCGTCGGTGGCGGCGGACTCGGGAACTTGGCTTTCTTGGAAGGGTTCCAACGCTCACAAAACGACGTCACGTTCGTCGCGACGGTGCTCATCTTGATCATCGTTTTCGTCATCCAGTTCATCGGTGACCGACTCGTCACAAAAATTGATAAACGTTCAGCATAATCACACATATACCATTTGGAGGGATTCATTATGAAAACTTGGAAAACAGTACTCGGATTGACAGCTTTATCAGCATTCACAGTTCTCGCGGCTTGCGGCGGGGAAGAGGCGGAAACAGGTTCTGGCGATGGCAAAACATTGATCGTCGGTGCGTCAAACGTACCGCACGCTGAGATTTTAGAGCACGTACAAGAAGAATATGAAGCAAAAGGTTACAAACTCGAAATCAAGAAGTTCCAAGACTACGTGCTACCGAACAAGACGCTCGCGAGCGGTGAGCTCGATGCGAACTACTTCCAACACGAGCCTTACCTTGAGTCACAAATGGCTGAGAACAAAGACTACAAATTCGCATCAGCAGGTGGCGTGCACATCGAGCCGATCGGTGTCTACTCACAAAAATACAAATCGCTTGACGAGCTTCCTGAAGGAGCGGAAATCATCATGAGCTCATCGGTCGCTGACCACGGACGAATCCTTACGATGCTCCAGTCAGAAGGTCTCATCACGCTTGCGGAAGGCAAAACGGTCGATGCGACAGTCGCTGACATCGTCGACAACCCGAAAGACTTGAAATTCAAGACGGACGTGGAAGCAGCACTTCTTCCAACGGCTTACAACAATGGAGAAGGTGATGCGGTCCTCATCAACACGAACTATGCGATCGATGCAGGTCTCAACCCACTCGAAGATGCGATTGCACTCGAAGGGGAAGATTCACCATACGTCAACTTGATCGTCACGCGTGAAGGGGACGAAGAAGACGAGCGCGTCAAGGCACTCCTCGAAGTATTGACGTCTGAAGAGACACAACAGTGGATCTTGGACGAATACAAAGGTGCGGTCGTACCGGTCAAACAATAAGTCATTTCGACTCAGGAGACTTCCTCCTGGGTCTTTTTTTGTCTAGTGTTCTTTCATAAAGAGAAGTACACTACATATATGAAAGAAAAGGGGGGATTTGGATGAAGCTCAGACAGATTCATCCACTGACGTGGGGCGTCCTGTTCGGGACGTTTTTTGCACGACTGGCGACGTTTTTTGTCATGCCATTTTTTGCGATCTATCTAGCTACGCTCGGCTTTTCAGCGAGTGTGATCGGAACGATCTTTGCCGTGACGGCACTTTCAGGTCTGTTCATGAGCTTCTTTGGGGGGACACTCTCTGATCGGTATGGACGAAAACAGCTCATGTTGATTGGGATCGTGCTGAATGCCGTCACGTTCGCTGGTCTCGCACTTGCGACGGAACTGTTTTGGTTTTACATGCTATCGATGTTGATGGGGATGTCGCGATCATTCCTAGAACCGGCTTCGCGTGCACTCATCAGTGACACGACACAGGCGGACCAACGGGTCATCGTCTATAACGTCCGTTACTTCATGATCAATATCGCCGCGGCCATCGGGCCACTCTTGGCTGTCGTTTTATCACTCACCGGTGTGAAGACCGCGTTCTTCGTCGTGACGGCTGTCTACATATTATACGGAATCATTATCTCGACCTTGTTTTACAAATATCCGTTTGAAGAAGGGGATGGGGTCAAGGCACGCCCACGCTTGACGGAGACGTTTCGTGTCCTACGAGACGACCGGACATTCCGTGCAGTCATCATCGGGATGATTTTCGCGATTATCGGTTACAGTCAGTTCAATTCGACGCTTCCTCAATTCATTGCGCTACGCGACGGATTAGAAGACGGTTCGAGATTGTTCGCTTACTTATTGACGACAAACGCCATCACGGTTCTCATCGTCCAATATCCGATCATGCGTTTCGGGATTCGTGTCTCTCCGATCAAGTCACTCTTCTTCGGGATTTCGACGTTGTCATTCGGACTTTTGCTCATCGGATTTGCGACGGTCGAATGGGTACTCTTTGTCGCGATGGCCATCTTTACCGTCGGTGAGGTGTTGATGTTCACGATGACGGACGTCTTGACAGATGAACTCGCGCCGGAACATTTACGGGGGACGTATTTCGGGGCGATGGGATTGACGTCACTCGGACAGACAATCGGACCGATTATCGGGGGTGTATTACTCGATACATTCGGTCAGTCATCGCTTCCTGTATTCGGAAGTTTGGCGCTCTTGACGGGGTGCGGTGCCTTTTTCTTCGCGGCTGCCGTACGAGAGCGGAAAGCAGTCCTCGCACTCGTCGAAGAAAATGCCGGATAATGTCTTGATTTCCTACTATTAGCATTCTCAACTTTTATCATTCTATTGAGAATGAATTCTAAGGTGAGTCGCTTGAAATAAAAAAATGACTAGTCTAAGATTAGAATATATCTAATCTACGCCATTCACTATGGCGAGAAAATACGGAAGGGGTATCCGAATGTCTAACGTACCACAAATGAAAATTGATGACCTCCGCGTCTCAATCGAAGGAAAAGAGATTGTCAAAGGTCTTAACCTAGAAATTAAAGGTGGCGAAATTCATGCCATCATGGGTCCTAACGGGACTGGTAAATCAACACTCGCATCAGCACTCATGGGTCATCCACTTTATGAGGTCACTGGGGGAAGCGTCGAATTAAACGGCGAAGATGTCCTCGAGATGGAAGTCGACGAGCGCGCACAAGCAGGGATGTTCCTTGCGATGCAGTACCCGGCTGAAATCAGTGGTGTCACAAACGCGGACTTCTTGCGTTCGGCAATCAACTCACGTCGTGAAGAAGGTCAAGAAATCTCGCTCATGAAGTTCATCCGTGAACTCGATGCGAAGATGGAGCTTCTCGAAATCCCTTCAGAAATGGCACACCGTTATTTAAACGAAGGATTCTCAGGCGGTGAGAAGAAGCGTAACGAAATTCTTCAAATGATGATGATTCAACCGAACATCGCCATCTTGGATGAAATCGACTCAGGTCTTGATATCGATGCCCTTAAAGTCGTTGCCAAAGGCGTAAACGAAATGCGTTCAGAAGAGTTCGGCTGCTTGATCATCACGCACTACCAACGTCTCCTCAACTATATTGAGCCAGACTTCGTACACATCATGATGGACGGGAAAATCGTCATGTCTGGTGGTAAAGAGCTCGCACAGCGACTCGAGGCAGAAGGTTACGACTGGGTGAAGCAAGAACTCGGAATGACAGTAGACACAGAAGCGTAAGGAGGCTGTACGATGACCGTACAATTTGAATTGGATGCACAAGCGTTGTCGGCACGTGCAGAAGCGCTCGGCGGACCAGCATGGATGGTCAACCGTCGTAAAGAGGCAGCAGAACTTGCGCCGACACTTGCTTTGCCAAAAGTTGAAAAAATTAAGATTGATAAGTGGGACTTCACAGCGGGAGATGTCGAGCTCGAACAAAAAGACGGCTTGACAGCGGACATCGAATCACTCCTCGGAGACCACCGGACAAACGTGCTCGTTGAACGCAACGGTCATGTCGTCTATAACGAATTGTCGATGCCTGAAGGCGTTTTGTTCATGGGAATCAAAGAAGCGATGGAGCAACATCCTGAGCTCGTTGAGAAATACTTCATGACTGAAGGCGTACGTATCGATGAAGAACGTCTTTCGGCGTTGAATGCTGCCCTCACAAACGGTGGTGCATTCATCTACGTACCGAAAAACACGCAATTGAAAGATCCGCTCCAAGCGATCTTCACGATGGAACAGGCGAACGGTGCCCTCTATCACCACACGATCCTCGTCGCTGACGAAGGTAGTGAAGTGACATACATCGAAAACTTCCTTTCTGGCACGAATGAACCGCACACGGTCAACGTCGTGACGGAAGTATTCGCTGGAGAGAACGCGAAAGTCGTCTTCGGTGGTGTCGATCAGCTCGCTGAATCAGCACTTACGTTCATGAACCGTCGCGGTGTCGTCTATGCGAACGGTCGCCTCGATTGGGCGCTCGGTCACATGAACGACGGGAACTCGGTCGTCGAGACGAAGACTCACCTCGTCGGCGACAACACGTATTCAGATACAAAAGCTGTGACAATCGGTCGCGGTGCACAGAAACAAAACTTCAACATTCGTACCGACCACTTCGGGAAAGCATCTGAAGGGTTCATCTTGATTCACGGTGTCCAAAAAGACGCAGCCACTGCAATCTTCAGCGGGACATCGATGATTCACCACGGTGCGTCAAAATCGAACGGTGTACAAACAGAGCGCGTCTTGATGCTCTCTGAAAAAGCACGTGGGGATGCCAACCCGATTCTTCTTATCGATGAAGATGACGTTATGGCAGGTCACGCAGCGTCTGTCGGTCGTGTCGATGATGTTCAATTGTACTACTTGATGAGCCGTGGTTTGTCTCGCCAAGAGGCAGAGCGTTTAATCATCCACGGATTCTTGACGCCTGTCGTCGAAGAACTCGCAATCGATTCGGTCAAAGACCGTCTCCGCGAAGTCATCGAAGGGAAAGTACGTTAAGATGTTGAACGCCTCGATTCGTGAACAGTTTCCGATTTTAGATCAGGAAATCAATGGACACCCGCTCGTTTATCTTGATAGCGCAGCGAGCTCACAAAAGCCGCTCGCTGTCATCGAGGCGATCGAGGACTATTATCGTCGCAACCATTCGAACGTGCATCGTGGCGTCCATACGCTCGGGACGCAAGCGACGGATGCGTATGAAGGGGCACGCGAACGCGTCCGCTCATTCATCCATGCGGCGGTTCCTGAAGAAATCATTTTCACTCGTGGAACGACGACGGCCATCAACTTGGTCGCATCGAGCTACGGAGATGCGAATGTCGGTGAAGGCGACGAGATCGTCCTCACTCCGATGGAACATCATGCGAACTTAATCCCATGGCAACAACTCGCCAAGCGAAAAGGCGCGACACTTCGTTACGTCGAGCTCACGCCGGACGGACGTGTCACACTCGATGCCGTTCAAGCGGTGTTATCAGACCGGACGAAAATCGTCGCGATGAGCCACGTCTCGAACGTACTCGGGACGATTAACCCGATTGCCGAAGTCGCTCGACTCGCGCATGAGTTGGGTGCCGTCATGGTCGTCGATGCCGCGCAAAGTGCACCGCACCGAAAACTTGACGTCCAAGCACTCGACTGTGACTTCCTCGCCTTTTCTGGACATAAGATGCTCGGACCGACTGGGATCGGTGTCTTATATGGGAAGAAGCAACTCCTGAAAAACATGGAGCCGGTCGAGTTCGGTGGCGAGATGATTGACTATGTCGATTTATATGAATCGACGTGGAAAGACATCCCGTACCGTTTCGAAGCGGGAACACCAATTATCGCCGGAGCGGTCGGACTTGCGGCAGCCATCGATTTCTTAGAAGAAATCGGTCTTGAAAACGTCGAAGCACACGAACGTGAACTCGCGTCTTACGCAATCGAGCAGATGAAAACGATTGAAGGGATCGAGATTTACGGTCCTGAAGATCGCGTCGGTCTCGTCACGTTCAACTTGAAGGACGTTCATGCTCACGACCTCGCGACTGTGCTCGATATGCAAGGTATCGCGGTTCGTGCCGGTCATCACTGTGCACAACCACTCATGCGTCTTTTGAAGCAATCATCGACGGCACGGGCGAGCTTCTATTTGTATAACACAAAAGAAGAAGTCGACCGCTTCATCGAGGGATTACGTCAAACGAAGGAGTATTTCAATTATGAGTTTTAATAATCTCGACATGTTGTACCGCCAGGTCATCATGGATCACTATAAAAACCCGAGAAACCGTGGCGTCATCGAAGATGGCGTGACGGTGGACTTGAACAACCCGACGTGTGGGGATTCGCTTCGTCTTCAACTACAGGTCGAAGACGACATCGTCAAAGATGCGAAGTTTGAAGGGGAAGGCTGCTCAATCAGTCTCGCCTCGGCATCGATGATGACCCAAATCGTCAAAGGAAAAACAGTAGAAGAGGCGCTTCAACTCGCCAACATCTTCTCTGAAATGGTTCAAGGAAAAGAGTACGACACGGATACGTTTGACCTCGGTGATATCGAGGCGCTCTCAGGCGTATCGAAATTCCCGGCTCGAATCAAGTGTGCCACGCTCGCGTGGAAGGCGCTTGAAAAAGGAGTAGACGAGGACGCGTAAGGAGAAGGAGGAGACCGATATGGCAAAGAACATGCCGGAAATTGGCGATTATAAATACGGCTTCCATGATCGGGACGTTTCGATTTTCCGTTCAGGCCGTGGCTTGACGACAGAAATCGTAGAGACGATCTCGCGCATGAAAGAAGAGCCACAATGGATGCTCGACTTCCGTTTGAAGTCGTTGGATCACTTCAACAAGATGGCGATGCCGACATGGGGCGGAGACCTCTCGGCACTTGATTTCGACGAAATCACGTACTATGTCAAACCATCTGAAAAGACAGAACGCTCATGGGACGAGGTACCAGAAGAAATCAAACGTACGTTTGACAAGCTCGGTATCCCAGAAGCAGAGCAAAAATACTTGGCAGGTGTCTCGGCTCAGTATGAGTCTGAGGTTGTCTACCATAGCATGCAAGAAGACTTCGAAGCGAAAGGTGTCATCTTCAAAGATACAGACACAGCCCTCAAAGAAGACGAAGAGATCTTCAAAGAGTACTTCGGGAAGTTGATTCCGCCGACGGACAACAAGTTTGCGGCCCTCAACTCAGCAGTTTGGTCGGGTGGCTCGTTCATCTACGTACCAAAAGGCGTGAAACTCGAGCAACCGCTCCAAGCCTATTTCCGCATCAACTCGGAAAACATGGGTCAGTTCGAGCGTACGCTCATCATCGTCGACGAAGGCGCATCGGTTCATTACGTCGAAGGATGTACGGCACCGGTCTACACAACGAACTCGCTTCACTCAGCGGTCGTTGAGATCTTCGTCAACAAAGATGCATATTGCCGTTACACGACGATCCAAAACTGGGCGAACAACGTCTACAACTTGGTAACGAAACGTGCAGTCTGTGAAGCGGGTGGATCAATGGAGTGGATCGATGGAAACATCGGATCGAAACTCACAATGAAATACCCAGCTGTCATCTTGAAAGGGGAAGGCGCACGTGGGATGACACTCTCAATCGCCCTCGCTGGTAAAGGACAGCACCAAGACGCTGGCGCTAAAATGATTCACCTCGCACCAAACACGTCGTCGTCTATCGTCTCGAAATCGATTTCGAAACAAGGCGGAAAAGTATCGTATCGTGGAATCGTCCACTTTGGCCGTAAGGCGAAGGGCGCGCGCTCGAACATCGAGTGTGACACGCTCATCATGGACAACGAGTCGACGTCAGATACAATCCCGTACAACGAAATCTTGAACGACCAAGTGTCACTCGAGCACGAAGCGAAAGTCTCAAAAGTGTCAGAAGAGCAACTCTTCTACCTCATGAGCCGTGGAATCTCGGAAGAAGAAGCGACAGAAATGATCGTAATGGGCTTCATCGAGCCATTCACAAAAGAATTACCAATGGAATATGCGGTCGAAATGAACCGTCTCATCAAGTTCGAGATGGAAGGTTCGATTGGATAATCGTGACTTCAAAACCAGCGGAGCTTTGCTTCGCTGGTTTTTTGTATAATGAAATAAGGAGGCGATAACGTGACCCATCGATTTTTATTAGAGGGCCGAGACATATATTCATTTATGAATCCCATGCTTGTTATTTGCCCGAGTTGCGGGAGACAGGCTGATGTGTGGGAGAGGAATGATGAGGTACGCCTAAGCTGTCTTCATTGCGGTCATTTGCAAACAAAGGAGAGCGGTTCGAAATACGTCGGAGAAGCTGTCGATGTTTATTTTGGATTGCCGCTATTTTTACAAACAGGATGTTCTGGTCATGTGTTATGGGCTTACAACCGTGAACACCTCAACTATATTAAGGATTATATTGACGCGAAGATTCGGACGAGCGAGGGAACGAACCGTAGTCTCGAAAGTCGATTACCCGCTTGGATGAAAAGCAAGCAGAACCGTAAAGACGTGTTACGAACGATTGAAAAATTAGAACTTATGATAGGAGGTTCAACAGCTTGAATCGACGAGAAGAACTTCAATACATAGAGAGACAACAATTGACATCGGTGATGAACGAGACAAAATGGAAGCGTCTCAATCGAGCTGTCTCTGAAGAGTTGACTTATGCGCCGCCATATCAAATAAAATACTTAGGGGAGGATACGTTGTTTCCTAACGACTCGTTGTCCGAGTATGAAATATTGTGGGGAGAGTGGGATGAAATCTGGCTGGAGTCCCCTTTACGGTCCATCGAATGGATTCGTTTGCGACCAAACGTACTGCTCTATAAGGGAGTGATTCTTGACCCAGATGTTTGTGATCTGTCCACTGAACTCATTTCGATTTTGGAAAGAGAAAAAATTCCGTTCATCTTGGAAAGTGAGACAATTCAGATTTTCGGTTATGTCCGGAATACCGGAATCTTTGAATCGAAATAAGATATATAACGGAATCACGTATTTTTCATGCAGCTTTTGTCGTTAAAGATGGAAGAGTCGGGTATGCTAAAAAAGAGAATGAATCATAGAAAGGAAGGTTTTACATGACACGTATTCCGCATAAAGATGATATTGACCCGAAAGATATCACTCGCATCGCCGTCATCGGTGCCGGTTGGGTCGGGGTCAGTTTTGCTTACCAATTATCCACGGCTGCGCTTTGCGAGGAGCTCGTCCTGATCGACTCGAATCATGCCAAGGCAGAAGGAGAGGCGATGGACCTCAATCATGGGATCTCATTCGCTCCGACACCGGTCCGGATTTGGGCAGGCGACTACTCGGATTGTAAAGACGCAGATATCGTCGTCATCACGGCAGGAGCCGCACAAAAACTTGGGCAGACACGGATGGACCTCGTCGAGCAAAACGCCAAGGTCGTCCGCACCGTGACCGAAGACTTGATGAAGAGCGGGTTCGACGGCATTTTAGTCGTCGCGACGAACCCGGTCGATGTGATGGCACACGTCGCCTGGAAAGCATCGGGTTTACCAAAAGAACGCGTCATTGGTTCAGGGACGGTCCTCGATACAGCACGACTCCGTTACAAACTTGGAGACTATTTCGAACTATCGCCACGAAACTGCCACGCCTACTATATGGGTGAACATGGGGATACGGGCTTTGTCGCATGGAACAACGCACGCATCTATGGGAAGAGTATCGATGAACTATTGGCGGAGAACGAGAAATATCAGTTCGAAGACTTAGAAGCGATCTATGCGGACGTACGCGACGCTGCTTACCAGATCATCGAGCATAAGAACGCCGCCTATTATGCGATTGGGGTAGGCTTGCTTCGCATCATCCGGGCCATCGTCCGAAATGAAAACTCCGTCGTGACGATTGGCGCTCACCTAGACGGCGAGTACGGGGCGAGTGACGTGCATATTGGCGTACCGGCCTTGATTGACCGAAGCGGCATTCGTAAGATCATCGAGATTGAATTGACGAACGAAGAACAACAGAAGTTTGACGCCTCGGTACAAACTATCAAAGCAGGGATTGAGAAAGTCGAGCCCGCATCCTAAAAAAAGATCCGACTGCTTAGGCAGTCGGATTGTTGGTTAAGACGCCTCTTCTTCGGCGATATCTTTCTTGTAATACTTCTCGGATGTGAAGAACTCGGTTGTCAATCGTTTCACTTCACCACTTAGAAGCAAGACGGCAATCATATTCGGGATGAGGATCATCGCTAGCATCAAGTCTAGGAAGTTCCAAATCATCTGAGCGCCTCCAATCGAACCGATGACAATCGAGACGATATAAACGGCCTTCATGATTTTTCCTGCCGTCAAACCGAATAAGTACTCGGCTTGTCGCGAGCCGTAAAAGATGATGACGATAATGGTCGAGAGGACGAAGAAGATGAGTGAGATGGTGACGAGTAAGCTTCCCGTGTAACCGAAGTATTCATTGAAAGCAATCGTCGTCAACGCTGCTGGGTCATCCATCGCTCCGTCTGCCGTCCAGACACCTGAAGACAAGACGACGAATGCGGTCGTGCTACAAATGATGAGCGTATCGATGACGATCCCGATGACGGCCCAGAACCCTTGGCGCACCGGATGGTCCGTCTGTGCCGCGGCGTGGGCAATCGGTGCCGTTCCAAGACCGGCTTCATTTGAATAGAGTCCACGGGCGAAGCCCCAACGAATCGTCTCAGCAACGGCGGCACCGGCAAACCCACCGAACGCGGCCATCGGCTCGAATGCATACGAGAAGATGAGACTGAGAACGTTTGGAATCTCAGAGAAGTTCATCAAGACGATGACGAGTCCGGCTCCGACATAGACGAGTGCCATGCCAGGGACGACGATCTCGGTGACTTTCGCGATGCGCTTCAGTCCACCAAAGACTATGATGCCCACAAGAATAGCGACGACAATCCCCGTGATGAGCGTGTTCCCATTGAACGTCTCACGGACTGCCGAGCTGACAGCGTTTCCTTGTACCATGATACTCGGAATGAGTTCGATCATGAGGGCGAAGGCGAACCACGTCGCGAGCCACTTCCAACGAAGTCCTTTTGATATGTAGTAGACCGGTCCCCCGACAAATTCGCCGGCATCATTCTTCTCACGATAGTGCACGGCCAGTACGCTCTCTGAGAACTTGATGGCCATGCCGATGATAGCGATGACCCACATCCAGAAGATGGCACCCGGTCCCCCGAACATAATCGCTGCAGGTACACCGATGATGTTCGCGGCCCCGACTGTTGAAGAGAGGGCTGACGTCAACGCTTGTCTCGGACTGATGTCGCCTTCACCTTTCGGCTTTTTGAAAATGCTGCCGAATGTTTGCTTGAATATGTAGATGGGGTAACGAAACTGAAAGAAACCGAGCTTGATAGTGAGGAAGATACCGGACAAGACGAGTAACGAGATGATCGGTACGCCCCAAAGCCAGTCGGAAACGTTCGTGACAAGAGTAATAAATTCATTCATATAACCACTCCAATTCCATTATTTTACTTAAATACTGTTTCCTAAAGTAAGGGCCTCTAAACATCTTTGACAAAATAAAGGAGGAAAATAGAATGAGAGTTGCTAAACGTTTGATTGTATCTGGACGCGTCCAAGGTGTCGGATTTCGATATTTTTCACAGGAGACCGCGCAACGATTCGGCATCAAAGGATGGGTGCGCAATCTAAGTGACGGGACAGTCGAACTTCATGTCGAAGGAACGGCGAATGAGGTAGATGCTTTCCAGCAGGCGTTGAAAGATGGCAATCGCTTTGTCGGTGTCGAACGAATCGAAGAGACGGAAGCGAACGATCAGGAATTTCGCTCGTTCGACATACGCTATTAACCGCTTACATCTCCCTGCATATGAAAGGGAGATTTTTTTGTGAAATCTACATTTCAAAAAATTAAACCTCGAATTTTGGAGATAGGGTGGTCAAACGATAGGAAGTGTGTATAATGAAATAGACCAAGCGATATATTGTCAGAAAATTTAGTTATTATTTTTTTGTTAAGTCGTTCGGAATATCAAGTGTATGGAGGTAGTTGTATGAAAAAATCGACATTGTTCCCGTTAGCGTTTACGATTTTTGCTTTATTCTTTGGGGCCGGGAACTTACTGTTCCCACCAGAGCTCGGCGCCTTGGCGGGGGAAAACCTCGTACCGGCGATGATCGGGTTCGTCATTACGGGTGTCGGTTTACCGCTTCTTGCTTTGTTCGCAGTCGCTCGGGTCGGCGGTGGGACAGACCAAATTGCTCGTTATATTCCAAAGCGTCTCGCGCTTATCTTGACAGGATTGATGTATGTAGCCATCGGACCATTCTTCGGAATTCCGCGTACGGCTGCCGTCACGTATGAAATGGGACTCGTCCCGTTTCTCGATGCTCCCTCTACTTTGACACTCGCGATGAGTTCGACCGTCTTTTTCGGGTTGACGTTCTTCTTGACGCTTCGTGCTCAAAAGTTGATTGAAGTCATCGGGCGCATCATCACACCAATCCTCTTGTTCTTGCTTGTAGCGATTGGAATCACAAACCTCATCTCGCCTCTCGGGGAACCGGGAGCTCCAGCGGAAGGATTTGAGACATGGGTGGGTGCACTCGGCCAAGGTTTCCAACAAGGCTATTTGACAATGGATGTATTCGGGGCCCTCGTCTTTGGGGCAATTGTCCTCGTCACGTTGAAAGCTAATGGATTGAGTGACCAAAAAGAAGCGTCTTCGCTTCTTCGCTCTGCAGGCATGGTGGCCGTTACCTGTTTGATGCTCGTCTATATCTCGCTCGCTTCAATCGGTGCGAATATGACAGTCGCAGAAGGAACGACGAGTGGCGCAAGCCTTCTCCAAGCGTTCGCAGGTACGTCTTACGGACAAGTCGGAATGCTCGCACTCGGATTAGCGGTCTTCCTCGCTTGTTTGACGACAGCAGTTGGCCTCATCTCAGAGTTCTCACGCTTCATCAGCAACCAGTTTGATTCTCTCAAATATCATCATGTCGTCATCGCGACAACGTTGTTTGGATTCATGATCTCACTCGTCGGTTTGAGTTCGTTGATTCAAATCGCCGTGCCGCTTCTCACGCTCCTCTATCCGGTCATGATCGCACTCGTGCTCGTATCGGTGACGGAACGTCTTCAACGAAACCCTGGTGTGGCGATGAAAGCGACAATTTATACGGCGCTCGTTCTCTCGTTCTTTGAAACGTGGAACGGCATCCAGCCTTCTGCGGTTACTTCTTGGATTGGAAACTTACCAATGGCGGATATCGGACTTGCCTGGGCAGTTCCGACGATGATCGTCTATGCGATCACGCTTCTTCTTCCGAAGGGAACGTCACAAGAATCACTCGCTCAATCACGCATCTCATAAGTCTCGCCCATCCTTTGGTCAAGGATGGGTTTTTTCTGTCTTAATTGTTTGCCTGGATGTGAACTCAAACAGTAAAATGGAAAGATGAAAAGGGAGTGACATGCGTTGACGACAAAACAAAAAAATCAATTGGCGATTCTCATGTTGAACATGTTTATCGCCGTCGCCGGGTTTGGGATTATCATCCCGATTATTCCGGATTACTTAAAGATGATTGGCGAGGGAGGGACAGCCGCCGGACTCATGATTTCCGTATTTGCGGGTGCCCAGCTCGTCATGTCACCGATTGCCGGGAAATGGGCAGACGTCTACGGGCGCCGACTCATGATCATTCTCGGTCTGATTGGATTCACCATCTCGATGGGAGTCTTCTATCTATCAGATAATTTGACGATTCTTCTCATCTCTCGTGCCATCGGGGGTGTTGGTGCAGCGCTTTTGATTCCTGCCATCTTCGCTTATGTGGCAGATATCACGACACTCGAGCAACGAGCTCGAGGGAACAGTTATATTTCCGCGGCAATGTCGCTTGGAATTGTGGTCGGACCAGGGATTGGGGGCTTTTTTGCTGAATTCGGCTTGAAGACACCGTTGCTCGTTTCAGCGATTGTATCGTTCGTCGCTGTCATTTCGTCTGTACTCCTTCTTAAGGAGCCGGACCGTGCTCCGTACGTGGCACCAAAAATAAAAGAATCTTTACCGACACAGCTGGTCATGTCGACGCGAAAACCATACTTCTTCGTATTGGTCATCAACCTCGTCATGGCGTTTGGTCTGATGGCGTATGAATCGGTACTCGGACTCTATGTCAGCGAGATGTTCAGTGCGACACCACAGGAAATTGCCATCATGGTAACCGGAACAGGGATTGTGAGTGTTATCGTTCAATTGTTTGCGGTGGACCGTCTCGTCGAATGGTTGGGTGAGACCAAGGTCGTACTTGCTTTCATCGCGCTCGCCTCATTCGGCTTCTTGTTATCTTTGTTCGCTGGTACGTATATGCTCTTCTTCGCAGTGACACTCGTGATTTTCTTATCGACATCTATTTTACGACCGGTGTTGAACACGCTCGTGTCGAAACTTGCAGGAAACGAGCAAGGTCTTGCCATGGGGATGAACAACGCTTATATGAGTATTGGGAATATTTTAGGGCCGACATTGGCGGGAATCGCCTTTGATATTGATATGCGCTATCCGTTCATGATGGGACTCGTCCTATTGCTCGTCACATACATGGGCACATGGAACTGGTCGAAACGGAAAGCGGCCGCCATTTCAGAATCGTAAAGGAGGACGCTATGATCTATGTAGGTGTGACCGGATGGGGTGACCACGATTTGCTGTATACGACCCCAGAAGAACGAAAACATAAATTATCGACATATGCGGGACATTTTCCGACTGTTGAAGTCGACTCGACCTTCTATGCGATTCAACCGGTGAAAAATTTCGAAAAATGGGATGGGGAAACACCGGATCATTTTCAATTCGTTGTGAAAGTTTCCAGGGAAATGAGCGGACATGATCGTGAGCCGAAAACGCCTTTGATTGAACTGTTTGAGCGTTATCGCGTCTCGGTCGATCCGTTAAAACGAGCGGGGAAATTAAGGGCTGTGCTCGTTCAATTGCCGCCGTGGTTCGATGTGTCAAAGCCACACCTGGATTATTTGAGAACGCTTCGTGCCGAGCTGTCAGATTACGAGATTGCCATCGAGTTTCGCAATCCGACCTGGTTCTCAGAAGCGTTCCGGGACCGGACGCTTCAATTTTTGAAGGAGCAGCGGTTCATCAACACGATTTGCGATGAACCGCAAACGAAAGAGAGCAGCATCCCGTTCGTACCGGTCGTGACACATCCTGATGTTGCGGTCGTTCGATTGCATGGACGCAATACGTCAGGATGGCTCAAAAAACCTGGAATGACGAGTCAAGAATGGCGGCATGTTCGCTGTCTGTACCGGTATAGCGAGGAAGAATTGCAAGAATTGGCGACCTCACTTCGTGAGATTGACCGTGAAGCGAAAGATGTGTATGTATACTTTAACAACAACTCGGCCGGGGATGCGGCACCGAATGCGAAGCGACTCATTGAGATCCTTGGCCTCGAGTATGAACTCGCACCGAGACAAATCAGTTTGTTTTAGAAGGAAGGGATGGCCATGACGACACTGACTATTTTTCATTACAACGATCTTCATTCAAAGTTCGACCAATGGCCGAAACTTGTTTCATTTCTAGAAGAACATCGGACGGACGACACGCTGTACTTTGATTTAGGGGATCATGCCGACCGTACCCATCCGGCGACGGAAGTGACACGTGGGAAGTTGAATGTTCGTTTGCTCGAGCGACTTCGTCCGACAGCCGTCACCATCGGGAACAACGAAGGGATTACCTTTCCTCATGATTGGCTGGCCGAACTGTATGACGAAGCGACATTTCCCATCTTACTTGGGAATGTATATGAAGCAGACGGGTCACGACCGAATTGGGTCGATGAGACGCTCGTTCTTGAGAAAGATGGTTTCCAGATCGGCCTGTTTGGTGTGACCGCTCCATATGAAGAGTTATACCCAGAGCTTGGCTGGCAGATTGAATCGCCTTACGATGCGGCGGAGCGAGCGTTGAAACAGTTGGCGCATTGTGATGTCATCATCGCGCTCAGTCACCTTGGGTTCTTTGGAGATGAGCGATTAGCTGAAAGGTTTCCTGAAATCGACGTCATTCTCGGTGCGCATACACATCACGTCTTAGATGAAGGTGTGATGACGAACGGTGTTTTGATTGCACAAGCCGGAAAGTATGGGAAGTACGTCGGAGAAGTCACACTGACGCTTGGCGAGTCAGGAATCGTGTCGAAAGAAGCGCGCCTTCATGAACTGTCTCAGCAATCGGATAGTCCGGACACATTGGCCTTGTTGCATACAGATGGGGCAGATGCCGAACGCCTTCTGGATGTCACGATTGCGGAGACGGATGGATACGCCTCTGATTGGTTCGGTCCTTCTCCACTGGGCGACCTGCTCGTCGAAGGCATGGTCGAATGGTGTGCGGCGGATGTGGGGATCATCCCATCTGGCGTTGTGCTAGAAGGACTGGCGCCGGGTGGGGTGACACTCAACATGTTGCATCGGATCTGTCCGCATCCAATCAATCCTTGTGTGCTGACATTGGACGGGGAGACGTTGGCGCGTTTCCTTCACGATGCCAATGAAGAAACGTTCACGAGTATGCATGTCAGAGGTCTCGGCTTCAGAGGTACCGTTCTCGGAGAACCGAGTCTCTATCAAATCGAACAGCGGGACGGTCAGACATATGTAATGGGGGAACGATTGGATTTAAATCGGACATATCGCGTCGCGACGGTCGATATGTTGACGTTCGGTCCGCTCCTTCCTTATTTGGCAGACCAACCGAAGCGATATTTCATGCCCGAACTTCTGCGGGATGTATTACGAGAAACAATCGTCGCCCGTCATGAAGTGATTCGAAAAGGATAGAGCGCATCGACGGGGGCATGCTATGATAACAGAGTGGAGGTGGGAGCGATGATTCGAGTGAATCGCCACGGATATACCGTCTTGGAAGAAAAACGGGACGGGTTCGATGAAGAGGCGTTTATCGCACGATATAGTGACGTGCTAGATAAGTACGATTACATCGTCGGTGATTGGGGGCATGGTCAGTTGCGATTGAAGGGATTCTATGAACCGCAATCTAAATTGGCGACCTATGAGAACCGAATTGATCACGTGATGGACTACGTATACGAATATTGCAACTTTGGATGTCCTTATTTCGTTTTGAAAAAAGAAACGGAAATCAACGAAGAAGAGAGTGGACCCGTCTTTGGGGGAACGAAGCAAAAACTGAAGTTGAAGCGTAAGTTTAACAAGACCGATGAATCAAAAGTGTGAAGTGCTGAGCCGTCAGCACTTTTTTTATTACATTTGATTTCCAAATATTTCGTTTAGGTAAAAAGTCGTGACTTCCGGTTTTGAGGTTGGAAAAATGTGATAAATTGTCATTAAGGATAGTTTCGTCGTTTTTTGGTTTTGATAGTGAGGTGATTTGGATGCAACATGTACAAACGACCGTCGGGGATCGGGATGACGTCCATAATCGAATTCATAACTTCGGACTCGGGATATTGGCCATGTTCTTTTTTGGTTTCCATATCATGATGACCTTTTATTTTACGGCGGCAGTCATTCTATTTGAACTCGTTCATGTGTTGATCATCCGTCGCTTTGAATATGGCCATTCGTTCTTGCGAGGCCGTGTCTTCAAAGTCACATCTCACCTTGTGTTATCACTCGGGGTGCTGTTGTTGATCTTGTCCATGTCTCAGTTCTTTTTAGGCAATGTGATGATTCGCTAAGCGGAAAGGAAAAATTCCTTTCCCTTTTTTTATGTTTTTTGAAACGTATGGTCACCTTTTCACGTACACTAATAGAAAGACTACGAAAAAGGATGGATTACTATGAGATCTGAATGGAAACAACATGCACGACACGCCTTGAAAGGAAAATGGTGGTTGATGGCCGGATTGGCACTCTTGTTCGTCATCATCAACGGGATTCCCCAGTCGCTCGCGCCTGAGATTGATCCGAATTCGACAGCGCCCCTTACATCGACAGACGCCACGTTAAGTCTTGTGTCGACCGTTCTTCAAATCTTGATTGCACCACTCACCATCGGTTGGTCATGGCTCGCACTCGGCGTATCACGTGAAAAGGGTGCCTCGCTCTCGACAATGTTCAAACCGTTCCAAACACGTTACTTCAAACATGTCATCACGTCTTTTGTCATGAGCCTCTTTATCGTGTTGTGGACCTTGTTGTTGATTGTACCGGGAATCATCAAAGCCTTCTCGTACTCACTCACACCGTACATTTTGCGCGACCAGCCTGAACTTTCGGCACTCGAGTCGATCACAGAATCACGTCGTCTCATGGATGGGCACAAGATGGAAGCCTTCATGCTCGTCTTGTCCTTCTTTGGTTGGTTCCTCGTCGGGATCTTGACGCTCGGGATCGGATTCTTCTTCATCGGACCTTACTTCTCGACGACGTACGCGACGTTCTACGATTCGATTCGAGACAAGCAAGTTGATTCGAATGAGCCAGTGCACGGAACAGAACAGGGATTTTAAGAAAACAAACGCCTCGCTCAAATGATTGAGCAAGGCGTTTTTGATTAGGCGTTGACTTCAGTTTTTTGTAAGTATGGTTTCAACGACAAGTGGTGTTCGGCCACGACTTTACGAATCGTACGTGTCTTCGAGCGCATGACGAGTGATGTCGTCTCGACGATATCATCTGTTAAGAATTTGACGCCATCGAGCAACTCACCTGACGTGACACCTGTTGCGGCGAAGATACAGTCATCACTCTTGACGAGGTCGTCGAGCGTGAGGAGTTGGAGCGGATCAACAATACCCATCGAGATGACGCGTGCAGATTCTTCTTCATTCATCGGGTGAAGACGGGCCTGCATGTCTCCGCCAAGCGCTTTGACAGCTGCAGCCGTGATGACGCCTTCAGGAGCACCGCCTGTACTGATGAAAATATCAATCGGATTTGTTTTGACGGCAGCTGCGATTCCGGCCGAGACATCGCCATCCTCAAACAATTTGACGCGTGCGCCGACGTTCATGACGGCTTGGCGAAGGTGTTCGTGGCGATCGCGGTCTTGCATGATCACCGTCACTTCTTCAATGCGTTTATTGTTATATTTTGCTGCTTTTTCGATGATCGACTCGAGTGGTTCATCGAGCGAGACTTTTCCTTTTAAGTTCGGCCCAACGACGAGCTTATCCATGTACATATCTGGTGCGTGGAGGAGGGCACCTTCATCCGCCACAGCGATGACGACCATCGCATCTCCGAGTCCTTTTGCGACAATGGATGTACCTTCGAGCGGATCAACGGCGATGTCGACTTTCGGACCGAACGTCGTACCGAGTTTTTCCCCAATGTAGAGCATCGGTGCCTCATCGAGCTCACCTTCTCCGATGACGACCGTCGCATCCATGTTCACTGTTCCGAGAACTTCGCGCATCGCTGACGTAGCTGCGTCATCGGCTTCATTCTTTTGCCCACGTCCGATCCATTTCGAAGATGCGAGTGCTGCGGCTTCCGTTGCTCGTACGATTTCTAATGCTAATTCACGTTCCATAGTGTTGTACCCTCCACGTTATCTCTATTAAATGTGTTATACTTTTTACGGCTTAAATCCGTTGATTAGTGTATCACAATTTTATAAATGATGTAAATAGGACAGATTCTTTTCTCCTGACCGAAAAAGCATTAGTATTAACAGCAGGGGGGATCATCATGTATTTTGTGAATAGAGAGAAGATTAATCAGACACTGGAACAAATGGAAACGATGTTAGCGCGCACTGATCAATTGACGGGGGATGCGTTCACAGTAGAACTTGCGAAACAACGAATGGCTGTCCTCCTGATAGAAGGGGTCATCGACGTAGGGAACTCGATGATTGACGGATTCATCATGCGAGACCCGGGTAGCTATGAGGATATTGTCGACATTCTGCTCGATGAACGCGTGCTCGATGAGAAGACAGGTAATGCCACCAAGGCGCTCGTCGGATTGCGTGCATACTATGTCCGTGAGTTCGTCGATGCAGACGCATCACGCTTCGATGAATGGGTGAAGACGTCAAAACAAGACTTCATAGCGTTCTCCACGCAAGTTCGTCGCTACTTAGAGGTCGAACTTGGACCGGTGTCCGCATTCTTGCCAGAAAGCGAGTGATTGGATGGAACCGATAAAAGGATATTTGTTTGATTTAGATGGTACGATGTATGCAGGAATAGAGCCCGTTCAAGCTGCTGTCGATTTTGTAAACGAGTTAGAAGCTACGGGCGTCCCATACTTATTCGTCACGAATAACGCCTCGATGACACAACAGCAGATTGCGGATAAGTTGATTTCAATGGGGGCAAATGTGAAGGCAGAGAACGTCTTGACGAGTGCGATGGCGACGGCTTTTTATATTGAGAAGATGTCTCCGGGGGCAAGCGTTTATATGATTGGCGAAGACGGACTCCGCCTCGCCCTAGAATCTCGTGGGTTCCACGTCACGGACGAACCGAAAGCAGACTATGTGGTCATCGGTCTAGACCGTCACATCACATATGAGAAGTTAGCGCGAGGGGCAATCGCCATTCGTTCAGGAGCCCGATTCATTTCGACGAATGGGGATATCGCCATTCCGACAGAACGTGGGTTCTTACCGGGGAATGGATCGCTCACATCCGTGTTGACGGTGACGACCGAGAAAGAACCGTTCTTCATTGGGAAGCCGGAACCGGTCATGATTGACATCGCACTCGACATGATTGGATTGACGAAAGAAGATGTCGTGATGGTAGGGGATAACTATCATACGGATATTCTGTTCGGAATCGACGGGGGAATCCGTACACTTCACGTCAACTCAGGTGTACACGGTCCAGCCTTTGTTCAGGAGCAAGAAAAACTCCCGACTTATATGGTCGAGAGTTTAGATGAATGGAAGCATGAAAAAAAGGGATGACGAATGTCTCCCTTTTTGTTTAGAATACTTGTTCTACTTCGACGATGCCTGGTACTTCTTCGATGAGCGCGCGCTCAATACCGGCTTTTAGCGTGATTGTTGAAGACGGGCAGCTGCCGCAAGCACCCATCAAACGGAGCTTGACGATGCCTTCTTCGACATCAACGAGTTCGACGTCTCCGCCGTCACGAAGCAAGAACGGACGCAATTTATCGAGCACTTCTTGGACTTGATCAAACATTTCCATGGTATCTACCCCTTTCTCGTTCTACTTTATTCTAGCAAGTTTGAGAGTGTTTCTCAATCATTTACGCTGAGCGTTTCGTCATCGGGAGTGGGTAAGATTTTTGTATAATGGTTTCGAGGGGGAATGAAGATGAAAATTACAGTGTATGGGGCAGAAGTTCAATGTGCCAGCTGCGTCGGTGCACCGAGTTCGACTGAGACGTATGAATGGTTGCAAAATGCGCTGGGACGCAAGTATCCGGAACAGTCCTTTTCTTTCGAGTATATCGATTTCGAACAGAGTGAGGACGAGTTTGCGCAGGCACTTAAAGACGATGAATGGTTTTATCCGCTCGTCTTGCTCGATGGGGAAGTGATTGACGAAGGGGTCGTTCAGTTACGAAAAGTATATGCGGCGATTGAAGCAAAACAAGGATCCGTTAATCATATAGAATAGTGAGCAGGTGGACGAACCATGCGGTTGCAAGGTTCGTTTTTTTGTTTACCTATAATTCAGAAAAAGATTTTACAACTTTTGTCTACCGGGCTAAGCTGAACATAACTTGTATAACATTTATAATACTTTGAAAATTAAAATGAATCCATTACTGAAGGAGGACTGTTCAATGTTTGCCCGAAAACGAAATATGCCGATCCATTTAGACACCTCGTCCCAAATGGAGCACTTGCTGATTGATTTACCAAGTGGGTTGGAACGACAACGTCAGTTGATTCGTCTCGAACGGGAAGATCTTGCCTATTTGCGTGCTTATCAACAGGAATTACGTCAACTGACACCTCAGTTAGTTGATGTGTTTTATGAAGAGCTCGAAAAGATTGACGAGATGAAAGATTTGATTCGGCAACATTCGTCTTCGGACAAATTAAAATTGACTCTCTCCAATCATATTATGGAAATGTTTGAAGGAAAGTTGAATGAAGCATATATTGATCGACGTCTCGCCATCGCCAAACGTCATTATCTGATCGATCTAAAAGGGAAGTGGTATATGGCAGCCTTCCAAAAAATATTCGAGACGCTCGTCTTATCGATTCAACATGAGCAGCTCGATGCGGACTCGAAAATGAGGTTGATGATGGCCGTCTCGAAAATCTTTAACTTCGAGCAACAAATCGTGCTCGAGATGTTTGACGATGAAGCAGACGTCGTTCGTGACCAGATGCAACACGTGAAAGATGAAATCAGTCAAACGATTCAGCAGGCGAGTGAAGATTTGGCCGCCCTCTCACAAGAAGTCATGGCTAGTTTTCAGTCGATGAATGAGCGGGCAGATGATATGAAGCATTCAAGTTCACTCACGCAGACAAAGCTACGGACGGTACTTCACTCTTCAGTGAGTGGGAAAGACACGATTTTGTCGGAGGCGGGACGCCTTGATGAAATCGCGCGTGACCTCTCCGATTCAGCTCAGGAAATCAAGGCGCTCGAAAGATTGATGAACGAGATCATGACGATTGCGGATTCGGTCAAACAAATTGCCAACCAGACGAACCTACTTAGCTTGAATGCCGCGATTGAAGCAGCACGGGCAGGCGAGCAAGGGAAAGGATTCCAAGTCGTCGCTTCCGAGGTACGGACGCTCGCGAGTCAATCGAAACAAGCGGCAGAAGAGGTGGAGGATTTGGTGAAGCGTCTCACGAACCAGATGGAAGAGACTTCGAGCCGCGTCTTATCGACCGAGCAAGAGATGAAGCAGACGATGGGACGGATCAATGAAGTGACGGATGCCTTCCTCCAAATTTCGGGTGATTCGGAGCATGCTGACGGGCAGATGGGGAGTCTTGCCGGTGATATCGATGAGATTGTGGAATCAATAGCCGAACTCAAGCGTGCCACGACCCAGATTGCGACGTCTTCGACACAGCTGATGGATACCGCGCAACGATTATAAGTAGGCAAACTATAAAAAAAACGAACCAGGTCGCATGACACGACTTGATTCGTCGATCGACAAGGTCGAGCGATGCGCTCGACTTTTTCGTTTAGAGAAGCTGGAACGATGACGTCGCTGAACCAGCCGTGTAGCCGCTAAGCGTCGCATCAGACTTCACTTGATACGTACCGCGTTGTGACCAAGAATTCGTCGAGAGTGTGAATGTGATGGCTCCTGATGAATTCGTCTTGCCTGTACCGACAAGCGTAGTACCGTTCGGTTGTGTGACCGTCACACGAACATCGGCGTTTGCGACCGCTTGACCATTCGAATTACGTACGGACGAAAAAATCGAGACGACTTCACCCGCATAGTACGATGACTTCGATGTCGAGACTGTCGTCGTGAGTGCTTGGACAGGTTGCGTCGTACCACCAGCAGTAGGGGCTTGGACAAGTCCGTTCCCGAACCATGTGTCACGACCCGCTACACCGAGGTCGATGGAATCTTGTGACAATTTTGTACGGAGTTGTGTGCTCGATAGCGTAGGGAAGGCTTGCTTCATGAGCGCGAGGTTACCCGCCACATAAGGTGTCGCCATCGATGTTCCGCTCATTTGGCCGTAGCCCCCATTTGAGAGGGTCGAGTTGATGCCGACACCAGGTGCTGCCACTTCGACAGTACTTCCTGTCGCCGAGAACGAGGCGCGGTTGTTGTTGATATCGGTTGCAGCGACAGCGATTGCCGAACTGTAACGAGCCGGATAGTTGACGAGGTCACCCGACCCATCGGTACGACCGTTGTTACCCGCTGCCGCGACGACAAGGATGCCCGCGTTGTTGGCACGATCGACGACTTGTTGGAGCGTCGTCGATGGACTCGTCGTCCCGAGGCTCAAGTTGATGATATCCATATCATTTGTGATCGACCAGTCAATCCCGGCGATGATGCTCGATAAGCTACCACTTCCGTTCGCCTCAAGTGCTTTGACGGCGTAAATGCTTGCTTCGTGTGCAATCCCGACCGTTCCGATGCTGTTGTTCCGTGCACCGATGATCCCAGCAACATGAGTACCGTGACCGTTGTCATCGGCATACGAACTCGTGACCGTGCTGAATGAGGCACCGCCAGCGATTGTTAAATCAGGATGGGCCGAGATTCCTGTGTCAACGACGGATACTTTGACACCTTTCCCAGTGAATCCGCTTTGCCAAGATGAAGGAGCTTTTAGTTTGGGGATTCCCCAGTCTTGTGTTTGATTCTCAATCTGTACCGTTTGATCCACTTCCACATGTGCGACGTGTGGATTGTTTTTCAAGCCGTTCAATGCGGCTTTTGGTACTTCGAGTGCGGCGGCTGGAATGTTCGCGTACTGTTGGCGAACTTCCATGCCATCGATGGAAAGGGGGATTTTCTTTGCCGACTTCTTGAAGACGACGATGACGCGTTCTTTCTCTTTATTTGGGGCGGCATCCGCGCCCCCAGGTACGGTTGACAAGACGAGCAATGAGGCGAGGACGGAGCTACAGATTTTTTTCAACTTGTTTCCTCCTTTAAGGTATGTAGGCAAGATGACGGGATGTCCAACTGCCGTGACCATAGAGTAACAAGTTTTGCCAACGTGTAGAATACGCCAATGGCATTAAATATCTGAATATTTAGATAAGGATACAGGGGATTCAGATACAAGACTTTTGGCTCAATTGTAAGAGAAATGAATGGAAATTACAGATGAACAAATCAAAAAAGCGAACCAGCCATGGAGGCTCGTTCGCAATATACTCATTTAATGACTTTATGTTTCCAAAGGATACCTGATTTTAATAGTCGGGCTACTTTCCCAGTGAGTGATTGTTTCCCCATAAACACCCCAAAGCCTGCCTTCTTCCCAAGGGAACCGAGCGTCCCTTTCAGTTTGATGTCGGGTAATTCTGGATAATTGACGCCTTTCCATTTGCAAAGCAAGACTTGGACAATCTGTTCGGCTTGGGCTTCGGCGAGTTGTCCGGACGGTGCGTACGGTAAGCTCGCATTGTCACCAACGACAAACACGTCCGGCAGTCCAGGAACGAAGTGATGTTCCGTCAATTTGACACGTCCGCCTCCATCGAGCTCCCAACCTTGGTTCCGTACAACAGCGACCGGTTGAATCCCGGCCGTCCATACGGTCAAATCAGATGGGAACAAGTCTTCGTGGTTCCATAGTCCGTCAGCATCGACACGTGTGATGTTGGCATTGTTAATGACTTCGACGCCGTGCTCCTCGAACCAAGATTGTACGTACATCGAAACACGATTAGATAAGAAAGACAGGACGGATGGTCCGCGGTCGAATAAACGGACCGTCAAATCAGGTCGGCTCTCACGAAGTTCGCTGGCGAGTTCGACACCGGACAGCCCGGCACCGACGACAGAAACGACCGACCCTGGTCGTAGACCATTGATTGCTTGTTGTGTCTTACGTGACTCTTCAAGTGTTTGAATACTGTACGTGAACTCGGCGGCCCCTTGGACATTGTGATATTTGTCTTCGCACCCTAATCCGATGACAAGGTCGTCGTAGGGCACTTTTTCTCCACTCGCGAGCAGAACCATTTTGTCTTCGGTGTCGATGTCCGTGACCTGTCCGTATATGTAATCGATTTCATCCGGAAAGTCGATGCGAATATCGCGGTCCGAGACCGTTCCTGCGGCCAGTGCGTAATACTCAGTTTTCAATCCATGATAAGGCAAGCGATCGACGAGCGTGACCGAGATGTCTTGTAACTGATGTCCAAGTACTCTCTCAATCACACGCATTCCCCCGTAACCGCCTCCTAAGACGACTAATTTGCGCATAATAATCCCCCTTTGTTACTCTTCAACTGTATCATGTTATAATCTGCCGTAGAAGAACCATTTTCCGATAATTCACGTAAAGAAAGACGGTGACATATATGATGAATCCGATCATCGAATTTTGTGCTTCGAATTTGGCGATGGGCTCACAAATTGCCCGGGCTAAATTAGAGTCCGACCCTGATCTTGATGTGGTCGAATATGGCTGTACAGGCTATTGTGGTGTCTGTTCCCTTGATCTCTTTTGCCTCGTAGACGGGGAAGTGGTGACGGGTGAAACACCAGAAGAGCTCGTGACGAAGGTGTATGAAAAAATCGAAGAGATGGCATGGTAAAAAGTTTGAGGAAATGACCTCAAACTTTTTTATTTCACCCGTTGCATTTTAAAAAGAGGGATGTTATATTCTAAGAGGTTCGAATGTAGGTTGTCTGACGTTTAACAACGATAAAAAGAAAGCGTTTCAAACGGTAGGACACATCTCTTTTCGGGTATGACACATATAATTGGTTTTGTTTAATATGAAAGGAGCACAACATCAATGAAAATCATGAGTGTGGTTGGTATTTTGGCACTAATTGCAATCGCTTACATCTTCTCTACCAACCGTAAAGCCATCAAATGGCGCACGGTCTTGGCAGCGTTCGCTGTTCAATTCGCATTTGCATTCCTCGTCTTATATACGGCATGGGGACGTAAGGCGCTTGAATGGATCTCAAATGGGGTTCAAGCTGTCTTGAACACAGCGGGTGACGGGATTGCCTTCGTATTCGGAACAGCAGTCGGTGGCGACAACTTCGTTTTCGCATTCCAAGTCCTTCCGATTATCATCTTCATGTCATCATTAATCGCATTGCTTTACTACCTTGGCGTCATGCAGTGGGTCATCCGTATCCTCGGTACTGCCCTTGCGAAAGCACTTGGTACGTCACGTAAAGAGTCACTTTCAGCAACAGCGAACATTTTCGTCGGTCAAACGGAAGCACCGCTTGTCATCAAGCCGTACCTTCCTACAATGACACAGTCTGAGCTCTTCGCAGTCATGGTCGGTGGACTCGCATCGGTTGCCGGATCTGTACTTGCAGGTTATGCAGCACTCGGTGTACCACTCGAATACTTGCTCGCAGCGAGCTTCATGGCAGCGCCAGCAGGTCTTTTATTCGCGAAAATCATCGTACCAGAAACAGAAGAGTACGATGACGACATCGAGATTGTAGAAGATGAAGAAGACAGAGCGGCGAACTTCGTCGATGCAGCGGCACGTGGTGCTTCTGACGGTCTCTTCCTTGCCTTGAACGTCGGTGCGATGCTTCTTGCATTCGTTTCATTGATTGCGCTCGTCAACTTGATCCTCGGTTCAGTTGGTGGACTCTTCGGATTTGATAGCTTGTCACTCGAATTGATTCTCGGTTACGTCTTCGCGCCACTTGCATTCGTGATTGGTGTACCATGGGCGGATGCTGTACAATTCGGTAGCTTCCTCGGTCAAAAACTAGTCTTGAACGAATTCGTTGCTTTCTCTGAGTTTGCTCCAATCATCGGTTCTGGTGATTTGTCAGCTCGTTCAGAAGCGATGATCGCATTCGCACTTTGTGGTTTCGCAAACATCTCGTCACTCGCGATCCTTCTCGGTGGTCTTGGTGGTATGGCGCCAAACCGTCGTGGTGACATCGCACGCATGGGTGTTCTCGCGATTCTTGCAGGTACGCTTGCAAACTTGATGTCAGCTACATTGGCTGGACTTCTTCTTTAATCGGTATAAGAAAACGCGATCACTTCGGTGGTTGCGTTTTTTAGTATGAGAAGGATGTATGTATGGTGATGTTTGGCCACTTGGCGGACCAGTTCTTTTGCTGCAACCGCTCCAGATAGATGGGATGCTTTGAAGAGTTCGAATCAAAGGGTGGTGTCGGTATAACGTGCATGTTGATCAAGTCGTGAATGCCGTGTGGGGCAGCGAGGATGAGGGAACCATCCGATTGAAGATGTACCCCGATCGCGGTGACGGTCTCAGGAAAATGTGCCAACGCATCGACCGATGAGGCATAGGGTGGAAGGTTGTTGACGTGATGCATTCTCGCTTGATTTTTGACAGACCAAGGTACATCGGGGATGAGGCGGAATAATCGCTCTTCGAGTTGTTTTTCGACTGCTTCCTCTGGTTGGTTTGGGTCGAAATAAATCACATCTACATCATCTGTTTTAGTCGATGTTTCGTATCCGTGAAGGTGGTCCCAGACTTTTGAACGAATATATCCCGCACAAATCCAACAATCCGGTAAATCGAGGTTGGCGACGGCGTGGAGAAGCTTTATGAGCTCGGCGTCTTGTTTTAGAAAATGAACCAAATCCTGTTCGTCTGTCATGATGAATACCCCTCCTTACAATATGGTTAAAAAAAGCACCTAGGCAACGCCTAGATGCTCGTATATCGATTATGCTTGAAGTTGTACGCGTTGACGTTCGATCCACGGCTTCAATTTCAAGAAGAGTGGGACGAAGAGCGCGCTGATCAAGATCGCTTTAATCAAGTTGAACGGTAAGATCCCGTAAAGGACAAGATCCGTTTTCACCGCCGGGTCGGCCATGTCTGCCATTCCGAAGAAGAAGGCGTAGGCTGGCAAGATGACGAGATAGTTTAAGATGGCGAGACTAAGAGCCATTGTGATTGTACCGGCAAGTAATCCAGAAGCGAGTGCTTTGTTTGACTTGCGCTTATGGTAGAACCAGGCAACTGGGTACATGAATGCGACACCTGCGAAGAAGTTTGCGACTTCCCCGACTGGAACACCGCCACCGTTAAAGACGTAGTACAAGACGTTTTTCAAACCGACGACCACGACTCCTGCGAGTGGGGAAAAGACGATTCCGGCAATGAGTGCAGGAATGTCACTAAAGTCCACTTTAAGGAATGGCGGTAAAAATGGGAGCGGGAAGTTGAATAGCATGAGTACGAACGAGATCGTCCCGAGCATCGCCAAAGTCACCATTGTTGTCAGTCGTTTGTTGCGCGTAGTTTTCATCAGAATCTCTCCTTTAGGTCGCTCCTCGATGAATGGCATCCGTCGCATATAAAAACCCGATTGCAATGAAGACAATCGGGAGAGTTTACGCGCATACGAAATAGATGTTTTCCGAGGTGGAAAAGTCCACGTCAAAGAAAACATCCGGATATCGGTCGGATGCCGCCATCTTCTCCCATCCAGACTATACTGTCGGCTTTCGAATCTCACGAAATCAGCAAGCAACGCCTTGCTCGCTCACGGGCTGAGAAGAATATATTCTTCAATACCGCCGGTCGGGAATTTCACCCTGCCCCGAAGATGGAACGATTTAATTTTTTTTGTTACAGTTTAGTTATACAAGATAATCTACAAGATGACAAGTCAATTGACTTGAATTGAAGATAAAATGAGGAGGAGTTCAGATGATTCATTTAACAGAGTCAGCCGCACTTCAAGTGCTAGAGATGATGAAACAGACGGAACGCCCGGATGCACAATATTTGCGAGTGAAAGTTCAAGGTGGCGGATGTACAGGACTTTCATATGGAATGGGCTTTGATGAGGAAAAGACGGATAAAGATATTCAATTCGACCATCACGGCGTCCGCGTCATCGTCGCAGAAGTCGATCACGGGGTCGTCGATGGGCTTGAGATTGACTACAAGCAATCAATGCTCGGTGGCGGTTTCACAATTAAAAACCCGAATGCGATTGCAACATGCGGTTGCGGTTCGAGTTTCCGGACAGCGACGAATGCAGGTACGCCTGGGGAGTGCTAAAAAAGAACCGATCGTGGGTGCGATCGGTTCTTATTCTTCTTCTGTCAAAATCAACCGAATGACTTTTGCAGTTACGTCGAGTTCGATGTGATGTTGCCAAGGCCGAAAGCCTGTGATTGTACATGTGTCATTCGTGATGCGGAATGAGCAGACACTCTCTTCCTCTTGGTCGAGGACAGAGTAACGACTGAAATCAGATAAGCTCTGATAGATCGCATACTGTGGTGGTAGTTCATACGTCCAACCTTTTTCTAACATGATTTGGTGCATATTCGAGCCCCCTAACAAGTCTTTACTTATTAGAATAGCAAGAATACGTGTAAAAGTGGTAGATTAGTCTGTTTCTTTGAAGGGAAAATGAATAGGGACGTCATTACAAATGGGAGGATTCAGGGTTATGAGAAAAGTATTGATATTCGGAGGGTCACGTTATTTCGGAAAACGGCTCGCATTGCGACTTGCTGAAGCAGGGGACGATGTGACGATTGTGACGAGGGGGCAACTACAGGTACCGGAGGCTGAAGGGATTCGGTCTGTCAAAGGGGACCGGCAATCGGTCGCGACGATGAAAGACTTGGCACGTGAACGGTACGACCTCGTCTATGACAACATTTGTTTTACTCCGTATCAGGCAAAAATCGCCTCGGATGCGTTCATGGACAAAGTCGGAAAATATGTGCTCACGTCGACGATGTCGGTTTACGCGCCTGGGCCTGACCTGAAAGAGAGCGACTTCAATCCGCTCCATTACGAATATCATCTTGAATCCGAACATGACTACGGACAAGGGAAACGCGAGGCGGAATCTTTCTTCTTCCATCGCGCCTCTTTCCCGGTGGCGACCGTACGATTACCGATCGTGGTAGGTCCGGATGACTATACAGACCGGTTGAAGTTTTATGTAGATGCAATCCGGAACGAGGAACCGGTTGTCTTGCATCACCCGGAAGCGAAGATGGGCTTCATCTCGAGTGCGGAAGCAGCAGCATTTTTAGAATGGGTGGGACGTGCGAACGTGACCGGTCCTTTCAACGCTGCAAGTGACGGGCTCATCTCCATGGGTGCTTTAATGGAGCGAATCGGCCAACACGTCGGAAAACCCGTCCATATTATAAAAGATGGAGACTCGTCGCCGTATGATTCGGATGTCGACTATTATATGTCGATTGCTGAGGCGAAGAAGGCGGGCTTCGTGTTCACGCAACTCGATGACTGGCTTGACCGGGTCATCATTCAGACGCTCAAAAAATAACCTTTTTTGTTAAACATTGAGCTGTTTTCGCAAAAGGATTTTTTCGCGACCATTTTTATCTATATTGACTGCTTTGACATCGAAACCATGACGAATATTTAAGAGTAACATTTGTCGCCAACGATTCATCGTCTTTGTTTCAATCGATTTATAGTTTTGATTTTTAGCCCATTCGTGCTGTGTCTCCATTAACCGTGAGGCGATACCGAGATTACGAGAAGCAGGTTTGACGGCTCCCATCCAACTATAAAAACAATCTTCATTGAGAGGATAGCCAATCTTGTAGCCATGAATCTCGTTGTCAATAATCGCTAAAGTAAAAAATAAATTTGTTTTACGTATTAACTTTTGATGAAAGTGATTTATATCTCCAAAAACCTCTTGATGGATCGTGTATAGTTCATCGCGCATTTTATTGGTAATTGTATTTGTTGTGACTATATTCATGTTAACCTCCCTTGCAAGACAAAACTGAACCCCTGTGCATGGGAGCGACAGGGGTTCAGTGTTTATTTCCCAGCAAATACAGATGTCGAGTGTTGCGGATGACGAGCTGTCGGATCCACGAGCTGTTTCACTTGGTTGATGGCGATTGGGGCTTCACCGAAACCGGTCGCAATCAATTTTACTTTCCCTTCGTATGTCGCGATATCACCGCAAGCAAAGATGCCGGCAACGGTCGTTTCCATACGTGAATCGACACGGATTGTGTTTTTCTCGAATTCCATTCCCCAGTTCTTGATTGGACCGAGCGATGAAACGAATCCGTAGTTACAAATCAAATCATCGATTTCAACGATTTTTGATTCGCCATCCTTATCTGTCAATTCGACAGATTCGATGTGTGTCTCACCAGACAGTGACTCGATGTTATAAGGCGTGAGGACGTTAATCGTCGATGCCTTCATCTGTTCTACCGTATGTTCATGAGCACGGAAGCGGTCACGACGGTGAACGATGTGGACTTCTTTTGCGATTCCTTCAAGCATGAGTGCCCAGTCGACGGCTGAATCGCCACCGCCGGCAATCATGACACGGCGATCACGGAATTTCTCCATGTTGTCGACAAAGTAATGAAGGTTGGCATAATCTTCGCAGCCATCAAGCCCGAGTGGACGAGCCGAGAAGGCACCGTTTCCGGCTGTGATGATGATGGCTTTCGTATGATATTCTTCTTTATTTGTTGTCAATACGAACGTGCCGTCCTCGAGACGTTCGACCGTTTCCACCGTTTCACCGAGACGGTAATCTTGTTCGAACTGGTCAGCCTGAGCTTTTAGTTGATCGATCAAGTCCTGTGCTTTTACTTTCGGGAAACCGGCAATATCATAAATATATTTTTCAGGATAGAGCGTTGACAACTGACCACCAAGTTGCGGTAAGCTTTCAATCAACGTCGTATCGAGTTGGCGCATGCCTGCATAAAATGCGGTGAACAGTCCGACCGGGCCGCCACCGATGATGATTACATCTTTCGTCGTCTTCATCGAATTCCTCCTCAAAGCGTATACATCTATTATAGAGAGTTTATTGAATTAAATCCATTCAGTACAAACATGCAACACTTTCAAAAAAAATTCAAGAAGATAAGCTTTTCCATTGAGAATTCAATTTAAAGAGCGTACAATGAAACAGAAGCAATTGTGAACAGATGTTGAACAAGAATAGGCTTTATTGTGAACGTCTATGTGAAGAAACACACAACATAGTTGTTCAAAAAAACAAAACTTTAAACAAGGTGGAAATGAACATGAAACGACCTAACATTGTTATTCTTGGTGCGGGCTTCGGTGGACTCATCACAGCCGTCAACCTTCAAAAGACACTCGCTGCAGGTGATGCGAACATCACGCTCATCAACAAGCATGATTATCACTACCAAACGACATGGCTTCACGAACCAGCTGCTGGGACGATGAACCCAGACCAAGCGCGCATCTACATTAACGATATTGTGAACCCGTCACGTGTGAAACTTGTCAAAGGGATCGTCGATCGCGTCGATACTGCTGCCAAACAAGTCACGCTCGAAGATGGTTCTGTCGTCGAATACGACTATGTCGTCATCGGTCTCGGCGGTGTACCTGAAACGTTCGGTATCCCAGGCTTGAAAGAACATGCGATGACAATCAGCTCGTTGAACAGTGTTCGTAAAATCAAAGAGCACATCGAATATTCATTCGCTCAATATAAAACAAACGGTTCTTCAGACAACTCGTTCGTGACGATCGTTGTCGGTGGTGCCGGATTTACAGGAATCGAATTCCTCGGTGAAATCGTCAACCGAATCCCTGAACTTTGCAAACAGTATGACGTTCCACGCGAAGCGGTTCGCATCGTCAACATTGAAGCGGCACCAACAGTTCTTCCTGGTTTCGACCCAGAACTCACGACATACGCACAGAAATGGTTGGAGCGTAACGGTGTCGAGATGAAACTCGGTAACGGAATCAAAGGTGTCGAGCCAGGTGTGGTGACATTCGGTCCACTTCAAGGTGACACGACAGAAACGATTCGTGCCAACACGATCATCTGGACAGGTGGCGTAAGTGGTAGCCCGATCATCGAAAAATCAGGATTTGAAGCGGTCCGTAACCGTGTCATGGTGGAAGCGGACAACCGTGCACCAGGTCACGACAACGTCTTCATCATCGGTGACTGCTCAGCGGTCATGGACCCTGCATCGAACCGTCCATACCCACCGACGGCACAAATCGCGACACAACAAGCGCACAACGTTGCGAAAAACATCGCGGCACTTATCAATGGCAAATCGACTTCGAAGTTCACTTACGAGAGCAAAGGAACAGTTGCTTCACTCGGTCATAACGATGGAATCGGAATCGTGATGGGCAAAAAGATCTTCGGTCGCAACGCTTCATTCATGAAGAAAGTCATCGACAACAAACACTTCATCGAATTGAAAAAATACGGACTCGTCCTTAAAAAAGGGAAGTTCTAATTTCATGATTGCATGGCTCGTTCTGTCTCAGAACGGGCTGTTTTTCTTTCGAAATTGTCATAGGAAGTTCTTTGACCTCGTTGGTCGAAATTTTGTATAATGAAGAGCGGACAAGGGGGGCAACACATGCATATTATCCAAGCAGTCATTGGAGCCGTTTTATATATGACGATTTTTTTCAGTATCGGCTTCATCTTGAATATGTTACTTAAAAAGACATGGACACTCGTGTTCATTTATCCAATTTTTGTCATCATGATGATTGATAATGTCAAACTTTCGAGTTACGTGACCGAGACATCGACCGCGCTTACGAGTGTCTATGAAGGACTCGTCGGGTTGCAACTTCTCGATTTATTCATGCTCGGCTTTGGATTGCTCGGTGCAATTCTAGCTGGTGTGACGATTCGTTTCTTACGAAAGAGCGGTTATTCAATGTTTTAATTGGCGACAGAAATGTTCGCCTTTTTTGTTTTGTCCCTACTTTTTTAGGGCATGAACCGATATACTAGATAGCGAAACGATTTTTAGTAAGGGATGCGATGCGAATGACATTACCGATGTATACGATCAAAAAAGTGTTGAATAATAGCGTTGTCATTTGTCAACATGATACGGATCCGGAAGTCATTCTACTCGGGAAGGGGATTGGCTTTGGCAAAAAACCAGGCGACCTCGTCGACCCGGCCAGCGTCCCGGAGAAAGTGTATCAACTGACAGATAAAGAAGAGCAATCTCAATATCAAGAACTCGTCAAACATGTCGACGAGGACTTCATTGCGTTCATGCAAGAGATTGTCTGCTTCATTGAGACGAGTACGGGCAAGAAAGTCGATGAGCACATCCATATCGGTTTGACGGATCACTTGTTCTTCACGATGAAGCGAATCGAACAAGGGATGGAAGTGACGAATCCGTTTTTACTTGAAACGGAATCGCTCTATCCAAACGAGTTTGCGCTCGCGGAACGGATCGTCGATATGTTTCATGAACGATTGAACGTTTTGCTCCCGGATGCGGAAACAGGGTTTATCGCCCTTCATATTCACTCGGCGACGACGTTCAAAAACGTCCTCGAGGTCAACCGTCATAATCAAATCATCGGGCAAATTGTTCAGACGATTGAGAGTCATTTGAACGTGAAAATGGACCGGACATCACTCGATTATAAGCGCTTACTTCGGCACTTAAGGTACGCCGTTGAGCGGGTCGCGACAGGTGAGACGGTCGAGGCACCACAAAAAATTGAAAAGGTGTTGCGCGACGAATATCCGCTATGCTATAGTACTGCTTGGGAGCTGATGGGCATCATGGAACGCGAATTAAAGCGTCCTGTCCCACGAGGTGAAGCGACATATTTGACGATGCATCTCCAGCGCCTAACAAGTAGATAAATGATACCACGTGTCTTACGTGTTACTGATTCGATCAGGCATGAGTAAGGAGTGGAACGTTATGTGATGTCTCCATTGGGAGAGGTCTACGTTCTATCCTTATTCATGCCTTTTCTGTTTTTATAAACGTGATTTATGAAAACGTTTAGATACGTCGGTTGTCTGACATCTACGCCGCTATCATATTGTTTATACGTACTTAAAAAAAGGAGGAAATGTTGATGTTTAAGCAGATCTTTGGTGTTCTTCAAAAAGTCGGTAAAGCACTTATGCTTCCTGTTGCGATCTTGCCGGCAGCCGGTCTTCTTCTTGCGTTCGGTAACGCAATGCAAAACCCACAACTTACATCACGCGCTGGTTGGTTAACGAACGAAGGCGTCGTGAAATTCGCTCAATTGATGGAGCAAGCAGGTGGAATCATCTTCTCGAACTTGGCGCTCTTGTTCGCAGTCGGTGTCGCCATCGGTTTAGCAGGTGACGGCGTAGCCGGACTTGCGGCAATCGTTGGATTCTTGATCATGAACAAAGTCATGGGTGTTTGGCTCGAACTCACACCTGAAGTATTGGCACAAGGTGACCCGGCTTACGCGAACGTACTCGGTATCCCAACGCTCCAAACAGGGGTATTCGGAGGGATCATCATGGGTCTCATCGCCGCATGGGCCTATAACAAGTACTTCAATATCGAATTGCCACAGTTCCTTGGTTTCTTCGCTGGTAAACGTTTCGTTCCAATCGTAACAGCAGTTGCAGCCGTCGTTGCTGGTTTCGTTTTACTATTAGTATGGCCACCAGTTCAGCACGGATTGAACTCATTCTCAAACTTCATGTTGAATGAAAACCGTACATTCGCAGCGTTCATCTTCGGTTTAATCGAACGTTCATTGATTCCATTCGGTCTTCACCACATCTTCTACTCACCGTTCTGGTTTGAATTCGGTTCATACACAGATGCAGCGGGTAATGTTGTACGTGGTGACCAAGCGATCTTCTTCGCACAAATTCGTGATGGTGCTGAATTGACAGCAGGTACGTTCATGACTGGTAAATTCCCGTTCATGATGTTCGGTCTTCCTGCAGCAGCACTCGCAATGTATCACGAAGCACGTCCTGAGCGTAAAGCGGTTGTCGGTGGTCTCTTGGCTTCTGCTGCCCTTACATCGTTCTTGACTGGTATCACAGAACCAATCGAGTTCTCATTCTTGTTCGTAGCACCACTTCTCTTCGCAGTACACGCGGTATTCGCAGGTCTTTCATTCATGACAATGCACATCTTGAACGTGAAAATCGGGATGACGTTCTCGGGTGGTTTGATCGACTTCTTGCTCTTCGGTGTTCTTCCAGGTCGTACGGCTTGGTGGCTCGTTATTCCAGTCGGTCTCGTGTTCGCGGTTATTTACTACTTCGGATTCCGCTTCGTTATCCGTAAGTTCAACCTTAAAACTCCAGGTCGTGAAGATGAGGTTGTTGAACAATCAACAGCTACTGGTTCGGAACTTGCACAAGATATCCTCGTCGGTCTTGGTGGCTCACAAAACATCAAACACCTCGATGCATGTATCACACGTCTTCGTGTCGAAGTTAAAGACAAAGCAAACGTAAACAAAGATGAGTTAAAACGACTTGGCGCTTCTGGTGTCCTTGAAGTTGGTAACAACATTCAAGCAATCTTCGGACCACGTTCGGACGCATTGAAATCAGAAATCCAAGCGGTCATCGCTTCAGGTAACGAAAAGAAAGTCAACTAATTGATGACCTAGACCAATCCTTCGGGGTTGGTCTTTTTCTTTTATATGAAACGGTTTCATCCAAACGTTAGAGGGAAAAAGTAAGTATTCTGACAAAGGAGGGAACCATGATGTGGAAGAAAGTGTTTGGCGTTTTACAACGGATCGGGAAAGCACTCATGCTTCCGGTTGCGATCTTACCGGCAGCCGGTCTTCTCTTGGCGTTTGGTACCGCATTCCAAAACCCGGACCTCGTTGAATTGCTCCCGTTTCTGGCGAATGACTCACTTGTCCTGATTTGGCAAGTCATGACAGATGCCGGGGACATCGTCTTCGCAAACTTAGGGTTACTGTTTGCCGTCGGGGTCGCGATCGGCCTGGCGAACGGGGACGGGGTTGCTGGTCTAGCAGCCATTGTCGGTTATTTGATCATGAACAAAGTCATTAGCACATGGAATGGGATTACCGCGGAAATCGCTCAAGGTGATCCGCAGTATGCCACCGTTCTCGGTATTCCGACACTCCAAATGGGGGTATTCGGGGGGATTATCGCAGGTCTTGTTGCAGCCTATGCGTACAACAAGTATTTCAACATCAAGTTGCCAGATTTCTTAGGGTTCTTTGCAGGGAAGCGGTTCGTCCCGATTGCGACGGCCGCATTCAGTTTGATTATCGGGATTGCGCTCGCATATATATGGCCACCGATTGGGAATGTGATCAACACGTTCTCAAGTACGGTCATCGAGGCAAACGTTGCCTTATCAGCATTCATCTTTGGATTAGTAGAACGTTCCTTGATTCCGTTCGGTCTTCACCATATTTGGTATTCTCCATTCTGGTTCCAATTCGGGGAGTATACGAACCAAGCAGGTGATCTCGTACAAGGTGACCAGCGGATCTTCTTCGCACAACTGCGTGACGGCGTGGAATTCACAGCCGGTACGTACATGACCGGGAAATTCCCGTTCATGATGTTCGGCTTACCAGCAGCCTGTCTCGCCATGTTCCACACGGTTCCGAAAGAACGGCGGAAAGACGTCGAGGGTCTCTATTTCTCGGCTGCCCTTACGTCATTCTTGACAGGGATCACAGAACCAGTCGAATTCTCATTCGTTTTCGTTGCACCACTTCTCTTCGGAATTCACGCCGTCTTTGCCGGTCTCTCCTTCATGACGATGCATTTACTGAACGTCAAGATTGGGATGACCTTCTCTGGTGGTCTCATTGACTATCTGCTCTTCGGGGTCCTGCCGAACCGGACGGCCTGGTGGCTCGTCATCCCGGTTGGTCTCGTCTTTGCGGTCATCTACTACTTTGGATTCCGGTTCGCTATTACGAAGTTTGACCTGAAAATTCCTGGACGTGACGTGCAGACTGGCACGAAAGGGGACAAAGCGGGGATTGGGGACGACTTGCCATATGAAGTGCTCGTCGGACTCGGTGGTCCTGAAAACATTAAACATTTAGATGCATGTATCACGCGACTTCGTGTCACCGTCAATGACGTGAAACAAGTTGACAAAGACCTTCTAAAAACGCTCGGTGCCGCTGGTGTCCTTGAAGTAGGAGACAATATCCAAGCCATCTTCGGACCAAAATCGGACACGCTCAAATCACAAATCGCGACCATCATCGAAGGTGGCGAATACAAACCGAAAGAAAAAGTAGAGAAGGCAGTCATTACACCGGAAGCGGCTGAACAAGCCGATCATCGCTTCTTGGCTCCGATGTCTGGTGTCCTGTTATCACTTGATGATGTGCCGGATCAAGTCTTCTCGGGTCGCATGATGGGAGAAGGGTTTGCGATTGAACCAAGTTCCGGACAGGTCGTTTCGCCGGTGACCGGTCAAATCACGACATTCTTCCCGACGAAACATGCGATTGGCATTTTGGCTGACGATGGACGTGAACTATTGATCCACGTCGGTCTCGATACGGTCAACCTGAAAGGGGAAGGATTCACAGCGAGAGTCGAAGAAGGCGCCCGGGTCGAAGCGGGAGACGTCCTTCTCGAAGTCGACCTCAGCGCGATTCGTGATAAAGTGCCGTCACTGATTACACCAATCATTTGGACGAACGGGGACGGAAAAGTCGTCGTCGTACCATTCGGTGAGACTGTCGTCGCGGGTGAAGCGCTCGACTTTAGAGCCGATGACAGAGGACCAGAATAAATGATTACGAGCCGCTCCTATCATGGGGCGGCTCGATTTGTGTAGTTACTTCAATGTGCCTTATTCCGGAAAAGGAGAATCCCCCTTATAGTGAAGGAGAATTCTCACGAAAGAAGGGGTACAAATGAAACAATCCATACAATTGAATCACGGTCAGAAAGCCATTCCTACTATTGGACTTGGCGTCTTCAAAGTTAAAGATGGGGATACAGTCATGGATGCCGTCGTCGAGGCGATTCGTCAAGGATACCGTCATATCGATACGGCAGCCGTTTATGAGAATGAAGAGGGGGTCGGTGACGGAATCCGAAAAGGAATGGAAATCGCAAATATTTCCCGGGAAGATTTATTTATCACATCGAAACTATGGAACGCTGATCAAGGTTACGATGCTGCCATCTCCGCCTACGAGGCGTCACTCGTTCGTCTTGGATTGGAACAGTTAGATTTGTATTTGATTCATTGGCCGGTGGAAGACAAGATGGTCGAGAGTTGGCGTGCCCTCGAAACGTTGTATCGAGAGGGACGTGTCGGGGCAGTCGGGGTGAGTAACTTCCAAGTCCATCACCTCGAGACATTGGCTGCAAACAGTGACCTCGTTCCAGCCGTGAACCAAGTTGAACGGCATCCGTTGCTTCGTCAAACCGAGTTAGCATCGTATATGAGCGAGCACGGCATCGTACCGGTCGCTTGGGCACCGCTTATGCAGGGAGGGTTGTTCGAAGAGCAGACTTTAGTAGAGGTCGCAAAGGAAGTCGATCGTTCCGTCGCCCAGGTGTTGTTACGGTGGCATCTCCAAACGGGATGGGTCATCATTCCAAAATCCATCAAACCACATCGAATCGCAGAAAACTTCGATGTTCATGACTTTGAATTGACCAAAGATCAAATGGAACGAATCGACTCACTCGACCGATATCAACGTGTCGGTCCAGACCCAGATGATTTTGATTTCTAATGCAGTATATAAAAAAGTCCTTCTCTCGAGTGAGAGAAGGACTTTTGCCATTATTTCTTAATGTCGAACTTTTCGCTAAGGAAGTTCACGACTTCTTCAGCTGTGTCCATGTTGAGGACTTCGTTGACGATTGCTTCTGTTTCCGACTTCGTCAAGCGTTTCACGAGGCTACGCGCACGAAGGACGCTTGAAGCGGACATCGAGAATTCGTCGAGACCAAGACCGAGAAGGATTGGAATCGCGAGTTCTTCTCCAGCCATCTCTCCACACATGCCGACCCATTTGCCAGCTTTGTGTGCTTCTGTGATGACGTTGTGGAGAAGGTTCAAGATGGCAGGGTTGAACGGTTGGTACAAGTAGGAAACTTTTTCGTTCATCCGGTCAGCCGCCATCGTGTATTGAATCAAGTCGTTCGTTCCGACTGAGAAGAAGTCGACTTCTTTTGCGAATTGTTTCGCCATGACAGCCGTTGATGGAATTTCAACCATCATTCCAGTCTCATATTGTCCGACTTCGATTCCTTCTTCTTTCAACTTCGCTTCTTCTTCGAGAAGAAGGGCTTTCGCCGCGCGGAACTCTTCGAGTGTCGCAATCATTGGGAACATGATGGCGAGGTTCCCGTGAGCTGAGGCGCGGAGAAGGGCACGAAGTTGTGTGCGGAACAAATCTGTTTCCTCAAGGCAAAGGCGGATGGCACGATAGCCGAGGAACGGGTTCATTTCTTTCGGGAGGTCAAGGTATGACAACTCTTTGTCGCCACCGATGTCGAGTGTACGGATGACGACTTGCTTGCCTTCCATGCCTTCAAGAACCGTTTTGTAAGCTGTGTATTGCTCTTCTTCAGTCGGGAACGTTTCAGAGTCCATATATAGGAACTCCGTACGATAGAGCCCGATTGCATCTGAACCGTTTTTCAAAACGCCTTCGAGGTCGTTCGGTGTCCCGATGTTCGCAGCAAGCTTCACTTTGTGACCGTCCGCTGTGATTGACTCTTCGTTGACGAGTTGCTTCAACTCTTCTTTGTACGCTTCAAAATCAGCACGTTTGCCTTCGTATTCTTTGACGAGATCTTCTGAAGGGTTGACGAAGACGTCACCTTCTGTTCCGTCGATGATGACGAGGTCACCGTTTTTGATTTCTTCAAGGGCCACTTTTGTTCCAACGACTGCCGGAATTTCAAGTGAGCGTGACATGATGGCAGAGTGAGACGTACGTCCGCCGATGTTCGTCGCGAATCCTTTGACGTATTTACGGTTAAGTTGTGCCGTGTCTGATGGTGTCAAATCTTCGGCAATGATGATGACTTCTTCTGAAATCGAAGCTGGAGTCACGAATGTCACTCCGAGAATGTGAGCCATGACACGTTTTGTGACGTCACGAACATCAGCTGCACGTTCGCGCATGTATTCGTTATCCATTGATTCGAAAATCATGATCATCGTTTGGGCGACTTCGTCAAGTGCCTTCGCTGCGTTCATGTTTTCGCTTTCAATTTTGTCGTTCACTTGCGATACGATTTCTGGGTCCTCAACGATTAAAAGGTGAGCTGAGAAAATCTCGGCTTTGTCTGGACCGAGCTCACGAAGTGTATGTTCGCGAATGGCTTCAAGCTCCGTTTTAGATTGTGCGATCGCATCTTGGAAGCGAGCCTTTTCTGCAGCGACATCTTCAATCTTGTGTGATGGGATATCGAATGAAGGTGTCTCCATGACGAATGCTTTTGCAACTGCAATTCCTGCAGATGCACCAATACCTTTAATGTGTGACATAAGCGTAGTCCCTCTTTTCAAAGAAATAGTGTACTTTCCTGCCTCGTTACTTCATACCCGAAAAGAAAAAAGAATTAACGAGAACGGAGAAAGTTAAAGTAGCAACGGTCTACGACTAGGGGAAGCCTCGACCAGTCAAATTGGCCTCACTTCACGATGAAGAGAAGCCCGATTGCGTACTTTCTTATCCTATCATAAAATAAAACAACGTCACAACGAGGAGATAGCCCATGAATTCGAAGATTTCTTGACTCTTACGCATACTATTTCATTATTTTGGAGAAGTTCGTTATGCTTACCATATATATAGAAGGGAAGTGGCAATATGTATCAAATTGCTCAATTAAATTGGACCGATTCTTACGAGACAATCGTCGTCGGAATTGGAGCGGCTGATTCTATCGATGAGGGACTCGACACATTGTTTGATGGACGCGTCAAAGCGCTTATTCAATCAGGAGACCTCTCTACGAAGACGGGGGAAGTGACAATCCTTCCGACATTCGCCGGTGAGACGACCCGTGTTTTATTTGTCGGACTTGGTCAACGAAATGACATGACGACCGAGAATGTTCGGAATTGGTTCGGGAAAGTCTCGAAACTGATCAAGTCACGTGGATTGAAGGACGTCGCCGTAGCGCTTGATACGTTTACGGATGGTGCCGCACGCATATTCACAGAAGCGTATGAAATGGCGACCTATGCCCATCCTACATATAAGTCTGCTCCAAATGAAACGGTCGAAGAACCGACGATCACGTTGCTCGGTGACGTGGACCAGACGGATATCGATGCGGGTGTGGCTTATGGGAAAGGGGTCAATGTCGCTCGAACGTTGACGATGATGCCGGCCAATATTTTGACAGCGGAGACGTTAGCGGATTACGCGGTTGAGTTGGCGAAACGTCATGATTTCAAATACCGTATTCTTGAAAAAGAAGAGATGGAAGGACTAGGTATGGGGGCATTGCTCGCAGTCAACCAAGGGTCGACGATTCCTCCAAAATTGATTGTACTCGAGTATCGTGGGGCAGAAGAAGCTCCGATTGCCGTTGTCGGGAAGGGTGTCACGTTCGACACAGGCGGCTATTCAATTAAGCCGAAAGATGGCATCGTCGGGATGAAAGGGGATATGGGTGGCGCTGCTACCGTCCTCGGATTGTTCGAGACCCTCGGATTGACGCGACCAAAACGGAACGTGATTGGCATCATCGGTGCGACCGACAATATGATTTCTGGAGATGCGTTCAAACCAGATGATGTGATCACGGCCATGAATGGAAAGACGATCGAAGTATTGAACACGGATGCAGAAGGACGTCTTGTATTAGCGGATGCGGTCACGTTTGCGAAAACGTATGAACCAAAAGCCATCATCGATGTGGCTACGCTCACAGGTGGCGTTCTCGTCGCCCTCGGGACAGACGTGACGGGCTGTCTAACGAACGACGATACCCTCTATCGTTCTCTTGAAGAGGCGAGCCGTGAGACGAACGAACTCGTGTGGCAGATGCCATATTTCGATGTCTTCATCGACAAGGTGAGAAAATCGGAAGTTGCCGACTTGAACAACTCACCAGGTCGTTTCGGGCATATGATTTTTGGTGGCGCATTTGTCGGTGAGTTTGTCGGCGATACACCATGGCTACATCTCGATATTGCAGGAACGAGCGAACGAGCGGCAGCGAATGACCTCGGTCCGAAGGGGCCGACGGGTGTCATGGTTCGAACCCTCGCACGGATGATTGAATCGTGGGAGCGGTAAGAGCAGGTGGCGTAATCGGTTTGGCGATTCTGTGTGGCCTATGCTACACGGTTTGGCCGAACCGTATTTGGTTAGGGAGTACAGTGTTTCTCGCCGTATTTGGCGTGTTGATGATGTTACAGGAGGTACGACATGGTAGGAGTAGGAATTGATGGTGCACGTGGCGGCTGGGTACGGATCACATATGACAGCATCTCACTTTGTTTAACGATTTCGGAGACGTTGGAGGAGTTGCTGATTGATGGTGCCATGCATTTTGTGGATATGCCGAAAGATTTAGGAACGGTCGACCATCCGAGCCGCGAATGCGATGCGTGGATGCGTTGCCGACTCAGCCAACGAAAGTCGTCCGTCTTCACTCCGCCGATTCAAGAGGTGTTGCAAGAAGCGACTTATGAGGAAGCGAATGAAAGGAGTCGGGCGTTGGTTGGCAAAGGAATTAGTAAACAAGCGTGGAATCTTGTTCCCCGGATCCGTGAGTTTCAGCAGGTGAAGGCATCTGACGTTTACGAATCACATCCGGAAGTTTGTTTCTCGGTCATGATGGGACATGAGGCAAGTCATTCGAAAAAGACGGTCGAAGGGCAGGATGAGCGAATCGAGTTACTTCGGCAATACTCGAAAAGTTCTCCATGGAAATGGAAGATGTCGAACGTCCAAATCGACGATATTATCGATGCGTGCATCTTGGCGGTAGCTGCCTATGAAGCGGGGACAAGTGGTCTCTCGCTTCAGCCGGCAGAATCCGATCAACCCGTAGTGGCTGTACCTCAAATGAAAAAAGAGCGATGAAATCAACATTTCATCGCTCTTTTGCTGTCGTCGTAGGCGGACCGACGATAAATCGCCATATGTAATGAAACACTTTGGCATTGTATACGGCTTTCAACAGGACGGCGAGTACGGGCCCGACGATAAAGCCGAGTACACCGAATAGCTTTAATCCAACGAAGATGGAGATGAGTGCGACCAGTGGATTCAATCCGATATGGGAACCGACAATTTTCGGTTCAGCCAAGTTGCGTTGGACGATGACGATGATATACAACACGACCAATCCGATGGCCACGAACCAATCACCTGTCACCGCGGCATAGGCGGCCCAAGGAATAAGTAGCGTACCGACCCCTAAATAAGGCAAAAGGTCAAAGAACCCCGCGAGTAAAGCGAAAGAGAGCGGGTTGTCAACACGGAGGATGAGCATTCCGATCAAGACGATCCCGAATGTGATGGAGATGAGCGTGAACTGGGCACGGACGTATCCAAATAGGGCAGACTTGAGGTTGATCATCACTTCCTCGAATTCTTTGAATCCTTTTCGTTTGTTCAGACGATTCAGTGAGTTGACGTATGATGGCCAATCCTTTGTGATGAAGAACCAGGCGAGGACAATGACGACCACGAGCAACAAGACGAGCGGGAGCGCTGCTAACATGTTTTGTAGCACACTGGCCACTCCGCGGGACAAGACACCAATCGCTGAGGCGAGTTGGACACCGAGCTCGGTGATTCCTCCCTCGAGCGAGGTCGTCTGTCCGGGATTTAACTGCTGATAGCTCTCGTATGCATCATTGACGAGCGGTGCGATTTTCTCATTGAACAGTCGTTGGATAAACTCGGTGAGTGTCTCAATTTGTTCAGGGAGTCGTTCCGCTGCCACCGTTGCATAATGAATCAATTGGATGATGACGATGGTGATGATTCCGACGACGATGCTAAGCACGATGATCAAGGAAATGAGAGTGCCGAGTGCACGAGGCATATTTGATTTTCGCTCGAAAAAGTTGACGAGCGGGACGGTCATCAAGGACAAGAGCAAGGCAAATACGAACGGATATGTATATTCGAAAAGTATATTCAATAGCCAAGTGATTAAAAAGAAACCGATTACGACGAGAATGAATCGAAGCAATTGCCAAAGTCTTGCCGACGACATGTGGAACCCACCCTTTCCGGACAACTAGGTTGAGCATAGTATATCATGTAAGCGGTAAATAAAGCAGAAAGATAGGTGAATGAACGTGAGAGAAGTTCAACAGAAAATCAATACGATGATTCTTCATTTAGGTGGTTACTGGAGACCTTTATCCGGGCTAGCACGATTGTTAGAAGAGGTAGGAGAAGTAGGTGGCGCGTTAAGGAGAGAGGCGCGGGATGAGTTGAAAGAGGAGTTACTTGATGTACTAGTGATTTCCACGTGTCTGGCAAACCAGTATGGGATTGCATTGCAACAACCAGAGGCGGAGGGAGGAGAATCGAAAGAGAAGCTGTATTTTCAAATTGTGGAAGAGGCAGGGGAAGTGGCGCGGATTTTGAACGCTTATGAAGGCGATAAGAAGTTAAAACCGAACCGTAAAGGTCAATCACTACAGCATCATATCGAGCAATTGCAACGTGCCGTTTTGTCTCTTGGAGAGTCTTACCATCTCAATCTGTTCGATTCACTCTTTGCCCTCATCGAAGAGAAGTCGGCCCGGGACTTTGGACGATTTGATCATACGCCGGATCCGATTACGGAGACATCGGTGCGTACTTATTTATCGCATCAGTCAGGTCGCTATTGGGGCGGGGTCCCAGTTAAATCATTTGAGCGATTCGACCGATATATAGAACGAGAACAACATATCGAGCGTTTTTGTCGCATTGCAGCGATTGAAGGATTGGACGGATTTGTAATTCAACAGAAACGAGATGGATTGATTGTTACAGAGAATCCTTCGATTAAAGAAGGTTTTACTGTCGCCATCGAACGTTACGGTGCGGAGACGTTTCTGATCATCCGACCGGTCAAATAAAAACATTTACCTTTTTATCAAAAACATTCATCTTTTTTTCAAATATTTACTTTTTTTAAAAAAGCATTATGCTAATATGAAATTGTTGTTAGTAGGAAATGCCGCAATGAGAAAGGAATATTTTAGATGAAAATGAAACTATTGAAAGTTGCCCTCATCTTAACGGTCCTCTTGTTTGGTATGCAACTTCCGTCTGCTGAAGCTGCTACTTACGATGGAGAGACGACTGTCAATTTGAACATTCGTACATCCCCTAGTCTGAGTGGGAAGGTAGTGAAAACATTACCAAAAAACACGAAAGTAAAGTATGAAACGTATAATCAGTCCTGGCACAAAGTGTATGTAAACAATCGTACATACTATGCCTCGGCCCAGTACATTCGGAAACTTTCATCCACTTCAAGTTCGCTAACGACGCAGGCGGCAACGTCTACTGGTGTGACAACTGCGAACTTAAACGTACGAGTCACGTCTCATCGATCGGCGAAGATTGTCGCTACATTGAAGAAAGGGACGGAAGTGAAGTATGCCGTTTATAATTCTTCTTGGGCAAAAGTCTACTTGAACGGGAAGACGTACTATGCCGCAAAAGCTTACATCGCACCAAAACTCACCGAGTCGAATGTGGATCGGACAAATGGATACACGAACCGTGAGATGAAACTCTTCGCTGAGCGGAATCAACGTTCGGCGGTGAAGAAGGTACTCCCCGTGAACACGGCTGTCGTCTCGAGCAAATATAATTCGAGCTGGTCGATTGTTTATATCGGGAACGAAACGTACTACACACCGACTTGGGGCATTACAGAAGGTACATTGGATAGCAGTGTAGAGAAAAAAGACGGGTATGCAAACCGGGAGCTGAAACTCTTCGCTGAGCGGAATCAACGGTCGGCGGTGAAGAAGATACTTCCCGTGAACACGGCTGTCGTCTCGAGCAAATACAACTCGAGTTGGTCGATTGTCTATCTCGGAAGTGAAACGTATTACACACCGACAGCTTGGATCTCTACTTCGAAAACGTCGACAGAACCTCCGACGACAACGAAACCAGATGATGGACTCACGCAAGGGTATGCTAACCGTACAGTAAACTTGTTTGGAAAAACCCATCAGAGTTCGGAAGTCCTCATGGTTCTTCCGAAATACACGGCTGTTTCATACAAAGCGTACAATTCGAGTTGGTCGACTGTTCAGATCGGCTCGAAAGTCTACTACACAGCGAGTTCGTGGTTGACGAAAGGGAAAGCCCCGGCTGCGCCGGAAGCTGCACCAAAAGGTACGGTATACATCAACACACCAGGTGATGTATTGAACGTTCGTTCGAAAGCGAGTCTTGATTCGAATGTGGTTGGTCAACTCAATCACGGAACAGCTGTTTTACATTATGGGACAACCAATGGTTTCCATAAAATCAAGTTCAACGGACAAGATGCTTTCATTTCTTCAGCATTCGTGATGACATCTAAGCCGAGCACATCGACTGGAACAGTCATCGTCCTTGATCCAGGACACGGTGGAAAAGACTCGGGAGCAGTTAATGGATCTCTCTATGAGAAAACGATTGTACTCGATGTAACGAAACGTGTAGAAGCTTATCTTCGCTCAAAATATGATTACAATGTACGTCTCACTCGTTCGACTGATGTCTATTTGACTCTAGATCAGCGAGTTGCTGCAGCGAAGTCGTTACGTGGTGATTTGTTTGTAAGTATGCACGTCAACGCAGCCGGTTCATCATCTGCGAAAGGGGTAGAAACGTTCTTTTCTTCTCAGTCTGCGCACAGCGCTCGAAGTCGTGTCCTTGCTTCAAACATTCAAAGCAACTTGGCGGGTAAAATGAGTGGAATGTCGAACCGAGGAGTGAAAACAGCTAATTATTACGTTATTACGTATAATACAATGCCATCTGCACTCGTCGAATTAGGATTTATCTCATCACCAACAGATTTGACTTACCTTCGAAGTAACACGTCTCGTCAGCAAATGGCGGAAGGTGTGGCTGAAGGAATTGCCAAATATGTTCAGACTTATTATTGATTTGAATTAACCCAGACATGATTGTCTGGGTTTTTTTGATGTACAAAAAAACCGAACCGATTAAATCGGTTCGGTTCAATTTTATAGATCATCAAATCCGTTCGCGTCTGTCACTTTCGCATAAGAACGTGACTTTTGTTCGAAGAAATCAGATTTTGTCGCATTGAGCGAGTCATCTGAGTATGCCCGGATCCAAGGCATGACATCTTCGTCAAATCCTTCATACAAGTCATTCAGACCGATGACGCGGAGTCGTTTATTCGCCAAGTATTTGACGTAGTCTCGCATTTCACTGACGTCGAGTCCATCGAGGTCACGGAGAACGTATTCACACCACTCGATCTCAAGGTCGACCGCTTCTGCCATCGTGTCGTATACGAACTGACTGAACTTTCCGTTTTCATCAATCTTCGGATTTTCTGTCAGCACGGCACGTAAGAGCTGGCTGATGAAGTAAGAATGTTGCATCTCATCACGTTGGATATAACTGATCATCGTGGATGTACCGACCATCTTTTGGTGGCGGGCGAGATTGTAGAAATAAGCGAATCCTGAATAGAAGTTGATGCCTTCTAGAATGACGGATGCAACGAGTGATTTCGCAAAGTTTTCAGCGTTCGGAGTCTCGCGGAACGCTTCATATAAGTCCAAGATGAATTGATTGCGCTTCATGACCATTTCATCATCTTTGGCGATGTCAAAGATTCGATTTTGTTCAGCGAGTGGCACGAGACTTGATAGGACATAGCTGTATGATTGATTGTGCACGACCTCTTGTTGTGCGATGACCGCGAGAACGGCGTGTACAGACGAGTCAGATGAGAACATAGAAGACTCGAGGATGTATCGTGTCTGGACCGAGTCGAGAATCGAGAGCAGTCCGATGATCCGTTTGAATGCATCCTGTTCACGTTCAGTCAATTGCGGCCATTGTTGCATATCCTTAGACATTGAGATCTCATCAGGAATCCAAAAGTTCGATAATAACTGTTTGTAAATGGTATAGAACTGAGGATACGCGATATCGTTCCAATTGACGATCGAACTCGTTTCCCCGCCAATGATGGCGGTTGCCCGGTTAGGATGTTTGGGCGACAATAATTTGATTTTCTGAATCGACATGATGCATAACTCCTTCTTCTACATGGTGAGCCATCCGCTCTGCCCAATGTTGGACGTTGAACGGTTGGTTACGTGGGGACTGCTCGATTTTAAGCAGTTCCCCGGCAAGTGGGATTCCGTATTTTGAAAGGTGGTACGCCATCTCGTCAACAGCGCGACAGAAATGTACGAACATCTTGTCACCCGTTCCGAATACCGCAGCTTGTCGAATCGGCACTTGGAGTTCCTTTAACACGAGGCGGAACGTATCTTTCATTTCGTCTGGTAAGATTCCGTCTGCCCACGTGTAAGAGCCGAAATAGACGAGGTCGAACGAAGCGAGCGACTTTGCTTCGCGATATCCGACGCGATCGGCATCATAGCGGACGACCGTATCGCCACGGCGATGATGTGTCGATTCGATGAGCGATGCCACTTCTTCCGTGTTTCCACTCATCGAATGACAGATGATTGCGATGTTCATAGGGTGGACCACCTTTCTATAAAATGTACATAATGATTATGACGACGGTTTACGAAGCGCACGACTCACATTCGTCGACTTCGACGGTCGTCGAACGAGTGTAGTAAATCGACTTCATGCCAAGAGACCATGCCTCGAGGTGCATCGCAAGAAGCTCTGTCGCTTTTACATCGTTCTTCACGTATAAGTTGAAGCTGATTGCTTGGTCGATGTGGCGCTGGCGAGCCGCGTTTTGACGGATGCTCCATAATTGATCAATTTCAAATGCTGATTTATAGAACCAGTTCGTGTCCGGCGTCAAGTCGGGAACCGTGACTGGAATCTTATAGTTTTTCTTCTCTTCTGAGTAGACCTTTTTGTAGACCGGGTCAATCGATGCGGTACTACCAGCGATAATCGCCGTCGATGAGTTTGGTGCAACGGCCATCATATAGGCGTTACGGACGCCGTTTTGATGTACTTCTGCTGCGAGACCGTCCCAATCGAGGTCGTCGTGTGAACGATAGTTCCGGCGCTTGAAGTATTCGCCTGTATGCCATTCTGAACCTTCGAAGACGCCGAATGCTCCTTTTTCTTTGGCGAGTTCCATCGATGCTTGGATTGTGAGATACGCGATTTTTTCATAGAGTTTCTCTGCATATTGAACGGCATCGACCGATTCCCAACGGATTCCTTCTAGTGCGAGCAAGTGATGCCAACCGAACGTTCCTAGACCGACTGCACGATACTTCTGGTTCGTGATCATCGCCTGTGGAACTTCGATCGTATTCAAATCGATGACGTTATCGAGCATACGCATTTGAATCGGGATGAGTCGTTCGAGCACATCGGCTTTCACGGCACGAGCAAGTGCGATTGAACTCAAGTTACAGACGACGAAATCACCAGGTGTCTTTGTGATGACGATTTTTCCGTCTTGTGTGTATTCTTCTTCGATTGTCGTTGCCGACATGTTTTGCGCGATTTCGGAACAAAGGTTTGAACTGTAAATCATCCCTGCATGTTTGTTTGGGTTTGCGCGGTTCACTGCGTCTCGGAAGAACATATATGGTGTACCTGTTTCGAGTTGTGAGCGCATGTAACGTTTTACAAGGTCGATGGCTGGAACTGTCACACGAGATAATTCTGGCGTGTTGACACATTCCATATATTTCTCTGTGAAGCTTCCACCGTTCTCTGATTCGTCAAAATAGTCTTCAAGGCTATATCCCATCACGGTACGAATCTCGTGTGGATCGAACAAGTGCCAGTCGCCGCGTGCCTCGACCGTACGCATGAAGAGGTCCGGTAAGCAAACGCCTGTGAACAAGTCGTGTGTACGGAGGCGCTCATCCCCGTTGTTCAATTTCGCGTCGAGGAATTCGAAGATGTCCTTATGCCAAATGTCTAAATAGACGGCAATTGAGCCTTGACGCATACCGAGTTGGTCGACAGAGACGGCTGTGTTGTTCAATTGCTTCATCCAAGGAAGGGCACCACTTGAGACGCCTTTGAATCCTTTGATGTCACTACCACGTGAACGGATTTTCCCGAGGTAGACACCGATTCCACCGCCACCTTTTGAGAGCGTCGCCACATCGGTGTTCGAATCATAAATGCCACGGAGGGAGTCATCAACTGTATCAATGAAACAAGAGCTGAGCTGTCCATATGATTTACCGGCGTTTGACAACGTTGGTGTCGCGACCGTCATATAAAGGTTTGATAAAGCCCAATAAGCTTCTTCGACGAGCTTCAATCGAGTCGTCTCATCTTCTTTTTGCATGAGCGTCATCGCGATGACCATGAAGCGCTCCTGTGGAAGCTCATAAAGGTTCTTCACATGATCGCGCCCAAGATAGCGGTCCGACAACGTGCGGAGTCCGATATATGTGAAGAGACGGTCACGGGATGGATCGATCAATGTTTCGAGATGGTCCATGTCTTCTTTTGAATACGTATCGAGAAGAGCTGACGTGAAAATTCGTTTTGATGTTAACGTCTCGACCAGTTGATAGAAGTTACCATAACGCATAGATGCTTCGTAACCGCGGTTGCGTGCCGCTTCAAGATAGAGGCGGTTCAAGTACATTTCCGTTGCCACGAACGTCCAGTCCGGTTCTTCGGCTTTCAACATATCGAGGGCATGCATCGTCAATAAGTCATATACTACATCTTGTGTTAGCGTTTTTGTCTCGAGCGCCCGAATAGCCCGTTCTTCATAGCGCTCTACGCTTAAGTGAGGATACCGTGTCTGGATAGATTGAATAAGAGAAGAGACGTCAGAAAGCGTTGGAGCCGCTGGTAGCATCGTCTCGTGGTGGATAGGGGATGTCAAAATAGATCACTCCTTTAGATGGTGTAGACGTTATAAAAGGATAATAAGAACTTCCTTACCTGTCACAATATCGTGTTAACAATCAAAATACCCGTTAACTATATATTGACACTTTTTTATCTTTTTAATCATAAAACACCTATATTTAGTTTTTCAATCCTTGACATTCTGGAATGTGCCCGTCACCTTTTTGCTTTTGCTCCAAAAGGGCTTCATGACCCAATTTGAGACAGAGAACTGAGATGAAAAAAAATTATGTATTGTCTTTGCTTGTTTTTTCACAAATTGATGAATTCGATTTCATCACTCTTGATGAAACATTTCATCCGTTTGTTTGAGGTGGAATGGATTGTATTTGACGTTACTTATCAAAATACCTGCATATTCATTTCATACTAGATATAGTGTTCTGATGAATCAAGAAATATGAATCCATTTGTCAAGGCTGGTATCCGAGTAAAAAGTAAGGTAGATTGGTGAAGTAGGACATGGAATTTCAGCGAAAAGAAGGGTTTAACAAGTGCGTACAGAAGACTTATTATTAACATGGGACCCACTCGGTTATGGGGCAGGTTCATACGGACCTGAGTTTGATGAAGTCATGATGGCATTAACCTATGTCGATTCTCCCGAACAATTGACCGAAGTGATTCGCCGAACGCTTCTTGAAGCGTTCGATGCGTGTCCACCAGAAACAGAGATTTTCGAGATGGCGCAGCGACTCCTCGTATCGTCATCTTGCCAACTATAAGGAGGAACCAATAATGTTACGAATTGATCCAACACCGAATCCGAATGCGATGAAAGTGACACTTCCAGAGAACGTGTTTGGCGCCAAGAGTCAAAGTGTGAAGGCGGGCGAAGCGACAGATCAGCCGCTCCTCGCAAAACTAGTTGAAATCGAAGGCGTGGAGAGTGTCTTTGCTTATGGTGACTTTGTGACCGTATCAAAGGAGAACGGTGTGAGCTGGGAAGCAATTCTTCCACTCGTTGAGACGGCATATCGCGGATGAAACCGATTGTCTCGATTGTCATTCCGGCTTATAAACGCGAGACGGAACTGACGGAACTGCTTGAAAGTCTAACGGTCCAAACATTTCAGCAGTTTGAGGTCTTGGTCATGAATAATGAAGGACCGCCAAAACAACACCTTTTGGCGCCTTTTTTGAATCAATTGGATGCACGTGTCATCGAAGTGGGTGAGAACCATCACGTCCGGGCCCGTAATCGTGGTGTTCTCGAGGCGAGAGGCGATGTCATCTTGCTACTAGACGATGACGATTTGCTCATGCCGACACACTTGGAGGAGGGGCTACGCGACCTTCAACAGGCAGACCTCGTCTATTCGGATGCTGAGCTGTTCCGATTCGAATGGAGAGCGGGCCGTCGTGTCGTGACGGACTGGGAACCGTTCGCTTACGCGTTTGATCGAGAGCGGATGCGTCAGGACTCGACGTTCATCCCTTCGGGCACGATGTATCGCAAATCGATTCATGACACGATCGGTCTATTCGACGAAGACGTCTATAACTACTGGGATTGGGATTTCTTGTTGAGGGTGATGGATGCATTCACGGTGTCACACCCGGCGCGTGCGACGGTACTTTACGCCTTCAACGGGACGGATAACCTGTCGGCAAAACAGGATGAAACGAGACGTCGTTATTTTGATCATTTCTGTCAAAAGCACGGTCTGACAGACATGGAGATGAAGAATTTCCATATCGTTCAGGAGGAACGACGTGCATTCGTGAGACAGACAGAGAGAACGTTCACAGGCGTGCTACCTGGTCGAACGGAAGGAGAATAAGTATGTATTCATCAAAAGAACTTGAGTTGTTAGAGCTGTTAGAAGAAAAAGGGTATCTCGAGACGAAGATGTTGGCTGATTTGTTGGCACTCGATGAGGAGACGATTGAATCGATGTTTGAGAAATTCAAGCAAGACGGGATTCTCCTCGGATTTCGTGCCATGGTCAATTGGCAAAAAATCAATCGTCACGATGTCACTGCCTTCATTGACGTTAAAGTCACTCCGAAACGAGGACGCGGATTTGACGACGTGGCCGAGCGTATTTATCGCTTCCCAGAAGTGACGGCGCTTTATTTGATGTCGGGAGCTTATGACCTTCAAGTCGTCATTCGGGCGAACTCGCTTCAAGACGTCGCCTCATTTGTCTCAGACAAGCTATCGCCGCTTGATTCGGTCTTGTCGACGACAACCCACTTCAAATTGAAGACGTACAAACATGACGGGATCTTGTTCACCCCACAAACTGAAGATAAGCGGTTGAACATCACGCCATGAAGTCTTTATCGAATCAAGTCGTCTCGATGAAGCCATCGGGCATTCGCCGTTTCTTTGACTTAGCACAGACGATGGATAACGTGGTCTCTCTCGGGGTGGGAGAACCGGATTTCATCACACCATGGAACGTGCGAGAAGCGAGCTATGCCGCACTCGAAGAAGGCTATACAGCGTATAGCGCCAACGCCGGTCTCATCGAGTTGCGCGAAGAAATCGCTACTTATATGAAAGAACGCTTTTTAGTCGAATACGATCCGACGTCTGAATTGATTGTCACGACTGGGGCATCGCAGGCGCTCGACATCGCATTCCGTGCCCTTCTCAATCCAGGGGACGAGGTCATCGTGGTCGAACCGGCATTCGTTTCATATGGTCCACTCATCGAGTTGGCAGGTGGGACCGTCGTCCCTGTCGCATGTCGTCCGGAAAAAGGGTTTCGACTCGATCGGGAAGACGTTGAGCAAGCCATCACAGAACGGACGAAAGCGATCTTGCTTTGCTTCCCGTCCAATCCGACGGGCGCCACGATGAATGGCGATGAACTCGCACAAATCGCAGAGCTCGCGACAAAGTATGACCTTTGGGTCGTCAGCGATGAGATTTATGCGGAACTCTGTTACGACGAACCATTTGTCAGCTTTGCGACGCTTCACGACATGCGAGACCGGACGATTGTCGTCAACGGTTTCTCGAAGGCGTTCGCGATGACTGGATGGCGCCTTGGCTTCACATGCGCACCGGAAATCGTCACGCGAGAGATGTTAAAGGTCCATCAATACGGCATGATGTGTGCACCGACGCTCGTTCAATTCGGTGGACTCGAGGCACTTCGGACCCGTGATCAGCACGTGCCGAGCATGGTGAAAAGTTATCGTCAACGTCGAAACTATTTCATACAAGCGCTGAACGAAGCAGGGCTTCCGACGCACGTGCCAGGCGGAGCATTCTATGCCTTCCCTTCGATTCGACATACTGGATTGACGAGTGAAGAATTTGCAGAACGTCTTCTCGTCGAAGAACGTGTCGCCGTTGTTCCTGGAAACGCCTTTGGTGAGAGCGGGGAAGGGTTCGTCCGAGCGAGTTATGCGACTTCGCTCGAACAACTACAAGAAGCGATTCTCCGGATTCAACGTTTCATGAAACAATTCGAAGTCACAGTAGCCAAGGACTCTCATTCGTGAGAGTTCTTTGGCGTTTTAGCGATATAACGAAAGGGAAAAGACGGGCGAGGTGAAGAGGATGAAACAATTTGACTTTGTTGCAATCGGGTGTGGTCCGTATAATCTTGGTCTCATGGCCCTTGCGGAGAAGACTGAACTGCATGGGGTTTGCTTTGAGCAACGCGCGGAGATGATGTGGCATGAAGGCATGTTGATTGAAGGGATGACGATGCAAACGCATTATTTACAAGATCTCGTCACGTTGGCGGACCCGACCCATCCATCGAGTTTTCTGAACTATTTGAGTGATACGGGTCGACTCCAAACATTTATCACGCAAGAACAAGATAAGATTCCTCGAACGGAATACAATCGTTACTTGCGATGGGTTGTAAATCAACTGTCGACGATTCGTTTCAATCATTATGTGTCTGACGTTGTAGTGGAAGAAGAGGGCTTCCTCGTGACCGTCGAATCAGATGGTCGATCGACACAAGTTCATACAAGACATCTCGTTCTAGGGACAGGGGCGGCGCCATTCGTGCCGGACGGGTTTGAACAAGTCATTCATACGAGCGATTATTTGACGTACCGGGACGTCCTCAAAGACCGATATCGTGTCGCGGTCGTCGGGAGTGGACAGAGTGCGGCGGAAGTCTTTCTGGACTTGTTGCGTGAAGCGACGGATGAACAACGCGTCGACTGGATCACACGCTCCGAACAATTTGAGTCACTCGAAGCAGGCAAGCTTGGGGATGAAATTTTTAGTGTGGATTATGTCGATTATTTTCATAAACTACCGTACGACGCTCGGCAAGAGCTACTCGGGTCATTCGAGCGTTTCCGTCATGGTGTCAATCCTGAGACGATGACCTCGATCTATGAGACGTTGTATCATCGGACGGCAGAAGCGAAAGCGACGAAAGCTGACATGATGACACAGGTCGAAGTGGAATCGATCACTTATGATTGGTTGACACATCGTTTGAAAGGGACCCAACGGTATACGGGAGAAGTGATTGAAAGAGAGTACGATCTCGTCGTCGTGGCGACGGGGTATCGCCCGGTGGTCCCATCTTGGGTCAATCAGCTCCCGGTCGTATGGGAAGCAGAGGGAGAATGGGCAGTCCGTGACACGTATGAAGTGATCATGAACGAGTCGTTAGGCGGGAAGTTGTTCACGCATACAAATTTAGAGCATTCGCATGGTCCGGCTGCGACGAATCTCGGGATGGCTATCTATCGAAATGCGGTCATATTGAACGACATGGCTGGGGAAACGGTCTATCCGATTCGCCATCAGAAGCCGTTTACGACATTTTGAACAAAAAAAGGGCTAGGCGAGTCGCCTAGCGGAATCAGGGGGGAATACTTGAAGTCTTGCTTGATTTGTATTTACCCCGCACTTCGACTTTAAAACATACCAACACGTCAAAAATAATCTTTTTTACTAAATTCTACACTTTATCGAAAAAAGTATGTTATAGTAAGTTGATGAATTTAGCATAGGAGTTGTTTGTAATGGCAAAATACGAAAAAGATCAAGTATTAACAGGTAAAGTAACAGGAATCCAACCTTTCGGTGCTTTCGTAGCACTCGACGATGAGACTCAAGGTCTTGTACACATTTCAGAAATCTCACACGACTACGTAAAAGACGTAAACGATTACGTTCAAGTTGGTCAAGAAGTTGAAGTGAAAATCCTTGAAGTGGACGAAGCTTCTAAAAAAATCAAGCTTTCAATGAAAGCGACTCAAGAAGCTCCAAAACGCGAGAAGTCTGCGAAGCCAGCTCGTCGTGCGCCACGCCGCAACGAAGCATCTTCAAACTTCAAGCAAGAAGAAGCTCCAGGATTCACAGTCCTCAAAGACAAACTTGAAGACTGGATCAAAAACACAAACTTCAAGAAGTAAGTGTCCCAAGGTGGCCCGTTCTAAACGGGTCACCTTTTTTATTTTACAGGAATCGGCGAATTGAATGACGAAACTGTAAAGCGAATAGGAGGGGATGGCATGAAGATTGGCATCATCGGAACGGGAGGAATTGCGACGAGTGCCCATATCCCGAATTATGTCAAAGCAGGGATGGATGTGATAGCGGTCATGAACCGGACACGGGCAAACGGGGAACGTGTCGCCCGGCAGTTCGGCATCCCGAACCTTTATGAGACGGTCGAAGAGATGCTTTCACGCGAAAATCTCGATGCGGTCAGTATCTGTACACCAAACGCCTTACATAAAGAGCAAGTGCTGCTTGCGCTTGAAGCAGGATGTCACGTTCTCTGTGAGAAACCACCCGGTATCTCGGAGAATGAGGCAATTGAGATGTTAGAAGCGGCAAAACGAGCCGGAAAAACATTGCATTACGGATTCCATTACCGACATCGTGCAGATACGGTTCTGTTGAAGCGAATGATTGACGCGGGAGAACTTGGAGATATCTATGCAGCGACGGCGCTCGCGCTTCGGCGACGTGGCATTCCGGGATGGGGAGTCTTCACGAATAAAGAACTGCAAGGCGGGGGCGCCCTGCTCGACATCGGTGTGCATATGTTAGACCTAGCGCTTCATTTGATGGGATACCCGAAACCGAGAGAGGTCGTTGGGCACGTCGGTCAATATTTAGGGAATCGACCGGGTGTCGGTTTGTTAGGGGAATGGGACGCGAGTTCGCTCTCGGTCGAGGATACGGCGAGGGCGATGATCACGTTTGAAAATGGGGCATCCTTATTGCTCGACGTCAGCTATATGGCCAATATCGAAGAGAAAGATACGATGCGTGTGGAATGTCGCGGCACGAACGCCGGAGCCAGTCTGTTCCCGCTCACGCTCCACACGGAGAAATATGGGGCATTGTTTGACGAGCGACCAGCTTATTTGACTGAACACGACCCGTATGAGCGGCAAATCCGACTCTTCCTTGAGGCCTGTGGAGAAGAGCCGAACTATCGTCAAGCGGAGGAAGCGGTCATCTTGCATCGGATCATCGATCGCATCTACGCATAAGCACGATACTTTTCATTCCGTAAAAACAGGGTATATAGTGTAGGTGTTACATATTTCTATGAGGAGGATGACTTATGCACAACTTTGAATACAAAAACCCGACAAAACTAATTTTTGGGACACATCAGATCGAAAAATTAGCAGGAGAACTCGAAGCGCTCGACGCGAAGAAAGTGATGCTTGTCTATGGTGGCGGAAGCATCAAAAAGAACGGGACGTACGATGAAGTCGTGGCCGAGCTTGAAAAAGCAGGCATCTCATACGTAGACTTCTCAGGTGTTGAACCGAACCCACGCATCGAGACGGTACGTCGTGCGGTGAAATTTGCGCGTGAAGAGGACGTTGACGCCTTGCTTGCTGTCGGTGGCGGTTCCGTCATTGACTGTACAAAACTCATTTCAGCAGCGATTCCATATGACGGGGACGCGTGGGACATCGTGCTTCGTGAACATATCCCGACAGAGGCGGTACCGTTCGGGACAGTCCTTACACTCGCTGCGACAGGGTCGGAGATGAACTCGGGATCGGTCATCACGAACTGGGAGACTCAAGAAAAGTTTGGATGGGGTCACCCGCTCGTCTTCCCGACATTCTCGATTCTCGATCCACGTTACACCGTGTCGGTTCCAAAAGACCAGACAATCTATGGCATCGTCGACATGATGAGCCACTGTTTCGAGCAATACTTCCACCCGAACCATGCGCCGGTACAGGAACGCATGACAGAAGGTGTGTTGAAAGCGGTCGTTGAATCGGCACCGAAACTCGTGAACGATTTAGAGAACATAGACCTTCGTGCCATCATCTTGTTCTCAGGTACGATGGCATTGAACGGTGTCCTGCAAATGGGTGCATCGGGTGACTGGGCATCGCACAACATCGAACACGCCGTATCCGCTGTCCATGATATCCCGCATGCTGGAGGTCTCGCGATCCTCTTCCCACGTTGGATGGAGCATGTATTAGATGAAGACAACGCGGCTCGCTTCGCACGACTCGGTACAGAAGTATTTGATGTCGAGCCTGGCGAGAACGATTTGGAAACAGGGAAACGTACGATCCAAGCTGTACGTGCATTCTTTGACCAACTCGGTGCACCGAACTCGCTTCGTGACTATGAGATCGATGAGTCGACATTCGATGCGATTCTCGATTCTGCGATGAAACGTGGCGCATTCGGTCGTTTCCGTACACTCGAACGGGAAGATGTCGCGCATATTCTCGAACTCAGTAAATAAGGCGATTTCTTGCCTATTTTGCAATAATGATTGAACGAATCTAGCGTTTCCGTTTATGATGGGTCATGTATGGCTCTTTTACGAGCGATTTAAAGGAGGAAATGACATGTCAACTGTACGTTTCGATTATTCAAACGCGCTCTCATTCGTAGGGAAGCATGAAATCGACCAAATGCAAGAAACGGTAAAAACCCTTCACTCGGTGATTCACGAGCGGAGCGGTGCCGGAAGTGATTTTCTTGGGTGGGTCGACCTTCCGACCGAATACGATCAAGATGAGTTCGCACGAATCAAAGCTGCGGCGGAACGAATTCGCGAGAATTCAGACGTTCTCGTCGTCGTCGGAATCGGAGGATCTTACCTCGGTGCCCGTGCAGCGATCGAAATGCTTCAACATTCGTTCTTCAACGTATTGTCAAAAGAAGAGCGCAAGGCGCCGCAAGTATTCTATGCGGGTCACAACATCTCTTCAACGTATATGAGAGAATTGCTTCAAGTGCTTGAAGGGAAAGAGGTCTCAATCAACGTCATCTCGAAATCAGGAACGACGACAGAACCTGCCATCGCATTCCGTGTCCTCAAGCAGTTCATGGAAGACAAGTACGGTCAAGATGGAGCGCGTGAGCGGATCTATGCGACGACAGACCGTGCCCGTGGCGCCCTCAAGACGCTCGCGGACGCAGAAGGATACGAGACGTTCGTTATTCCAGATGACGTCGGTGGACGCTTCTCTGTCCTCACACCGGTCGGACTTCTCCCGATTGCTGCTGCAGGAATCGATATCGATGCCTTGATGGAAGGGGCGCGTGATGCACAAAACGCTTACAGCTCACCAGAATTGGCTGAGAACGAAGCGTATCAGTATGCGGTCGTACGTAACGCCCTTTACGCGAAAGGCAAATCGATTGAGATGCTCGTCAACTACGAGCCAGCCCTTCACTACGTGTCTGAGTGGTGGAAACAGCTTTACGGAGAATCTGAAGGAAAAGACAACAAAGGAATCTTCCCTGCGGCTGTCGACTTCTCGACTGATCTTCACTCGATGGGTCAATACATTCAAGAAGGTCGTCGTGACTTGTTCGAGACAGTCATCCGTGTGAAAGAAGTCCGTCACACAATGAACGTCCCAGAAGACGCACAAGACTTGGATGGTTTGAACTTCCTCGCAGGGGAAACGATTCAGTTCGTGAACGACAAGGCGACAGAAGGGACGCTCCTCGCGCATACAGATGGCGACGTACCGAACCTCGTCGTCGAATTGCCAGAGATGACACCGTACCACCTCGGTTACTTGTTCTACTTCTTCGAGAAAGCATGTGCGATGAGCGGATACATCCTCGGGGTGAACCCGTTCAACCAGCCAGGCGTCGAAGCATACAAAGCGAACATGTTCGCACTACTCGGTAAACCAGGGTATGAAGAACAAAAAGCAGAACTCGAAAAACGCTTGAATCAATAAGAAAACGAATCGGTCCGCGCGTCGGACCGATTTTTTTGTTTGAAACTGGGTGCAGACAAGGTAAAGTGAGAGTAGACAGGGGAAAGAAAGGGATGGACTATGAAGACATTCAAGGATTACTATCATAATCAAGTCGAGTTAAGCTTCACCCATTATCCGTTCTCAGACACGCCGCTCCACGTCTGGGTCGTCGCCCGTTACAAGGACAAATGGGTATTGACGAAGCATAAACAACGCGGGCTAGAGTTCCCAGGTGGGAAAGTCGAACCGGGCGAACATGAGGATGCCGCGGCCATCCGGGAAGTATATGAAGAGACTGGAGGCGTCGTCAAGACGTTACGATACATGGGGCAATATCGTGTGCTCGGTCGTGGTGACACCGTCATCAAAAATATCTATTTTGCGGAGATTGAACGATTCGAAGATCATCCCGCAGTCGACGAGACGGATGGGGCCGTCTTGATTGATGTCTTACCGGACAATCTACTACGGAATCCACGTTACAGCTTTATGATGAAGGACCGTGTCTTACCAGAAACGATGAGGGTGCTCCATGAGCAACAACTGGTTTGATCGAATCGACGTGTTGCCACCATACGCCGGTTACCGGGTGACGCGTGGATGGTACACGACGAATGATGGGGAAGAGGTCGTCGCCTATTCGATTGAACCGAAACGGTCGATTGGACAGGTGCTGATGTACTTACGAGGGGGAACGGCACGAATCGGGGACGTTCGGTTACCGCGCCTCATGCAGTTTGCGGCACGCGGTTTTCATGTGGTGGCCCCGGTTTATCGAGGTAATCACGGGGGCACGGGAAAAGAAGACTTCGGTGGAGAGGATTTGAAGGACGTGCTCTCACTCTATGATCGCGTCCAAACGAGCGGACGACCGATTCATGCGCTCGGTTTTTCACGCGGCGGGATGATGGCACTCTCTCTCGCATCTGAACGACCGGTCACTACCGTCACCTCATGGGCCGGTGTGACCAATCTAGAGTGGACGTATGAAGAGCAACGCTCGATGCGGAAGATGTTACGTCGCATGACGGGGGGAGACCCCGAATCGGCAGAAACAGCATATACAGAACGTTCTCCGCTTTATAAGGAATGGGATGCACCAACGCTGATCATCCATGGTACGGATGACGAGCAGGTCCGTTTGCGCCATGCGACGGCAGTCGCCGAGAAGTTAGGGGAGCAGGCAGAGTTTTGGGTGCTTCCGTTCGGACACCAACTCCCATTTTGGGATAAATGGGAGACGACCGAACAAGCGATGGAATGGATGTTACGACAAGCAAAAGCACCGACTCGATGAGTCGGTGCTTTCGTATTAGATGACCAGTGGGCCGGCTGCGATGACCGATTCACTCGCTTTCGTGAACCGTGTGAAGTTCTCTTTGAATTTCATTGCGAGTGCTTTCGCCTCGACGTCGTAGCGAGCTGGGTCGCTCCACGTGTCACGTGGATTGAGCACGTCACTCGGTACGCCTTCGATGGCTACTGGAATCTCGACGTTGAAAATGTCATGTTTCATCGTCTCGACGTCACGAAGTTGACCGTTGACTGCGGCGTTGACCATCGCACGCGTGTACGCGAGTTTCATACGCGAACCTTCACCGTATGCACCGCCAGTCCAACCTGTGTTGACGAGGTAGACATCCACGTCGTGTTGCTCGATCAATTTACCGAGCATATCCGCGTAACGCTCTGGAGCGAGCGGAAGGAACGGTGAACCGAAGCAAGTCGAGAAGGTCGCCTGTGGTTCTGTGACACCGCGCTCCGTGCCGGCAAGTTTTGACGTATAACCCGACAAGAAGTGGTACATCGCCTGTTCTTTCGTCAGTTTGCTGATCGGAGGCAAGACGCCATAGGCATCTGCCGTCAAGAAGACAATCGTATTCGGATGACCGGCGCGTGATGGGAGCATCGCATTGTCGATGAACTCGATTGGATATGCCGCACGCGTGTTTTCCGTCAAGGAAATGTTCTTATAGTCCGGTGTACGATCTTCATTCAACACGACGTTTTCAATCAATGAACCGAAGCGAATCGCATCATAGATTTGCGGTTCGTTCTCACGAGACAAGTTGATCGTCTTTGCGTAACAACCGCCTTCGATGTTGAAGACCCCGTCCGGTGACCATCCGTGTTCGTCGTCTCCAATCAAATGACGCTCAGGGTCAGCCGAGAGCGTTGTCTTCCCAGTGCCCGACAATCCGAAGAAGAGTGCCGTTTCATTCGCATCATTGACATTTGCCGAACAGTGCATCGATAACACGTTCTGCTCGGGTAGCAAGAAGTTCATGACGGAGAAGATCGATTTTTTAATTTCGCCACCGTATTCTGTTCCCCCGATCAGAATCGTGCGCTTGGCGAATGAGACGAGAATGAACGTCTCAGAGTTCGTACCATCGACGGCAGGGTCTGCTTTATAGCTCGGTGCATAAATGACCGTGAACGGGTCGAACGCACCTTTCGTCGGCCATTCGCGTAAGAACAATTGTTTAGCGAATAGACTGTGCCACGCATACTCCGTGATGGCACGGACCGGCAACGTATAATGTTCATCTGCACCAGCAGATGCTTCTAGATAATACAGTTTATCCTTCTTTTCTAAATGGTCGAGTACTTTGTCGAGAAGTGCTGAAAACTTCTCTTCTGCGATCGGTTGGTTCACTTTACCCCAATCGACGAGGTTGTTGCTGACTTCATCTTGTACGACGAATTTGTCTTTCGGTGACCGTCCAGTAAAAGCACCGGTACTGACAGATAATGCCCCGTCTTTTGTCAGCACACCTTCACCATTTTGAATGGCTTCTTCCACCAGCTCTGGAACCGTCAAGTTCCGTAACATGTCGGCACCATTAATTAATTCTTCGATTTTCAGGAGCGTTGTCGCCATCCTGAATCCCACCTTTCCCCTAAATAGATGTGGATGAAATCCGCATACTTCCGCGATTACGATTAATCAGTATGACATTTTTAATTATATGTGACACACTAATTAAACACAAGCGTTTCTTCTCTCTAAGTAAGCGCTTTCTTACAAAGTCATTTTATCACATTCTCTTATCACAAGGTGTTAAAAAACAGAAACGAAATAAAAAAATGTTTGACGATTCACAAACAGAAATGTTTTGCAAGTCAGTGAAAACTTTTACGAATTCGTCTGATTCCCTTGACATAATCGAGTGTCATTTATATGATGGTTTTCGTAACGGATACTCTTATTCTGAGCGGTGGAGGGAACAAGGCCCTACGAAGCCCAGCAACCGTCCGACATGAAGTCTTGTGCGGAAAAGGTGCTATCCTGAAGCGAAGCCATTAGCTTCGAACGATAAGAGGGTAAGGAAGAACGATTCAACCTTTCCCAATGTATGTCATCGGGGGAGGTTTTTTTCATTACCGTCCCAAAGCAACGCGTAAGGGGAACGAGTACCGTCCACATAATACCCTTATTATAGGAGGTTTTTTGAATGTCAAAATTGAACCGTCGACTTTTTACTTCAGAGTCGGTTACTGAAGGACATCCAGACAAAATTTGTGATCAGATTTCTGACTCCATCTTGGATGCCATTTTAGCGGAAGACCCGAATGCCCGTGTTGCGGCAGAAACGTCTGTCACAACAGGTCTTGTACTCGTAGCTGGTGAAATCACAACGTCAACTTACGTGGATATCCCGAAAGTTGTCCGTGAAACAATCCGCGAAATCGGATACACGCGTGCAAAATATGGCTTCGATGCTGAAACGTGTGCGGTCTTGACGTCGATTGATGAGCAATCGGTAGATATCGCGCAAGGTGTTGACCAAGCGCTTGAAGCACGTGAAGGTCAGATGACTGAAGAGGAACTCGATGCAATCGGTGCAGGAGACCAAGGTCTCATGTTCGGATATGCGACAAACGAGACACCTGAACTCATGCCACTCCCAATCTCGTTGGCACACAAGTTGTCACGTCGTCTTGCTGAAGTACGTAAGAACGGTACGCTCGAGTACCTTCGTCCGGACGGGAAGACGCAAGTAACGGTTGAGTATGATGAGGACAACAACCCAGTTCGCATCGATACGATCGTTATTTCGACGCAACACGCGGAAGAGATCACACTTGAGCAAATTCAAGAAGACTTGAAAAAACATGTCATCGAGGCAGTCATTCCGGCTGAACTCATCGATGCTGAAACAAAATACTTCATCAACCCGACTGGTCGCTTCGTAATCGGTGGACCACAAGGAGATGCAGGTTTGACAGGACGTAAGATCATCGTTGATACGTACGGTGGATACGCTCGTCACGGTGGCGGCGCATTCTCTGGTAAAGATCCTACAAAAGTTGACCGTTCAGCGGCATACGCAGCTCGCTATGTAGCGAAAAACATCGTTGCAGCAGGACTTGCGGATAAAGCGGAAGTTCAACTTGCGTACGCAATCGGTGTTGCACACCCAGTATCAATCGCTGTCGATACGTTCGGCACAGGTAAATTGAGCGAAACGGAACTCGTTGAACTCGTTCGTGAGAACTTTGACCTCCGTCCGGCGGGCATCATCAAGATGCTCGACCTTCGTCGCCCAATCTACAAACAAACGGCAGCATACGGTCACTTCGGTCGTACAGACATCGAACTCCCATGGGAGCAAACAGATAAAGCAGCCATTCTTGAAGAAGGCGCGAAACGTTTCGCGTAATCATCAAAAACGACCTTTCCGCGGAAAGGTCGTTTTTTTTACGTTGTCGGAGGTGTCTGTTTATTTGAATCGGATGAAGAATCAGTTGTCGTCGTATCTTGTCCAAGCGCCGTATCCTTCGCTTCGACGACTTTCTCCCCGATGTCCTGTAAGTCTGACTTGGCCTCTTGAGCCGTCTCGACGATTTTAGTGACGTCCTCTTTCACGGTATCGACTTCCCCGACGACTTTTTCGTATACGTTTTGGACGTCTGTGGAGACTTCTTGAATCTTTGTCGAGGCTGACTTCACTTGCTCAATGACTTGAGACGCCTTGCCGGCAGGATCTTGTTTCACTTCGTTGACGAGGCCCCCGACCGACGATTTCGCATTCGAGAGGGATTGCTTTGTCTGCTCCCGGTTCGAGGAGCTAAGTAAGGCGAGTAGACCACCGACGAGTGCACCGAGCAACATCCCGGTCACGACACTGATCTTTGGACTTCCCCCGTCCAATTGATCAAATTGACGGTTCGGGTTGGCTGTCTGTTCTACTTTCGGATCATGTTCTTGTCTAGGTTCCATGCGGTTCCACTCCTTCGTTTGATTGGCATTGCTTGTGTTATACCCTAGAGAAATGGCGACGTAACGTTTTCTGATGAATCGTCATGAAAAAGAAATGAAGGAGCAGGATAAAAACATTGGGATAGGGAATGATACAAATAGATTGGCCAAAAGGGGGAAGCTGTCATGAACATGAGGGAAGCAGTGCCAGAAGATGCGACGCTGATTCGGAACATCGCGCTGGCGACCATATCACAGGATGATTCCAATCGAACGAGAGCGATGGAACGCGCATATCGGCAAGAAGAGATTGTACGAGCAATCAGTTCAAGTGAAGAAGCACGAGAACAGTATTTTATCGTTGGCGAATATGAAGAAGAGGTCATCGGATTTTGTCATGCCATCGATCGCGGTGACATGTGGGAGATGCTCCGCCTCTATCTGCACCCCGATTATCATCGAAACGGCTACGGCGCAGCCTTTCTGGCCCACCTTCAATCGAAAAAAGAACAACCGATGGAAGTGTACGTCGAAAGCTCGAATGATCAAGCGATTGCCTTCCTCTTACATCAATCTTTCAAAGAAGTGAATCGTATCCAGGAAGAAGTATATGATCGTCCGATGGAACTCATTCATTTACGATATGACCCGAGCTAAGCCTCCAGACGGATTTTATTCAAACATCAGTTGCGGCTGATGTTTTTTTGATACAATGAATGTAGTCTATAAACGAGGTGACGGCAGTATGGCAAATGAAGAAGCACGAAAAGGAGTCATCGTCATCGTGTATCCGTTACAATTCACGTCACGGATCAGCGAGAACTTTATTCGACGGCTCGAGGACGAGTACGAAGTCATCGTCGTCCGCGATCAATCGATTGGATTGACGGCAGGTGACCATAAGCAACTGATCAAGCGAGCGTTGCGCGAGGCAGGGGAATATAAATTACCGATTCATGTCGTGGCATTCAGCCTTGGCGCACTCTTAACGAATCGCCTTTTGCAGGAGTACGATGTGCCACTCGGGAGTCTCACATACATCTCCCCATTGTTTGATTGGCATGCCACTCGTCAAATCGGTGGATTGAAACAAGTCGTCGCAAGTGCTGTCGACCGTTTTCGCCCTGACTTGCCACTCGGGATGATGACATTCACCGGTGGGGGAGACGAGTCATCCCGATTCGGAGAAATCACGTATGCGCAATATCGAGAAATCGAAGAGGAAATCGTCGAGCATCAGGAAGAGAAGAAGCATCTGCCACGCCTTCCGCTCGCCTGTTTCTATGCACCAGACGACCAGTTCGCGGACGTGAAGTTGACGTTGAATGTTTGTCGGAAAATCGGTGGGGACCAAGTGTATATCCGGCGATTGGAAGGATTCCCACACTTTGGTTACGAACGATTGAACACGAAATTCGCGGAAACCCTCATGACGTTTTATGAATTGATTCAAGAATGACAGAAGGCGACTCTAATGAGCCGCCTTTTTATTATGCACGTTTTTCAATCGCCACGATGAATGGGGGATGATTGACTTGGTTGATAAATCCATAACGCAGGACGCCTGCCTGTTTTTGATCGAGGGACTCTACATAATGGAGCACCTCGTCTCGTTCGACTTTCCCACTTTCATGTCCGTGGTAAATCACGATGACGATAACGCCACCGACGGCCATGACGTCTAATAGTTGGGATAATGCGGCAATCGTCGTATTTCCGTGTGTCGTGATGGATTTGTCGCTTCCCGGTAAATACCCTAAGTTGAAGACGGCCGCGGTGATCGGCCGCGCTTCCTTTTCAACGACCGCTTGGACCGTATCATGACTATCATGAATCACGGTCACCCGATTACTGACACCCGATTTTTCAACCCGCGCCTTTGTGGCTGCTACAGCTTCTGATTGAATATCAAAGGCATAGACATGTCCTGTCTCGCCTACGGCATTCGCTAGAAACAACGTATCGTGTCCGTTCCCGGCCGTCATATCGATGGCGACCTGACCTTCCTCGATATGGTCATGTAGTAATTGTTTTGCAAAAGGTAGTACTCTCATTAATCCCATAGATCTCATCCTTCTTTTTTCCTTGGAAAGAATCCCGGCGCTCCAATTCCGCACGAATCTTGTTAAGCACCTGCATCTTGTGACGGCTCCATAATGGACCGATCAAGAGGTCGGGTGGACCGTCTCCTGTCAAACGATGGATAATCACCTCGGGAGGGATTCGTTCGAGTTGATCGCAGACGAGGGAGACGTATGTGTCTTCCTCCATCAAGTCGAGCAGTCCTTTCTCATATTGACGGGCGAGCGGTGTGTGTTTCAAGACGTGAAGTAAGTGGATCTTGATTCCTTGTATGTCCATTTTAGCAACTTCTCGTGCCGTGTCGAGCATCATCTCTGGTGTCTCACCTGGGAGACCATTGATGATATGAACGCAGACACGAATATTGTGACGGCGAAGTTTGGCAAGACCGGTCAAAAACGATTGATAGTCGTGCCCACGATTGATCTTTTTAGCGGTCGTGTCATGAATGGTCTGAAGACCGAGCTCCACCCAAAGGGACGTCCGTTCATTCAACTCTGCTAAATAGGCGACGACGTCGTCCGGTAAGCAGTCAGGGCGTGTCGCAATCGAGAGACCGACGACCCCATCCTCTTTTAATGCCGGTTCATACAATTCACGTAACCGCTCGACTGGTGCGTACGTGTTACTGAACGCTTGGAAATAAGCAATATATTTGGCACTCTTCCACTTCCGGTGGAGACGAGCCTTCACTTCTGCAAATTGAACGGGAATCGGGTCGCAAGCATTTCCCGCGAAATCACCACTGCCATCGTCCGAACAGAACGTGCATCCACCTTTTGAGACACGTCCGTCACGGTTCGGACATGTGAAGCCGCCATCGAGTGGCACTTTAAACACCTTGCCCCCGTACTCTCGTCGATACGCCTCATTAAGTGTATGGTAACGATTTTGACCAAATGGATTCATGTTCATCTCTCCTTCCTTGCTCATCCTATCACAAACGAAAAATAACAAAACTTCATAATAAGTAATTTTTCTTGACACTTCCTTGGCGTTCGTTTAGGTTTGATAAGGAAATCTTGTCGATTCGGCCTTTTTGTGCCGATTTTTTTGATGTGAAAGAAGAATGAAAGGAGGACTTGGTGTGAACAATAAAATGCCAATTTCGGTATGGATTTTAGTCATTGCGATGGCGCTCAATACAACGGCGGCGTCTTTTTTATGGCCGTTTAACACACTGTATATTCATGATTTTTTAGGTGAGTCGATGATGCTTGCCGGGGTGGCGCTTCTTGTGAACTCGGCGCTCGCGATTGTCGGGAACTACATCGGAGGGACGCTATTCGATCGAATCGGTGGGAAGACGACGCTGATGATCTCTGTCGGTCTCTTGCTCGCGAGCTCGCTTGGATTTTTACTGTTTCATGCCACGTTCTTCGGCTATCTCGTATGGCTCGGGTTGATCGGTCTTTCCGGCGGACTCGTCTTTCCGACCGTATATGCGTTTGCAGGTCTCATTTGGCCTGAAGGGGGACGTCGTTCGTTCAATGCGATTTATGTCGCACAAAACGTGGGGGTCGCCCTCGGAACGGCAATGAGTGGTCAAATCGCTCGACTTAACATCGAGTGGATTTTTTATGCGAACTTCTTCTTGTCAGTTTTATTTGTCGTGGTGCTCTTGTTTGGATTGCGTTATTTGAAAAACCCGGCACGTCCTGTCGTTCAGTCGCAACTCGAAGCGGCCGCCACGACACTCTCGAGTGCGACGATGAAGTCGATGTGGTATGTCGCCGTTGGTTATGCGGTACTTTGGTTCGTGTACGTGCAATGGCAAGGGACGATTGCCGTTCACTCGAAAGACCTCGGTGTCACAATCAGTCAATACTCACTCCTTTGGACAGTGAACGGGGCGATGATTGTCTTCGCACAACCGTTGCTCAATCGTGTCTTACGACAGTTTGAGGACGACTTAAAACGTCAACTGATCATCGGGGCATCCATTTTCCTCGGCGCGTTCTTGATTGTCCCATTCGCTGGTGGGTTCGGGATGTTCATGGTCGCGATGGTCGTCATGACCATCGGGGAGATGTTTGTCTGGCCGGCGGTTCCGACGATTGCGGCGAAACTCGCCCCTCCTGGGAAAGCTGGACAATACCAAGGGCTCGTCAATATCGCAGCATCCGTCGGTCGGATGATTGGACCGACGTTGTCTGGTTTTGTCTATGACATGTTCGGCATTACAGCAGTCTTCGGCATGCTTCTACTACTTGCTACGTTAGCCTTAACGCTATTTGTCATCATGAAAGACATTCGTGTCACAGAAAAATCAAGTTGACGTTGAATTTCAGAATGGGCTAAAATAGACTACGATGAATAGCAAGCGTTGAAGAGGACTAGTAGCGAACGTTCCGTTTCAAAGAGAGTCGATGGATGGTGTGAATCGATAAGCGGATGTTGTGAACTCGCCTTGGAGCTGTTTTCCTGAAACGAGTAGGGAAGACCGGGGTTACGCCTCGTTACCGGCGTCTCAAGTGGCAGCAATGCAACATGGGTGGTACCGCGGAGAGCTTTCAAGCCTTTCGTCCCATTTTCGGGGACGGAAGGCTTTTTATTATGCAGAGGAGGAAGAATGTTGAGTTATTTTAAACATCAAGAAATCGAGCCTAAGTGGCAAAAGCGTTGGGAAGAGAAAGAAGCATTTAAAACGACAGAAGACCCGGAGAAGGATTGTTTCTACGTCCTTGATATGTTCCCGTACCCATCCGGTGCTGGTCTTCACGTCGGTCACCCGGAAGGTTACACGGCGACGGATATCATCGCTCGTATGAAACGGATGCAAGGATATAACGTCCTTCACCCGATTGGTTGGGATGCGTTCGGTCTTCCTGCCGAGCAATATGCACTCGACACAGGGAACGACCCGCGTGAATTCACAGCGCGCAACATCGAGACGTTCCGCCGTCAGTTGAAAGAACTCGGATTCTCATACGATTGGGACCGTGAAATTAGCACGACGGACCCGAAATACTATAAATGGACGCAGTGGATCTTCACGCAACTCTTCGAACGTGGCCTCGCATACGTCGATGAAGTTGCGGTCAACTGGTGCCCGGCTCTCGGTACGGTCCTTGCGAACGAGGAAGTCATCGATGGCTTGTCAGAGCGTGGGAACCACCCTGTCTACCGTGTCCCGATGAAGCAGTGGGTGCTTCGTATCACGGAATACGCAGAGCGTTTGCTTGAAGACTTGGAAGGTCTAGATTGGCCTGAGAGCGTGAAAGAGATGCAACGCAACTGGATCGGCAAATCGGTCGGTGCCGAGGTCGACTTTAAGGTCGACGGTCATGATAAGATCGTCACAGTATTCACAACACGTCCAGATACGCTTCACGGGGCGACATACGTGACACTCGCACCAGAGCATCCGTTCACTAAAGTGATCACGACGCCTGAACAATCGACGGCAGTCGAAGCATACATTGAGGAAGTCTCGAAGAAGACGGACCTCGAGCGTACAGACCTTGCCAAAGAGAAGACAGGTGTCTTCACGGGCGCTTATGCGATCAACCCGGTGAACGGCGAGAAACTTCCGATTTGGACAGCGGACTACGTTCTCTCGACATACGGAACAGGTGCGGTCATGGCCGTTCCTGCACACGATGAGCGCGATTATGAGTTTGCGAAAACGTTCGACCTCCCGATCCGTGAAGTCGTCAAAGGTGGAAACGTGGAAGAGGCGGCTTACGTCGAAGACGGTGAGCACGTCAACTCTGGTAGCTTGAACGGACTTAATAAAGCCGATGCCATCAAGACGATCATTGAAGAGCTCGAAGCTAGTGGCACAGGGCGTGCGAAGACGACATACCGTCTTCGTGACTGGTTGTTCAGCCGTCAACGTTACTGGGGCGAGCCGATTCCGGTCGTCCATATGGAAGACGGAACGATGAAGACGGTACCGGTCGAAGAACTTCCGCTCGAACTTCCGATCATCGATGAAATCAAACCATCTGGTACAGGTGAGTCGCCACTTGCGAACGCAGAAGAGTGGTTGACGTATACAGATCCGGTCACAGGGGAAAAAGGTCGTCGCGAGACGAACACGATGCCACAATGGGCAGGTAGCTGCTGGTACTACATCCGTTACATCGATCCAGATAACGAAGAGATGATTGCGGATCCTGAGAAACTCAAGCGTTGGCTTCCAGTCGACTTGTATATCGGGGGTACGGAGCATGCCGTTCTTCACTTGCTCTACGCACGTTTCTGGCATAAAGTCCTCTTTGATATCGGTGTCGTCCCGACGAGCGAACCGTTCCAAAAACTCTACAACCAAGGAATGATCCTCGGTGAGAACAACGAGAAGATGTCGAAATCTCGTGGGAACGTTGTCAACCCGGATGATATCGTGAAGTCGCACGGAGCCGATACACTCCGTCTTTACGAAATGTTCATGGGACCACTTGATGCGGCCATCGCATGGTCGACGAATGGTCTTGACGGGGCACGTCGCTTCCTCGACCGCGTCTGGCGTTTGTTCGATCAGACGAACTTCGCAGACGTGGCGCCGACTGCCGACTTTGAACGCACGTATCATCAGACGGTGAAAAAAGTCACGGAGGATTATGAAGCCCTTCGCTTCAACACGGCAATCTCGCAGTTGATGGTCTTCGTCAATGAAGCGAACAAACAAGAGACGTTGCCGAAATCGCAAATGGTCGACTTCATCAAGATGCTTTCACCAGTCGCGCCGCACTTGTCTGAAGAGTTGTGGGAGAAGATGGGTATGACGGAAGAGTTAACGTATGCGGCTTGGCCGACATACGATGAGTCAAAACTTGTGAGCGACACGATTGAAGTCGTCATCCAGGTGAACGGGAAACTCCGTGCGAAAATGCACGTCTCTCGTGACGCATCAAAAGAAGCACTTGAAGCGGAAGCACTCGGGAACGAGCGTGTCCAAGAGTTCACAGAAGGCAAGACGGTTCGTAAAGTCATTGTCGTTCCTGGAAAACTCGTCAATATTGTAGTGGGGTAACAAAAAGAATGTGTGACATTGTCGCACATTCTTTTCTTTTTGGTGAGGTCATTTTCTTTTATGGACGGTTTTGATACACTAAAGGGCGATACTGAAGTAGAAGGGGACGACATGTCCATGAAACGTTCTTATGTGCTATACACGACACTATGTGCCGTCGTGGTCGGTGTGATCCTTTGTTATGTTTTTGTCTTTTCAGATGAAGAGATTCAACGACAGGTCGCCTCGACATTTGAAAAAATTGATATTCAAACGCGTCATCAAACGGCATCCCTTCCACCCGTGGAAGCGGCGCAGGATGATGAAGATATCGATACGACCGATGCCCTCGAACAAATCAGTCAAATCGATGAAGTGTACTACAGTGACACGATCGGGGCATATTTGGTCTTAACCGAACAAGCTGAATTTTTTGAGGTGAGTGGAAACGGAACGCGCGTCAATTCGGTGCTTCAACTTGAGAATTCAGGGAAACAGCGCCTCGATGATTTTATCGGAATGCGCATGGTCGAAGAAGATCTTGTGTATGCGGTCACAGCGAACGGTACGCTCATTACAATCGAGCGAGAAGAAGGACGCTGGGTCGAGAGACCACGTAAACAAATCAAAGGACTCGTGTCGGAAGACCGAATCTTTGGTCTTGGTTATGACCGGGAATCGAAGCGTCTGTTCATGATGAATCGCTTGGCGGATACACCGGAGCTTGAGCTCCTTTATATCGAAGAACGGGAGATCGAACCGGAGACTCCAGCCGATGACAAATCATCAGAAGCGTCAACTGATGCTGACACGAATACTCCAAAAACAGAAGAATCATCGGAAGACACAACGACAGAGAACGTCTCGACGAATGACGACGCCTCGAGCGAATCGGCTGTATCTGAAGACGCGCCTGAAAATGAGTCGAACGAACAACAAGCGGAAGAAGAAAATCAAGAGCCCGAAACCGAATGGATGCTTGATTCACGCCAAGCGTTGTCTGCTGACGGGATGAGCGCCTCGATCCAACAGAAGTTTGAGCGATTCGAAGGAGTCGGCCTTGTCGAGAGACAAGGACGCATCTACGTGCTCGACTCAGAAGAGCTCGTCCTCTACACAGTCAATCCGGAAGAAGAGACCATCAACGGTCAGATGGTGACGCCTCGCGTATATGACTCGACCGGTATGTTTTTACAAGACAATGAAATCTTTGCAATCGTCCACCCGGAAGTATTCGATTTGGATGCATTCGTGTCTGTGGACTAACAATGGGGGAAGAACAGATGAGCAAACGTTACTTTTTTGAAGAAGTGAAACAATTTCATGAAACTTTTGGACATCCAGAAGCAAAATCGCCGCAACCGTTGACGCTTGATCGTGCGACAAAACGCTCGGTTTGGACGGCAGAGGAAGCGGTCGTCGAGTTTTTGCATCAATCCTCGCAATCGGAAGAAGAGTTTTTACAAGCCATCGAGCAATTCCAAGTAGGATTCCAGAAAGCGGTCCAAAAATCGTTGCAAGACGCACCGCCATCGGATGATGTGGAACGTCTCGTCGGACAAGGGGATGCGTTAACGGACGCGTTATATTTTGTGATGGGCAGTTTCGTTGAACTCGGACTCGATCCCGTTCCGTTGTTTGAAATCGTCCAGCGTGCCAATATGGCGAAACTTGGACCGGACGGGAAGCCGATTTTACGCGAATCGGACAATAAAGTCATGAAACCTGAAGGATGGATGCCACCAGAGCCGGAGCTCGAAAAAGAAGTGCGTCGTCAAATCGCAGGGAAAGAATAATCACAAACGGCTTGAGTCCTCACTACAAAGGGTTCAAGCCGTTTTTTTGTTGTGATGGTCGTGACGACATGATGGTATTAGATGGTATCAGAAAGGTCATGGGAGTAATTTATGGTATAATTTAACATAAGTAAGCGAGTAAAAGATCTTGATCATGGGGATGGAGGTCGTTCAACTGAAAAAATTGATTAGTATGTTATGTGTGAGTTCAGCACTTCTGTTAGCATCATGTAGCAATGATGAAAAAACGTCAGAATCTAAAAAATCACAACCTGACGTTTCAATCGAAACGATAAAAATTAACGATGAGAATGAATTGACAATCGTCCCACTCTATACGCAATACCAACAATATTTGAACGCATCCCTTGAATCAACCGATTCGGAGGAGAGCAAACAAAACTTCAAAAAATACGTACTCGATTACATAGGTGAAGTCGGAGAGGAAGAAAAAATCGATACATCTAGATTAAAAACTGATTTTAATCTAAAGCCGACCCCTCATAAGCAACAATTGCTGAAGCAGTTAGACAAATTAATCGAGCAGCATGAGGAGATTAAAGAGATTATTGCATCGACATATGCAGATTCAAATCAAATCTTACCTAAAAAGAAGAGCACAGTGTTTATTGCACCGTATAATCCTGAATTCTTTTACGATAGTGAACCGTTGAAAGGAGTAGGCGCAGCAGCATACAAAGACGCATTCATCTTGTTTCTCGATACAGATTTTGACAAAGATGTGCTAGCCTATTCGACGGCTCACGAGTATCATCATCTGATTCTTCGTGATCAAAACAAATACAATCTTAGTTCGATTCTGGAGTCTATTATTGTCGAAGGGAAAGCGGACGCATTTGCTGATCGGATTGTCAAAGGAGTTTCTCCCCCATGGCATGTGCAATTAGATGATGCGACCATGGAACACATTGCAAGTCGAGTGAATGATTATGAAACGTCCTTCACCGATTTTGTAGTCGGTAATTATCAAAAAGATATGCCACGTTGGAGTAACTATATTCTAGGGAGGGATGTGCTCCATGACTATTTGACGGCGCACCCAGAGCTGTCGATTCCCGAATGGACGTTCAAAGAAGGTCATGAAATTTTAGAAGGATACAAATATCGAGATGTGATGGAATTGGAAAATTAAGTCGAAAAGGATGTGAAAAAGGCTTGATCCTGAATGAGACAGGATCAAGCCTTTTGATTGTTAGTGAGCATAATAGTACGTAGCCAATACGTTAGACCGAACCCTTTACCGCTCTGTCGCCAGTTCAGCTGCGTGCGATCCGGCACAATGTCCCGTTGTGAAAGCGGCCGTGATGTTGTAGCCACCTGTGTATCCATGAATGTCGAGCACTTCACCGGCAAAGAAAAGGCCGGGTGCTTTCTTTGACATCATCGTCTGTGGCGCAACTTCTTTAACCGAAACGCCGCCACCTGTGACGAACGCTTTATCAAAGTCGAGTGTCCCGACGGCGTGCATCTCGAACATTTTCAAACGTGTTGCGAAATCAATGACGGATTGCTTTTTCAACTGACTCGCATCTTCTTCTCCAAATGCGAGTTCTTCGAGCAATAAGTCAAGAAGTCGCTCAGGGATGTAGCCTTTCCATACATTTTTAACGGCACGCTTCGGTTGGCTCTGTACTTGGTTCCACAGTTCCTGAACGAGCGCATCTCGTGACGTGTCCGGGAAGAAGTCGAGTGACAAGAGGACGACCTGTTCTTTGCTTCGCTTTCGTTCTTTGATCGTATATTGACTGCAACGGAGCGCGATTGGACCAGAGATCCCGAAATGGGTAAAGATCATGTCGCCTTGGTGCGTCTTGATGGCCTTTCCTTTTTTGCCGTGCACGGTCAACGCGACGTCCCGTAACGATAGTCCTTGAAGTTGTTTCGTTCCGATGAACGCGTCATTCAATTTGATTGGCACCTCTGTTGGGAAGAGTTCCGTGATGGTATGTCCTGCCTTCTCTGCCCATGGATAGCCGTCCCCGGTCGAACCGGTGTGCGGGACAGACTGACCGCCGACCGCGACGACGCAAGCTTTCGCCTCGAGCATCTCACCGTCCATCAACTCGACCGCATGAAACTCGTTTTCTTCATTAAAATGTAGCGTTTTGACTTCAGCCTTTTTTCGAATCTCGACGCCGAGGTCTTCAATCGCCCGAAGCAACGTGTTGACCACATCCTGTGCCTTATCCGTCACAGGGAACATGCGCCCGTTGTCCTCTTCTTTCAACGGAATCCCGAATCCAGTGAAGAGGTCGATAATCGATTGATTGTCGAACTGAGCAAGAGCGCTGTATAAGAAACGACCATTGCCTGGGATGAACTGAATCAATTCATCGATTGGCTTTCGGTTCGTGACGTTACAACGTCCTCCACCTGAAATGGCCAATTTTCGACCAAGTTTTGAACCTTTATCAATCAGCAAGGTCGAAGCGCCACTTTTTGCCGCTGCATATGTTGCCATGAGCCCGCTCGGCCCTCCACCGATGACGATGACATCTTTCATAGGGTATCTCCTCATTTCTTCACCTATATGATTAGTAAAATTATCGTAACTTTATTATCCGTAACAGTAAGAGTATAATGAGAAGCGGTTGTTTTGTAAAACCGAATTCATTGAAATCGTTGATTTATAGATGGAGGTACCTCATGTCATCAAGCGCCAAACAAGATTCTGGAAGAGCCTCCTTCGTCAAAGGAACGCTTCTTTTATCAGCGGGAAACTTGATTTCCCGAATGTTAGGACTATTGTATACCTTTCCGTTCCAAGCGATGGTCGGGATTGCCGGAGTGACATTATATCAAGCTGCATATACGTATTATGCGATCATGATCTCCATTTCGACGGCAGGGATTCCCGTTGCCGTTTCGAAATTTATCGCAAAATATAATGCACTAGGAGAATACGGGACAAGTCAACGACTGTTCCGACAAGGGATGAAGCTGATGCTTGCGACCGGTGTCGTCGCTTTTTTATTACTCTTTTTTGCGGCACCATGGTTATCCGAACTGATGGTCCGAAACTCAGAGAACAATCAGCAATACATTGACTCGCTCACCCTCGTGACACGAAGCGTCAGTTTTGCCTTACTGCTCATCCCGGCGATGAGTATGGTACGTGGTTATTTCCAGGGACATCAAGACATGGCACCGACGGCAATCTCACAAGTGGTCGAACAGATTGTACGCATCCTGTTCCTCCTCAGTGGAACGATGCTCGTCTTGTTCGTCTTTGCGGATTCAAACTTCATTCAACCGATTGCTAATGCCCTCGGGGGGACGCAATCTGTTGAAACGACTGAATTGAACGGATTAAAAGTCATTGCCGTCACGATTGCGACGTTCAGTGCGTTCATCGGGGCAATCGGTAGTTTCGCCGTGCTCATCATGTATTGGAAACGTCGAAAGGACATTCATCGTCTGACAGAGAATCCGGCGGGCACACCGGTCCGCTCGATGAAATCGTTGTTGCTCGAATTGCTTAGCTATTCGATTCCAATCGTGATGGTCGGGGTATCGACCCCTCTCTATCAATTGATTGACCAGTTGACGATGGTCAATACGTTGCTCAGTACGGGTGCGACCGTTTCTGAAGCGACGTCGGCGTATGGCTTTTTGACCGGGAACGCCCATAAAATTGTGTTGATTCCAGTCTCTGTCGCGGCGAGTGTATCGATGGCGACGATCCCGCTTGTGACTCGTTCGTTCACGACGGGGGACATGCAAAAAGTTCGGAATCAAGTAAACCATATTTTCCAAGTCTCGTTCTTCGTAACGATTCCTGCGGTCATTGGTCTCGTAGCACTTGCGGAGCCATTGTTTGGCACCTTGTTCCCGGGTGACCGTGAAGGATGGGTATACTTGTTCCACTACGCACCAAGTGCCTTCTTCTTGGCCTATTACTCGGTCGCGGCTGCGATTCTCCAAGGGATTAACCGTCAGTACTTCACCATCTTTGCCACATCGATGGGACTGTTGACGAAACTTGCATTGAACGTACCGCTCGTCTATTGGCTCGGCGGAATCGGAGCCGGGTACGCGACCATCGCTGGATACATCGTGGCCATTATTCTCATGGTATGGATGATTCAACGAACGCTCCACTTCCCGTATAAGCAACTGCTTCGTCGCACCATCTTGATGTTCTTGATGGGTGGGGCGATGTTCGCTGCCGTCTTCCTCTCTCTTCTCGTTACAATGAATGATGAGGCGAGTTGGGGGAACGACATTTTTGCGACAATCGTGGGAGTGACAATCGGCGTTCTCGTATATGGATACCTCGGGTGGCGGAGCCATCTCGCAGGTAAATTACTAGGGAAACGCTTTGAATATCGGAGGAAAATGTAATGCGGATTGATAAGTTGTTAGCGAACATGGGATATGGTTCACGGAAAGACGTGAAAATCCTACTGAAACAAGGGGCGGTGCGAGTCGATGAGGCACTTGTAAAAGATGCAAAACGGCACGTCGACCCATCATCAGAGAAAGTCACGGTGTTCGGGGAAGTGGTCGAGTATCGTCCGTACATTTATTTCATGATGAATAAGCCGGAAGGTGTGATCAGCGCGACGGAAGATCAAGTCGAGACGACGGTCATCGACTTGATTGATTCTGAGTATACCCATTATGACCTCTTCCCGGTCGGTCGTCTCGATAAGGACACGACGGGACTGCTCCTCATCACAAACGATGGCGCATTCAATCATGCGCTCATGTCACCTCGCAAGCACGTCGACAAAGTATATATCGCCGAGGTCGACGGAGAGATGACAGTAGAGGATATCAAGACGTTCGCGAATGGGGTCGAGTTAGAGGATGGATATACGACGAAGCCGGCCCGTCTTGAAATACTGAGCAAGAGCGGACGTCGGTCGGTCATTCGCCTCACATTGTCTGAGGGGAAATATCACCAAGTGAAACGAATGGTCGCGGCGGTCGGCAAACATGTCGAACGATTGGAGCGTGTTCAAATTGGGGAGCTAGAACTCGATGAGACGCTTGAGCTCGGGGCATATCGTGAGTTGACGGAAGAAGAAGTTCAACTGTTTCTTCAATCATAAGAAGATGAGAGAATCTGTCTGATGGGACGGATTCTCTTTTTGTATAAAAAGCTCTGATTTTCGATTATATCTTTTTAAAAATGCCATCAAAATCATCACGCCAAGAGTCAACCAACCAGTCGTTATATTTATGATACAAAGGAACAAGTGGTTCAACTTCATTTGAACTTATGATACAACCTCGATCATCGTACATATGAAACACGATGTTCTTTTCGGTGCTAATAAAGTAAACAGCTTGTCCAATTGAAGGTTCTCTTCCTTGCTCGTAATTTCCTATACCTCTAAGGATTTTTTCGTAAGAGATTGACTTGATCTGCGAGGATACAAATTTTGCTTTATATTCATGTTTGATTTCAATAATTTCCCCTGTTATTTCGTCAATATCTTCATTTAATTCAAATAACGTTTCTTCTTCAATCTGTTGTTTCATGAATAAACCATACAAATATTCGGGAGTGGTATTCCCAAACATGATGTCCTTTGTTTCGTTCCAATCCTTGATAAAGATATGGATGTAATCATCAGATTGAAACACTTCCTCAAACAATGTAGTAACTCTGTTTACAACTTGCTCTACTCTCTCAACCGTTCCGTTTTTATACGGTTCGCCAAGTTCGAATCTTAGATGGACTTCTCCAGATAGGTTTGGGAAGTTGTCCTCTATGTACTTCATTATTTCTTCTTTCACATCATCACCTCATCTTAAACAACTGATACAATCTAAAACCACAAAACCTTCATCCATAAAAAAGAGACCTGAACGCCAGGTCTCTTGAATATACATATACAATTCAATTTGCCGTCTTGAGTGAACGTTTTGATGAAGTCCACGTGCCACGGCTAGGGCTCTCCACAAGGTTATTGTACTCAAGTACGTTCAAATCACGTTGCACAGTGCGTGACGTGATGCCGAACTCTTCTACTAGTTCTGAAGTGGTAACGGATTCCCTTTCATTGATGAACAAATAAATGGACTTGATGCGCGTTAACATCCGATCTGTTGAGCCTTTCATTGGATAACCTCCCAATGTGTAGAATAATGACAAACCATACCTACAGACGACAAAATGAAATATAAAATTGTTATTTTCTAAAATTACACCTTTAGTATACCGCTCTTGAGCAAAAATGCAAGTGGAAAGCACGAACAATCTGTTTGTAAAGATTTGATTATGAACGTAAATATCGAATGAAGATTATTTTTTTACATCGAAAAGAAGCTTAAACACGAACGAAAAAAACTTTTCTAAATGAATGTTCGTCTTTCATACATTTGGATATACTAGTAAGGGAGAGAACATTCGCAAAAGGGGAGATGAACATGAATTGGAGACAGGAAGTCGACAATCGTAAAGATGCATTTTTAGAAGATTTGAAAGGATTACTTCAAATCCCTAGCGTGCTCGATGAATCGAAAGCGGCACCGAACATGCCGTTTGGTCCTGAGGTTCGTCAGGCGCTTGACTACATGTTTGAAATCGGTGAGCGAGATGGATTCAAAACAAAGGACGTCGGCGGTTACGCGGGACATTTGGAATACGGGGACGGTGAGGAAATCGTTGGCATTCTATGTCACCTTGACGTCGTCCCAGCAGGCGATGGCTGGACATATGGCGCATTCAATCCGACCATCACGACTGACGGGAAAATTGTGGCGCGTGGGAGTAACGATGATAAAGGTCCGTCTATGGCAGCATACTACGGATTACGAATCGTCAAAGAGCTCGGCTTACCACTTTCAAAACGCGTCCGTTTGATTGCAGGTTGCGATGAGGAGAGCGAATGGCGCTGTGTCCGTGAGTATTTCAAACAAGAACAAATGCCGACATACGGATTTGCGCCAGATGCGGATTTCCCGATCATCAATGCTGAAAAAGGATTGTATGACGGTGTGTTGACTCAATTACCGATTCAACGTGTACCAGGCTCTGCCTACCATCTCGTGTCATTTACGAGCGGGGAGCGTCCGAATATGGTGCCGGACTTCGCGAAAGCCGAATTGAAGACGGATGAGGTACTCGAGGAAAAGTTCGAGGCCTATCTCGAAAAATATGAAGCGGACGGAACGTGTGAATACGATCGTGGCATATATACGTTCACGATGAAAGGTAAAGCGGCGCACGCGATGGAACCGGATAACGGGATCAATGCTGCGTACGTGCTGGCTGGGTTCCTGTTGCACCTTCCTCTCGACATTCAAGGGGAACGCTACATTGAACTCGTTCGTCACGTGTTTGCAGACTCACGTGGAATTTCTCTTGGGATTGAAGCGAGCGATGAGACGGGCGACTTGACGATCAATGGCGGCGTGTTCCGATACAATGAGGAAGAACGAACAGCAACGGTCAACATCCGTTACCCGTATACGGCCAAATTCGAAGAACGTTTACAAAACCTACGTGAAATCGCGTTGTCATTTGGCTTCGAGTTGAAGACCCGTCAACATATGCCGCCTCATCACGTGGCAGAAGATCACCCACTCGTGAAGACGCTAGCAGGCGTATACGAGCGTCAAACGGGAGAGCACGCGAACTTGATGGCCATCGGAGGCGGTACGTATGCACGTTCACTCGAAGCAGGTGTCGCGTTCGGCGCATTGTTCCCAGGAGCTAAAGATGTGGCGCATCAGGTCGATGAATATATGGAGATAGAAGATTTATTACGTGCCGCGGCAATCTATGCTGAGGCCATTTACGAGCTCGCTAAATAAGAAACAAGGAGAGCTGGCTGGTATAGTCGGCTCTCTGTCCTTTAGGAAGGAAGTTATCATTGGATTCGCAAAAGAAATTGTTTCAGTCTGTGTACGTCGCGATTTTCTTCGCGCAAGGGGCGTTGATCCCTTATATGACCTTATATTTTTCACAAACTAAGTTTGGACTGACTCCGAGCCAAGTCGGGATTATCGTAGCCATCTTACCGATTCTATCCATCGGCGTGCAACCACTATGGGGGATGTTGACCGACCGGACGGGAAGAGTCCGGGCCTGGCTGATTTTGGCGATGCTGAGCGCGGCGCTGATTTCTCTCACGTTTTTAGTGGCGACCTCATACGTTTGGATTGTCGTACTCATGGTGATTTGGTCCGTTTTCCAATGTGCTCACATCCCGCTAGTGGATATGATGACACTCGACTATACGACGCGGTCGAAAGTCGATTACGGTGCGATTCGCCTCTATGGCTCAGCAGGATTCGCCATTGCAGTCTTTGTGATGGGACGAATTTCGGATAGCACGTGGGGACTAGCTAGTACGTTCGTATTGAGTGCGATTTTACTGTTCCTTGGCAGCGTATTTGTTCGAATGATTCCTGAGAAAAGTTCGACTCGCGATGTGACGTTGGCATCTCTCTCATGGACGGCTGTTTGGAACAAACCCTTTGTGTTCTTCTTATGTGGGGGGATGCTCGTCTTCGGACCGATTTATGCGAATAACTATTATTTCGGTCTGTACGTGACGAATAGCGGTGGTTCGACGACGCTCGTCGGAACATTATTCCTCGTGGCAGTGTTATTCGAAATCCCGTTTATGAAAGTGGCTTCTCAGCTTATGGAGCGCTACGGAAGCGTCAGCGTTCTTGTTGGGGCCGCCATCATCTCGGCAGTTCGGAACGGGGTGCTTGCGTTAGAACCACCGATTTGGGTCGTATGGCTTCTCGCGATCGCACAAGGTCTCGTCGTCGGTCTCTTGATTCCCGTCGCGCTTCAATTCGTCCGGACGCTCGTCGATCGACAAGTTTCCTCGACGGCCATCGGGGTATATATGGCATTGACGTCTGGGCTCGCGACAGCTGGATTTAATATGCTCAGTGGTAAGATCATTGAACTTGACGATATTTTAGGCGTGTTTTGGATGTATACCATCGTCACGGCAATTGGAGCGTTGATTTGGATAGGAATGTCACGTCGCACGTTGAAAGGATGAATGAGATGAGTACGCATTACTTTATCGCGATTCCCATTGAATCAACGGAACTGGTTGACGTACAGCAAACCATCTTACCTTATTACTCCTATCGCCGAATCTATCGGCCTGAAGAGTTTCATATGACGATACAATTTTTAGGAAGCGTGGATGGGGATGAATTAGACGAAGTAAAAGAAATCACGCGTAGAATCTGTGAGGAGACTCTGCCGTTCACGTTGGAGTTTCGAGCCATCGACCATTTTGGGCGACCAGATCGGCCCCGCGTTCTAACCATCGTTCCGGATGCCTCCGAGCCCCTTCAACGGTTGGCGCATTCCCTCCGCCATGAACTAGTTGATGTGATTCCAAGATTGGACCGGAAGTCGTTTGTCCCTCACGTGACACTCGCTAAAAAATGGGGCGAAGGGGAGCGTGTCCCATACGTCCCCCCTGAATTTCACGCGACGGAATCAGTAGAAGAATTAATTTTATATGAAGTACAGCCGACTCATACACCTGCCTATCGAGCAGTAGACGTATTTCCGCTAAGACGGCCAGAGGAGGATATATGGCAATCCCGGTTAAAATTTTTGACGTAATCTCAAAATATGAACGTGATGTATTAGATCAATATAATCGTTATTTGGAGTATGTGGAATCCGATACGGCACGCCTACAGCGCCTTCATGAAAACAATCGCTTGAATCCGGTCGAAGTGCTCGAAATCGAAAGACCGTGGTGGAAGTTTTGGGCGAAGACGGAGCGAATTGAATTAGAGCCAAAGCCGCTCTCTGAATCGCAATATCAAAAGCTGTTAAGGGAGCGCCGGCATATCCAAAAGCTTCAATTCGCTTGTGAAGGGGTGCTTGAGACGGATTTACCACATCTGGCGTTTATTCGTGACTTCGCCTATCGTGTGATGCGTACCGATTGGAACGAACGACACTTTTTCTTGTATCGACCGGTCATCGAATGGAATGGTGCAACGGTTGAGTTGAGCCACCTCATCATCGGACCGACGCATCTGTATATCATAGAATGGCTTGAAGGCGATCGAAGTATCTATCACATATCGAAAGAGAAGACATGGGTTCATCAACCGCTGAAAGGGGAAAATACCCGTGTAGTGAACCCGTTGATCGCATTGACACGGACAGAGGAACTGATTCGTCAAGTTCTACCGCATTATGCGGGTGTGCTACAAAAAGTCGTCATTGCGACAAATGGATATTTTGATAACGTTCCAACTGTTCGATCGACCCAATATGTCGGTCGTAACGAATATACGGAATGGATGAAACAAGTGAACGGACGTGCACCGATTGTAAAAGCACAGCAGATTCGTGACGTTGCCACCGTATTAGAAGTGACTGCCAAGTTACCGTTTCGTCAATTCATGGATCAGTGATTGAGAGGAAGGGACGCATATGCATCACACACCAGATCAAAAGACCGCCTCACATGTGACCATCGAGAGCGCGTCTTTCGTATCATTTGAGACCATACAACTTGAGATTGTGCGCGAATATGAATCCGTTCCAGTACAAATCGAACAGAATGGACGCCCGGTCGACTACCTCGTCGAGCAACAGTTTGTGACGGAATCCGGAAAGGTCGAACAAATCCTTCGTTTAAAGGAACCAATCTCTTTAGAAACGTTATACACCGTCTGCCACCCGGGTCAAAAGACGACGGTTGTCGTACCAAGAGAAATCGTCCGTTCAGAGGAATTCGAACGGCGTTTCTCATATGATGGTCCACTCGGCGTATCGTTTACGCCGCACGGAATGGAAGTGACGGTATGGTCTCCGGTTGCTTTATCCATGTGGATTACAGTGCATGATGATACGAATCACAGAGAAATTGAGCGATTTCACATGAACCGCGGCGCACGCGGGGAATGGAGTGGTGAAATACCACAAGCGTTCCAAGGTATGTTTTATCGCTTAGAAGTGAAAACACCGGTCGATACGAGGCAAGTCGTCGATCCTTATGCGCGAGCCGTCAGTTTGAACGGTGAGTATGGCGTATTGCAAGATGTGGCGCGATTTGTCAAGAAACAGGTCGAACAAGCCGTGCGCCCCCCTTTATGGAAGGCAACGGATGCCGTCATCTATGAGTTGCACATCCGAGACTTCACAAGCCACCCCTCATCGATGAGTCAATTGAAAGGGCTGTACGGTGGGGTGTCTGAAAAAGGAGTTCGGACGAAAGAAGGCAACAGTGCCGGACTCGACTATTTAAAAGAGCTTGGCGTGACGCATGTCCAGTTACTCCCTGTCCATGATTTTGGAAGTGTCGATGAGGCGACTCGTATGCCGTACAACTGGGGCTATGACCCGATTCATTGGTTCGGGCTTGAAGGAAGTTATGCCTCAAGACCCGATGTGCCGATGAGTCGTGTGTTCGAATATGCGACACTCGTCTCTGACCTGCATCAAGCGGGTCTTCGAGTCGTCACAGACGTCGTGATGAATCATATTTACATTCGAGAACAATCCCCACTCGAAGCGCTCGTACCATACTATTATTTTCGATACGAGCACGACGGGACGATAGCGAACGGGACCGGGGTCGGAAATGACACGGCATCGGAACGCTATATGATGCGACGTATGATTGTGGACTTCGTGACATATTTCGCGACGACCTATCAAGTGGATGGGTTCCGCTTCGATTTGATGGGGATTCATGATGTCGAAACGATGAATCAAGTGCGGGCCGCGCTCGATAAGGTGGATCCCTCCATTCTCGTCTATGGAGAAGGGTGGGACTTGGCGACGCCGCTTGGACAGTCATTGAAGGCAACGTCACAAAATGCTGCACGCATGCCTCGTATCGGACACTTCAACGATATGATTCGAGATGCATTGAAAGGGTCAACGTTTAATGACAGGGAACGCGGATTCATCTCCGGGAATGAGTGGCGAGAGTGGGAACTTCGAGAGTGTCTCACCGGAGCCGTGCATATTCCGAACGTGACGGTCGGACGTTTCCCGAGTCCGGCTTACTCCATCAATTATGCGGAAGCCCATGACAACTATACGATCTATGACAAGTTAATGTTATCTTGTGAAGGAGTCGATGAGACGACTCGTCTTGCCATGCAACGTCTTGCCAATGCGGTCGTCATCACATCTCAAGGCATCCCGTTTATCCATGCCGGTCAAGAGTTCGGACGCACGAAACATGGTGTCGAGAACAGTTATAATTCACCCGATCACATCAATCATTTTGATTGGGATCTTCGTGACACACGGATCAAAGACATCGAGTATGTGAAGACGCTCTTGAAGTTACGGCGACTCCATACATGTTTCCGCTATGATTCGAGACAAGAAGTCATTGACCATTTCACGTTTCTCCCATCGCCGCCTGGCGTCATTATCTATGAGTTGACGGCCAGTCATTCTTACGATGCGTGGCAACGGGTTCGCGTCTATGTGAACGGTACGTTCGACTCGCTTTCATTTGAGAGCGATGCGAAATGGAACGTTTACGTTCAAGGAGAAACGGCAAGTCTCGTTCCACTCGCACGAAACCCAGCACACATTCAAGTCGAGTCGTTGTCAATGACGATTCTCGCGTGTTAAGATGTTGATTGTATCTCTTTAATTCAAGTAAGATTTGAGCGTGATGAATATGTATTCAGATATAGTCGGTGCGCTCGGGAAAGAGTGGACAGTCGCTTCAGCCGGAGGTATCACGGGCGAAGCGTATGTAGCGACGACGCGCCAACAGAAGATTTTTGTCAAACGAAATTCTTCTCCGTTTCTGGCAATCTTGTCAGCGGAAGGAATCGTACCAAAGCTTCTTTGGACAAAGCGAATGTTTAACGGGGACGTGTTAAGCGCCCAACAATTTATCGAAGGCCGCGAACTTTCACCAGAAGATATGAAGCGACCTGATGTCGCGGCGCAACTCGGCAAGATTCATAATTCGAAAGAGCTATTATTCATGTTGCAACAGCTGAACCACACACCGGTGACGCCGCACTTGTTGCTCCGTCAGTGTGAAGCATATGAACAAGATGAAACAGACCGAATCATCGGAGAAGCCGTACAATGGCTAAAGCACCATTTGCCAAAAGTCGACGAGCAAGAATTTGTCGTCTGTCATTCTGACCTAAACCATAATAATTGGATTGAGGATGAGAGCGGCCTACTCTACTTGACAGATTGGGATGACGCGATCATTGCAGACCGCGCGTTCGATTTGGCGATGGTTGTCTATAGCTATATGGATGAAGTGGAGTGGGAGCGCTGGTTCTCGCATTACGGGGTACGTGTTTCGAGTGAGCTCCATAATCGAATGCATTGGTATGCGATCGCCCAAACGATTTTGACAATCTATGGGGAAGAGAATGACTCGGCGCGAACTGAAGGATTTCATGTATTACGTGAGCTGATGGATGAGGCGTACGAACGAATCAATTAAAAGGGATGGCTGTACGCCACCCCTTTTTGAATGTGTTAAATGTCATCTGGATTCATAAAGTAAGCCCAAACGAACGTGGCGATGACACCAGCGAAAAATGTCAGTGGGGCTGCATAAAAAATAAGAAACTGATCTAAAGTACTCATCGTATTTAACCTCCTTGTGAAGGATGATTCACGTTCATTAAACTATGATTTCGTGTATAATCGCAAGAGGACTGCTCGTCCGCAACGTGCATATTCCCATTAAACTTGAACATTTGATGAACGAAAGGTAGGATTTTCATGCGTTTACGACATAAGCCTTGGGCAAAAGAATATATGGAAGCTCAAGAACATGTATTTATTCAACATCCTGAACAGTTGAAAGGTAACTGGAGCACTGAATTCGGGAATGACCACCCGCTCTTTATCGAGGTCGGTTCAGGAAAAGGACAATTTATTTTAGGGATGGCGAAACAACACCCGGATGTGAACTTCATTGCGATCGAGTTGTTTGAGAGCGTAGCCGTCTCTATCGTACAAAAATTAGTCGAAACCCCGATGCCGAACGTGAGAGTATTGACGGTCGATGCGAAACGACTCGTCGACTACTTTGAAGCGGGAGAAGTCGATCGCGTATACTTAAACTTCTCCGATCCGTGGCCAAAGACACGACATGCGAAACGACGTCTAACGTATAAGACGTTTTTGGCGACATATGAGGCGATTCTTCCGAAAGCAGGAGAGATTCATTTCAAGACGGACAACCGTGGATTGTTTGAATATTCGCTTCAGAGTATGAGTCAATACGGGATGTTCTTCACAGAAATTTCACTAGATTTACATGTCAATGAACCAGAAGATAATATTCGAACAGAGTATGAAGAGCGCTTCAGTGCGCTCGGTCAGCCGATTTACCGAATGGAAGCCGTCTTCCGTCCGAAAAATTGACACGCTTTTTTCTTATTTTAATAGTATTTTCTTCACACTTTTTTCTTTCTTCTTGGTACAATAGGAATGACGCTAAACTGGAATAAGAGAAGGGGGAACATGGGGATGTTGAAAAAAGCATGGGCAAGCCTGCTTGCAGTAATCTTCATTCTAACAATCGCACCAATGAATACCTCAGCGAACGAAGCGTTCTTAGACGCTCTCGAAGAGGATTTGAAAGCAACGCATTACGACTATAAAGAAGGAACAGCTGAAATCATCAAAGAAGAGACACTTCGCCATTCAAACGGCAACGAAGTCATCGCGGCTGTCGTAGAGCTCGATACGATTCGTGATGGGATCTTCATCACACGTAAAACCGAGTACCATTACTTTGATGCTACAGACAACAAGATTCTTACATCAGCGGATCTCGTAGAAGTAGAAGGAGCTTCAGAGTTTGCGGACGCGAACATCGACATGCTCGGTCAACAGATCGTCTATTGGTTACCGGTATTGGTCTTGCTTCTAATGATTGCGATTCCAGCACTCATTTTGTTCTTGGTTGTACCACGTTTCTATTCAACAAGTTCATATATGAATGCCGTATATGAAAAGAATGACAACCCAAGATAAGAGATGAAAGTACCCCGTTCAAGAGAACGGGGTACTTTTTACTGTTGTTTTAACTGTCCGACGATATCAGTTAGTGACATCCCATTTCCTGAAGAAACGGAGGCGATGAAGGCACTCTCGACAATGGGACCATCGAAAAATTCGACATGTTTGTCACCTTCGTACATATCGATGGCGAGTTCCGCATTCATTGTCGCCGATCCGATATCACTGAGGAGAAGTGCTTCTCCATCGACCTGATCGAGCGCTGATAAGATGCGATTCACGTCCGTTCCGATAGCGCCATCCTCAAGGCCACCAGCTAGATGAATGGGCACGGACGGTGCCATTTCCTTCATCAAATCTTGGATGCCTTCCGCAATTTTTGCGCTGTGCGAGACGATGATCAATTCAACGATGTCAATCGACCTCCTTCATAATCGCGCCCAAAAGGATTGAGCTAGAAAGGGCACCCGGATCAACGGTTCCGCGAGAGTTTTCTCCGAAATAAGAGGCTCTTCCTTTCGTCGCCACCATATCTTCTGTTTTTTGGACAAGTGCGTCTAATTTCTGTTTATAATCTTCCCCTTGTTGGACTTGCTCGAGGAACGGGTCCCAGACGTCAACCATCGTTTTTTGGCCGACTTCCGATTTCCCTCGTGCTTTGATGGAATTCGAACCTTCCTGGAGCGCATCCTTGAGTAAGTCAAAGTCCGCTTCGGTCGCATCCCCGAATTTGGTTGCCATCTTCACGAAAGCTGAACCGTATAAAGGTCCGGCCGCGCCTCCGACTTTCGACATGAGGGTCATCCCGACCTTTTTACTAAGTGCTCCAAGAGAGTCATAATCCTCATCTAGAATAGCGGAGACCGCATCAAAACCACGAGACATGTTGATGCCATGGTCTCCGTCGCCGATGGCCCGGTCTAAATCGGTCAACGTATCCTTTTGTTCTTCGATGCCAACTTGTGCGTCGCGTAACGCTTGCTTCATCCGATCAATCGTCAACATAAACCAAACACCTCATTTATTAAATTTTGAATCCAAGTGCTGCCGAAGGAGCGTCGAGATACGTCGTCATCTCATCATCGAGAGGGAGCAACGTGATGGAGAACCCATGCATCTCGAGTGAAGTCATGTAGTTGCCGACATACTTCCGTTTAAGGGTATACCCAGCAGCTTCCAGTTTTTCGGCAACGAAGTGATAGGTCACGTATAACTCAGACAACGGCGTTCCACCCATTCCGTTCACCATGACAGCAACTTCTCCTGGCTCGACTTCTTTTTTCAAGTGACTGAGGAGGTCGTCGACGATTTGGTCGACATCACTCGTCGGTTTCCGCTCGACACCACGTTCCCCGTGAATCCCGATGCCGATTTCCATCTCTTCCTCGTTCAAGTCGAAACCTGGTTTACCACTGACCGGCATGTAACAAGGTTCCACGGCCATCCCCATGGAGCGAACGTGTGAAGCTACTTTTTCGGCGATGGATTTGACTTCTTCAAGTGATTTGCCACTAGCTGCAGCGGCTCCGGCAATTTTGTGAACAAAGACCGTTCCGGCTACCCCGCGTCGATCTTCTTTGTTCGAAATGGCGACATCATCGGCGACGACGACGTGGTCGACTTTAATGCCATCACCTTCGGCCAGTTCTGCGGCGAGCTCAAAGTTCATCACGTCGCCGGAATAGTTTTTCACAATCAAAAGAACGCCGTTTCCGCCGTCAGCTGCTTTGATTCCTTCAAGTACCATGTCCGGAGTAGGAGAGGTGAACACTTCCCCACATACTGCCGCATCGAGCATACCGTCCCCGACATATCCAGCGTGGGCCGGCTCGTGACCACTACCGCCTCCAGATACGAGACCGACTTTTCCAGACTTCGCTCCGTCAGCCCGACAGATGACATTCACACCGTCGACGCGACCATACATTTCAGGATGGGCATGGACCATCCCTTCAACCATTTGCGATACGAGTTCACTTGCTTCACCGATTAGCTTCTTCACGCGAGATCACTCCTTTATTAAATTGAAAACTACCAATTTCAATTTTCCACTCTTTCGAGGGAACTAAACAAAAAAACCGACGAATCATTCGTCGGTTTCGTGTCATGCATATTCGAGTAATGCGCCAGTCTCAGAGTCGACTGTAAACTCATATGTTTTCTCTTCATCGTTCTCAAGAACCGAGATGCCACCTTTGTAGACGTCGTATTCACGACCGTCGTATGTGTAAATCTCCGGTGATGCAGAAATCCATGCCCCTTGGACATGACCTTTTGCTGAGAAAGCACGCTTCGTGTACTCTAAGGCGTTTTCTGCAGATAAGCTACGTTCATCTAAAGCTTTTTTCGTCATAAGTGCGGCAATGACGGCAACCCCGATTCCAATAAACCAATACCTTTTTTTCATATGACTACCTCCCCTTGAACTATGGCTATCATGTACATCGTACCAAAACCTGTACCCGAATGGAATGAAAAGCATTCGCATCCTGTCAAAACTTTTGTATATAATGAGACAAGAACGGTTAGGAAAGGATGATGAAAGATGGATCAGAAGACGAGAGATTTATTTAAGACGCTAACAGAACTCCCGGGAGCTCCTGGGTTCGAGTCTGAAGTTCGTCAATTTGTACGTGGACGAATTGAACCCCATTCAGATGAAATTGTCACGGATGGCATCGGATCAATTTTTGGAAAACGTGTCGGAGACGAGTCGGGACCGAAAGTCATGGTAGCCGGACATATGGATGAGGTCGCTTTTATGGTGACACGGATTACCGAGAACGGCATGCTTTACATACAACCACTCGGTGGCTGGTGGAGCCAAGTGCTCATGGCGCAACGTTTCGACATCATCACGTCGAACGGTAAAATTCCCGGTGTCGTCGCTTCGACACCGCCTCATTTGTTAGGTCCAGATGCAATGAGTAAACCGATGGACATCAAGCAGATGTTTATCGATATCGGAGCAGATTCGAAAGAAGAAGCAGAGTCATGGGGTGTACGTCCGGGGGTCCCTGCTGTTCCATCGAGCGCATTTACCCCACTTCATCACCCGAAAAAGATTATGGCCAAAGCTTGGGACAATCGTTATGGCGTCGGTCTTGCAATCGAATTGTTGGAGGAAACGACAAAAGCGGATCATCCAAACATCTTGTTCTCGGGTGCTACCGTACAAGAAGAAGTCGGATTACGTGGAGCGCAGACAGCATCTGAATTGATTCAGCCAGATGTGGCACTCGTACTCGATGCTTCACCGGCCAATGATGCTTCAGGAAGTAAAACGGAGTTCGGTCAGCTCGGTGAGGGAGCATTGATCCGAATTTTAGATCGCGTCATGGTCATGTCTCCTGAAATGCGTGATTTCTTACTCGATACGGCTTCAGACGAAAACATCAAGACACAATATTTCGTCTCACCAGGCGGTACCGATGCGGGGCGCGTTCACATGAGCGGAGAAGGGGTGCCGACAGCCGTCATTGGCGTCGCATCTCGTTATATCCATACACACGCCTCGATTCTTCATACGGATGACTACGATGCAGCGAAAGCGTTGCTCAAAGCGTTGGTCAAGCGACTTGATCGTTCGACACTTGAAACGCTACGTCCGTCTCTGTAAATCAAACATTCCGTTCACTCGAAAGATGAGTGGACGGTTTTTTTATGGATGTTCTTGCTATTTCATGAAAACGTCTTATACTGATAAAGGTGTTTATACATGTATGTTACTCGTGACAAGACACCTGTATAAGTGTAAGGAGGATATGTTATGTTCAAGAAAAAAGGAATCTCATTGAGCCTGTCGCTTTATTTTGTGACGGCGCTAAGTTATATGGCACTTGGTTTGTTTAGTACGTTAATCATCGGTCTGATCATAAAAACGATCGGAGGTCAGCTCGAAGGAACGACATTCACAGGGATGAGTGCCACATTGATTCAAATCGGGGATGTCGCCATGAGTTTGACCGGACCGGCAATCGGGATTGCCATCGCCTATGCGTTAGAGGCGCCGCCGCTCATTTTGTTTTCCGCGCTCGTTATCGGGGCGTTTGGATATGAGTTCGGACCGGCAGGAAGTTACGTTGCGACGATTCTTGCGGTCGAAGTCTCAAAACTTGTCTCTAAATCGACGAAACTAGATATTTTAGTGACGCCGTTCACAACGATTGCCGTAGGCTACCTCACTGCGACGTATATCGGCAAGTATGTCGGCTTATTCATGACGCAACTCGGTGGTTGGATTGAATGGGGCACGGAGCAACAGCCGTTGTTCATGGGAGTGGTCGTCGCGACATTGATGGGACTTGCGTTAACGGCACCGATTTCAAGTGCTGCCATCGCATTGATGCTCGGTTTGAACGGAATTGCCGCTGGAGCAGCGACTGTCGGTTGCGCGGCTCAGATGATTGGGTTTGCCATCACGAGTTATCGTGATAATGGGGTCGGTGGGGCGATTGCTCAAGGAATCGGCACCTCGATGCTTCAAGTCGGGAACATTGTGAAAAACCCTTGGATTCTTCTTCCGCCAACAATGGCCGGGGCTGTATTGGCTCCAATCGCGATTCTGTTGTTTGAACTGGAAAGTGTCGCTGCGGGGGCAGGCATGGGAACAAGTGGGCTCGTCGGCCCGATTGTCATGCTTGAAACGATGGGCTTTAGCTGGTATACCTTTCTCGTCGTCTTTGGTTTCCTCATAATTGGACCAGCCTTATTGAGTTACGCGGTATACGTAGTCTTGCGAAGAACCGGTCGGATTCAACCGAATGATTTAAAAATTGATTATTAATGAAGAGCAACGTTTCGAGGAACGTTGCTCTTTTTCATCCAATTCCGAACCACATTTTCACGGACTCAACCGTCTCACGAGGGACTCGGAAACTGATTAAGAATAACATGAGCACAATCACGTAAATGGGGATCAAGAAACGCTTTCGAACGATGGGCAAGTGACGTGCCAATTTCTTGAGATATTTTTCGAGCACATAAATGACGGCGAAACCGACAACGAGCCAAATCAAGATCTCTAGTCTCGTTTTATCAGTGTCAATAAACAAGTAGCCGTATCGCAAAATGGCAAGCATTCCAAATACACCGACCATCTGTTCAAGAGGGTGCTTCATTTCAGGGTTTAACGTTTCGCGTGTTAATTTCATTCAGCTTCACCTGTTTCAACTAGTTTCGGCTTTGATTATAACAAACAGCAGAGCAGAATGTGTGACTTGACTTATGCTATTATAAGTGAGGAAAAAACGAACAGGAGTGATAATCATGAAACGACTATCAACAATGGCAGAATATATCGAAGCAAAAGAAGCGAAAAGTGTCCTTATGTTTTCGGCGACATGGTGTGGAGATTGCCGATTCCTTGACCCATTCATGCCGGAAATCGAGAAGAAATTTGAAGCATGGACGTTCTATTACGTCGATCGTGACGAGTTCATGGAACTTGCGCAAGAACTTGATATTTTTGGCATCCCAAGCTTTGTTGCGTTTGAAAATGGCAATGAGGTTGATCGCTACGTCGGTCGTGAACGGAAGACGCCGGAACAGGTTGAAGCTTTCTTGAACGGATTAGGGTGAGCCTTTATGGAACGGAATGAGTTAAGACGTTATCTAGAATCGCATTTTAATGAAGAATACCGTACTTCTTACGACCGTGAGAATGAGGTACTGCGCGTCGAGCGGAAATCTGACCGTTTTGGGGTCAATATCCGCCTTGCGCCGATTGTGGCAAAGGCTAAGACACGCGGTACGGTTGCCGTCGATGAAGTCATCGAGTATATCGAATCAGCGATGAAGGCGGATGATCAAATCTCCCTCACCGGAAATGAAGATGCCATCTATCCGGTCATTCGTTCGAACTCTTTCTCGAAGACGACAAAAAATGGAGAAGCACTTGCATTCACCCCGCACACGGCCGAGACCGCGATTTTTTATGCGCTGGACCGTGGAAACGGATATCGGTTGATTGAAGAACGCCACCTTTCGGATGAAATGACGCTCGACCGCATCGAGCGAATCGCCCGTGAGAATGTGAAAAAACTACCGACCGAGATGAAACAAGACGAAGTGGCTGGAAACCCATTCTACTTCTTATCAACTCGTGATGGCTACGAGGCATCTCGTGTGTTAAATGACGAGTTTCTTCGGCTGATGGAACGACGGATTGAAGGGGATATGCTCGTCGGTGTCCCGCATCAGGATGTGATGATCGTTGCGGACATTCGAAATGACCAAGGATATGATGCGATGCAGCAACTGATGTTTGATTTCTTCACAAATGGTCGAATTCCCGTCACTGCACTCGCCTTTCACTATGTGGCGGGGGAACTTGAACCGATTTTCATTGTCGGAAAAAAGACCCCGCCATCGAACACATAATCTGATAAAATAAGTGAGATGAGTTTGAAAGAAGGGACGTAGGAACGTATGCAAATGAATGTGTTTTATAACCGAGAAGGAATCGGTGATGTACTCATGGTGTTGTTAAAAGAAGGAGAACGACATCATCAATCTGTCGAGCGGACGGGAGACGTGGCAATCGTCAAGTCGGCAGACGGAAAAGTGAACGGGTACAACCTGTTTCAAGCAAGTCAACATGTTGATGTGACAGGATGGAATGGTCCTGTTGAGTTGACAGTCGAATTAGTGGAACAGTTGCAATCTGTCTTAAATGATAACGGAATTGAAGAGGACTTTTCATGGGTTGACGTGACGCCGAAGTTTGTCGTTGGGTATGTTGAAAGCGCAGTAAAACACCCGGACGCTGACAAACTGTCAATCTGTCAAGTTCAAATCGACCAAGGGACTGTTCAAATAGTATGTGGCGCACCGAATGTGGCAACAGGGCAAAAAGTCGTTGTCGCAAAACCGGGTGCGGTGATGCCGACTGGTTTGATTATCCGTCCGTCTGCACTCCGTGGTGAAAGTTCACACGGGATGATTTGTTCTGCCCGTGAATTAAACCTTCCGAACGCCCCGCAAGAAAAAGGGATTTTAGTATTAGATGACGAATATGAAGTAGGTACAGCATTTAAAATCGGTCGCTAAATTCGACCGATTTTTTGTTAAATATGGATTGAGTAAAAAAGCGAGGAATCAAGTATGGATGCATATGAACGTTCACTGAAGCAACAAGCAGAGCGAATCAAACGAGAACTGTCGAAAGAAGGACAAAAAGGTTCCCCTCCGCCAAAGGTAGAGGTAACCGAGGAATTTATTCCGTCAGACGTCCCGTCACCGATTTATGGATATGCTCGTCCGAAACCAAAGATTGTCCTTCCGGTCGAACACTCTCCTGAAACGAGAGATGCGTATGATTCAACGATGGCATCTACTCATTCTACGACGGAAGAGCCAATCCAAGAGTCATCTACTGAACCCGTCTCTGAACCTGAATGGAGCAAAGAGTCCAACGAGCTGATTTCCGAGGAAATGGAAATGGAAGAAAAACCGATTCTTGGTGAAGTTTCGATTCTAGATAATGGCTTTTCATCTGTTTTTATGCAATCAACGGATTTATCCCGTTCAAAAAAGGAGACGGTCGTAGAGGCTCATCAAGATGCCACTCCTCATACTGACCTAGATATTGACGAATCGGCGGAACAAATCGGTTCGTCGCTTGAGCAGATTGCAGAAAGATTACAAACACCATCTGAACAGCAAGAAGTGCCATCTGCCACAGATTTGACATCAGCGGTTCAAGTCTCATTTAAAGCGGATCAACCGCCTGTAAATGTGATGATGACGCCAAAAGATCGCATGGCGATGTACCGCAGCCGACGACTTGCGCAAAAAAACAATAATCTGTAATAGCACGACTCTGTGAGTTTTGCTATAATGACAAAGGTTTGTCGCATTTTGACGAGCCGCAATGAATTAGGGGGGCTATTTACAGATGAACCGTTATCACTTCGTCGGAATTAAAGGAACGGGCATGAGTCCTTTAGCTCAAATTTTATTTGATATGAACAATGAGGTCCGTGGATCGGACGTTGAAAAAGCATTTTTTACAGAAGAAGCATTGAACCGTAAAGGGATTGAAATTTTGCCATTCGATCCTGAAAATATTTCGGAAGACCAAATCGTTGTGCAAGGAAACGCGTTCAGTGATGATCATCCAGAAATCGTGCGTGCACGTGAACTCGGATTGACGATTTATAAGTATTACGAGTTTTTAGGTGAACTCGCGAACCATTACACGAGTGTCGCCATCACTGGGTCACACGGGAAGACGTCAACGACGGGATTGCTTGCACACGTCATGCGTGGAATCGAACCGACATCGTTCTTAATCGGCGATGGCACGGGAGAAGGAGTGGCGGATTCGAAAAACTTCGTCTTCGAAGCTTGTGAGTACAAGCGTCATTTCTTATACTACCGTCCAGACTACGCGATTATGACGAATATCGACTTTGACCATTCGGACTATTTCTCTGGACTTGATGACGTCATTGACGCTTTCCAAGAAATGGCGAAACAAGTGAAGAAAGGAATCATTGCTTGTGGCGATGACGAAAATCTTCAACAGATTCAAGCCAACGTGCCGCTCGTCTATTATGGTTTCGGGGCGCACAATGATTTCCGTGCTGAACAGGTCACATCGACAGAAAATGGAACGACATTTGATGTCTTTTTGCGTGATGACTTCTACGGAACGTTCCGAATTCCTGGATATGGAGACCACAGCGTGTTGAACGCGCTCGCTGTCATTGCGACATGCGACTACGAGAACTTGCCGAAAGAATTGGTGAAAGAACGTCTTGAGACGTTCAATGGTGTAAAACGCCGATTCAGTGAATCGACGTTAAACGACCAAGTGCTTGTCGATGACTACGCGCATCATCCGCGGGAAATCAGTGCAACGGTCGAAGCGGCTCGGAAAAAGTATGGCAATCGAGAAGTCGTTGCGATTTTCCAACCACACACGTATACACGCTTGAAATCATTCATGGATGATTTTGCGACGGCATTGGCCGAAGCAGACACTGTCTATTTATGTGATATTTTCGGTTCAGCACGTGAGCAGGAAGGAACGGTCACGATCGAAGACCTCCAATCACGAATCGAAGGCGCGCATATTTTAAAACGTGGTGGTACAGGCGTGTTACGCAACCATGCCGATGCCGTGCTCTTATTCATGGGTGCCGGTGATATTCAAACGTATCAGCGCGAATATGAAGAAGTTGTAAAACTTGAAGCATAAGTGTGAAGGGAGACGAAAGTCTCTCTTTTTAATGTTTAGCCATCCAAAATCTCGGTAATAGTAGTATCGATGAATATGACAAAGGAGATGTTAGGAATGGCTAGTCAAGTTGCGCTCAACACATTGAACAAAGAAGTAGCGAACTATGGATTACTGTTTGTGAAACTTCATAATTATCACTGGTATATCAGTGGACCGCACTTCTTCACGTACCATGAAAAACTAGAAGAGCTCTATAATCTAGTGGCAGAACTTTATGATGACGTGGCAGAACGCCTACTAATGAATGACGGCGAACCGTTTGCGACGATGAAAGAGTATCTTGAACATTCGACGTTAAAAGAAGGCGATCGTCATGCCGAGACAGATCAGATGATTAAAGACATCATCAGTGACTTCAAACAAATCCGTCAAGAGATGCAAGATGCGATGGAGAAATTTGAGGATGGCGATGAGGCGATTGAAGATACATTCGTCTCTCATATCGAACGACTCGAAAAAGAAATTTGGATGATGTCTGCAGCCCTCGGGAAGAAAACAAAATTATAAACATAAAAATGGTGCGCCTTTGTCAGGCGCACCATTTTTATGTTATTTCAAGTTTTCTGGATTAAGCGGAAGCAAGGCATCGATGACGAAACGTCCGTCTTTTCGGATGAGTACATCGTCGAACCAAATTTCGCCGCCACCGTAATCCGGGCGCTGGATGTTGACAAGATCCCAATGGACAGATGAGTTGTTGCCGTTATAGGCTTCATCATACGCTTGACCTGGCGTGAAGTGGAAGCTGCCGTCAATTTTCTCATCGAAGAGGATATCTTTCATCGGATGTTGAATGTATGGGTTCACACCGATTGCGAACTCACCGACGTAACGGGCTCCTTCATCTGTGTTGAACACTTCATTGATTCGTTCTGTATCATTAGCCGTCGCATCTACAATCTTCCCGTCTTTGAACGTCAACTTCACATTCTCGAATGTGAATCCTTGGTATGGAGATGGCGTATTGTACGTGATCACGCCATTGACCGAGTCTTTTACCGGTGCTGTGAACACTTCACCATCTGGAATGTTCATTTGACCCGAGCACTTGATTGCCGGAATATCTTTTATGGAGAACGAGAGGTCCGTTCCTGGTCCTTTCAACGTGACACGGTCCGTCTTGTTCATCAATTCGACCAATCCGTCCATTGCGCGGTCCATCTTTCCGTAATCGAGCGTACATACATTGAAGTAGAAGTCTTCGAACGCTTCTGTCGATTTTCCAGCAAGTTGCGCCATCGATGGAGATGGATAACGAAGGACGACCCATTTAGTTCCTTTGACCCGGTCTTCGGTATGCATTTTCCCAAGAGTGGCACCGACGAGTTTTTGTTGCTCACTCGGCACGTCAGAGAGTTCGTTGATGTTATCACCAGCACGTAAGCCGATATAGGCATCCATTGCCTGCATCTGTTTACGCTCGATGTCGGCCATGAGTTCGAGTTGCTCTCGGCTTGCGCCCGTATATAACTTACGTAAGATACGGCTCTCTTTCAACAAGACGAATGGGTGTCCGCCTGCCTCATATGCTTTTTCGACGAGTGCCTCAACGAGCGACTCCTCGACGCCAAAGTTCTCAATCAGTACCTTTTCCCCCGGTTGTAGCTTGACGGAATAATTGATTAAACCGTCTGCTAACTGTGTAATTCTTGGATCTCTCACACGATCACCCCTAATTATTTTTATGAATTTCTATTTTAGTGTAATCGAAAACATAAAAACGGGTAAAGGAATAATCAGACCCAATGGCGAAAACGGTTGTAGCAAATCTTTTCAGTCATAATGGTGCTATAATGAAACAAGAAACGATTGAATAGGAGGAATGGATTGAATGGAGATCACATTAGGAGGCATCGCTGGCCTGATTGCGGCGCTCGCGTTTGTCGTACTCGTCATCTTCTTGGCGCGTGTATTGTCGAATGTAAACCGTACACTCGGAAGCGTCGCCAACACGACCGAAAATTTAGAACGCCAGCTCGATGGAATCACAATGGAAGTGACGGCGCTCTTACATAAGACGAACCGTCTCGTGGACAACGTCGAAGAAAAAACAGAATTGCTCGCACCCGTCGCTCATGCGCTTGATGAGTTAGGGACATCATTGAACGAGGTGACCGAGTCTGTTCGTACCGTCTCGACATCTGTCCACTCGGCAGCAGACGAAAACAAAGAACAGATTGCGCAAGCCGTCCGATGGGGATCGGTTGCGGTCGAATTGTTCAAGAAGAACAAGCCGGAAGCATCTGCTTCAAAAGAACGTCCACGTCGCCGTACACGACGTGAAAAGAAAGCAGAAACACCTGTATCACCTGATTTGATTCAAACGGACGATACAATCAAATAACTAAATTTCGGGGAGGAACTCACACATGACAGACCAAAAGCAATCAACAGAACAGAATCAATCAAGTAGCGGATTTTTGACGGGTGTCATCCTCGGAGGGATTGTCGGAGCAGCGGTTGCCCTCTTAACATCACCGAAAAACGGACGTGAAGTTCGAACGTACCTTGACGAGAAGACGTCAACATCGCGAGAACGTCTGACTGTCAAATCGAAAGAAATGCGTGAGAAAGCAGAACCGGTCGTTGGGGAATGGATTAAAGTGGCGAGCGATAAGGCGGCACCTGTCCTCAATATCGTAAAAGATAAGGCGCGTGAGGCAGCAGAATTAAAGCAACAGATCGATGAGGACGAACTCTCGATTGAAGAGGCGATGGAGAAAGCGGATCAGCTCGTCGCGGAAGCGGAATCGGAAGTGAAAGAACAGATGGACCGTGCGGCTGAAGAAGAGGCAAATCCATCGAACGCATCGGATTCTGAATCAAACGATTCGCTCGAAGCACCTGTCAATGAGTTGCTTGATGAGGAATCGAAAGAAGAACTCAATGATTTGAAGAAAGACCTTAAAAAAAATGAATGACATGTAAGGGCCGAATGCATTCGGTCCTTTTTTGGTGATTTTGTGACGTAGAAGGTTTCCTTATGACAAAGCGCACAAAGTTCGATATAATTAGGAATCTGGAAAGAACGGCTTAAGAATGTGAGGGAAACTATGAGTCCACAAGATCAATTGAATCGATTACGTCGAGAAATGGATGAATTGAACCATGAAATGCTCGACTTGCTAAGTCGGCGTGGTACACTTGCCGTCGAAATTGGAAAAATCAAACGTCTTCAAGGCGTCGAACGTTATGATCCCGTCCGCGAGCGCGAGATGCTCGATTTTATCGCCGCTTCAAATCAAGGACCGTTTGAAACGTCACGTCTTCAACATATCTTTAAAGAAGTCTTTAAAGCGTCTGCTGAATTACAAGGGGAAGACCGTGATAAAACGCTTCTCGTTTCGCGGAAGCGTCAACCGGAAGACACGTTGGTCCACGTGAAGGACGTGACGATCGGAAACGGGCGTCCACAATTGATTGCGGGACCGTGTGCCGTTGAATCGTTTGAACAAGTGAATGCGGTCGCAGAAAAACTTGCATTATCGGGAGTTAAAGTGATGCGAGGTGGTGCTTATAAACCGCGTACGTCTCCTTACGATTTCCAAGGCTTAGGCTTTGAAGGATTGAAGCTGTTGAAGACAGCAGCTGACCGACACGACCTACGAGTCATCACGGAAATCATGACTCCCGGCGCAGTGGAATCGGCGTTACCATATGTCGATATCATTCAGGTCGGGGCTCGCAACATGCAGAACTTCGATTTGTTAAAAGAAGTCGGGAAGACAGACAAACCGGTCTTGTTGAAGCGCGGATTATCCGCTACAATCGAAGAGTTCATTTATGCGGCAGAGTACATTATGGCGAGCGGGAACAGCCAAGTCATCTTATGCGAGCGGGGAATTCGAACGTATGAACGAGCAACACGTAATACGTTGGACATCACGGCTGTGCCGATTTTGAAGCAAGAGACGCATCTACCTGTCATGGTAGACGTCACGCATTCGACGGGTCGTCGTGACTTGTTGTTACCGGCTGCAAAAGCGGCCCTTGCCATCGGAGCTGACGGTGTGATGGTAGAAGTGCACCCGAATCCTGCCATTGCATTATCGGATGCGCAACAACAATTGGACTTCGATCAATTCGATCAATTTGTGGAAGGACTCACCGTCCAGTTTCCCCGACTTGATTTGGTGAAAAAGTAAGCTTTCCAAATGGAAACGTTTTATATCGCATGAAGACAGGGTAAATGGATGACAGATACCTGTCTTCCTTTTTTAAGATGTTTTATGAAAACTTTTTGAAAATCAGGACTTGTAGGAGGAGTAGTTTATGAATAGTAACAACGTAACGATTTACGATGTCGCACGAGAAGCCGGGGTGTCAATGGCAACCGTTTCTCGTGTCGTCAACGGAAACCCGAACGTCAAACCGACAACACGCAAGAAAGTACAGGATGCGATTGACCGTCTTGGTTATCGTCCGAACGCCGTCGCGCGTGGACTTGCGAGTAAAAAAACGACAACGGTCGGTGTCATCGTACCGGATATCTCGAACATCTTCTTTGCTGATTTGGCACGAGGCATTGAAGACGTGGCGACGATGTACAAATACAACATCATCCTTGGTAACTCGGATTCGAGTCGTGACAAGGAAGTGCATTTACTCAATACGTTGTTAGGGAAGCAAGTGGACGGCATCATCTTCATGGGTGGACGTTTGCATGAAGACCTCGTCGAAGAGTTCAAAAAATCACCGGTTCCAATCGTTCTCGCAGCGACGTTGAACCAAGGATATGATCTCCCTGCCGTCAACATCGATTATGAACAAGCCGCATATGACGCGACTCAGATGTTGATCAACCACGGACATGATCGTGTTGGATTTATCACTGGACCGCTCGAACAACAAATCAATGGCGAGAAGAAATTCGCTGGATACCGTCGCGCGCTTGAAGATGCAGGTCTTCCATTCCATGATAACGATATGATTCTTGGAAATTATACGTATGCGTCTGGTCTCGAGGCGATGCAAAAAATGTTGCAGCGAGATGATTGCCCGAAAGCCATCTTTGCGGGGACGGATGAGATGGCACTCGGTGTCATCCACGCGATCCAAGATGCAGGTTACTCGGTTCCAAACGACTTTGAAGTCGTCGGTCACGATAACACGCGTCTCGCGACGATGATTCGTCCGAAGTTGACGACGGTCGTTCAACCGATGTACGATATCGGAGCCGTCGCGATGCGTCTCTTGACTAAGATTTTGAACGCGGAAGAAATCGAAGAGAAAAACGTCGTGCTTCCTCACCGAATCGAACGCCGTGACTCGCTTCGCCAAGATTAATCAAAAGGCCTCCCCATCCGTCACATCATGTGAGGGAAAGGGGAGGCTTATTTTTATAGGTAAATTGACTTTCGGTCATTTGATATGAACGGCCAAAAGGCTCGTTTTGTGACTTCCCAATTCTTTTCTTCGATTTGTTGACGGCGCGGGATATGATCAAACGCATAAAGCGAGTCGTCCCAGCGAGTGGGTAACGGTTGACCAGCGACACCAGACCATTGCTCAATCCACTCGCGCGGAATATCTCCAGAATAGGGTGCTTCTCTCGTCAATCCAGCCCACACTTGAGCCCATGCGCGTGGCACGGCACGATACCAGTCATACCCGCCGCCACCAAGGGCGACGAGACGGCCGTCTGTATATTCATCGGCCAGGCGTGAGGCAATCTGCGGGATTTGTTCGAACGTCCGTATCGTTGATGCCAGATGGGTGAGTGGATCAAAGACATGGGCATCCGCACCGTTCTGAGTCAGGATGATATCAGGTTTGAACCATTCGCACGCTTCACGTAAAACGGTCTCATAGCAAGTCAAAAATGAGTCATCTTGGGTGAACGCATCGACCGGTACGTTCCAACTGTAGCCGTATCCTTTCCCATTACCTCGTTCTGTCACCATTCCGGTACCCGGGAAGAGATAGCGACCTGTCTCGTGTATGGATAAAGTCATCACATCATCATCGTCATAGAAGAGCCATTGGACCCCGTCCCCATGATGCGCATCCGTATCTACATAGAGAACGCGCGACCCGTATTGTTTTCTCACATGTGCGATGGCGACGGCCGCATCGTTATAGACGCAAAATCCTGATGCTTTGCGCCGCATTCCATGATGTAGACCGCCCCCAACATGGAAGGCGCGCTCTGCTTTGCCGCTCGCAACTAGATCGAGCGCATGAATCGTCCCTCCGACAAGCCGTGCGGCTCCCTCGTGTATCGTCGGAAAGATGGGAGTGTCTTCCGTACCGAGACCAAACTTATTCGCTTTCAGCGTGGAAAGTTCTCCTGCCCCCGCAGCTTGTACGGCTTCGATGTAGTCAAAGTCATGAACGAGCGCTAACGCTTCAACCGAAGCGAGTGGCGGAGATACACATTCCGATTTGGACAGTTTTCCGGCTGCAATCAATAGCGATGTCGTTAATTCCAGTCGTAACGGATTGAACGGGTGATCCTCATGAAAGCGATAAGACGTCTCGTCTTCGCCAAATATGTAAATCGGTCTCATCGCGACATCTCCGGACCGAGGACATCATAGCCTTCACGTTTCAACCGTTCGATGATTCGGAGCGGGTTCATCGTCTGGACGCGGAAAGAGATGATACGTTTATACGGATCGCTCGTCGGATGAACGAAGACGTTGATGATATTGACGTTTGTTTTGGCGAGGAGGCGGGTCACTTTTTCGAGTGTACCGGTCGTATTTTCGACGAGGATCTCGATTTGCGAACTCGGTTCGAGGGCGCCGGTCAATTGGACGAAGTAACGTAATAAATCTGTCTCTGTCAATACACCGACGAGTTTCCCTTGTTCGACGATCGGGAGACAAGTTAGCCGGTTTTCGTAAAACAAGGCAGCGGCATCTTCAAAGAAGTCGAAAGGATGCGCTGTCGGTACCTCGGATCGCATGATACTCGATACAGGGTTCTGAAAGTCTGCGTTTTCACTTTCGGGATGAAAGACGCTCGTCGCCCCACTCATCTCGAATTGTCCGACAATCCCAACGACTTGTCGGGCAGGATTCGTCACAATCAAATGTCGGACACGATGCTCGCGCATCAGTTTAGCGGCATGAGCAATCGTATTGGTCGGTTGAATCGTCACCACATGTCGATTCATCATCTGTTCGATTAACATGAAATCCCTCCTTAGTCGTACATGAATCGTCGGCGAAGCCGAAGCGAGTCAAAATGATCAATCGTCTCTTGGCGTACATGTTTTCCGATACGAGCCATCAAACAGTTGGCAGGATGGGAGGCAATCTCAGGATCGTCTGTCGGGAAGAAAACAAGTCCACCGTGATTCATCATCTTTTCCATGACTTTTCGATAATCCCAAATCGAGAGTCCACTACCTTTCAAATCCCAGTGCCAATAATATTCGGTCGTCAAAATCAAAAAGTCATCCATATGTGGGTCCATCATCGATACTTCGAGTAATTGTTTCCCGATTCGTTGACCACGGAAGCGAGGACTCACCTCGATTGCCCCGAGTTCAAGGATGTATGGGTCATTCCCTTCACTCCAACGCTCATACGGGTCAGGATAGAGGAAAGTCACGTATCCAATCACGAGGTCGTCTTGCCTGGCGACGATGATTCTTCCTTCTTTCAACCCAGCAATATCGACGAGTGCTTCGTGCTGATCTTCTGGTTCACGAAATGCCGTCAATCCTTCATCCAGACGATACGTCCGTAACACGTCAGGTGCCACCGGCCCATCAATCGTGACTTCCCCCTGTGAGGTCTGCCACATTTTTGAATGATATTGTTTTTCCATAGGGTCACCACCTTTTCCATCTCTTATTATAGCGCTTTCATTGTGGAGGAATCATCCGCTTTTGATGAAATTGGAAATTCATTGATTTGTCATAATTTTAACACTATACTGAAAGTGGTTATACCAATCTTTACAGGGGAGGCGAATCTTTGACGATGGAAAAATTGAAAGCGTTAACAGGGGAGCATCAATTAGCGTCGTATGAAGAGGCTTGTCAGTCGTTTGAGTGGACACAAGCAGAAGCATTGTTTTCTTGGAATTTGACGGGGAAAGTCAATTTGGCATATGAAGCCATCGACCGTCATGCGGAAAGTGAATTGGCGACAAAAGTGGCACTGCTTTATTTCGATGGGGATCGAGAAGAGCGGTACACGTATGCGGATATGAAGAAAGAAAGTAATCGTTCTGGTAATGTTCTGAAGTCGATTGGTGTGGAGAAAGGCGACCGCGTCTTTATCTTTATGCCACGTCAGCCAGAACTTTATTTTATTTTGCTCGGTGCAATCAAACGAGGGGCCATCGTCGGTCCTCTCTTTGAGGCGTTCATGGAACAGGCGGTTCACGACCGTTTGCTCGACTCGGAAGCGAAAGTGATTGTGACGACGAAAGAACTGTTGCCGCGCATTCCGGTCGATCAGTTGCCTCATTTAGAGACCATTCTACTCGTTGGGGACGATGTCGAAGAGTCGGAAAAGGTGCTCGATTATCGTAAACTGGCGAACGATGCGACGACAGATCTCGAATTGACGTGGGTCGACCGTGAAGACGGTCTGATTTTACACTATACATCGGGCTCAACAGGAAAACCAAAAGGGGTTCTCCACGTCCATAATGCGATGATTCAACATATGATGACCGGCAAATGGGTACTCGATCTTCAACCGGATGATATTTACTGGTGCACGGCTGACCCGGGATGGGTGACGGGGACGAGCTACGGTATTTTTGCGCCTTTCTTAAATGGTGCGACAAACGTCATCGTTGGTGGACGCTTCAATCCTGAATTTTGGTATTCGGTCATTGAACGGTTTGGCGTGACAGTTTGGTATAGTGCCCCGACGGCGTTCCGCATGCTCATGGGCGCTGGCGACGAAGCGTTTGAGAAGTATGATTTGTCTTCACTTCGTCATATTTTATCCGTCGGTGAGCCGCTAAATCCAGAAGTCATTCGTTGGGGACACGAAGCATTTGATCTTCGAATCCATGATACGTGGTGGATGACAGAGACCGGTGCGATGATGATTTGTAACTATCCGACGATGGACATCAAACCGGGCTCAATGGGGAAACCGATCCCAGGTTGCGAAGCGGCTATTTTGGATGACCGGGGTCAACCACTTCCACCACACCGAATGGGGAACTTGGCACTCAAGACGCCTTGGCCGTCGATGATGCGGAAGATTTGGAAGAACGATGCGAAGTATGAGAGTTACTTCTGGGGAGATTGGTATGTGTCAGGTGATTCTGCTTATATGGACGAAGACGGCTATTTCTGGTTCCAAGGTCGGGTCGACGACGTCATCATGACAGCAGGAGAACGGGTCGGACCGTTTGAAGTGGAAAGTCGACTCGTGGAACATCCGGCTGTGGCTGAAGCGGGTGTCATCGGAAAACCGGACCCGGTCCGAGGTGAAATCATCAAAGCGTTCATTGCGCTACGTAAAGGTTATGAACCGTCTGATGAGTTAAAACAAGAAATCCAGCAATTCGTCAAAGAAGGATTGGCTGCGCATGCAGCACCACGTGAGATCGAATTCAAGGACAAGTTGCCGAAAACACGAAGCGGGAAGATCATGCGTCGTGTCTTGAAGGCTTGGGAATTGAATCTTGAAACAGGTGACCTCTCGACGATGGAAGATTAAGATAAACAAAGGGTCGACACATCGTGTGTCGACCCTTTGTTTATTCACCGTTAGCATCAGCATCAGCCTCTTCTTCAGCCTGTTGTTCGGCTTCTTCAGCATCTTCTTCAGCTTTCTTCTTCGCTTCTTCCTCAGCTTTTTTCTTTGCCTCGGCGTCTGCTTTTTGTTTAGCTTCTTCTTCAGCTTTTTTCTTAGCGGCAGCATCGGCAGCAGCCTCTTGTTTCTTCTCCTCAGCTTCTTTCTTTGCTTCTTCGGCCTCTTTCTTGGCCTCTTCTTCTTTCTTCTTCTCTTCCTCTTCTTTTTCTTTCTCTTCTACTTTCTTCTTCTCAGAGAACGAACCTGAGTCTTGGAAGTCTTTCGAAGTGACGGTTGAAGGTTGTGAGAAGCGGGCGCTGACACCTAGAGCTTCTGGGTCATCCGCATAGACACGATTCATCGTTTGCGACCAGATGCGCTGTGTCCGTTGATAGTAACGTCCATAATCCCAACCATCTAGCATTGAAAGGCGTTGTGAATCATAACCTGACCAAACTGCGAGTGTAACGTTCGGGTTCGACCCGACCAAGTACGAATCACGTTGATCGTTCGTTGTACCGGTTTTACCCATCCAATCGCCAGGAACGCTGAGCAATGATTGTGCATATGTCGCAGTACCTGACGTGTAGACGTCACGGAGCATGTCCACTACGAGATAAGAGGTACGTTCTGTGAAAATACGCGTTTTCTTCGGCTTCGCTTCGTAAATGACTTCACCTTGATATTCGATTTCTTGGATGAAGTACGGTTCCACGTGTTCACCGTAATTTGCTAGCATCGCATAAGAGGCGGCCAAATCGATTGGCTTGACTTCCCCGGTACCGAGTGCCATCGCTGAAGCATAACGGTTTCCTTCAGATACCGGAATCCCCATGTCGACTAATTTCTGCGTATCAGCAGGTTTTTGGTTACGTTCTTCATAAATCTTAACAGCCGGGACGTTCAAGGAGAGCTTGAGCGCATCGCGTACTGTGACAGCACCGCGATACGTTTTCCCTTCGTTTTGAACCTGTTTCTTCGGTTGTCCCGGACCCGTGAACTTATAAAAATACTCTTCGTCGATGATTTGAGTGGCAGGCGTAATCATGCCAGCTTCAATCGCATTTGAATAGACAAGAATCGGTTTTGCAGTCGACCCGATTTGACGTTCTGCCCAGAAGGCGCGGTTCAAATCGTCGGTCTTGCCGTTGATATAGCGGCCCCCGACGAATCCGAGTACTTTCCCGGTCTTATTCTCAATCATGACAGAAGACGTTTGTTCAGGAAGTGTGCGGTTCTCATCTTTAATCGTTTGATTCGGTCCGAAGTTGCCAGCGTTTTTAGCCGGTTGTTGCATCGCTTCGTGAATTTCTTTATCCAATGTCAAACGGATGTTGAACCCACCTTGACGCAACATGTTATGAGCACGCTTCGCATAAGTCGAACGGACAGAGTCCTGTTCCTCCGAGCTCAACTCATTGATTTCAATCCCATCTTGCTCCAATAGATAATCCGTTACGATTTGGCGTGCTTGAAGTTCTGCTTCGTCTACCACGTACGGATATTTGTCGCGAGGCTTCGTCTGAGTCTGCATGAAGTCTTGCGTGATGTCGTAGTTATAAGCGGCATCATATTCTTCTTTCGTGATCTTTCCTGCAACGTACATGCGGTTCAATACCGTTTTCATTCGGTTAACCGCACCCGATACGTCCTCTTTGATGACGCCACCTTGATAGTAAGGTGTGTAGAAGAATGGGTTTTTTGGGATACCGGCAAGGAAAGCGGCTTGTGGAAGTGTCAATTTCTCTGCCGAAGTATTGAACACACCGCGAGCGGCGGCCTCAATCCCTGAAATGTTACGTCCCATCGAGTTACGTCCGAATGAGACAACGTTCAGATAGGCGTTTAAAATTTCATCTTTGTCCATCGCTTTCTCTAGACGAAGGGCGAGTAATATTTCTTTTGCTTTCCGTTCGAAAGATACTTCGTTCGTCAACATTTGGTTTTTAATCAATTGTTGCGTCAACGTTGAACCACCCGTGCGATCTTCAGATCCTGTTGCTTCTTGTAAAATAGCGCGCAACGTCGCTTTTGGAACGACGCCATCGTGCTCATAGAATTCGACATCTTCCGTCGCAAGTAGTGCATCGACGACGTATGGAGAAACTTTTTCTACTGGAATCGGGATTCGTACCTCATCGGTCGTATAGTTCCCGATGCGCTCCCCGCTTCCGAAGTAAATATTGGAAGTCGATGTATACGTATTGATTTGCGCAGTCATCGTTTTATAAGCCGGGGTCGGCATATCTTTGACGAGTGACGCGAAATATCCGACACCAATTCCAGCACCTAAAAACCCGATGAGTACAACAGAAATGATGGTCAGGAGTAGGACGTTCCACGACACATCATACATAACATTGGCATAACGACGTACTTTCAATGACGTCGGATTATTCCATAAGTCTCGAATCTTCTGCAGCATGACAGCCTCCTTAAATATGGTGTAAAACTATTTTAGACAGTAATATATTCGATTATAGCACAATTCAACCTACACCTTACCTCGAAACCGAAGTCTCGTGCAAGTTTCATTGTAAGAGTTGACAAGTTGAAATCGATGCTTATAAAATGAATAGCATAGTCAACAAGATAATGACGCTGTGAAGAAAGCGAAGTAGTCGACGGGCCTCTTGTCCAGAAAGCTAGTGGTTGCTGTGAACTAGCCAATGTCAATCGATGAATTACACTTTTAGAGCGTGCCTTCGGGCCGGTTCGAGACCGTTATCTCTCGCTCAAGCGGTCGCAAATTGCGACAAGTAGGGTGGTACCGCGGAATCTCCGTCCCTTCTCATATGAGAAGGGACGTTTTTTTATGTCAATCGAAGGAGTGGAACAAATGGAACTATTAAACGATTTAGAGTTTCGAGGACTTGTCAACCAAATGACAGATGAAGAAGGATTAAAAGAACAACTCAAGCAACCGACGACGTTATACACGGGATTTGATCCGACAGCGGACTCGCTTCACATCGGGCACTTGCTCCCGATCTTGACGCTAAAACGTTTCCAGCAGGCCGGCCATCAGGTCATCGCGCTCGTCGGTGGGGCGACAGGGATGATTGGTGACCCGTCTGGTCGTTCGGATGAACGTTCACTAAACACGTTGGATACGGTCAAGCTCTTCTCCGATCGCATCAAGGATCAGTTGAGCCGATTCCTTCCACTTGAAGGGGAGAACCCGATCACGATTCGCAACAACTACGAATGGACGGAAGAGATGTCAATCATCGACTTCCTGCGCGACATTGGGAAGCACTTCCCAATCAGTTACATGCTTGCGAAAGACTCTGTCGATTCACGTATGGAGAACGGGATCTCGTATACAGAGTTCTCTTACATGTTGCTCCAATCTTACGACTTCTTGAAACTATACGAGACAGAGAAATGTCGTCTTCAAGTCGGTGGAAGTGATCAATGGGGGAACATCACGGCAGGTCTTGAATTGATTCGTCGCTTTGGTCACTCTGAAAAAGCGTTCGGTCTCACCGTGCCACTCGTCACAAAGTCGGACGGACAAAAGTTCGGGAAGACAGCGGGCGGTGCAGTTTGGTTAGATGCGGATAAGACGTCGCCATATGAGTTCTACCAGTTCTGGATCAACGTCGACGATGCAGATGTCATCAAGTTCATCAAATACTTCACGTTCATGTCGCATGAAGAGATTGAGGCACTTGCAGCCGAAGTGACAGAAGCGCCTGAAAAGCGCGTGGCACAGCGCCGACTCGCAGAAGAGATGACAAAGCTTGTCCACGGTGAAGCAGGACTTGAACAAGCGGAGCGCATCACGAAAGCGTTCTTTAGCGGAGATTTGACGTCGCTTCAACCGGAAGATATGGAAGATGCGTTTAAAGGCATGCCGCAATTCGAACTTGACGGTGAACGCAACCTTGTAGACCTCCTCGTCGAGGCGAACATCTCACCATCGAAACGTCAGGCACGTGAAGACGTGACGAACGGCGCGATTTACTTGAACGGCGAACGCGAACAAGCAATTGATAAAGTCGTCACTCGCGAAGACACGCTCGGTGAATTCACCATCATTCGCCGCGGTAAGAAGAAATACTTTGTGATTCGTCACGTATGAACATCCTGTCCGTTCCTCATTTGTTGAGGAATGGACTTTTTTTTATACATGACGTGCGGTTCGGATTTGCTAAAATGAGGAGAAAGGAGGGATGACGATGGAGATAGAAGAATTTTTCGGCGACCAGTTCCATCAATGGCGCGAACACTTTCGTTATTATGAAATGGCGATCACGGAACTCGAGAGCGATCTCGGGATCATTGACTTGGATTGGCAGACGAGACTCGGGTATTCACCGATTGAACATGTGAAGACGAGAATGAAAACATTGCCGTCTATCGTGCGCAAGATGAAACGGAAAGACTTACCTTTAGAGGTTTCGGCACTTTGGGAGCATGTGCACGATGTGGCGGGCATTCGGATTGTCACGAGCTTCCGTGATGACATATATGAGATTTTGCGTCATCTAGAGGCGCGAGATGATTTAGATATCATCGAAATAAAAGATTACATTAAATACCCAAAACCGAGCGGGTATCGGAGCTTACATCTCATCGTGAAAACGAAAGTCTATTTGGCCGAACGAATCATCTGGGTGCCGGCCGAGATTCAGATTCGGACACTTGCTATGGATTTTTGGGCGGCGACGGAACATAAGCTTCAATATAAATATCAGCATGAAGTACCAGATTCATCGAAAGAAGAGCTGATTGAAGCGTCACTCATGGCGGATGCCCTCGATACGCAAATGGGACGCATTCGACAAGAGATTTTGAAGAAATAAAAAAATCCCCTTCGTGAAGAAGGGGATAAAAAGCATTAACGTGAGTAGTACTCGACGATGAGTTGCTCTTTGATTTGGTCGTTGAGTTCAGCGCGTTCTGGGAGACGTACGAATGTACCTTCGAGTTTCTCAGCGTCAAACGATACGAAGTCTTTTGTAGCTGGTGCTACTTCAAGTGCTTCAGCGATTGCTTTTACGTTTTTCGACTTTTCACGAACTGCGATGACTTGACCTGGTTTTACGCGGTAAGACGCGATGTCAACGCGTGATCCATCAACAGTGATGTGACCGTGGTTGACGAGTTGGCGTGCTCCACGACGTGTGCGAGCGAGGCCGAAACGGTAAACGAGGTTGTCAAGGCGTGATTCGAGCAAGAACATGAAGTTCTCACCGTGGATGCCTGGCATTTTACCAGCATCGTTGAAGATGCGGCGGAATTGCTTCTCGTTCACTCCGTACATGTGACGAAGTGCTTGCTTCGCTTGAAGCTGAAGACCGTATTCTGAGATTTTCTTACGACCATTTCCGTGTTGACCTGGTGCGTAAGGACGTTTTGCTAATTCTTTACCCGTTTCGCTAAGCGAGATGCCTAAGCGACGCGAGAGTTTCCAAGCTGGACCTGTGTAACGAGCCATGATTGGACTCCTCCTTGTTGTTCATGTATTTTGCACAAAAGAACAACGGTGTCAAAGACGAGTAACGCCCCTTTCTAGGTGCAAGCACCTTCACTTGATAGCGAAGCTACGAGATGCCCCTCCGACAAAAGTCGAGGCCCGAAAGGTGGATACGTTTGTCTGTGACTGCTATCGTCATTTCATGCACAAAGATGAGTATACGATGAATACCATCTCTTGTCAATCAAATATAGCGAAGAAGTGTTTCGCAAAAACGTTCGAGTCCTTGACGGTCGATTTCTGAGAAACGGTCGAACTCCGGGCTATCGATATCGAGCACGCCAATCGTTTTCCCGTCACGTACGAGAGGGACGACGATTTCAGAGTTCGAAGCTGCATCACATGCGATATGACCAGGGAATTGATGAACATCGGCCACGAGCTGTGTTTCTTGTGTAGCTGCCGCAGTTCCGCAAACCCCTTTACCGAACGTGATGTGAACGCAAGCCGGGAGTCCCTGGAATGGTCCTAGAATGAGACTGTCTTCAGAATCAGTCACATAGAATCCGACCCAGTTGATCCGATCTAAAAATTGGTTGAGTAATGCGCTGGCGTTGGCGAGGTTGGCCACTGTATTCGTTTCGCCTTCTAATAATGCGGCGAGTTGCTTGTTTAACAGGTCGTAACCGGCTGTCAAATCACCTGAGTACGATGTCGTTTGGAACATATGAATTCCCCTCCATCTTTCATGTTTTTAGAATTTAGCATTATGGTACACGCAAATTTCAGATTTGTCTTCTTAGAAAGTTCCGAAAAAATGAACAATCTCCACTGAAACCATTGGAAAACCTATGCAAATCGTTGGTTCTATAATATGATTAGGTATATCTATTCTTATAAAATACTTCTTTTTTTATATAAAGGTACATAAGTCCACGAAAGCGGCTTGGAGGTTGTGACAAAGATGGATTACGGAATTTATGGATTAATCATTGGAATCATCGTCGTCGTATTAGGCGGCATGTTGGGGAGTATGCTCATTCGAAGGAATTTTTACCAAAAAATTGACGACTTGGATATGAGGAAACAAAGTGTGCTCAGTGCGAGCATACCCGTCGAACTCCAGAAATTCAAACAGTGGCCGATGGAAGGGGAAACGAAAGAAAAGTTTGATCGTTGGCATCAATCTTGGGATGAGTTAGTCAGTGTACATGCAGGTCAAATCGATGAAGCGTTATACCGGGCTGAGGAAGACTTGGATAAATATCGTTTCATGAAAGTCAAAGCTGACTTGAATGCAACTGAACAACTCATTGAAGAGCTCGAGACGATGGTACACGCCATGCTCGATGAGATGGATGAATTTACGACGCATCACACCTCGCTTATGGACATTGTGAAGCAGGATGAGAAAGAGTTGTATCAGTTCCGCAAGACATTAAATTCACAAAACCATGCGTTCGGACCAACCTATGCATTGGTGGAACAAGAGATTGCCGCTGCCGAGGCGAAACGCAGTGAGATGATTAACTTAAAGCAGGTCGGTCAAGTTTCTGAAGCATTTGAAACCGGACAAGCCTTATCGAATCAAGTAGGACACATCCGTGAACTGATTCGGATCATTCCGCAATTTGTACGTACGGTTCAAGTGGAACTGAAACAACAACTTCAACAACTCCGCGCTGGACATAAAGAAATGCAAATGGACGGGTATGCGCTTGAACCACTAGGATTAATGGAAGAAATCGATCAAGCGGAAGATCGTCGAGAAGAGTTGATGGCTCGAATCGAACGCTTGGAATTTGATCATTTTGAAGAGGACATGCAACAGTTGAGCTCGGATATCGATCAATTATTCGAAGCATTCCGAACAGAGGTCGATGCCCGCCAATACGTGAAAAAAGAATTTGCGACGATACAAGAGCGCGAATTGCAATCTGCCGAAATCATGAATCACTTACAGACGGAAATGTCTCGACTTGTAAGCAACTATGAAATCAATGCACGCGTCGGAGAAGAATTCGAACAATTAGAACGTGAACGAACGACTCTCACGGCGAATGTACTTGATATTGAACAAGCTCTCGTCGCGCAAATGTTACCGTTTAGTATGATCAAATCCAAAGTGCAGGAAGCGAAACGGTCACTTGACCAATTCAGTGCCATGCATGAGCGTTTCATTGAGGATACGAATTCATTACGTAAAGAAGAGCTTGAGGTCCGTCACAAGTTAGAAACGTGGAAAAAAGAATTGTCTGGGCATCGTCGCCTGTTAGCGAAAAGTGCGATGCCGGTTGTTCCGAATGATTTGTCAAACGACTTACGTCAGCTCCAAAAAGGTGTCCAGTCGTTAGACGAACAGTTTGACAAGGCACCGTTCAACATGACGTATATCGTCGGGCTTAGCCATGATGTCGAAGAGATGATGGATAACTTCCGTGACCGTGTCCATGCACTGATTCGTCAAGTGACGTATGCGGAACAGTTGCTCCAATATGCAAACCGCTTCCGTCGCCGTGACAACGAGGTCCATATCGCCTTGACGCTTGCGGAAAACAAGTTCTTGCATGGAGAGTATGGCACTGCGGTCGAAATCGGTGAGCGGGTGCTCGGTCGATTCGATGAGAACGGAGCCAATGAAATTCGTCAACGTGTGGATAAAGGGTTAGAACAGCAGGAATTGCTAAAAAAATAAACGATGCATGAAGATTGACGGAAACGGGAAAAACGTAGACGTCAATCTTTTTTCAATCAAGGAGGAATCGTCAGATGGGTACACTATGGGTCAACGGGAATATCTACACATTGAATAAACCGGGTGAGATGGAACGTGCCATGTTTATTGAGCATGGACGCGTCTTGAAGATGGGGGACGAGGGACATCTCCGACGTACATATGCCGGTCGCATCGAAGAGATTGTGAATTTGGAAGGGAAGAGTGTGTATCCGGCCTTTACCGATTCACACATTCACCTTGTCGGATACGGCGAAGCGCTCGACCGTGTCGATGCGAGTGAAGCGACGGATCTTCGAGAATTACTTGAAACGATGAAGCAACGAGGGTCGGACGACGATTGGATCGTCGCAGAAGGGTTTGATGATCGTCTGCTCGGTGACATGCCGACACGCGAGATGATTGATGAAGTGATTGACGACCGTCCTGTCGTGTTGAAGCGTGTCTGTCGTCACGTAGCCGTCGTGAACTCGAAAGGACTTGAACGACTTGGACTGATCCACCATACGGTGATCGAAGGTGGAAAACTTGGGCGAGGTGAAGAAGGTAAATTGAATGGCGTCCTATATGATGCTGCACTAGATCTCTTATATAAAGAATTGAGTGGGAACCGTAAGAAAAATGCGGCTTCTCTTCGCCGGGCAATCGATTCATTATTCGCACATGGAATCGTTGGTGCCCATACGGAAGACTTGTTCTATCATGGAGATCCGCTCGAAACGATTCAAGCGTACGAAGATGTACTGGACGAACTTCCGTTTCAAGCACACCTTCTCGTCCACGAACAGGTGGTGGATCGTGTCATCCAGCAAGATGCGATGACGCGTCGGAAGCGGTTTGACTTCGGTGCGATGAAACTCTTTGTCGACGGTTCGTTCGGTGGACGCACCGCTCTGTTATCTGCACCGTATGCGGATGATCGGAGTCAACGAGGAATTGAAGTACATCGACCAGATCATCTCGAGGCACTCGTGAAAAAAGCACGAACATACGGTATGAATGTGGCAGCGCATGTGATCGGTGATGCGGCGGTCGAGCAATTTGTCGGCCTGCTTGAGAAGTACCCTGCCAGAAAAGGGACACGAGATCGAATTATCCATGCCTCATTATTGAATGACTCATTGATCAACCGAATCAAATCATTGCCTGTTTTGATTGATGCACAGCCGGTATTTTTATCGGATGACATGGACATGCTGTTCGAGCGGTTGGGCAATGAGCGTGTGCATGATGTCTATCGATTCAAGTCTTTACTCGATACAGGGGCATTGGTGTTAGGAGGAAGTGACGCGCCGATTTCATCTGTTGACGTTCGAAAGGGATTGTTTGGAGCGGTGATGCGACAATCGTTTCACGGGTCGAGCACGCTAAATCCGAGTGAACGTCTATCGATGTATGAAGCTCTTCGCAGCTTCACGTATTCGCCTCATGTTGCTACAGGGACGCACGGAAGAAACGGGCTATTGGTTCAAAGTTACAATGCCAACTTCACAGTATGGGACGAAGATTTCTTTAAATTGAGTGGGGAAGACATCCTGCACAACCGTCTTGTCATGACTGTTGTCGAAGGGAAGCCGGTGTACGAGGCAGAAACAGCCACGATATAAAAAGAGGAGTGGTTTCACCCGAAAGGGATGGAACCACTCCTTTTCTTTATCAGAAGAATGAACGTTGCACTTTATGCCAGAACGAGTTGGTCCGAAGCTTGACAGTCTTGATGACCTTGTCCGAGAGTTCGATATCGATTCGGTCTGTGTACTTCAAGCTCAGCGCCTCGTTATCCATCCCAATAATCGGGTAGTCGTTGCCGTCTTCGACGATGCGGAGTGACAACTTACGCGAATCATGAACGATAAAGGATGAGCCGAGTGTGCGATAGCGATTGTTGTTGACCGAAGCGATCTCACTCACTTGCATACATGGGATGAGTGGGTCGACGACCGCACCGCTGAGAGATTTGTTATAAGCAGTCGATCCCGTCGGCGTCGATACAACCATTCCGTCCCCACGGAATGTTTCGAAATGTAGATCGTCGATATAGACCTCGATGGCGAGTGATTTGATAATACTTGATTTAATCGAAGCCTCATTTAAACAGAGGAGCGGTGTCGATTCGTTGATCGATGCTGAAAGAAGTGGATACTTCCGGACTTCGAGACCTTCTTCGATTCGCATCGAGTTGTCCGAGAAGAGGCGGTCGACTTCATCGAGTTTATGTATGTCGAAATCACAATAAAACTCGTTCAATCCACGACCGAAGCCAACGTAGATGGCGTCTTGACGAAAGCCTGTGTAGCGAACCGCCTGTAAAAATGCCCCGTCCCCGCCGACTGCAGCGATGATGTTCGCGTCCTCCGGTTGATTTACGATGTTGAACCCGTGTTTTTCCCCGATTTCTCTCAGTTTCTTCACTTCTTTTGTGAATTCGTTGACGTTACGATGGTACAAATAGACGTTGTTTCTCATCTGAGTCATCCCCTTTGTCAATGGTGTCCTCTTTATTATAACGTGTTTCTTCCTACCGATATAGGGAAAACTGAAACAGAGTCAAAAGCAGGAAGTTTGTCAAAGGCTCAAGTTCATCGATATGATGAACGAGTAACTACAACAAAGGGGATGAGTACATGCCAACATTTAAAGGGAACAACGTAACATTACAAGGAAATCCAGTGAAGGTAGGAGATCAAGCTCCTGATTTCCGCGTCTTGACGACTGCTTTAGAAGAAGTGACGTTAGCAACCTATCCGGGGAAAAAACTAATCAGTGTCATTCCTTCAATCGATACAGGCGTATGTGATGCACAAACGCGTGAGTTCAACGAAAAGGCCTCATCACTCGGTGGTACAGTCTTGACTGTATCGAACGATTTGCCGTTCGCACAGCGCCGTTGGTGTTCTGCATCTGGTTTAGATAACGTAGTCACCCTCTCGGACCACCGCGATCTTTCGTTCGCAAAAGCATATGGTGTTTTAATTGAAGAAATGCGTCTCCTTGCGCGTTCTGTATTCGTCGTCGATTCGAATGGCGTCGTCCAATATGTACAATATATGGATGAAATGACAGATGAAGTTGATTTCGCGGCGGCACTTGAGGCGTTCGAACAAGCGAATTGATTCGTTTGGCGAAATTGATTAAAATAGCTTACACTAGTACGTGAACCGACCGGTCCTCTCATGGGGGCCGGTTTTGTATGGAAAGGATGAACGAAAATGGAACGTTTTGAACAACTCTATCGTGATTGGAAGAAGGAAGCGAAGAAACTGGTCAACGATCTGGATGTATTACCGATCGAGGCACTCGTCCAAGTATTTGACCATGTTGACATTGAAAAAGAGAAGATGGACGATGTCCGTAAAGCAGTGAGTTTACTCGTCTTGGAAGAAACGACACAACTCCCCCCGAACAATCAACCGACACCGGATGCGGTCAGCCTATTTATGGGTTATCTAGCTTCGAAGCTACTTAAGGAAAACGCGACGATTCTAGATTTAGGTAGTGGGACAGGTACGTTGACGCACGCCGTTCTCTCTCAGTTAAAAGATGCGACAGCGCAAGCGGTCGAAGTGGATGAACTGTTGCTTCGTCTTTCCTATTCCATTAGTAACTTGTTAGGAGAACCAGTATCCTACTTCCATCAAGACGCCCTTGCTCCTCTGTTTGTTGAACCGAGCGACCTTTCCGTTGCTGACTTGCCGATCGGCTATTATCCAAATGATGAAGTGGCAGCCGGATACGACATGAAACGAGAACAAGGACATGCCTATTCGCATTTCCTCTTGATGGAACAGGCGATTCGCCATACGAAACCAGGTGGGCATGGATTATTTGTCATCCCGAACAATTTGTTTGAACAGGATGACGAAGGGAAATTAAAACAATGGATGGACCGTGAGGCTGTTGTGAAAGGGGTCATTCAACTTCCGACGACGATGTTTAAAGACGAACGTTACGCGAAAAGCTTATTGCTCCTTCAAAAAGTAGGAGAAGGCGTCACACGGCCAAAACAAGCGCTATTTGTGGAACTTCCGTCATTCACTGATGTCAGAGCGGTAGCGAATGTTGTGAAACAGATTGATGATTGGTTCAAAACAACTCAAAATTAATGGACAAAATACTTGAAAAAGGTATGCAAAATCAATTATCTTCATTATGATACAGTTATCAGTTTTAAATTGAACAGATAAAGATATGCGTTTAAAACGAAAGGTAAGAGGTGTATGACATGACGAAAATTATGGCAGTCAATGCGGGTAGTTCATCGCTCAAGTTCCAGTTACTCGAGATGCCAACGGAAGAGTTGCTCGCAGTCGGACTTATAGAGCGTGTAGGGAAAGAAGATGCGATTTTTACAATCAAGTACGGTGAAGGACAGAAGTTCAACGTGGTCACACCACTTCACACGCACAAAGAAGCGGTTGAATTGACGTTGGAGAAATTGATCGAATTGGATATCATCCAATCATTCGATGAGATTTCTGGCGTAGGTCACCGTGTGTTACACGGAAAAGAGTTGTATGCGGATTCGGTCGTCATTGACGATGAAGTCATGAAGAACATCGAGTCGTTCACCGAGCTCGGCCCACTTCACATCCCACCAAACTTGACAGGTATTCGCGCATTCCAGGCAATTTTGCCGAATGTCCCACAAGTAGCGGTATTCGATACAGCGTTCCACCAGTCAATGCCTGAAGAGAATTTCTTGTACAGTCTTCCTTATGAATACTATACAGAACATGGTGTACGTAAATACGGTTTCCACGGAACGAGCCACAAGTATGTCACACAGCGTGCGGCAGAACTTCTCGGTCGTCCGCTAGAAGACTTGCGTTTGATTTCATGTCACCTCGGTAGCGGTGCATCGATCGCTGCAGTAGCAGGTGGTCGCTCAATCGATACAACGATGGGCTTCACACCACTCGAAGGAATCACGATGGGAACGCGCTCAGGTTCTTTGGACCCGGCCCTCATCCCGTTCTTGATGCAAAAAACAGGGAAGTCTGCTGAAGAGGTCTTGAACGTCATGAACAAAGAGTCTGGCGTGTACGGACTTTCTGGTATCTCAAGTGACTTGCGTGACATCGAGCAAGCGGCTGCAGAAGGCAACCATCGTGCAGAAGTTTCATTGAAAATCTTCTCGAACCGTATTCACGGTTACATCGGTCAATATGCGGCTGAAATGAATGGTGTCGACGCCATCATCTTCACTGCAGGTGTCGGAGAGAACTCGGACGTCATCCGTGAACGCATCCTTCGCGGTCTTGAATTCATGGGTGTCTACTGGGATCCTTCACTTAACAACGGTGCTCGCGGAAAAGAGTTGTTTATCAACTATCCGCACTCACCAGTTAAAGTCATCATCATCCCGACGAACGAAGAATTGGTCATCGCGCGCGACACGGTACGCGTTGCAAAACTTGTCGAAGCACACGCATAATACGAAACGAACCCATGTTACTTCGTGTAACGTGGGTTTTTTATAAGCCTTTTTGACTAATGTGAAGAAGGGACAGTAGGACAATTGTTTTCCTCTTTGTAATATTCGGAGCTTGTTTTACATCGTTTTGCAATGTTTACGTCATGAATAAACCATATATTGGATGTAAATTTATAAAAATATCTCTCGTTCGATTCAAATGTCTAATCTAACACGATAAATCGTTACTTTTGACATCGATTTGTAATGTTCGTGTCACTCAAATGAACAGGAAGTGTAACGGCACTGACTGATGTTTCGTCATATAGTTATCTGGACGAAATATTCATTGGAAGTGACAAATCGCCTAGATAAAGGATGACACGGAATCGAAGACAAATTGACGAAGAGAGGACGAAAAAACGTATGTTGAAAAAAATCATGACGCTCTTACTTCTCGCCATCGCAGTATTTGCATTTGCTCTACCGACTTCACCAGTGGAAGCAGCTACTAAAAAAGTTTATGTTGCGACAAAGTCAGGTTCGAAGATGGTTTATGCAGAAGGGAAATCAAATGCACGAGTGATTGGGAAGATGACAGCGAGTGATCGTCTTCAACGTACAGGTTCTCGAGGTGCTTGGATTCGCGTGAACTATAAAGGGAAGGCCGGATGGGTCCCTACAAAGAACTTACGTACGGTAAGTGCTCCAAAACCGCTCAAACCAGCAAGCGTTAAGACATATACGATGAAAGCATCGGCATATACACCGTATTGCAAGGGATGTTCAGGTAAGACAGCACTTGGTTGGAACGTTCGTACTCAAAAGCGCAATGTCATCGCGGTAGACCCGCGCGTCATTCCGCTCGGAACAAAAGTACAAGTATACGTAGGCAGCAAGTTGTTAGGTACCTACACGGCAGCTGATACAGGCGGCGCCATCAAAGGAAATAAAATCGACATCTTAATGTATTCACATAGTGCGGCGATTCAATTCGGTCGCAAAACGGTTACGGTCAAGGTGTTGTAATGCATAAGAAAGGGTCTTGCGATTGCGCAAGACCCTTTCTTATGCATGGATGATTATTGACGAACGATGAGGACGTCACATTTCGCATAACGGACGATGCTTTCAGAGACGCTTCCGATAAAGAAACGTTCTACAGCGTTTAAACCTGTCGCGCCACAAATAATAAGATCAATATCATGATTAGGCGCAATCTTTTTCGCAATCGTCACTTTCGGTGAGCCGTATTCGATCACCGTCTCGACTTCTTTTACGCCACGCTCTTTCGCGCGATTGACATAGTCTTCAAGCAATTCTTTCGCATATGTCTCGGCGCGCTCTGTGATTGTCCGATCGTACGCTTCTACAGTCGCAAACGTCCGCGTATCAATCACATGACTGACGTACAGTTTCCCTTCGTTACGAATCGCGACATCGATTGCTGTTTCGAATGCACGTTCCGCCTCTTTAGAGCCGTCAACGGCAGATAAAATGTGTTTGTATACAATTGCCATGTAAATCCCAACCTTTCGCTCGAAATATACGTTCGGCTTACATATATAGTATACCACTTCTTTCGGTTTTCACGCTTTTTCGCCATGAAAATGAGTGAATTTTTTCATGGCGGTGTTCACGACATGTCCAAGTTTGGAATTCGTGTGAAAGAACGGGTAAAATAAGGCGGAGGAGGTAGGACGATGAAACACGTATTGATTACATCTGGTGCCAAAGGGATCGGACGCGTCGTGACGGAGCGTCTGTTACAAGATGGTTGGCACGTTAGCATTTTGCAACGGAATCCAATCGACTGGGAACATGAGCGGATACATATGATTGAGGCCGGATTGACGGACCGCGAACAACTGCTCTCGGCCTATGAGCAAGCGGTCGAACGGTTTGGTGAACCGGACGCCTTGATCTTAAATGCAGGTCCATATATCTTTGAGCGGAAACCGCTCGTCGAATTGACGGACGACGAGTGGGACGAAGTACTCACGGGCAACCTGTCCGCCTCATTTTGGTTAATGCGTCGTGCGCTTCCTTCCATGCGCTCGAATCGATTCGGACGCATCATCTCGTATGGATTTCCGGAAAGTGGGACGGCGCCTGGGTGGATCCATCGTTCTGCGTTTGCCGCTGCAAAGACGGGACTCGTCAGTTTGACAAAATCGGTCGCATTGGAAGAGGCACCGTTCGGGATTACGGCGAACATGGTCAACCCGGGCAATATCGTCGGCTCGCAAAAGGAGATGCGCATTGAGGAAGCGGAAGTAGATGAAAGCACTCCGGTCGGTCGACACGGGACGGGAGAAGATATCGCGCGTTTGATTTCGTTCTTATTACAAGAAGACTCGGACATGATCACAGGTGCCATCATCGATGTGACAGGCGGCGTCAACGTCGTCCATCAATATCGGAAGTGAGGGGAACACGATGAAAATCGGAGTGGTCACGGACGTTCATGGCAATCTCGAAGCGTTAGAGGCTGCGCTCCAAGTCATGGATACAGAGCGGGTCGACGTCATTTGGTCACTTGGTGACATGATTGCGATGGGACCGGACTCCAATGCGGTCATGGAGCGATTGCTAGATCGGGGCGCGCATATGATTTCTGGGAATCATGATGAGGCCGTCCTTTCCCTTTTGGCTGGATACGGTCATCCGGAAAGTTATGCACATACGCGCCCCCACCATGAGTGGGTCGCGCGTCAATTGGAGACTCGATATGCGGATGTCCTCGAATCTCTTCCACGAACGATGTCCGTCGAAATGGCTGGCGAAACGGTGTTCGGTATTCATTATCATATCCCGACCGACCGACGCCATGCCGCGATCGTCGAGGAACCGTTTCACGAGATTCTCGAACCGACGCTGGAAAATATGCAACGATTATATGGGACGTATGAAGGAGAAATCGTGTTATTCGGACATCACCATCCCGTCCACTTGTTTGAAGATGACAGGAAACGCTACGTCAATCCTGGTGCGCTCGGGGTGGCGAAAGATGACTTGGCTCGCTTTGCCATATTATCTGAAGGAGAAACGGGGATTGACCTTGAACTGAAGGCGGTCCCATATGACAAGCGTACCTTTTTAGAGAAGATGGAACGTTATGACGTACCTCAACGGGATGTCATGCTGGGTTTGTTCTATTAAGGTATATAAAAAGTAAGATATGTAAAAAGTGCGATCCTTGGTAATGGATCGCACTTTTTGTCATTCAATCTCTTGAAGTGTTTTTGGATAACTCGTCAATGTGATAGGACCACTTTCTGTCATGACGAGATCGTCTTCGATACGGACTCCGCCGATTCCCGGTAAATAGATACCCGGTTCGACTGTGAACGTCATCCCGACTTGGGCGGTCGTGTCATTGTTCGCTGCCATCGATGGATGTTCGTGTACTTCGATTCCAATTCCGTGACCGATCCGGTGAGTGAAGTATTCACCATATCCTGCAGACGTGATGACTTGTCGTGCGGCGATATCGATTGCGCCAAGTGTCGTCCCGACGTTCGCCATCTCGATTGCGGCTTCCTCCGCTTGGAGAACCGTGTCGTAAATCTCACGTTGTTTGCGACTCGCCTCACCGAAGACGACCGTTCGTGTGATGTCTGAACAGTATCCCTGCCAGACGACGCCGAGGTCGAACAAGGCGAAATCACCTTTTTTCAGACGGTTGTTGCCTGGGACACCGTGAGGGTCGGCACTATTCTCGCCGAACAAGACGAGTGTGTCGAAAGACATTTCACGGACACCTTGCTGTTTCATAGCGTATTCGATATCCGCGATGACCTCGAGTTCGGTCACGCCTTCACGGAGGGAACGGATCCCGGCTTCGATGGCCATATCTGCCAACTCGGCGGCCCGCTTCATGATTCGGACTTCATCCGGTGATTTGATCATACGTAACGTTTGGAGCTCGTCTGTCAAATCAATAATGGACAGACCGGCAAAACCGGCACGAAGATGCTCGACTCGGTTGAATGTCAAATGTTCCCCTTCGATCCCGATTCGTTCAGGAACGATTTGGTTGTCGAGGAATAACTTGACGATTTTGTCCCATGGATTTTCGTGGTCCATATACGTCACGATTTCACCTGACCAGTCACTCGCTTCGACAATCCCTTTTTCAAGTGCTGGGCAGATGATGGCAGTTGTGCCGTTTTTCAAAACTAAAATAGCGATCAATCGCTCGTGTGCTTCCGCGTATACTCCCGAGAAATAAAACACGGATGCTTTCGATGTGATGAATGCTGCATCTAACCCTTTTGTCGCTAGAGATTGTGCAATTTGATTGGTGCGTTGATTCAAGTTGAATCCCTTCCCTTCTACCTCTTACGTTGACTACTCGTCTATTATAGCTGTTTCGAAAACAGAAAGGAAATGTTGCAATTGGATTGGTACAGTTTGAACTAGTTCGACTGATACAGTATACTAAATAGAGTAGAAAATGTATTGAGAGAAGGGACTCCGCGTATGACCACAAAACATGAACAGATCATAGCACATATCGAGTCACTCGATGTTGGGTCAAAAATTTCGGTCCGCCAAATCGCCAAAGAGTTGGCTGTATCAGAAGGTACGGCTTATCGTGCCATCAAGGAAGCTGAGAACCTAGGTTTCGTATCTACCATTGAACGGGTGGGGACGATCCGGATCAAGCGAAAGCATAAAGAGAATATTGAAAAACTTACATTCGCCGAGGTCGTCAATATCGTCGATGGTCAGGTGTTGGGCGGACGTAATGGCCTCCATAAGACGCTATCGAAATTTGTAATCGGTGCCATGAAGCTCGAGGCGATGATGCGATATATCGATGTCGACTCACTCGTCATCATCGGGAACCGCGAGAAGGCGCATGAACTCGTCTTACAATCAGGTGGGGCTGTGTTGATCACAGGGGGATTTGACACAACGGATGAAGTGAAACGAATGGCAGATAAGTATGATATGCCTGTCATTTCTACATCCTATGACAGTTTTACCGTCGCGACGATGATCAACCGAGCCATCTATGACCGTCTAATCAAAAAAGAGATTTTACTCGTCTCAGATATCGTCATCCCGCTCCACGATACGTTCTATCTGAAATCAGATGACACAGTGAAACGTTGGCACGAGCTGAATGAACGGACGAAACATAATCGGTATCCCGTCATCGATGAACAGATGAAAGTGGTCGGCGTGATCACGGCAAAGGATGTCATTGATAAATCACACGACTATGATATTGAGAAGGTCATGACGAAAAGTCCGATTACAGTAGGCGTACAAACGAGTGTCACCAATGCCGCGCACCAGATGGTGTGGGAAGGGATCGAGATGTTACCTGTCGTTGATAACTACGGACGTCTGCTTGGGATTATTAGCCGCCAAGATGTGCTGAAGGCCCTGCAACTGGCGAATCGACAACCGCAAGTCGGTGAGACGTTCGATAACATGATCACGAACCAGCTGAAAGAAGATCCTGCATCGAACGGGACGGCCTTCACGGTTGAAGTGGCCCCACAGATGACGAGTCATATGGGGACCGCCTCATCTGGCGTGTTGACGACCTTGTTGGTCGAGGGGGCGACGCGAAGTCTACGTCATATGAAGAAAGGCGATCTCGTGGTTGAGAATATCACCGTCTATTTCATGAAGCCGATTCAAATTGAAAGTCAGATTCGAGTGTCGGCCCATGTCTTCGACCTCGGTCGGAAGTTCGGGAAAGTGGATGTAGAGATGACGCAAGGGACACAACTTGTCGCCAAGGCGCTCGTCACGGCACAACTCATCGACCGGTAACGAAAAGAGCACCTGCTACGCACTGTAGCAGGTGCTCTGTTTCATGATGGCGTATTCGTCGGTTCTTCTGCGGCGAGTGGGTAAATTTTGCGGTAACGGATAAATCCGACAACGGCATTCCCTAGACCGACGACTAACATGACGATGCTGACAATCCAACCGACAGTTGAATTCAGACCGAATCCTCCGACCATTTGGTTCGCAGCGAACAGTGCGAGGAATAAGCTTAACCAGATCAACGCTTGCGTGTTGAACAACGCTTTGCGGTTTGGCGTCTTTGTCAAAAAAGCGCGGCGCTTAAAGACGAGGTACGCACCGAGCGCGAACAAAATGAGTCCAATCATGACAAGTTGCAAGTGAAGGAACCCCTTTCTATCTCGTAATCTGTTATCATCATACCATAATAGTGTGTAGGAAAGTGAGGAATCATCATGACGCAATGGCAGGAAGCGGATACAATCAAATCAGAAATTGAGGCGGCTGACACCATTTTCATCCACCGCCATGTACGACCAGACCCTGATGCATTGGGGAGTCAGCTAGGTTTACAACGCATTTTAAAATCGGTTCATCCGGAGAAACAAATCTATGTGGTCGGTGGCATGGTGCCAGACCTTGAGTTTTTAGGAAAGATGGAACATGTCGAAGAAGAAATGTATCAGGACGCGCTCGTCCTTATTTTGGATACGGCGAATCAAGAGCGAATCGATGGACCTTTCGCATTGAAAGGGAAGACGATCATCAAAATCGATCATCATCCTGATGAAGATCCGTATGCGATGACACAGATTGTCGATACCTCGGTCAGTTCGACGTCTGAGATGATTGTGGAACTCGCGGACATTTGGGGATATCCCATTGACCAAGAGGCGGCATTTTTACTCTATGCCGGCATCGTTGGCGACACAGGACGTTTCCAGTTTCGAAATGCTACGGCCCGAACGTTTGAGATTGCTTCGGCGCTGATTGCGAAAGACATCGACACGAATAAATTATATCGTCACATGTATAAAACGAATTTAGCGACTCTCCAACTGCAAGGCTATGTATTACAGCATGTCCAAGTAACGGAAGAGGGGGTCGGCTATGTGAAGATTGACAAGGATGTGCTTCGAACGTTCCATGCCTCTCTAGAAGCGGCGTCTCAACTCGTCAATAGCTTCTCGGGTCTTGAGGGATTGAAATGTTGGGTCATGTTCGTGGAAAACAAAGAAGAGATTCGTGTGCGCATCCGGTCGAAAGGTCCTGTCATCAATGAAGTGGCCAAGCGATACCGTGGGGGAGGTCATCCGATGGCGGCTGGTGCCACGATTGACACATGGGATGAGATGGATGACGTGATTGCGGCTTTGAATGAAGTGGCTGGGGAATTCACGTTTGAAGAAAATGAAGAGAGCTGACCTTGGTCAGCTCTCTTCATTTGTCTCCATTTTCCTTTGGGATGAACCATGTACCTCGTTCGGTCACGTCCTCGACGACGTCGAGCTGATACTCAGTAATGTACTTACGGAGCCGGTCGATGATTTCTGGGCTGTCGGCAAACACTGTTTGACCATGCTGTAATTTTTCTAACTTATCGCGTGCAATCTGTCCCCGATTGATAATCATACGCTTTTACCCCCTTTTGTCGTGAGTTTTGTCTATAATTATTGTATCAGAGAAGTGATGAATTGAGTTTGACAATTCCATTAATATAGAAAGGAGGCCAACGATGATTCATCTGAATGTCAGAACTGCTTATAGTTTACTACAAAGTACAATCCGGTTAGAACAATATGTCTTGCAGATGACCGAACGGGGAAGTCGTTCCGTGGCGATCGCAGACGATGCGTTCTATGGGGTTCCGACATTTTTGTCATATTGCCAACGATATGAGGTGAAACCGCTAATCGGACTGAGAACGGTCCTCCGATTGGATGGGTTAGACGTATCCGTGATTGTGTATTCATCTAACGAAACGGAGCTTAAGGAACAATATCGTATCATCCAGGCGGGAGGAATTGAAGGACGGACAACGATGCCGCTGATCGTATTACCTGAAAATTGGAAAGCGAGTGATCCGGTTCACCGGCGTCGCCTTTATCATCAACTCTTGTCGTTTGTCGATGAAGAGAAGCTGTGGCTCGGACTACCGGCACCTCAGACTACGGAACAGGTACAAGTGTTGAAACAACTTCGTCTCATGCGCGAAGAGCTTGCTGTCCAATTGATTCCGGCCCCTGAAACGAGATACATGAGACCGGAAGATCTGGAAGGATTCCGAGCCATTTCTGCCATTCGCGAAGGGGACGTGATGTCGAATGAAGACGTGCGACAAAAAGGATTGCACGTTCGACTACCGAGTGAAATGAATGACTGGTTCACAACGGAAGAATTATCGGAACTGGATCGATTCGAGGCATTGATTCGGCTAGATCATCTACCACGTGCGGAAGGGGCGATTCCAGAAATTCCGGATGCCGATCAAAAGCTGAAACGACTTGTCGGTGAGCGGTTGAAGGCGATGGAACTCGTGAAAGAACCTTACATCGAGCGGGCAAAGTTTGAGCTTGAAGTCATCGCCAATACCGGATTTTCTTCCTATTTCTTGATCGTGGAAGACATCGTTCGGTTTGCTCGAGAATCTGGGATTGAAGTAGGTCCGGGGCGTGGATCGGCAGCAGGTTCACTCGTCAGTTTTGCCCTCCATATCACGGAAGTCGATCCGGTTCATTACGGGTTGTTGTTCGAACGATTCTTAAATCCAGAGCGTGTGTCGATGCCAGACATAGACCTCGATTTTGAAGATGAACGTCGTGAGGAAGTGGTTTCTTACGTACTATCAAGATACGGTCATACGCATGCCGCACAGATCGGGACACTTGCCACGTTCGGTGCGAAAGCGGCAATTCGAGACGTTGCGAGAGCGCTCGGGATGACCCTTGAGGAAGGGCAGGCTGCGAGCAAGCAAGCGAAAGCCGGAGGACTTGATGAACTGATGTCGAGCCAGAAGCAGATGAAGTGGTTTGCCGGTAGCCAAAAGCGTCAGCAGTTATTACGGATTGCCAAACAGCTAGAAGGTTTGCCGCGTCAATCCTCCGTTCACGCGGCAGGAGTGGTGCTCAGTCGTCAACCGATTGAAGAAGTGACGCCGCTCCAACCCGAGCTCGAAGAACACGTGACCCAATATAATATGAAGGATTTGGAAGAGGTCGGGCTTCTAAAAATTGACTTGCTCGGATTACGAAACTTGAGTCGCTTGCGAAAGATGGAAGACTTGATTCGAGAAAGTGACGCGCTGTTCTCTCTGAAAACGATTCCGCTAAACGATGCCCGGACGTATCGACTGCTTGCGAGAGGTGAGACGGACGGAATCTTCCAATTCGAATCGACCGGGATGAAGCAAGCGCTTCGACAAGTGAAACCGACTGAGTTTGAAGATATCGTTGTCACGATGTCACTCTATCGCCCGGGACCGATGCAATTCATCGAAACGTATGCGAAGCGAAAGCACGGTATGCCTTACCAACCAGTCCACCCAGACGTAGAAGACGTCATGAGACCGACATACGGTGTACTCGTCTATCAAGAACAGGTGATGAAACTTCTCCGTAAACTCGGAGGCTATTCCTATGCGGAAGCGGATTTGGTCAGACGTGCTATTGCCAAAAAGGATACCGGAACGATTGCTCGGGAACGAGAACGATTTTTGCAACAAGCAAAAGCGGGAGACCAGGACGTCTTTGCGCAAATCTTTTCATGGATTGAAAAGTTTGCCGGGTACGGATTTAACCGCTCTCACGCTGTCGCCTACAGTTTGATCAGTTACCGATTGGCTTACGTCAAAGCACATTTCCCTCGTGTCTTTCATGTGGTGACATCAGAAAAAACAACGGAACTTGTCAGACTGTTACGGAAAGATCAAATTCCGGTGTACCCACCGGACGTCTTACATGGTCACGCTGACGCGACACTTGAGGGACCGGGCGTCCGGCTCGGGTTGAAGGCGGTCCAGGGGTTGACCAAACGGGATGTGGACCGACTGATTGAACTGAACGGGCAGTTGAAAGATGTCAGAACGCTTCAAGAAGCCATGGAGTGGAAAAATAAAGACCAACTGAAATTACGTCGATTACTTGGTGCGGGCGCGCTCGACCGGATGTATCACGGTGACCGGACACATGCCTTTGAAGCAGTCGAACGTTTGCGAGAAGAAGCGGGAACACATTTTTTACCGGATGAGCTGTCTTCACTCGGACTAAAACAGAAAAAAGTGAAAGAACCGAATTGGTCTGAAGAAGAGAGGGAGGCGCTCGGGACATGGGTGGTCCACTCTCCATTGACGGCACTTCCGGATATCGGGATCGAACCGTCTACAATTGAAGAAGTCATGAATGGAACAAACGGTTATCTCGTCGTATATGTAGATGACGTACGTACGTTCATGACAAAAAAACAAGAACGGATGGGTGTTCTCATGGTGGACGATGGCATGACGCAAGACGAGGTCGTCGTGTTTCCTCGAACATTCGCGCAGTTTGGACGGTCCCTCTATGCCGGTAACATCTTGTTACTAGAGGTCCATTCGAATGAACGGGATGGTCGCAAGCAATTGATTGTCGAACGGGTTCGACCGTTACACGGGCAAGCCTTATTCATCCGGCTCACACTCGACCGCTTCCCTGAATTGGAAGATTGGATTCAACGAGCACAAGGGGATGTCCCGGTTGTATGCCGATTCACGGATTCGAAGGAAGTGAAACAACTGGCTTCAGCTTTTTCAATCAATCCGAATGAAGAGTATGTGGCGGAAGCGAAAAGACGGTTCGGGGAAGAAAATGTCGTACTGAAACGAATCGATACAAAAATGGTTGGTCCAGAAACTAGTACCAAGTCCTAAAAAGTGATATAATCGCACTAATTGGTCTGACCACTTAAGTTTGATAGATGATCCAAAAAAGGGAGTTGAACGGTCAGATGCATGAAAAACACGCATCCTCATTTCACGGAAACATTTCAAAGATTAGAAAATTAATTGTCCAATCGTCTTTAGTTCCAGGTGATCGGCTTCCATCCGAACGAGAGCTCGCCGAAACGCTGTCCATTAGTCGCGCTTCGGTTCGCGAAGCGTTACGAGCGTTGAGTTTTTTAGGCATCGTGGAAACGAGACATGGTGGTGGTACCTTTTTGTGTGAACAAGACCGACATCGGTACATTGAGATATTGTCGGAGTTCATTGTGACCAAACAGACGAAAGCGACCGATATTATTGAGATGCTTAGACTATTGGAGCGCATGGCGTTTTCAGAAATTGAACCGACTAAGGAACGACTGGCTCTATTAGAAACGGTGATCGATGATGATCGAACGTTTCGCCAGCAACTCATCTTTCAGTTGAAGAATGAACTGTTCATTCGAATTTGGAGTGAGGTCAACCGCTTTTTTGAAGGATTAGACGTTGGGGATTTATATACGCTCGAGGAACGGAAACAGTTTGTCGAGACGTGGCGTGGAATGGGGATGCCGGAATGAACGAGGGGGAAGCGATGACTGCTTTTTTCAAGAAACCGAAACGATATATGCCATTGCGTCAACGAGAACCAAAGATTGACGCACCACAGGGATTAATGACGAAATGTCCATCTTGTAAATATATGCATTATACAAAACAGTTGAATGAGAACCACAAAGTGTGTGATTGCGGTTATCATTTTCCGCTTCATGCGCAAGAACGGATTGATATGCTTGTTGACGAAGGGTCGTTCGAACGATTTGCGGGACCTTCTGTCAAGGCGAATCCACTCGACTTTCCTGACTATGAGGAGAAGTTGACGAAAGATCGGGAGCGGACCGGGATCGAAGAGGCCGTCGTATGTGGAAAGGCGACAATCGACGGACTTCCACTCGTTGTCTGTGTGATGGATGCGAGATTCCGAATGGGATCGATGGGTGCATACGTCGGAGAAGCGATTGCTTCGGCTGTTCGAACCGCCACATCACTTGGGCTTCCAGTCGTCTTGTTCACAGCATCAGGTGGGGCACGGATGCAAGAAGGAATGGTCAGTTTGATGCAAATGGCCAATACGTCCATCGCTCTAAAAGAACATGACGAAGCAGGACTGCTGTACATCGCGTATTTGACACATCCGACGACTGGTGGTGTGTCAGCGAGTTTTGCGATGCTTGGCGACTTGAACGTCGCGGAACCGGGAGCGCTCATCGGGTTTGCAGGACGACGAATCATCGAACAGACGATTCGGGAAAAGCTTCCAGAGAACTTTCAAACTGCCGAGTTTCTACTTGAGTCTGGGCAGCTGGATGCAGTCATTCATCGTGAACAGATGCGTTCGTTCTTGAAGAAGATGATCGAATTACACGATGGGGGTGTCCGTCATGTTTGACCCAATCAAAGAAGTCACCGAACAGCTAAATAAATTACGGGAGACGGCTGAGACGAAAGGGATTGATTTATCCCGAGAGATTCGTCATCTCGAGTTAAAGCTCGACCGATTAGAAAAAGATATTTATGGGAATATGAAACCGTGGGACCGCGTCCAGTTGGCGCGAAACCCGAAGCGTCCGACGACGCTCGATTACATCCAACATGTGTTCCCTGACTTCATGGAACTTCATGGGGACCGACACGGATATGACGATGCGGCAATCGTATCTGGACTCGCAACGTTTGAAGGAGTGCCGGTGACGATTATCGGACATCAGCGTGGGCGGAACACGAAAGAGAACATGAAACGGAATTTTGGTATGCCACACCCGGAGGGCTATCGAAAAGCCTTGCGTTTCATGAAGCAAGCCGAAAAGTTCAACCGTCCCATTTTGACATTTATTGACACGAAAGGGGCTTATCCGGGGAAAGCCGCAGAAGAGAGAGGGCAAAGTGAAGCGATCGCCCGTAACTTGTTTGAGATGGCGACGCTGAAAGTGCCGATCGTCTCCGTTGTCATTGGGGAAGGTGGTTCAGGCGGTGCGCTTGGAATTGGTGTATGCGACCGTCTATTGATGCTTGAGAATAGTACGTACTCGGTCATCTCGCCAGAAGGTGCAGCGGCACTGTTGTGGAAAGATGCGAAACAAGCAGAACGTGCGGCGGAGACGATGAAGATTACAGCACAAGATTTATTCAACCTAGGGATTGTCGATCAAGTGGTAGGAGAAGTGTATGGGGGGGCACACGTTGATGTGTCACTACAGTCGTCACTCTTGAAACCTGTCTTATTACAGCATATGAATGAGTTGCTCGCGCAATCGACTTCTGAGCTGATTCAAGGACGTGCGACCAAATATCATCAAATTGGCACAATTAATGAGTGAAAACGGTAACAATGGCTTTGAATAAAGCTTTATTCATTCATCAACTGACTGTTTTGTAAGATACCCTATGCATTTTTTTCACATACTTGTGTTGTAAAACAAAGGTCAGACGTGGTATTTTATTTTCAGATTTCGTTAAAACACATAAGAGGTGAGCGACGTGAATTTAAAACGTATTGCGGTATTAACAAGCGGAGGAGACGCTCCTGGAATGAACGCTGCTGTCCGTGCCGTGACCCGAAAAGCAATTTTTGAAGGTCTTGAAGTGTACGGCGTGTATAACGGCTATCAAGGATTAATCGAAGGTGATTTAGTCGAATTAAATCTTGGATCAGTCGGCGATATCATTCAACGTGGAGGTACGTTCCTTCGCTCTGCGCGCTGTCCTGAATTCAGAACAGAAGAAGGTCGCGCGAAAGCAGTAGAACAGTTGAAGAAGTTCAATATCGATGCCCTCGTGGTCATTGGTGGAGATGGCTCTTATCGCGGAGCTCAAAAATTGACTGAACTCGGATTCCCAACAATCGGCCTTCCGGGTACAATCGATAACGATATCCCAGGAACAGATGCGACAATCGGTTTTGACACGGCGCTCAACACAGCGCTTGATGCGATCGATAAGATTCGTGATACGGCGTCATCACATGAACGCACGTATGTCATCGAGGTCATGGGGCGCGACGCTGGTGATATCGCGCTTTATTCTGGTCTCGCTGGTGGTGCTGAGTCGATTCTCGTCCCAGAACGTCCAGAAGATTTGAATGCAATCGTGGAAAGAATCAATCACGGGATTGCACGCGGTAAGAAGCACTCAATCGTCATCGTTGCTGAAGGTGCGGGAAGTGCGGAAGAAATCGGCAAATTGATTGCGGAGAAGACGAACTCAGAAACACGCGTCACGATTCTCGGTCACATCCAACGTGGTGGTTCCCCAACTGCCGCTGACCGTGTCCTTGCAAGTCGCATGGGTGCATACGCTGTTGAGATCTTGCTCGAAGGGAAAGCGGGCCGCGTTGTCGGAATCCGTAACAACCAGATGATGGATCTTGATATCGATGAGGCGCTCGACAATAACAAGCACACGATTGATATGCAATTGATTGACCTCGTTAACCAATTGTCGATTTAAACGATTTTGTATGTTGCAGAGACGGGATACGGTCCAAGGCCCCCCGTTTTCTGTTTGTAAGTTGCACTATATCCCCTAGGAGGTTTTTATATTATGCGTAGAACGAAAATTGTATGTACCATTGGACCGGCTTCTGAGAAGCGTCTTCCTGAGATGATCGAAGCTGGGATGAACGTTGCCCGTCTCAACTTCTCACACGGTGACTATGAAGAGCACGGAGCTCGTATCCGTGACATCCGTGAAGCGGCGAAAGCAGCGGGTAAAGTTGTCACTGTTCTTCTCGACACAAAAGGTCCAGAGATCCGCACGCATACATTCGAAGACGGTAAGGCACTTCTTGAAAAAGGAAAAGAAGTCACAATCGTCTCAACGGAAGAAATCGTCGGAACGAAAGATCGTTTCTCTGTGACGTACGAAGGACTCTACGATGATGTGGAAGTCGGTTCACACATCATGCTCGACGACGGTCTCATCGGACTCCGTGTCGTTGAAAAGCTTGATAACCGTGATCTCCGTTGCGTCATTGAAAACGAAGGAATCATCAAGACGAAGAAAGGTGTTAACTTGCCAAACGTCAAGGTAAACCTTCCTGCCCTCACGGACAAAGACATCGCGGACATCGAGTTCGGGATCTCACAAGACATTGACGTGATTGCAGCATCATTCGTACGTCGTGCATCTGACGTAGTTGAAATTCGCCAACTTCTCGAAAAACATAACGCATCACACATCAAGATTTACCCGAAAATCGAGAACCAAGAAGGTGTCGATAACATCGAAGAAATCTTGGCAATCTCTGACGGTTTGATGGTAGCCCGTGGGGACCTCGGAATTGAAATCCCGACAGAAGAAGTGACACCAGTTCAAAAAGAACTCATCAAGAAGTGTAACGATCTCGGGAAGCCGGTCATCACAGCAACGCAAATGCTTGATTCAATGCAACGTAACCCGCGTCCGACACGCGCGGAAGCATCAGACGTAGCAAACGCAATCTTGGATGGAACAGACGCAGTCATGCTTTCTGGTGAAACAGCTGCAGGGGACTACCCAATCGAATCTGTTCAAATGCAAGCTGCAATCGCAGAGCGTACAGAACGCATGCTCGACTACAAAAACTTGTTGAAAGATCGTCAGAAGCGCAGTGAGCACACAGTGACGGATGCGATCTCTCAAGCGGTTGCGCACACGGCAATCAACTTGAACGCCAAAGCAATCTTGACACCGACACAATCAGGTTATACGGCTGCTCGTACAGCGAAGTATCGTCCTGAAGCGAACATCATCGCGGTGACAGAATCGGAGCGCGTTGCGCGTCAATTGAACCTCGTATGGGGCGTATACCCAATCGTTGCTGAAACAATGCCGAACAACACGGATGAAATGTTGGTTCAAGCATCGGAAGCGGCACGTCACGCTGGATTCGTCACTGACGGTGACCTCGTTGTCATCTCAGCTGGTATTCCTGCGGCGACAGCTGGTACGACAAACATGATGAAAGTCCACATTGTTGGTCACGCTCTCGCAGACGGGCGTGGAATCGGTGAGCGCGGTGTTGTTGGAGAAGTCGTTGTCGCGAAAAATGCGGATGAAGCAAATGCAAAAGCGAAAGACGGCATGATTCTTGTCGCACCATTCACAGATAAAGAAATGATGCCTGCGATCGAAAAAGCGGCTGGGATCATCACAGAAGACGGCGGATTGACGAGCCATGCTGGGATCGTTGGACCATCACTTCGCAAGCCAGTCATCGTAGGTGTTGATGCAGCGACAGCATCGCTTCGTGACGGTCAGATGATTTCAATCGACCCACTCACAGGTAAAATCTACAACGCATAATTGAACGACAATCGAACCGGCCTTCTACAAAGGTCGGTTCTTTTTCCGTTCAAAGAAAGGAATACGTATGAGTGCATATCTATTTTTATTGATGCTTGTCTTAATCGGTGTCATTTCAAATAACCAATCTGTCATTATCGCAAGTAGCGTCTTGTTGATCATCAAAGCAATCGGATTCGGAGACCAGTTATTTCCGACACTTGCATCGAAAGGAATCAGCTGGGGTGTGACAATCATTACGATCGCAGTTCTCGTCCCAATTGCGACCGGCGATATCGGGTTTAAAGAATTGTGGAATAGTATTAAAGGGCCGGTCGGGATTGTCGCATTTGCCTCAGGGATGTTCGTTGCCATTGCTGCGGGGCAAGGTGTACAACTGATGCGTGTCGACCCGGTCGTCACCACGGCACTCCTCGCAGGTACGATTCTAGCGGTTGGATTCATGAAAGGGATTCCCGTTGGACCGCTTGTCGGAGCTGGTATCGCGGCATTGATTTTAGGTGGATATCAAGTTATTGAAAAATGGTTTTGATATTTTCTGACAACTGAAGCCGCTTACATTTCTTTTTTGCAGTAAATTGTTTATACTATATAAAGGACAGGGTAAACGGAGACTGGGTGAATGCAGGGGAACAACCCGTCCCGTATCCTTATTCCCTATAAACAGACTGTTTTTACGGTCGACCACTTTATTCAAGACTGAGGGGGAGTTATGAATGTCAACGACAAAAGGGTTAGAAGGTATTGTGGCAGCAGCCTCAAAAGTCAGCTCAATTATTGACGGACAATTGACTTACGGAGGATACACCATTGATGATTTAGCGGACAACGCCACATTCGAAGAAGTAGTGTTCTTATTGTGGAACGACCACTTACCAAATGCAGAGGAATTGACAGCGCTCTCAGATGCGCTTGTAAAAGAAGCGACATTGCCTGAAGAGGTGATTGATACGTTAAGACGTGCACCGAAATCAGCCAATGCAATGGCGACGATTCGTACGGCACTTTCGCAACTCGCTCTATATGATGAGGAATCTGAAGACATGAGTGACGAGGCCAACATGCGTAAAGCGATTCGCCTACAAGCACAAGTCGCTACAATCGTGACGGCATTCGCCCGTCTTCGTAAAGGGGAGCAGCCGGTCGCACCGAAACCAGGTCTTTCTTACGCTGCGAACTTCTTATACATGCTAAACGGTGAAGAGCCGAGCGATGTAGCAGAAAAGACGATTGATAAAGCGCTCATCTTACACGCAGACCACGAGTTGAATGCTTCGACATTCACTGCTCGCGTTTGTGTAGCGACGCTTTCAGATATGTATTCAGGTGTCACGGCGGCCATGGGGGCACTCAAAGGGCCACTTCACGGTGGTGCGAACGAAGCGGTAATGAAAATGTTGCACGAAATCGACTCGGTCGACCGTGTTGAAGAATATGTTCGTGGCAAATTCGAGCGCAAAGAGAAGATCATGGGCTTCGGTCACCGCGTTTACAAGGATGGCGACCCACGTGCGAAACATTTGAAAGAAATGAGCCGTCAGTTGACTGCTCAAATCGGCGAACCGAAATGGTATGAGATGTCTGAGAAAATCGACCATCTTGTCGAAACGGAAAAAGGTTTGAAACCAAATGTCGATTTCTATTCAGCTTCAACTTATTATGCGCTCGGTCTCGAAGAAGATTTATTCACACCAATCTTCGCCGTATCTCGTATGTCTGGCTGGATTGCGCACATTCTCGAGCAATATGCGGACAATCGCTTGATTCGTCCACGTGCGGAATATGTCGGTGAGACGAGCCGTAAATATGTTCCGGTAAACGAACGTTAATTCGAGACACATTTTAGACAAAAGTTTGGTAAACTAACAAGTGACGTAGGTCGGCGTACGCGTCGACCTACAGTAATGTACTTAGGGGGATTCATTATGTTGACACAAGGACAAAAGATTACAGTTGAAAACGGTGTATTGAACGTACCAAACGTACCGACCGTACCATTCATTATCGGTGACGGAACAGGTCCTGACATTTGGAATTCGGCTGTTCGCGTATTTGACGCTGCGGTTGAAAAAGCATACGGCGGCGACAAGAAAATCGAATGGATGGAAGTATATGCTGGGGAAAAAGCATATAACGAAAAAGGCGAATGGCTCCCAACAGAGACACTTGATCAAATTCGTGAGTACTTGATCGCCATCAAAGGACCACTTACGACTCCGGTCGGTGGAGGAATTCGTTCATTGAACGTCGCACTTCGCCAAGAACTCGATTTATATACATGCCTTCGCCCAGTTCGTTACTTCACAGGTGTTCCATCACCAGTAAAACGTCCTGAAGATACAGATATGGTCATCTTCCGTGAAAATACTGAAGATATCTATGCTGGAATCGAGTACGCTTCAGGAAGCGACGAAGTGAAAAAACTCATCAAATTCTTGCAAGACGAGATGAACGTCAACAAGATCCGTTTCCCAGAAACATCTGGAATCGGAATCAAGCCAGTTTCTTCTGAAGGAACAGAACGTTTGGTTCGTGCAGCAATTGAATATGCGATTGCGAACAACCGTAAATCTTTAACGCTCGTCCACAAAGGGAACATCATGAAGTTCACAGAAGGCGCCTTCAAAAACTGGGGTTATGCACTCGCTGAAGCGGAATACGGTGACAAAGTGTTCACATGGGCACAGTACGACCGCATCAAAGAAGAATCTGGTGAAGCAGCTGCTAACGAAGCTCAGTCGAAAGCGGAAGCTGAAGGGAAAATTATCGTCAAAGATTCAATCGCTGATATCTTCCTCCAGCAGATTTTGACACGTCCACGTGAGTTCGACGTCGTTGCGACGATGAACTTGAACGGTGACTATATCTCAGATGCACTTGCTGCTCAAGTAGGTGGAATCGGGATCGCGCCTGGTGCGAACATCAACTACATCACAGGACACGCAATCTTCGAAGCGACACACGGTACAGCTCCGAAATACGCGGGTCTCGATAAAGTAAACCCTTCTTCAGTCATTCTTTCAGGTGAGATGATGCTCCGCCACATGAACTGGAACGAAGCGGCTGACCTCATCATCAACTCAATGGAGAAAACGATCGCTTCGAAAGTTGTCACATACGACTTCGCACGTCTCATGGACGGAGCGACAGAAGTGAAATGTTCAGAGTTCGCGGATGAATTGATTAAAAACATGTAAGACGACCGAGGAGGAGAGCTCATGATTCGTCGTAACAAAATTTCTGTTATTGGAAGTGGCTTCACCGGTGCAACGACTGCACTGTACTTGGCTCAACGTGAGCTAGGGGATGTCGTACTGCTCGATATGGAAGAAAAAGTAGGACCGACGAAAGGGAAAGCGCTCGACATGCAAGAAACGGCACCGATTCAAGGGTTTGATTCGTGGGTCACAGGTACGTCTGATTACGCGGACACGGCCGATTCCGATGTGGTTGTCATTACCGCGGGAATCGCTCGCAAGCCGGGGATGAGCCGGGACGACCTCGTCGCAACGAACGCAAACGTCATGCGCTCGGTTGTGAAAGAGATTGCCCGTTACTCTCCAGACGCCATCCTGATCGTATTGACGAACCCAGTAGACGCCATGACGTACGCGGCGTTCAAAGAATCAGGGTTCCCGAAAGAACGCGTTATCGGTCAGTCCGGTGTATTGGATACGGCTCGCTTCCGAACGTTTGTGGCACAAGAGCTGAATGTTTCTGTCAAAGACGTATCCGGATTCGTCCTTGGAGGTCATGGCGACGATATGGTGCCTCTCGTACGCTATTCGTACGCTGGAGGCATTCCGCTCGAAAAACTCATCCCACATGAGCGAATCGAGCAAATTGTCGAACGGACACGAAAAGGTGGCGGCGAGATTGTCCAACTACTGGGCGATGGCTCGGCGTATTATGCGCCAGCCGCTGCCATCGTGGAGATGGTCGAGGCGATTGTAAAAGATCAGCGTCGAATCTTACCGGCCATCGCATACCTTGAGGGAGAGTACGGATTCCATGATTTGTATCTTGGCGTCCCGACGATTCTTGGTAAACATGGAATTGAGCAAGTGTTAGAGCTCGACTTGACGGATGAAGAAAAAGCAGCGCTATCGAGGTCTGCGGATTCTGTCCGCTCGGTATTAAGCGTCTTATAAGTTTGAGGTGCTTCCTGTCATGTTGCAGGAGGCACCTTTTTTGCGCCTTCTCTCTTATCGAACATGCTACACTGAAAGTGGATTTGTTTTGTTTTTGTAAAGATTTGCTTTGAGGTTGGTCGTTTCAAGCATTGATTTGTAAAATAGAAAGTGACATTTGATGGTTTAAGAGGAGGAAGCAGTGTGGCTGATAAAGTAATTGTTGTCGACGATGAAGTGTCGATTGCGACATTATTGAAATTTAATTTAGAACAAGCTGGCTTTGAAGTAGAGACGGCGCACGACGGCAAAACCGGATTGGAATTGGCTGAGAAAAAGGACGCCGTGCTCATTGTGCTCGATTTGATGCTCCCGGAGATGGATGGACTTGAAGTGTGCAAACGACTTCGTCAGCAAAAAGTCAATACACCGATTTTAATGCTCACGGCAAAAGATGATGAGTTTGACAAAGTATTGGGGCTCGAGCTCGGAGCGGACGATTATTTGACGAAGCCGTTCAGCCCACGTGAAGTAGTCGCGCGCGTCAAAGCGATTCTTAGACGTTCTGCCCCGCAAGAATCGGCGGTTGAAGAGGACGTCATTCAAATCGGAGATGTTAAAATCGTCACTTCAAACTACGAAGTGTTCAAGCAAGGAGAGCGCCTCGAGTTGACGCCGAAAGAATTCGAATTGTTAGCCTATTTGGCGAAAAATAAAGGACGCGTGTTGACGCGAGACCAATTGTTATCGGCCATTTGGAATTATGACTTTGTAGGTGATACCCGGATTGTTGATGTCCATATCAGTCACCTTCGTGAAAAAATTGAACCGGTAACGAAGAAACCGACCTATATTAAAACGATTCGTGGTCTTGGCTATAAGATGGAGGAGCCGACTTCGGAATGAAGACGTATCGCTCTAGATTTATGACGACTCTCATTTTTCTTGTGACCGGTGTCTTGTTGACGCTCGGGATTGTCCTTGGGCAACTCTTCAAAGACTTTTATCTGGATTCTGAACGAGACCGTCTAAAAGAAGATGCTCAATTGGCAGCCCTCTACCTCGAAGAAGGCGAATTGGACGAGATTCGTGAGTATGTCGGTCAAATCGATGACGGAAGCAGCTTTGATATTCTCCTTCTCAATAGTCGGATGGAGGTAATCGCTGGCACGCCGTTTCGCGTCGGGTCCATCGATTACAAAATTGATCCGAATATGGTCCCTGAGGAAGGGACGTTCGGTGAAGCGGATGAGGACGAGTTGATTCAATACACAAAACCGATCGAACTTGCGACGGGTGGGACAGTCTATTTAACATTCATCCGTTATGTATCG